>DATFHD010000094.1:0-15555 GCA_035248785.1 Pyrinomonadaceae bacterium | reverse complement strand
AGTCGAAAAGAAAGAGCCGCTCATCATCATCTCGACGTCCGGCGGCGCGCGCATGCAGGAAGGGATCTTGTCGCTGATGCAGATGGCGAAAATCTCCGCGGCGCTCGCGCTGCTCGCCGAGGCGCGGCTCCCCTTCGTCTCGGTGATGACCAACCCGACGACCGGGGGCGTGACCGCCAGTTTCGCCATGCTCGGCGACCTCAACATCGCCGAGCCCAAAGCGCTCATCGGCTTCGCCGGCCCGCGCGTCATCGAGCAGACCATCCGCCAGAAGCTCCCCGAGAACTTCCAGACCGCCGAGTTCCTTCTAGAGCACGGCATGCTCGACGCCGTCGTTGACCGCCGCGAGATGCGCGACTGGATAGTGCGCGCGCTCGACTTCGCCTACAACCCCGGCGGCCAGCCCAAACCCTTCAAGGCCGAACTCCCCGCCACCAACAACGGCGACGGCGCCCTCGCCCCGCAGGACGCGCGCGAAGAGAAGCCCGCCAAGTCCGAAGTGAAGTGAACTTCAACGAGTCGGTCAGCTACCTCCTCAGCCTCGGCCACGAGACGACGGCCATCAAGCTCGGCCTTGAGAACGTCGCGCGCCTGCTCGAACGACTCGGCCGCCCGCAGGACTCATTCCCCTCCGTACAGATCGCCGGCACGAACGGCAAGGGCTCGACGGCCGCGATGCTCGACTCGGTCTGCCGCGCGGCCGACGTGCGCGCCGGCCTCTACACCTCCCCGCACCTCGTCTCGATAACCGAGCGCGTGCGCGTCGCCGGGCGCGACATCAGTCAGGAAAACTTCGCGCGCCACGCGACGCGCGTCCGCGCCGCTTCGGAAGAGGTCGAGCGCGAGTCGGGCGCGCTGCCGACCTTCTTCGAGCAGGTGACGGGAATCGCGCTCTCCGCGTTCGCGGACGAGAAGGTTGACGTGGCGATTCTCGAAACGGGCCTCGGCGGTCGTCTCGACGCGACGACCGCCGCGCGCGCCTCCACGGTCGCCGTCACGCCCGTCGCGCTCGACCATCAGGAGTATCTGGGCGACACGCTCACAGAGATAGCAGCGGAGAAGGCCGCCATCATACGGCCGGGCGTGCGCGCCGTCGTCGCGCCGCAGGAGCCGGAAGCTGAGGCAGTCATCCTCCGCCGCTGCCGCGAGTGCGGCGTCGAGCCGCGCCGCGCGACGGACGACATTGAAGTTGACGAAGTCACCGCCGAAGGAAGGTTGCGCGTCACCCTCCGCACGGGGCGCGGCGTGTACAGCGGCGTGCGGCTCGCGCTGCGCGGGCGCCACCAGTTGACGAACGCGGCCGTGGCCGTCGCGCTGGCCGAGACGCTGGCGGAAGAGGGATTCAACATCACACGCGGGCACGTCGTCGAAGGGCTTGAACGGGCCGAGCACGCGGGGCGGCTTGAGTTGGTCGAGAGTGGCGGGCGCGCTCTGCTCTTCGACGGCGCGCACAACGCGGCGGGCGCGCTCGCCCTTCGCGCTTATCTGGACGAGTTCGCCGCCCGACCTTTAACAATCGTCTTCGGCGCGATGCGCGACAAAGAGTTGACGGAGATCGGGCGCGCGCTCTTCCCCGCCGCGTCGCGGCTCGTCCTGACGGCGCCCGCGAGCCCGCGCTCGGCGACGGTCGAGGAACTGCTCCGCGCCGTGCCCGTCCCGCCCTCTTCGAGTACAATCGCGCTCGCCCCTTCGAGCCGCGACGCGCTCCACATAGCGCTCTCGCAGACGCCAGAGGGCGGGACGGTCTGCGTGACCGGCTCGCTCTACCTCGTCGGCGAGGTGAAGGCGCTGCTCGAACGAGGCGAAGGCTTTCAATAAACCTTCGGCCGAAGTCCGGCCGACATTCCTGACATTCGGAACGTATGAGCGACAGACCGGAATCGAAGCGCCTCTGGCGGACGGCGTTAATCGTCGCGGGCGTCGGCGTGCTCGTCCTCGTCCCGCTCGGCTGGCTCGCGCTGCGCATGTACGACGACATGCTTCAGCGGCGCGTCATCGCGGCCAACGAGTCGGCGGCGCTCACCAACCTCGAAAACATACAGGCCGCCGAGCAGTTGTACTTCGAGACGTACAAGGAGTACGGCACGTTCAGGCAAATGATTGACGCGGGCATCTTTCAGGCAGAGCTGAGCGGCGACCCGCCCGTCGCCAGCGGCTACGCCTTCACCTTGAAGGTGCAGCCGCGCAGCGGCGAACAGTCCGGCGGCTACACCGTCAACGCCGACCCCGTCCGCGCGGGCGACCGCGACGCGACGGGGCGCCGGCACTTCTTCATCAGCTCCGACGTGACCGGCGTCCGCTTCAACGAGACGCGCCCCGCCGGCAAAGACGACAAGCCGCGCCCGAAGGTGTCGGAGTATTGAAGGGGAGATGGAAAAGGAACAGCCCGAAATTCTGTCGAGCGAAGAGGTCTTCGGCGGGAAGCTCATCCGCGTCAGGCGCGAGATCGTGCGCGAGGGCGAGAAGACTTACCTGCGCGAGGTCGTAGGCCACCCGGGCGGCGCGGCGGCCGTGCCCGTGTTTGACGACGGGACGACGGCGCTCGTCAGCCAGTACAGGCACCCGGCCGGCAAGTACGTTCTGGAACTGCCCGCGGGCAAGCTCGACCCCGGCGAGCGCCCCGAAGAGACGGCCGCGCGCGAACTGGAAGAGGAGTTAGGCGTCGTCGCCGGGCGCGTCGAACAGCTCTCGGAGTTCTACACTACGCCGGGCTTCTGCGAAGAGCGTCTGTGGGTCTTCCTCGCCACCGAACTGCGCGAGACCGCGCGCCGCCACGAGGAAGACGAGATAATCGAAGTCGTGCGCCTGCCCTTCGAGCGTGCGCTCGCGATGGTCGCCTCCGGCGAGATCGAAGACGCCAAGACCATCATCGGCCTGCTGCTCGCCGCCCGCCGCCTCAATTTCAATTTTCAGATTTGAAGTCTCAAGTCCCCACCACCCCGCCGCCGAGCCCGCCGACCTTTCTGAATTATGTTCACACGTCGGTGGCGTGGCCGCTGGTCGCGCTCTACACGGTTGTGATGGGGTCGCTGTCGCTCGTCTGTTCGCTCTTCGACCGGCGCGGGCGCTTGCAGCATTGGTGCGCGAGCAGTTGGAGCCGGATGATCGCGCGGACGGCGATGCTCGACGTGCGCGTCCACGGCGCAGAGCACCTGCGCGAGGGCGAAAGTTACGTCTTCCTCTCGACGCACCAGAGCTGGATGGACATCCCCGTCATGCTCGGCTACCTGCCGGCGCAGCTCCGCATCGCCGCCAAGCGCGAAGTCTTCCACATCCCCTTCCTCGGCTGGCACATGACGCGCTCGGGGCAGATTCCCATCAACCGCGGCTCGACGGCCGAGTCAATCGAAAGCCTCCACCATGCGGCGCAGACACTCGGCGGCGGCGTCTCGGCCTTCCTCTTCCCCGAAGGCACGCGCACGCGCGACGGCTCGCTCCAACCGCTCAAGAAGGGCGGCTTCCGTCTCGCGCTTGAGTCCGGCCTGCCCGTCGTCCCCGTCGCCATCGTCGGCACGCGCCGCGCGATGCCCCGCGGCTCGATGATACTTCGCGCCGGTCACGTGGACATGCACCTCGACCCGCCCATCCCCACCGCCGGCCTCACGGAAGCAGACCTCCCCGCCCTCATCGAACGGGTGCGCGAGGCGATGGAGAAACACTTTGAAGAAGTAGTCAGTAGACAGTAGTCAGTAGCGCTCCGCGTCGTGGTCGTTGACGCTGACATTCGGGCGGTTCGTCATAAGAAAGTATTTCTACTGACTACTGACTACTGTCTACTGTCTACTCCCTCCCGTTTGACCCTTCCGCGCCGCCTCTTTTACACTCGCGGTGTGGGCACACCGCCGCTGACATTTCCACGCGAGAGTGCGGAGGGGCTTCCGCCGGACGAGCCGGCGCGGGCCGCGGTCAACCCCGACAACCCGCCTTGGGGCTTGCCGGGCGCACTCGGGCTGCTGGTACTGAGCTTCGTGCTGATGGCCGTCGCGCAGGCAGTGTTCCTGACGCCTTACGCCATCAGGCGCGGCATCCCGCTCACGCCGCAGGCACTCGGCGACTTCGCTACGAAGGACGCGGGCGCCATCTTCGTCCAGATCGCCTCCATCATTCCGGCGCACCTGCTGACGCTCGGGCTGGCGTGGCTGCTCGTGACGCGCGCGGGCAAGTACCCCCTCCTGCGCACGCTCGGCTGGGAGTGGGCGCCGCGCCTCACCTTCTGGCGGAGCGCCGCGCTCGCCGTCGGGCTGCTGCTGCTCGGCACCGGCATCATCTGGCTGACGGGGAGTCCGGACAACGCGCTCGAACGGATGATTCAGAGCTCGCGCAGGGCCGCGCTGATGACGGCCTTCGCCGCGACGTTCACGGCGCCGCTCGTCGAAGAGATCGTCTTCCGCGGCGTGCTCTACTCGGCGCTGCGCCGTCTGGCCGGCGCGGGGCTGGCGGTCGTACTGGTGCTCTCCATCTTCGCGGCGATACACGTCCCGCAGTACTGGCCGAGCTACGGCGTCATCGCCACGATACTGCTCCTCAGCATAGCGCTCACGCTCATACGCGCGTACACGGGCAAGCTCCTCCCCTGCTTCGTCGTCCACCTCGTCTTCAACTCGATACAGGCCGTCCTCATCGTCCTCAACCCGTACCTCGAACGTCTCCTGCCGACGGCCCCGACGCCCGCGCCAGTGCCGCCCGCACCCGGACTCCTCATCGAACTACTGTTGAGACTACACGGCATCCTCTGAGATGGCTTACGAGGTCGTAGTCGTCGGCGGGGGCATCGGCGGCCTGACCGCCGCGGCGCTGCTGGCGGCGCGCGGCGTCAAGGTCTGTTTGCTTGAACGCAATTCGACGCCCGGCGGCTGCGCCGCGAACTACGAACTGCACGGCCACGACTTCGAGGCGGGCGCCGGCCTCTACGCCTCTTGGGAGCCGGGCGGGCTGCACACGAGAGTCTTCGCGGAGTTGCCGGTTGCGCCGC
Organism: Pyrinomonadaceae bacterium; assembly: GCA_035248785.1. Lineage (GTDB taxonomy): Bacteria > Acidobacteriota > Blastocatellia > Pyrinomonadales > Pyrinomonadaceae > QHXN01. Next base: position 10,583 of record DATFHD010000094.1, on the reverse strand, counting down.
CCGAGGCGCGCGAGGTCGCGCCCGCCTACACCGTGCGACTCCCTGACGGCGAGGACGTGCGCGTCGGCGGCCCGTTGGAAGATTTCGAGGCGACGTTGCGTCAAGTCTTCCCAGAATGCGCTGAGGCGGTCGTCGCCTTCTACCGCGAGGCCGCGCAGGTCGGCGAGGCGCTCACGCGCGCGGCGCGGCGCGTGCCGTCGCTCAACACGGCGTCGCGGCTTCAGTTGATGAAGGTCGTCGCTTCCGAGCCGCGGCTCGCCCCGCGCATCCTCGCCGCGCGCGAAGAGACGGCCGCCCGACACCTCTCGCAAACCTCCGCGCGCTTCCGACGCTTTGTTGACGCGCAGCTACAGATATTCGCGCAGTCGCCGTCCGAAGTCTGCTCCTACCTCTACGCCTGCGCCGCGCTCTCTCAACCCTTGCGCGGGATGCACGCGATAGAGGGCGGCGCGCAGTCGCTCGCCGACGCACTCGCGGACTCGATAAAGAAGAGCGGCGGCGCCCTGCGTCTCGACACGACGGCGCTCCGGCTCGCATACGACGCGCGGGGGCGTGCGGCGGGCGTCACACTCCTGAGCGGCGAAACGGTCGAGGCCACGCGCGCGGTCGTCAGCAACCTCACAGTCTGGGACACCTACGGCAAGCTCGTCGGCGCAGACCGCACACCGCCCCGCGTGCGCGCCGCGCTCAAACGCCTCCGCGGCTGGGGCGCTTATCAAATCTTCCTGAGCCTCGACGAAGAGGCCGCGCGCCGCCTCCCTTCCGACAAAATCCTCGCGCTCTCGGACAGACAGGAGGACTCGCCGTTCGACGCCGAAAGCGACCTCTTCATGCTCGGCGCCGCGCCCGCGTGGGACGCGCGCGCGCCGGAAGGAAAACGCGCCGCGACCGTTAATGCCTTCACAGACGCCGAACAGTGGTTTGCCTTCCACTCCGACGAGACCGAGCACGAAGAGCAGGACGCGCGCACCCTCGAAGCGCTCTGGGCGCGCATGCACGCCGCGCTCCCCGAACTCGGCTCGGGCGCGGAAGTCATCGAGACCGCCACGCCGCGCACCCTCTACGAACGCACGCGCCGACGCCTCGGCATGGTCGGCGGCACGGGGCAGTCGCCCGAAGTTTATGGCCCCGACGCGCTGACGCACAGGGCTCCCGTCCCGCATCTCTTCATGGTCGGGGACACGGTCTTCCCCGGCAACGGCTTGGCCGCCGTCACACACTCCGCGCTCGTCGTCGCAAACGAAATCGCCCCGCCAGCGCGCAAGTAGCGGCTGACGGGGCGATTCGCTTCTCGCGTTTCAAAGCCCGGGCGGTTTACTCGGGCGGCGACATCTGCTGCGGCGTATTCTCCATCGCCCGCGCGGGCGCCGACGGCGGCGAAGGCATGGACTGCTGCATCGGCATTGACTGCTGCACCGGCATCGCCTCGCGCACGGGCGTTATCGTCTCGTGCGGCGGAGGCATCTCGCGTGGCTGCTCGCGCGGCATCTCGCGCGGAGGCTGTATCCCGCGCTCGGGCATCGGCTTCCCGCCGGGCGCGGCCGCGCCGACGTTCCCGTTGCCAGAGTTGTTCGGCGCCGGGTTGGTGCCGCCGATGAAGTTGCCGCCGCCGCCGTAGCCGGTGCCGGGGTAGAAGTACGCGCCCGTGCCGTACCAGAAGCCGTAGGGCGACTGCCAGTAGTAGGTGTTGAAGGGCAGGAACGTGTAGCAGGACGAGTTCTGGTTCCAGAGCCAGACGCCGTAGCCGTAGCGCCCGCCGTAGCCGGACAGCGACGCCAGCGACGTGTAGATGCCGCGGCGGTTGAGCTTCTCGTTGGCCTTCGCCAGTTCCTTGCCGCGGTCGCGGCTCCACTGTTCGAGCGGGTCGCGATCCTTCTTTTCGAGCTTCGCGACCTCGACCCCGTACGCGCCCTCGCGCGCGACCTTGCCCGCCTTGACGAGCACCGTGCCGACGAAGGCACGCCCCTTGATTACCGCGACCTCGGTGACGCCCGACGGGCTCACGTCAACGCGGTAGACGCCGCTACGTATGATGCGGACGACGGTGCGCGGCGTCTCGACCGTGATCGAGAGGTCTGAGCCTCCGAAGCCGTAGCCGGTCGCCTCGACGACGGCGCTGCCGCGCGTGACGCTGACGCGCAGGTCTTCGAGCGACGCGTCGGCCATCGTGAACCGCGTGGCGCCGCCCGCGCGGAAGTAGGAGCCGGGGTTGAGCAGGACTTCGACGCGGCCGTCGGCGCCCGTGCGCACCTCGTCGCCCGTCTTCAGCTCGTCGCTCGTCGTGACCTCGGCCCAGTCCTTGCCGTCGGCCGGGCGCACGCTCACGTCGCCCGAGACAAAGTTAACGCCGCCCGCGCGCGCACGTACGACGCGCGCGTCACGTATCTGCGCACTCGCCGCGCCACCGCTCTGCGCACTCGCCGCGCCGCCGCACAACGTGACGACGGCCAGCGCCGCTAAACTCAGTAATGAGGCGTTCAGGATTCTTTTCATGTGGGCACTTCCTCGAAGAAGTTTGGGACTCAGGGAAGAGTTGCGCCTAGAGCATACTCCCGCACGCCCCGCCTGACAAGAACTTTGAAGCCCCTCCACGCACGCCTTCATCCGCTTCCCGGCGGCCTTCATCTTCCTTCGGAGGCGAGCCTGAACGCCGTGTCGGCGTCCTGCTCGGAGCAGCGCACGACCGTCACAGAGTCGCCCTCGACGCGTACGCGCGTGACGATTGAGCCCTCGCGCCAGACGCGCTCCGACTCGTTTGCGCCCGCGCCGGCCGCCGCGCGCCCGCCGAGCACAGTGTTGTAGGCGCGGAAGAACTCCTGCGCGTCGCGCGCGGTGTCCCAGACAGACTTCCAGACGAAGACGGCCGCGTGCCCCTCGCGCTCGTAGAGGAACGTGCGGTCGCCGCCCCAGCCCGCGGCCGCGCGCTTCGCCTCTTCCACGGCCACGCCCGACATCAGTAGGCCGCGCACGCCGACCTCGCCGAGCGGCGTCGTGGCCGTCAGGCGCCAGCCCTCGTCGGCGAACCCTTCCGCGTTCGCTTCCACCTCGCGCGGCGCCTCGCCCGCCAGATACTTCTCCGGATGCAAAACCTGCTCTGAAGAGACGGGCGGGCGCCGGAAGACTTCGTCAACGTTGACCGCGGGCCGCGCGCGCCTGAGCGCTTCGACGAAGCGCAGGCCGTCGCGGTAGCGGAAGATGAAGGTCTCCGTCAAAAGCGGCGGGAAGAGGGCGCCGATGCCTTTGCGGTAAGAGGCGTAGCGCTCGTCCTCCTCGCGCGCCACGTCTTCGAGCGTCTTCTTCGCCCACGCGTCGCCCTGAGCCGCGCGCCGCTCGACGCTGACGGCGTCGCCCTCTACGAGTGCGAAGGCCGCCTCCTCCCGGTCAAAGCTGAAGGGGCGCGCGAGCATCAGCTTGAGCAAATCGAAGTGCTGATCCTGCAAGGCGTGTACGAACTCGTGCGTGAGCAGCCCCGTGTCGCGGAAGCCGCCGCGGTCTGAGACGAGAAGCACCTGCTTGTCGAGCGGCGAGTAGGTCGCGCCGGCCGTCGCCGCCGTGAAGCTGACGGCTAACGCGGCGAGGTCAGTCCCCTCGGGCAGCATCCCGCCCGCGACCGCCAGACGGCTCAGGCCCTTCAGGTCGTCGGTGCCGAGCACGTCAGCGATCTCCTTCGTGCGCGTGCCGTACTCCCAGCCCGAAAGCTCGGTCATCCCGACCTCGCCCTGCCAGTCCAGCCCGCGCACCTGCGACGCCGTCTCCATCGCGCGACTGCGCAGAGACTTGAGGCGCGGCGAGAGCGGGCGCATGGGCAGCGGCGGCAGAGTCCGGCGCGGCGGCGGCGCCGTCTCGTCGGCGGCGGCGAGGACGGGCGACACGACGCGCGAACGCGAGCGCTTCGACATGAACGCCACGAGCCCCACGGCCGCTGCCGCGAGGATGATGAAGAAGATTAGAAGATGGCTTCCCCTTGTTCGCATACCTCAGCTTAGACGCCCCAGACGCCCCGCGCGCTGCCGCGAAAACGCCTCAAGATTTGCAGACGGCCCTAAGTCTAACAGCAGAACGCCCGCGTTTGCCCGCGGCCGGGAAAATCGCGCCCGGCCCGCCGCGGCGGGTGATATACTCGCCGGCCAGAGGCTTCCGATGAGTACGAAGGTAGACGCTCCACCGCCGGTCAAAACTTTTACGACCTCGCCGCTGGTGAAGACCTACACGCTTGAGGAGTTTTGGCAACTGCCTGACCCGCCAGACAGGTCGAAGCTTGAACTCATCGCCGGAGTTCTCTTCATGTCACCTCCTCCCGAATACACGCACGACTACGTAGTTAAGAGATTAAATCGCCTGCTCACCGTCTATTTAGTGGAGGCAGATGACAAAGGTAGTCTTCTCGTCCCGCGGGCGGCCATCTGGACGAGCAAGCGGACGTATCTTGAGCCAGACCTGCTCTATCTCTCGGCCGAACTCGAAGCGCGGCTCGACCCGAATCACCGCGAGACGGCCGACCTCGTCGTCGAAGTCGTCTCGCCCGGCTCGGCTGTCTATGACCGTCACACGAAGGCCGACACGTACGGCGCGCTCGGCGTGCGCGAGTTGTGGCTGATTGACGAGGCGGCGCAGACCGTCGAGGTGCGGCGGCAGACCGGCGCCGGCTTCGACGAAGGCCGAACTTTCGGCCCCGGCGAGCAGGTCGAGTCGGCCGTCTTCCCCTCCCTGCGCTTCTCCGTCGAGCAGTGGTTCAAAGATTAAGGGCGCCCGCGGTTAACGCTCACAGTCTGTCTTCCTTCTATCCAGCGGCCGTCCGATTTTTCGTAAAGAGTCCGCGGCCTTCAACAACCATCCGCGCGCGGGCTGGCATCACAGGGTCACATTCACGGCAAGTCCCGGAGGGGACTTCGGCGCGCGCACGCGTGTCGAAGCCCTTCAAGAGGAGCGACTCCCCGGCTCTCTGACCGCTCAAAGCAAACGAACGAGAGAGGAGCCTACCCATGCCGCGAAAACTTCCGAGACCGCACGAACGCCTGCAAATCAGCAAGCCCTGTTCGGCCGAATGGAACTCGATGGCCGGCAACAAACGCGTGCGCTTCTGCGCGCATTGCAGCCTGCACGTACACAACCTTTCCGAGATCACGCCCGCGCAGGCTTCGGAACTCGTACGCCGCTCGGGCGGGCGTCTCTGCCTGCGCATCGAGCGCGACCCCGGCGGCTTTCCGCGCACGCGCACACTCGCCGAGCCGCTCTATCAGATAAGGCGCCGCGTCTCGCGCCTCGCCGCGGGCGCCTTCGGCGCAGCACTCACGCTCTGCTCCGCCGCCGCCGCGCAGGCGCAGGCGTCCGCGCCCGAGCCCGCGCGCCGAATGGACGTACGCGCCGCCGAGAACGGCAACAAAGAGAAGGAGGCAGCCGGCTCCGGCTCCGCCTCGCTCGCGGGGACGGTCTCCGACCCGAACGGCGCCGTCATCCCCGCCACGCGGGTCACGCTCAAGAACGAACAGACCGGCGCGCAGCTCACGGCCGCGACCAACGACGAGGGCGTGTACAGCTTCGACGCGCTGCCCGGAGGGGCTTACACGCTGACGTTCGCGCGCGAGGGCTTCGCGTCTTCGATGTTGGAGAAGTTGACGGTTCAGGACGGCTCGGCGCAGCGTTCGGACGTGACGCTGGAACCGAGCGAGCCGGTCGAGATGGGCGTCGTCGCCGTCGTCATCGAGCCGAGCGAGCCGCTGGTGAAGGCCGCGAAGGAGAACGACCTCGAAGCCGTCAGGCGGCTCCTGCTCTTCGGGGGCGCGGACGTGAACGTCTTGGACAAAGGCGTCGGCCTCACGGCGCTCGCGCAGGCTTTCGAGAACAACAACCGCGACATCGTCCGCGAGCTTCTGTGGCGCGGCGCGCGCGCCAACGAACGCCTCTCCTACAAGCAGACGGCGCTCATGCGCATGAACGACAGCACCTCGGCCGACATCGTGCGCGACCTGCTCGACGCGGGCGCGAAGGTCAACCCGCGCGACGAGGACGGCAACACGGCGCTCATGTCCGCGGCTTCGTACGGCCGTCAGGAGGTGGTCGAACTCCTCCTGCGCTCGGGCGCGAAGGTCAACGCGCGGAACAAGGCCGGCTACACGGCGCTGATGGCCGCGGCGCAGGCCGGCGCGACCGAAACCGTCCGCGCCCTCCTCCTCGCCGGCGCAGACCTGAGCCTGCGCGACGAAGACGGCCACTCGGCCCTCTGGTACGCGCGCGACAACGAACACGACGAGACCGCCTCGCTCCTCCTCGCCTTCGGCGCCTACGAGGAGCCGGAGGAGAAGCCCTGACGGGCAGGGAGTAGAGGTTAGAGGTTAGAGGTTAGTAAATACATTCAAGACGGCGGCGGCTTCATCAATCACCGTTGATGAAGCCGCCGCTGTTTAGACTCAACTACTAACCTCCAACCTCTACTTCGCGTAGTAGCCGCGGCGGCCGCGCGCGACGGCTTCGGGGCGGCGCGGGAGTCGGACGCGTATGGCGCGCCAAGAGCCGTCACGCAGCTTGTTGGTCGGGCGGTAGGAGAGGCCGTAGACGGTGCCGAGGTCTGCGACGACGCGCTCGTAGGCGCCGGCCAAGTCTTCGAGTTTTTCGACCTCGTAGAAGAGGCCGCCGCCGGCCTCGGCCAGTTCGGACATGCGGTCGTGCGCGAGGTCGTAGGTCTCGGGCTGTATGTCGAGCGGGCTGAAAGCCTCGTAGAACTCCGTATTCGTCCAGACCGAGTAGACGACGCCTTCGAACTCCTGCACGCGGCTGCGAAGCTCGTTGTAAGGGAGCGTCGAGCCGACGCCCGTCACGTTCGGGAGCGTCGAGTCAAGCCCGTCGCTCATGACGATTACGGCGCGGCGGCGCGCGGGGTCTGCGCCGCGCGTCATGTAGTCGAGCGCGTAGGCGAGCGAGTCGTAGAAGCGCGTGTCGCCCGCGGGCTTCGCGAGGCGGTCGAGCGAGGAGCGCAGGGCGGCGCGGTCGCTCGTCAGAGGCGAGACGACGGAAGTCTCGCCCGCGAAGGCGATGATGCCGACGCGATCCTGCGGGCGCGTGGCGGAGACGAAGCGGCGTGCGGCGGCGCGTATCGTGTCGGTGACGCGCGCGGTCGAGCCCGAGAGGTCGAGCAGGAGCAGCAGGTCAAACGGCGCCTCGGCCGTCTCGAAGTGCTCTACGTGCTGCTCGACGTTGTCCTCGTAGACGCGGAAGTCTTCGGCCGTCAAGCCCTGCAACCCTCGCCCGCTCGCGCGGTCAATCACAGAGACGTTGAGCGTGACGAGGTCAGACTCGACGCGCACGACCTCGTCCTCGTCAACCTCCTGCGGCGTCTCTGTGGGCTGCGGGCGCGGGCGTTGCGTCGTCAAGACGGGCGCGTCCTCCTGCGTCTCGCGCACGCGGTTCCGGCGCACGACGGCCCCGCGACGCGGCGCGTCGGCGGTCGGGCGCGGCGTCGCCTCCACTTCCGGAGGATGCTCCGTCGGGTCTTCGTTCAACTGCGCGGCCGACACGGTCTGGCCCGAGCCGGGGGCTTCGAGGCTGATGCGACCGCGGCCCGAGAAGAGGTTGACGCTGCCGCCGCCCGCGCCCCAGCGCGTCTGAAACTTCCCGCTGAGCACGCGCGCGTCAGCCCGCGGCGATTCGACTCCGCGCGCCAGCGCGACCGAGCCGTTGAGGGACTGCGCCGTCAGGCTCGCGTCGGGCGAAGCGGGCAGTTCGAGGCGCATGTCGCCCGAGAGCGTCTGCGCGTCGAGCGCGGCGGGCAGGCCGTTGAGGTCGAACGCGCCGCCAGACGTGTAGACCTTCAGACGCGCCGTGACCGGGACGATGAGCCTTATGTTCAACTGCGGCGCGGGCGCCGACGGCGCGCGTGCGACAATCCTGAGCGAGCCCTGCCCGCGTTCGATGCTGAGCGGGGGAGTCGAACGCGCCGCGCCCGCCTTCCCGCGTGCCGCGCGCCCCCTGCCCTTCGCCGCGGGCTTCGCGTTGCTGACGAGCGCGCCCGGCCCATACACCAGCAGCAAGACCTCGGCGCCGTCCCAGATTTGGACGGAGACGCCGCCCTGCCTGTTCTCGACGTAGACCTCCCCGCCCGGCTCAAGCGCCAAGCTCAAGGGGGCAGGCTCCGACGCCTGCGGCGCCGCGCCCGCCGCACGCGGCAACGCACGCGGCGCAACAGGCACCGCGTTTGACAGCGCGAGCAGCGCCGCCAGCAGCAGCGACAGCTTTATTCCCCACGTCCTTTGTCTAAGCGAACCCACGACGGTTTGAAGCCCTCCGGCCGCAGCACGGTTGCCGCCATTGTGTGAAGGCAAAAGGCAAAAGGCAACCTGCAAAAGGCAAAAATGAGGACGGGAGCCGTGTCGTACGGCCGTCCTCACCTTTGCCTTTTGCCTTTTGAAGTTCGCCTTTTGCCTTCCCCGAAGGGGCTATTCGAGCATGTCGAGCATGGAGTTGCCGCCGCCGTTGGCGGAGGGTTGGGCGGCGGCGGACATCGCGCCGAGGTCGCTCAGGCGGAGCAGAAGGTTGCCGTGATTGGTAGCGTAGGCGAGCGCGTCCTCCTTCTTGACGAGGCCGTCGCGGACGTAAGTTTCGAGGACGCTGTCGAAGGTCTGCATGCCGTCCATGTCACCCTGCTCCATCGCGTCGAGGAGCGACTTGCCCTCGCGCTCGCCGTACTCCATGTACTCGCGCGTGCGCGCGGTGGACTTCAGAATCTCGATGGCCGCGATGCGCCCGGTCGCGTCGGCGCGCGGGATTAAGCGCTGCGAGACGATGAAGCGGAAAGACTGAGAGAGGCGCGTGCGGATGGACTTCTCCTCGTTCTTGGGGAAGACGCCGATGATGCGGTCAACGGTTTTGGAGGCGTCAATGGTGTGGAGCGTCGAGAGGACGAGGTGTCCGGTCTCGGCCGCTTCGAGCGCGACTTCGATGGTCTCGCGGTCGCGCATCTCGCCGACGAGGATGACCTTCGGCGCCTGACGCAGCGCCGCGCGCAGGGCGAGCGCGAAGTTCGGCGTGTCGGAGTGGAGTTCCCGCTGATGTATGGTGGACTTCTTGTGCGGGTGCAGGAACTCTATCGGGTCTTCGATGGTGACGATGTGATACGCCTTCGACTCGTTGACGAGGTCTATGACGGCGGCGAGCGTCGTAGACTTGCCCGAGCCGGTCGGGCCTGTGACGAGGACGATGCCGTTCTTGAAACCGGCGATCTCTTTGAGGACAGGCGGCAGGTTGAAGTCGCTCCACTGCGGCGGTCGCGCCGGGATGACGCGCATGACGATGGCGTGCGTGCCCCGCTGCATGAAGATGTTGACGCGGAAGCGCGCGAGGCCCGGCGCGCTGAACGAGAGGTCGGCCGAGCCGAACTTGTCCAGATTCTCGCCCGCCACCTGATGCGTGCCGATGATGAGTTTCGCTAGCGAGGCCGTGTGCGCCGGCAGGAGCTTTTCGAGCCCCGGCACGGCAACGGGCTGCAACTCGCCCATCAGCTCGACCTGCGGCGGACGGCCGGGCGAGAAAATAAGGTCGCTGACCTTGTCCGAGACCGAGAGCATTCGCTGGAGGACGTTCAGGAAGTTTAACTGCGGCTGCTGCGCGCCGGGCGCGGGGGGCGTCGGCGCGGAAAAAGGCGCTTGGGGTGTGCTCATCAAATCTGCTCCAAAGGGGTGCTGTGTGCGGGCGCGTCGCGTAGGTAAAGTGGACGCGGGGCGGCAAAACTGCGGAACCGGGCGGGCGGCCCTTACGTCTAAAATGACAGATGGGCGGGCGTCTTTGCAAGTGTTAAGTTTAAGGAGGGGCGGCGGCGCTCTGTCCGGCGGCGCCCGCGTGGCGAGACTTCCGTTAAAAGTCGTAACGGAAATGTCACCCGCTTTGCAAACAACTGTGGCCGCTTCGGCGTACATCAGAAGTGTGTCAGCGGGGCGTGCACGTCGGCATTCGAGCCCCGCGGGACGGGAAAGGAGGCAAGGAACATGGCGACCTACAGAGACCCGGTGAGAACCTTCGCCCCGCTGGAGATCGTCGAGCGCCTTTTGGAGATACGCGCCGACGCCGGCTACCAGCCAGTCCTCTTCCTGCGCACGGCCGACGACCTCGTGGCGTACTTCGACGCCTACGGCTTCGACGTTTACAGCTTCGACGCGCCCGAGGCCGAGTTCCGCTTCGGCGACTACCGCGCCCCGCTCGCCCCCGGCGGCGACCACGCACACGAGACGCACACCGCGCACTGAGCGTGAGAGGAGTACGGGTAAAGACAGTCTCGCCCTGATCAAAATCGCCCGGCAGCACTTAAGCAGCCGGGCGGTTCTGTCTCTCAAGCGTCGCCTGCTCTCACCGGTCGGAGACGAGGAACACGTCCCACGCCCAGCGGTTAACTTTAGCCCCCTTCGCGTCGTCCACCTTCGCCCGGTAGCGGAACTGGTTGCCGAACTCGTCCGTCTTCTTCGACTCCTTGTAGTCGAGGTGCAGCCGCGCCACGCTCAGGGAGGGCAGCGTGTGCAACTCCCCGGGCTGCGACACCCCGTCGTGGTTCGCGTCCTGCCATAGCCGGAGCGAGTCGAAAATCGAGTCGCGCGAGTCAA
>DATFHD010000093.1:0-82364 GCA_035248785.1 Pyrinomonadaceae bacterium | reverse complement strand
GGGTGGATGATGACGACCGTGTCCTTGCGCGCCTCGACCACCTCGTCCAGATAGCAGATGGCGCCGCCGCGCACGGCCGCCGTCAGCGGGCCGTCGTGCCAGACGGTCTCCTCGCCTTCGAGCAGGAAGCGGCCGACGAGGTCTGTCGCCGAGAGGTCTTCGTGGCAGGCGACCGTGATCAGCGGGCGGCCCAAACGCCAAGCCATGTGCTCGACGAAGCGCGTCTTGCCGCAGCCCGTCGGCCCCTTGAGCATGACGGGCAGCCGCGCGGCGTTCGCGGCCTCGAACAACTCCACCTCGCGCCCCACCGCGAGGTAGAACGGCTCCTCCGTGACGACGTACTCTTCGATTGCTCTCTCTGCCATTGTTAAGGGTTGCTCAACTACTTTCGGATTGGCCGTTGAAGCGCGTCCGCACGATGTCAATCAGCGCGTCCAGCCTCCGATCCGTATGCGCCTGCGACTCCGCGAGGGCGGCGATCTTGGCGTCGGAGTTGGCCTGCGACTCTGCGAGGAGGGCAACTTTGGCGTCGGCATTAGCCTGCGCCGCCCGCATCTCGGTTATCCCGTCGTTATGGTGTTGGAGCAGCCTGACCAAAGTGGCGTTGGCCTCTTCGAGACCCGTGACGCGCCTCTTCATGTTGGCAAGCAACTTCTGATGGTCAACCGCCAACCCACTCAGCGTCCGATTTGTTTGCTTAACTTCCTGAAGTGTCTGCTTGACTTCCTGAAGTATCTGCTCAAGCCCTCGATTTGTTTGCTCTATTGCGGCAAGCCTCTCCTCATGTGTGGCGAGCCGTTCGTTGTGCTGCGCCGAGGTTTCCGCCAGCTTCGCCATCGCGTTTTCGAGGCGACGTGTGCTCTCTTCACTCACCTGTCCGCGCTCCTTCCGTCCGTCGGCGTCAGATGGCGGGCTGACGTTTTGCAGGATGTCGGGTATCCTGTACTGTGCTTGAAAAAGCAGTTAAAAGCGACTGGAAGTCATCTTAACATTTGCCTAAATGCGCGGCAAATTCGACGTTTTTGAGTGGGTTTGAAGTTGTAATGAAGATAGCGGTGGCGATGAGCGGCGGCGTGGACAGTTCGGCGGCGGCCGCGCTGTTGAAGGAGGCGGGGCACGAGCTGGTCGGCTTCACGATGCAGCTTTGGAATCAGCGGCGGGGCTTGAGCGTTGACGAGAACGGCGAGCCGCTGCCTTCGCGTTGTTGTTCGCTCGACGACGTGTACGACGCGCGGCGCGTGGCGGAGGACTTGGGCTTCCCGTTCTACGTGCTGAACCTTGAGAGGGATTTTGAGCGCGACGTGGTGGCGCCGTTCGTCCGGAGCTACCTCGAAGGCGAGACGCCCATCCCGTGCGTCGCGTGCAACAGCCGTTTGAAGTTCGCCTCGCTCGACCGCACGGCCCTGAGCGTCGGCTGCGAGAAGGTCGCGACCGGCCATTACGCGCGCGTGCGTTACGACGAGGGCGCGGGGCGCTACCGCCTCCTGCGCGGGCGCGACGCGGGCAAGGATCAGACTTACTTTCTGTGGGAGCTGACGCAGGAGCAGTTGTCACGTACGCTCTTCCCGCTCGGCGAGATGACGAAGGCCGAGGTGCGCGAGGCCGCGCGGCGCCACGGGCTCTACGTCGCAGAGAAGCGCGAGTCGCAGGAGATTTGCTTCGTGCCCGACGGCGACTACGCGGGCTTCATTGATAGATATCTGGAAGCCGAGGGCAGGGAAGCGGAGCGGCCCGCGCGCGGCGAGATTGTGGACGCCGAAGGGCGCGTGGTGGGCGAGCACGAGGGCGTTCATCGCTACACGGTCGGGCAGCGTCGGGGCCTCGGAGTCTCGCGGCAGCTTCCGCTCTACGTCGTGCGCGTCGAGCCCGAGTCGAGACGCGTCGTCGTCGGCCACGAGGAAGAGCTTCTGAGTTCCGAGTTCAACGCGTCGGGCGTCAACTGGGTCGCCTTCGACGAGCCGACCGAGCCCGTGCGCGCGCACGTGCGCGTGCGCTACCGGCACAGGGAAGCGCCCGCCACCATCACGCCGCTCGGCGGGGGGCGCGCGCGCGTACGCTTCGACGAGCCGCAGCGCGCAGTCACGCCCGGACAGGCCACGGTCTTCTACCGCGGCGAGGAGGTCGTCGGCGGCGGGTGGATTGTCAGAGAGTAGGCGGCAGGCGGCCGCCTGCTGCCATCTGCCTATCACCTTCCTAAACCTTTTCTGCTCTCGAAGCGTAATAGAACCGACCCGGCCTGCGGTCTCTCCGGCCGGGTCGTAATCATTCGAGGTACAGGTTTACAACATGACACGTGGACGCAAGATAGCTCTCATTATCGTCGGAGTGTTGGCGGTCTTCGTGGTGGTCGGGGGGCTGCTGGTGGCGCTGGTGCTGATGTCTCTGGACAACGAGCCGGCGGTGCCGCAGAACAGCGTGCTCGTGCTCCGCGTCGAGGGGACGCTTCCCGACTACGCGAACGACGATCCCGTGACGCGCCTCTTCGGCGGCGAGTCCAACTCGCTCTCGTCGCTCCTGCTCCAACTGCGGAAGGCGAAGGCCGACAAGCGCGTCGGCGCGGTGCTCTTAGACATGGGGATGCTCGGCACGGGGTGGGCGAAGGCCGACGAGATACGCGAGGCCGTCGCGGACTTCCGCAAGTCGGGCAAGCCCGTCTACGCCTACATGGAGTTCGGCTCGGACAAGGAGTACTACGTCGCGACCGCGGCCGAGCGCGTCTACGTCGCGCCCATCGGCGACCTCATCGTCAACGGCCTCGCCGCCGAGTCAATGCACTTCAAGGGCACCTTCGACAAGCTCGGCATCTACTGGGACTCGTACCAGATCGAGAAGTACAAGACCGCGCCCGAGTCTTTCACGCGCAAGGACATGTCTGAGGGCGAGAGCGAGACGCTGAACTCGCTGCTCGACGAAATCTTCAACCGCTACGTCGCGCAGATCGCAGAGGCGCGGCACAAGTCGCCCGAGGACGTGCGCGCGCTCATAGACGAGGCGCCGCACAAGGCCGGCGACGCGCAGGCCGCCGGGCTCATAGACGGCGCGCTCTACCGCGAGCAGGTCGAGAACGAGTTGAAGAAGCGGCTCGGCTACAAGGACGACGAGAAGCTGCGCAAGGTCTCTCTGGCCGAGTACAGGCGCGTCTCGCCCGCGTCGTTGGGTCTGAATCAGGGCGACGCCGTCGCCGTCATCTTCGCCTCGGGGCCGATTGAGCCCGGCCGCTCGAACGACGGCTCGTACGGCGGCGACCAGACCATCGGCTCGGACACCGTCGTCAAGGCGCTCAACGACGCGCGCGACGCCCCGGAAGTGAAGACCATTGTCCTGCGCGTGGACAGCCCCGGCGGCGTGACCTACCCGTCTGACTTAATCTGGGCGGCGGTCGAGGAGGCGAAGAAGAAGAAGCCGGTCGTCGTCTCGATGTCAGACCTCGCGGCGTCGGGCGGTTACTACGTCTCGATGGGCGCGAACAAGATCGTTGCCGAGCCCCTGACGCTCACCGGCTCCATCGGCGTCTTCGCCTACAAGCCGGTCGTCAAAGGCTTCTACGACTGGATCGGCGTGACGCAGGAGTACATACAGCGCGGCAAGAACGCCGGCCTCTACCGCGAAGACCGGAAGTTCACAGACGACGAGCGTAAGAAGTTCGAGGGCGCGATGCAGAACTTCTACTGGAACCAATTCCTGCCGAAGGTTGCGCAGGGGCGCCACTTCCAGAACGTCGAGGCCGTCAACGAGATCGCGCGCGGCCGCGTCTGGACGGGCGCGCAGGCTAAGGAGCGCGGGCTGGTTGACGAGTTCGGCGGGCTAGACCGCGCCGTCGAGGTGGCGAAGGAGCTTGCGAAGATTCCGGCCGACAAGGGCGTACGCCGCGTCGTCTTCCCCGCGCCGCGCACCTTCTTCCAACAAATCTTCGGCACCTCGGACGACCCCGACGCCGCTACCGTCCGCGCCGAGCAGCAGCGCGCCGCCTTCATCAATTCGATGCCCGCCGAGATGCGCCCCGCCCTGCGCCGCGCCGCCATGTTCGACCGCTTCGGTCCGAACACCACGCTCGCCATCCTGCCGTTCGAATTGAAGATTGAATAAGCAGACGGCAGCGGGCAGTTGAGGCAATAGCGGTTTTGGTTCGGACATCCCCGGAGGGGATGCAGACAATAGCCGGGGGTGAAGCCGGAGCCGCGAGCCGCAGGCGAGAAGGCGGAGCGCTACCCCCGGTAACTGCGACAAAATAATTCCGACCCTGTAAGGGTCGCACCGCCGCGTTGAGGTGCGACCCTTACAGGGTCGGATCGTTTTGCCGTCTTGTTCCGGGGGCGGCGCTCACTCGCTGTGCTCGTTCGCTCTGCCCCCGGCTATTGTCTGCATCCCCTCCGGGGATGTGCTGCCTACTGCGTACTCGCCTCTATCCTCTCCACGCCCATGTACGGCCGGAGCGCTTCGGGGATGACGACGGAGCCATCCGGCTGCTGGTAGTTCTCAAGGACGGCGAGCCATGTGCGCCCGACGGCGAGCCCCGAGCCGTTGAGTGTGTGGACGTACTCGGGCTTCGCGCCGCCCGCACGCCGGAAGCGTATCTGCGCGCGCCGCGCTTGATAAGACTCGAAGTTCGAGCACGAGGAGATTTCGCGGAAGGCGTTCTGGCTCGGCAGCCAGACCTCGATGTCGTAAGTCTTGGCGGACGCTCCACTCATGTCGCCGGTCGAGAGCGTGACGACGCGGTAGTGCAGCCCGAGCTTTTGCAGAATCGCCTCGGCGTCGCGCGTCAAGCCTTCGAGTTCTTCGTAAGAGTTCTCGGGCAAGCTGAGCTTGACGAGTTCCACCTTGTCGAACTGGTGCTGTCGTATCACGCCGCGCGTGTCGCGCCCGTAAGAGCCGGCCTCGGAGCGGAAGCAGGGCGTGTAGGAGACGAACTTCGACGGCAACTGCGACGCGTCGAGAATCTCGTCGCGGTGGATGTTGGTGACGGGGACTTCGGCCGTCGGTATCAGGTAGAGGCCGCGCTCGTCCGTGAGCTTGAAGAGGTCTGACTCGAACTTCGGCAACTGCCCCGTGCCGAAGAGCGAGTCGCGGTTGACGATGAAGGGCGGCAGCGTCTCCTCGTAGCCGTGCTCGCGCGTGTGAACGTCGAGCATGAAGTTGATGAGCGCGCGTTCCAAACGCGCTCCCGCGCCCTTCAGGATGGCGAAGCGCGCGGAGGCTATCTTCGCCGCGCGCTCAAGGTCGAGGATGCCGAGCCGCGTGCCGATGTCCACGTGATCCTGCGGCTCGAAGTCGAAGCGCGGCGCCTCGCCCCACTGCCGCACCTCGACGTTCGCAGACTCGTCGCGCCCCACCGGCACGCTTTCGTGCGGCACGTTCGGCACGCCCGCGAGCAGTTCCTGCATACGTTGCTCTGCGTCGTCGCGCGCCGTCTCCAACGCCGCGATGCGCTCCTTCAACTCGCCGACCTCTTTGCGACGCGCCTCGGCCTCTTCCTTTCTGCCCTCCTTCATCAGCGCGCCGATCTCGCGGCTCGAAGCGTTGCGCTGCGCGTTCAAGGCGTCCGACTCGGCGATGACGCGGCGTCGCTCGGCGTCGAGCGCGACGAAGTCTTCGAGCGCGGCCGTGGGGAAGCCGCGCGCCTCAAGGGCCGCGCGCACGCGTTCGAGATTGGCGCGGACGTAGTTCAGATCAAGCATCTTCGACTGTCATCCTCACAGTTCTTTTCTTCAGGCGGAAGCGCCGCCCTCTTTAAGGTTCGAGAAGATTCGGTTCGCCTCCTCAAGCGTCTCCTTCGAGCCGACATCGTACCAGATGCCCGGCACGCGCCACGTGTAGAAGGGCGTGCGCCGGTACATCCACTCGACGAGCCGGCCGGGCTGGTCTGGGTTGTTGCCTTCCTCGATGTATTGACGAATGAGAGACAGCACCGTCTTCGGGTAGTAGTAAAGCGCTATCCCTGTGAGCGTGCTACGCGGGTTCGCCGGCTTCTCCTCGAAGAAGGTGATGCGGCCTTCGTCGTCAACGTCAATGGCGTTGTACTTCTTTATGGCTTCGAGGTCGCCCACGTCGTAGACGGCGAGCACGGGCGCGTTCTTCTCTTTGCAGAAGTCGCCGAAGGCGCCGAGCCTTTCGCTGAAGAGGTTGTCGCCCGCGACGACGACGATGTCGTCGTCAACGTTCTGACTCGTCAGGACGAGATTAAGGTCGCCGATGGCGCCGAGCTTGTTCGAGTCGTCCGTCGAACGGTCGTTGACGACGGTGAAGTCTGCCTTCGCGCCGCGCGCACGATAGTTCTCGGCCCAGCGCTCGAAGTGGCCGGCGAACTTGCCGTTGGTGACGATGTAGACGTGGTCAATCTCCTCGACGGGCGCGAGGTTGTCGAGCACGTGTTCGAGCATCGGCTTGCCGGCCACGTCGAGCAAAGGCTTCGGCTGGTTCAGCGTCAGCGGGTAGAGCCGCGTGGCGTACCCGGCGGCCAGTACGATTAGCTTCATCACCATCCCCTTCCTGTTCGGGTTGCCGTGTGTTGACTAATCTTTACAATAAAACTCGCCGCGCCGCCAAACCGCGCCGCCGCCTTGTGTGCTAATATGCACGCACAATTCTTAACGGAGGACGAAAAGTTTGAGCGCCGAAGTGAAACCCTTCGCCGGGCGCGCGTGCATAGTCACGGGCGCGACGCGCGGCATCGGCCGCGCCATCGCGCTGGAACTCGCGCGCCGCGGCGCCGACGTGGCCTTCAACTACGCGCAGAGCGCCGAGGCGGCCGAGGCTTTGAAGCCGGAGATTGAAGCGCACGGCGTCCGCGCCCTCGCCGCGCAGTGCGACGTGGCGAACACAGAGGCCGCCGCCGAGATGGTCAAGCAGGTCAGGGCGGAGTTCGGACGCCTCGACTTCCTCGTCAACAACGCCGGCATCACGCGCGACAACCTTATCTTGAGGATGAAGGAGGAGGACTGGGACTCGGTTCTCGACACGAACCTCAAGGGCGCTTGGAACTTCTCGCGCGCCGCCGTCCGCCACATGCTCAAGAACGAGTCGGGCGGCTCGATCCTAAACATCTCCTCCATCAGCGGCGTCGTCGGCATGACGGGGCAGTCGAACTACTCGGCGTCGAAGGCAGGGATGATCGGCTTGACGAAGGCGCTCGCGCGCGAGGTCGCCAGCCGCAACGTCTCGGTGAACGCGCTCGCGCTCGGCCTCGTCGCCACCGACATGTCGCAGGCGCTCGACGAGACCTACCGCCAGAAACTCCTCGAACAAATACCCATGGGCCGCTTCGCCGACCCGGCCGAAGTCGCGCGCATCGCCTGCTTCCTCCTCTCCGAAGACGCGCGCTACATCACCGGACAGGTCGTGCAGGCCGACGGCGGGATGGCGATGTAAAAATTTTCGGTTAAAAGAAGGCGCCCCGCCGGTCTAGGGTAAACCGGCGGGGCGTTTGTTTCGGGCAGGCTCGGAGATCAGGGTGGCGTTGACAGATGCTGGAGATCGTCACCTACGGGCGATCCGGCTGCTTTGGCGGTCGTGTTGGGAAGGGCGGAAGAATATTGCTCAAAACTTCTCGATCTCGACGGGGCCGGAATTGAAGCTGCCCTTGCCCTTGAGACCGAATGAACCCAACCGGCTGCACATGTCAATCATCAACGAAGCGCCGCTATGAATGCTGTAAAAACTGCTTCGTAACTTGGTGTGAAATTATACGTATTTCTTGTTACTTGTCAAGAAGAAAATGCAACGTTCTTAACAAATTTGTGACAGACGCGCGAGCTTCTCGTAAACCTTTGAGCCCGCAGGGTTAAAGTAATTTGTGAAAACTCGCGCACTAAGCCTTGTAAATCTTTTCGGTTGTCGGCGGGGTAGAAATTTTCGCCCCGCCGACATTTTTTTCGGTGAGTTGTGTCGGCCGCGCGTAGATGTCGGGCTCGCCCTTGGGGCGCGTCTTCCAGCGTTTGTGAATCCAGAGCCACTGATCCGGGAACATCCGGACGTGGCGCTCGATGGCGGCGGTGAAGTTGGCGGTGTTGATTTCCACGTCGCGTCGGTCGTCGCCGGTGCGTACGAGTTCGATGACGGGGCCGCCGCGGAAGACGTACTTCCCGCGCTTTTCGTCCCAAGGCGCGCAGACGGGGATGACGGTGGCGTCGGTGCGCAGCGCGAGCGTCGCCACGCCGGCCGTCGTGCAGGCCAAGTGGCCGAAGAAGGGGACGAAGACGCCTTCGCGTTCCTGTGTGTTGAGGTCTGCCAAGACGCCGAGCGTGCCGCCCTGCTTGAGCAGCCGGAGCGCCGTGCGCGCGGCGGCGCCCTTGTCAATCGGGCGGTTGCCGAAGCGCGTGCGCAGGCGTTCGACCATGTGGTCTATGCGCGGGTTGTCGAGCGGGCGGACGAGGAAGCTCAGCGGCTCGTAGAGCGCCGAGTGCGCGAAGCAGAGCATTTCCCAAGCGCCGAGGTGCGAGGTGAGGAAGATGACGCCGCGCCCGCGCTCGCGCGCCACGTCCAGAAGTTTTACGTCCTCGCTGTCGTACTCGGCGACCGCGCGCAGGCGCTCGGGCGTGGCGCGCGGGAACTGGCTGACCTCGCCGAGCTGCCGGCCCAGACTCTCGAACGTGCCGCGCAGGATTCTCTCCCTCTCGGCCGGAGGCATCTCGGGGAAGGCGATTTCGAGGTTGCGCAGGCCCGTCCGCTTCAGGCCGCCGGCGAATCGGTAGGCCGCGCGACCGAGCGCGCGGCCCACGCGGACGGCCGTCGGCCGCGGCAGCGCGCCGAGGCCCGACAGCAGCGAGCGCGCCGCCGCGTACTCCAAAAATTCCTGCGCTTTTCCCTTCTTAGCCATGACCTTCAAGGTGAAGTTGCACAGTGTACACGCCCGCCCTCCGCCCCGGCAAACGGCTGGTCTCGCCACGCGCCACATGTTATAAGCAGGTGCCTATGCCTTCGGGGAAGACTCACGACATGGTGACGCTCGTGCTGGCGGCGCCGACGTTCGCGGCGGCGTGGGGCCTGACGGGGAGCCTCGCGCTGAGCGTGGCGGCGACGGCGGCGATGCTGTTCGGCGGGCTGATGTTCGGGCCCGACCTCGACATACAGTCGCGGCAGTACACGCGCTGGGGGCCGCTGCGGCTGCTCTGGTGGCCGTACAAGGTGGTCTTCCGACACCGCTCGCGCTGGTCGCACGGCATCATCTTCGGGACGCTGATACGCGTGGTCTACTTCGCGTCGGTCGTGGCGCTGCTGTCGTGGGCCTGCGTCTACGCGCGCGCGGTCTTCCTCTCGGGCGGCGAGGCGCCGGGCTGGCGCGAGGTGGCGCAGGTCTGGCGCGCGGTCGAGGCGGCGGCGGTCGGCTACGGGCTGGGCGGGCGTGCGCTCGTGGCGGTGCTCGGCGGGCTCTGGTGGGGCGCGGCCAGCCACACGCTGACGGACGTGGCGTGGTCGGTCGTGCGCAAGGGCTCGGAGATTTTTTAAGGGTGTCGGGTGTCAGGTGTCGGGTGCCGGTTAAATCATCTTACCGGCACCTGACACCCTTTCACTGTCCGCGCGCGACGGAGATGCGGAGCGCTTGGCGGCGGACGGCTTCGGAGACGTTGCGGTTCATGCCGAGCGTCTTGAGGTCTTTGGCCTGTAGGCGCGGGAGGATGTTCATCGCCGTCGGGAGCGGCGTGCGCGGGTTGCGCGCGAGGTTGTGGATGATGGGGTACTGGCGCGCCCAAGCGCGGTTCATCCCGACGATGCGCAGCACCTCGTCCGAGACGGTGCGCATGGCGGCGATGCCTTCGACCTCCTGATCCGTGATGCGCGGGTTGTTGATGACGGCCTGCGCGACGACCTTGTTCGGGTCGCGGATGAGGATGGCGCGCGCCTCGCGGTCGCCCTTCATGCCGAGCTTGATGCGGTCTTTGACCTTCATCAGCATGATGCGGCGGATGAGTGCGATGCGCTCGGGCGCGGCGGTGCCGCCCTCGGCGCTCGCCTCGGCAATCAACCTTTCGGCGGCCGCCTGACGCTGCTCGAAGGTCTCGTCAAGCAGATCCTCGAACCTCTCCGAAGGCAGCCAAGAGTCGTCGAGGTCTACGTCCGAGACTTCGATGTGCTGCGCGATGAGCCAAGCGTCGTCGAGGCTGAGGGCGTCTTCGGCGCCGAACGACTCGGCCGCCTCGAAGAACTCAGCCGCGGCCCCGAGTCCGCGCGCGCGCATCTCGTCGGCCACCTGCCGCGCGCCGCGCTCCTTCTCGAAGAACTCGGCGCGCGTCTCGCGCACGCGGCGGTCGGCCTCGGCCGTGCGCGCGGGGTTGGCGAGCACGGCGTCAATGATGGCGGGCGCGCGTATGAGTCGCTGCTGGTTGATGGAGACGAGTTCGAGGACGCCGCCCTCCGAGGTCGTGCGCGCGAGCGCGGCGATGGCCTCGTCGGGGGTCGAGGCGTTGAGCGCCACGGCCTCCTGCACCTCTCGCGCGAGACCCGCGCGCTCGGCGAGGTAAGAGAGCACGGCCTTCGAGGTCTCGGGCACCGAGGCGACGCCGAGCAGCGCCGCGGTCTCCTGACCTTCGAGCGTCTCGCGGGCCGCGCGGGCGATCTCCTCGTCGGCGTCCGAGCGCAGCGCGACGAGCAGTTCGAGAATCACGTCCTGCGCGAGCGGGAGCATGCCGCGGGCGGCGGCCATGCGCGCCTGCGGCGGGGCCGCGCCCGAGACGACGGCCTGCACTACCGGGTTAACGTTTGTGTTGTCGGCGCTCATCTGCTGCGAAGGGGATTGTACGCCCGCGTTCTTCTTTAGTCAGTACGGCCGGGGCCGTCCGGGCCGCCGCGCGCCGGCCTCCGACAGGCTCAGCCGATGCCGAAGTGGTATTCGAGAATGACGTACTGCGAGACGCGTCGGCCTCCGATGGTGGCGGGCGTGAACCTGATCCTGCGCGCCGCTTCGATGGACTTCTCGGTCAGGCCGTCGGGCAGTCGCTTCATGACCACGATGTACCTGACGCGGCCGTCGGCGGCGAGCACGGCGCGCAGGCGGACGACGCCGGTCGTGCCGTTGTCTCGCGCTTGGTCGGTGAAGCCCGGTTCGGGCTTGGCGATGATGACGGCTTTGTTCGTGACCTCGGCTTGGCGGAAGACTTCGGGCCGGTCGTCCTCTCTGCTCGGGGAGCCGTAGAACTTGAGCGTCGCGGACAGCTCGCTCAAATCTTCTTTCAGGCGGCCGGCGGCGGGCGAGTCGGCGAGCGACTGTAAACGCTCGGCGGCCGCGCGCAAACGCGCCTTGGCCGGCGCGACCATCTCCTCGCGCTTCGCGATGGCGGAGGCGCGCGCCTCCGGGCCGGCGTCGGTTTGGACGGGGTAGCGCTCGAAGGCGCGTTCGCTCGCCTCGCCGAAGATGTTGAGCAGCGCCTCGCCGGACAGTTGGGCGGCCACGGCGAAGTCAGGGTCGAGGCCGAGCGTCTCCTCGGCCTCACGCTCGGCCCCTTCGAGGTCGCCGTCGCGGAAGTGGACGGCGGCCAGCACGTAGTGGGCCTGCGCGCTGCGCGGGTCGAGTTCCAGCGCGCGCGCAACTTCGCGCTCGGCGTCGCGCGTCTTGCCGAGGAGGAACTGCGTGAAGGCGAGCCCGGTGCGCGCGCGCGCCGAGTCGCGCGAAGCCACGGCGTGCTCGAAAGCCTTGCGCGCGTCCTTCTGTTTGCCGGCGCGACTGAGGGCGAGACCGTAGTAGTACCACGCGTCGGCGTCCGTCTTGCGCGACTCGGCCGCGGACTTGAGCGCGGCGGCCGCGCCCTTCGCGTCGCCCGCCGAGAGAAGGCGGCGGCCGCGCTCCAAGTCGTCTTCGGCCGTCTGCGCCGGGGCGGGTTGCTGCCGCGCGCGGGTCGCGGCGCGCGCGGCCGTGGTCGCTGTAGAGAGTAAGAGTGTGAAGACGAGCGCGCACGCGACGGCGCACGCGCCCTTCCCGAGCTTGATGTGAGTCACGCCGTGAGTCATGCCCCTTGAAATCAAACCTTCGCGTCGCGGCGTTAGTTACGCCCGCGGGCGAGGCCAGCTAACACAAAGATGCTTTTGAAAGCGGAAGGCGGGGCCGACTCCCTTCGTCAGCCCCGCCCATCATAGCACCAACTCGGCCGGCGCGCCCCTTCAGGCGTTGGCGCCGCAGCACTTCTTGTACTTCTTGCCCGAGCCGCAGGGGCAGGGCGCGTTCGGCCCGACCTTCGGCTGGTCGCGCGTGACGGTCTTGGTGCGCGCGGCCTCTTCGCCCGCGGCCGTCGCGCCCTGATTCGGGCCGGTGAAGGTCATCGAACTGGGTCGGCGCTGGCGGCGCTGCTGCAACTGCTCGGGCGCCTGCTCGGCGACGACTTGCAGGTTGAAGAGCGTGCGGATGGTCGCCGTGTCAATCCGGTCGAGCATCGCCTGAAACATGTCGAAGCTCTCCTTCTTGTACTCGACGAGCGGATCTTTCTGGCCGTAGCCGACGAGCCCGATGCCCTGCTTCAAGTGATCAATCGCGAGCAGGTGGTCTTTCCACTGCGCGTCAATGATGTTGAGCATGATGATGCGCTCGTAGGTGCGCAGCGCCTCGGCGCCGACCTGCGCCTCCTTCGACTCGTAGCCCGCCTTCGCCTTCTCCCAGATGACTTCGTTAATCTCGCGCGGCGAGAGCGTGTCGAAGTCTATCCCTTCGGCCTCGGCGTCGAAGGCGTAGGTGGCGTGGAGCTGAATCTTGAAGTTCTCCACGTCCCAAGTGTCGGGCGAGGCGTCCTCGGGCAGGTACTGCTTGACGAGGTCTCCGAGCAGGTCTTCGGCGACGCCGAGGACGTACTCGCGCTGGTCGGGCTCCTCCATCAACTGGCGGCGCAGGCCGTAGATGGTCTCGCGCTGCTTGTTCATCACGTCGTCGTACTGGAGGAGGTGTTTGCGCGTCTCGAAGTTGCGCGCCTCGACAGACTTCTGCGCCGCCTCGATGCGCTTCGAGACCATCTTCGACTCGATGGCCACGCCCTTCTCCATCCCCAGACGCTGCATGAGCGCCTTCACCTTGTCGCCGGCGAAGATGCGCATCAGGTCGTCTTCCAGCGAGAGGAAGAAGCGCGAAGAGCCGGGGTCGCCCTGACGGCCGGCGCGGCCGCGCAACTGGTTGTCAATGCGGCGCGACTCGTGGCGCTCGGTGCCGAGGATGTGCAGGCCGCCGAAGGACTTGACCTCCTCGTGCTCCTTCTTGACGATGGCCTCCGTGTATGTGATGGCGTCCACGATTGATGCCGTCAGCGTGTCCTCGGGGCGGCCCTGACGCAGGCCGCTGGCGTACTCGCGCGCCTCCTGCCACTGCTCGGGCGTCGCCTCGTCGGGGTCAACTTCCTGCCGCTTCAGGTGCTCGCGCGCGAGGAACTCGGGGTTGCCGCCGAGGAGGATGTCTGTGCCGCGACCGGCCATGTTAGTCGCAATCGTGATGGCGCCTTTACGGCCCGCCTGCGCTACGATCTCGGCCTCGCGCTCGTGGTGCTTGGCGTTGAGGACGTGGTGGTAGTTCGGAATCGTCCCATCGCCTTCAATCAGGATGTTGCCCGCCTCATCGCGGTGGCGGATGCCCGCTTTAGCTAAGCGACGAGAAATCAACTCGGAGTTCTCGACCGAGACGGTGCCGACCAGCACCGGCTGTCCCGTCTCGTGGCGCTCGACGATCTCCTCGACGATGGCGTCCCACTTCTCCGGCAGCGTTCTATAAATAACGTCCGGGTTGTCCTTGCGGATCATCGCCTTGTTCGTCGGGATGACGGCGACTTCGAGCTTGTAGGTCGCGTCGAACTCGGCGGCCTCGGTCTCGGCCGTGCCGGTCATGCCGCCGAGCTTGTCGTAGAGGCGGAAGTAGTTCTGCAAGGTGATCGTCGCGAGCGTCTGGTTCTCGCGCTCGATCTTGACGTTCTCCTTCGCCTCGACCGCCTGATGCAGTCCGTCAGACCAGCGGCGGCCCTGCATGAGTCGGCCCGTGAACTCGTCCACGATGATGACCCCGCCGTCCTGCACGACGTAGTGGTGGTCGAGACGGTAGAGCGTGTGCGCCTTCAAGGCGTTCTCCACGCAGTGCAGCATCTCCATGTTCGAGGGGTCGTAGAGGTTGCTGACGCCGAGCAGGCGCTCGGCCTTCTCCACGCCCTCTTCCGTCAGCACGGCCGAGTGCTGCTTCTCGTCCACGACGTAGTCGCCCGGGCCGGGCTTCTGCTCGGGGCCGACCAGCTCAGCGCGCTTGAGGTGCGGGATGATGGCGTTGGCCTGATAGTACTTGTCCGTCGCCTCGTCCGACGCGCCCGAGATGATGAGCGGGGTTCGCGCCTCGTCTATGAGGATCGAGTCCACCTCATCCACGATGGCGAAGTGGTGCTGGCGCTGGACGCAGGTGGCGAGGTCGAACTTCATGTTGTCGCGCAGGTAGTCGAAGCCGAACTCGTTGTTGGTGCCGTAGGTGATGTCTGCGGCGTAGGCGTCCTTGCGCTCCCAATCGTCGAGGTCGTTGACGATGGCGCCGACCGTGAGACCCAGAAACTTGTAGATGCGACCCATCCACTCGGCGTCGCGCGTGGCGAGGTAGTCGTTGACGGTGACGACGTGGACGCCGCGGCCCGTCAGGGCGTTGAGCGTCGCGGGCAGCGTGGCGACGAGCGTCTTGCCTTCGCCCGTCCTCATCTCGGCGATGCGGCCTTGGTGGAGCGCGATGCCGCCGATGAGCTGCACGTCGAAGTGGCGCATGCCCGTCGCGCGCACCGAAGCTTCGCGCGTGAGGGCGAAGACCTCGGGCAGAACGCGGTCGAGCGCCTCCTGCGTGCGCCGCTTGCGCTCCTTGACGGCCTCTTCGCCCTTGGCCGTGGTGTCGCCGACCTCGCCGATAATCTGCTCGCGCAGCTCCGCGATGCGGGCGCGCATCTGTTCGTCGGAGAGTTTCTTCACCGAGGCTTCGAGGCCGTTAACTTCGGCGACGAGCGGCTGGAGCGTCTTGATGTAGCGCTGGTTGCTGCTGCCGAAAACTTTGGTCAGAAATTTATCAATCATTGTTCCAATCCTGCCGGGGGACTGCCCCCTCTCCGAGCCGCGGCCCCGGGCGGGCAGGGAATCCGACTCCCTGTGAAGACCCGCCGCCGTCCGCGACATTAGGCCGATGTTCGATTGTATGTGAGCGACCGGAGGGGCGCAAGGAGCGCCCGGACGCGGATTAGTTCGGGCCTATCTGGCGGAGGAGGATGTTGCCCAACTGCTCGCGGGGCATGTCGAAGTTCATGAGGAGCTGCTTGCCGTTCGAGGAAATCTTCATCCCGCCGAGGAGCAGGCCCTCGTCGGTGCCGCGCTTGATGATGCGGCCGGCGTTGACGAACACGCGGTAGTTGCGCGCCATCTCTTCGGCGCGCGTCTCCGACGGCGCGTCCGAGGCGGTCGAAGCCCTGAAGCGCTCGCCGTCGAGCGTGAAGTTCATCGAGACGCGCGTGACGCCTTCGAGGACGGCGAGCACGTGGCTGTCGTTGACGGAGGCGACGAAGTCCTGTGCGACGGCGCGCAAGGCGGGGTCGGCCGCCGACTCGCCCGTGATCTGGACGTTGGTGAGTGTGCCGTCCTCCTGCCGGTCGCCGACGACGGCGAGCGTCTGCGGCTTCGAGAGGTCGAGCTTGCCCTGCTCGTGCAGCCTCTTCGAGCGCGAGAGGAAAGCCTTGATGGGGCCGACGTTGACCTTCCCGCCGGCCGTCTTCGTCTCGGCCTTCGGCCCTTCGGGCTTCGCGGCGGGGGCCGGCGCCTCGGTCTTCGCGGTCTTCTTGACGCCCGCGTTGACGCCCGCGCCTTTGCGCGCCTGCGCCTGCGCGCCCGGCACGACGCCGAGCACGAAGGCGCCGAGCACGGCGAAGCGCGCGAGCGTGCGCGCGGCGTCGGCGCCCGCGGGCGCTTCCGCGTGGCGGCCGTGGAAGATCAGCCTGAGAAACTCGCTTACGGTTCTGCCTTTAAGCGTCAACAGTCCTTCACCCCTCAACTCTTGCTCTGCGGCGTCGCGCTGGCGGCCGCAGCCTTCTTCGCCAGCATCTCCGAGATCATCTTGCCGGCCGCGTCCTTCGGCATCTCGAAAGACATCGTGAACTGCTTGCCCTTGTTGCCGAACTTCAGGTTTTTGTAAAGCTCGCCCTCGTCCGTCCCCTTCTTCTTGAAGCTGCCGTAGCCGACGAGCGCGGCGTACCCTTCGGCGCTCTTCGCCGCGATGTCCTCCGACGGCAGGTCGCTCGACACGCTGACGGAGACGTTCTGCTGGTCGAGCTTGAGCGCAAAGCTCACGTCCTTCGCGCCCTTCAGGATGCCGAGCACCTTGCTCTGGCTGAGCGCGGTCAGGAGTTGCTGCGCCAACTGGTTCGTGTTCTCGTCGCTCGTCGTCACCCAGTTAATCTGCACCGTGTCGGCCTTCAGCGTGCCGTCCTCGTTGAGCGCGGCCGTGGCCGTGACCTCGATGGCAGTGTTCTTCAGGTCGAGCTTGCCCTGATCTATAAGCTCCTTGCCCTTGACGGCGATGTCCTCGAAGGGCTTCGTGTTGACGACGGGCACCATGTCCACGCCGAGGTCTTTCGCCATCTTCTCCATCTCGGCCTGCGCCTGCTTCTCCGCCTCCGTCAACGGCGTGGGGCTCGGCGTCGGCGTGGCCTCGGCGACCTGCGGCGTCGGGCTCGGCTCGGGTGTGGGCCGTACGCGCGGCGTGCGCACGCGCTGCGGCCTGTAGACGGGCGCGGGCATCGGCATCGGCGGCGGCGCGGCCTGCTGCACCAGCATCGGGTCGAAGGCCGGAGTCTCGGGCGTCGGCGGCGCGCCGAAGTAGTCAACCGGGTAGTAAAGCTTCTCGTGCGGTTCGAGCCTGACGATGGTCGCGCGCTGCCCGACGAGCGTCGGGTCGTAGTCCTGACTGACGAACTTGAGCCCCGACACGTTCGACGCTACGTAGAGGATGCTGCGCAGCGTCGGGACGTAGGCGACGGCGACGAGGAAGAGGCCGTGCACGACGATGGAGAGCGCCACGAGCCGCGACATCAAAGGCCAGCGCGGCGCGCGGTTGATTTCAAATCTGTCGAAAAGCTCGGTCATTCGCTTGAAAACTCTTCGCAGTCCGGCCGCCTTCCGCGGGCCGCAAAACGCCAAGAATTAGACGCACGATATCCCTCTGGCGTTGCGAAATTCACACAAAAGTTAGCATTACGCGGGCGCTTTCCACAAAGTTCCTGCGGTACAATCCGCCAAGATGGCACGCCCGCGCAAAACGGACAAGGGTCGCCGCCGCGATTCGCGTCAGAGAGATTCCCTACAGCACGACTCTCGTCAACAAGGGGACGGGCGCCGCGGCCCGCGCGAAGCGCAGGGCGCGCAGTCGCGCACGGCCGCCGCTGCCGCTGCGGCCGACTCGGCCTCGCGCGTCGCCACGCGGCAGTCGCGCACGCGCCCCCTGCGCCAACTCCTCGAAGGCATCGGCACGCCCGACGCGGCGCCGTTCAAGCCAGACCCGTTCCAACTCGAAGCACTCAACGCGCTCGAACATGAAGACGTGCTCGTGACGGCCCCGACCGGCAGCGGCAAGACTTGGATCGCGCGCGAGGAGATTCGCCGACTGCTGGCCGAAGGCAAGCGCGCTTGGTACACGAGCCCTCTGAAGGCTCTGACCAACTCGAAGTATCACGAGTTCTCGGACGAGTTCGGCGAGGAGAACGTCGGGATACTTACGGGCGACCGCAAGGAGCGTTCGGACGCGCCGCTCATCGTCGGCACGACCGAAGTTTATCGAAACCAACTCTTCGACGCGCTGCGCCGCGGCGAGCAGTTGCAGGCCGACTTGGTCGTACTCGACGAGGCGCACTACCTCGCCGACGAGGAGCGCGGCCACGTCTGGGAAGAGGCCATCATCCTCACGCCGCCGCGCGTGCGTATGCTTCTGCTCTCGGCGACAGTCGGCCGCGCCGAAGAGTTCGCCGACTGGATTGCGGAAGTGCGCGGCCACACGTGCCGCGTCGTCTCGCGGCCGGGCGCACGCCCCGTCCCACTGCGCGCGGCGTTCCTTTTCCCGGACGGCGGGCTCACACCGCTCTACGACGAGCGCGGCCACTTCAACAACGAGATCGCGCGCTTCACGCAGTCGGCGAAGGGCGAGCGACAGGGCTCGCAAGGTCGCTTCGGGCGCGGGCAACAACGACGCCCGGGGATGCCCGAGATGCCGCCGTCCATCCTGCTCGCGGCACTCGGCTCTTACGATCTGTTGCCCGCGATTGTCTTCCTTCCAACGCGCCGACGCTGCGACGAGGCCGCGGCCGAAGCCGCATACGCGCCGCGCAGAGGCGTCGGGCCTGAAAGAAGGGAAGCGCGCCGACGGCTGTTGGAAGAGCTGACCGAGCAGTACCCGGAAGTACGCAAGCACCGGCACTGGGACATGGTCTTGCGCGGCGGCGTCGCTTCGCACCACGCAGGCCACCTGCCCGCGTGGAAGCTCGCCATCGAGAAGCTGATGAGCGCCGGGCTGCTCGACGCCATCTTCGCCACGATGACCGTCGCGGCCGGCGTTGACTTCCCCGCGCGCACGGTCGTCCTCGAAAACATAGACGTAAGACGCGGCCACGGCTGGCAGACGTTAACGGCCTCCGAGCTTCAGCAGATGACGGGGCGCGCAGGAAGGCGCGGGCGCGACCAAGTCGGCTTCATCGTCGCCGCGCCCGGCCTTCATCAGAACCCGCAGAAGCTCTCGACGCTTTTGCACGCAGACCCCGAGCCGCTTGAGAGCCAGTTCCGCGCGACCTACACGACGCTGCTGAACCTGCTCGACGCTTACGGCACTTTCGCGCAGGTGCGCGAGATAGCCGAGCGCTCTTACGCGCGGCGCGGCGCGGCCGAAGAGGTCGCGCGCATCGAGCAGGCGCGCGCCGACGCCGAGCGGCGCTTGCAGTCGAAGTTGAAAGAAGCGGGCTGCGACCTTCCGCCCGAGGCTGCGCGCGGGCTCGAACGCCTTGCGAGCGCGCGCTCGCGCCTGCTCGAAGACGCGCCGCAGACGCGCACCGACGCATACCTGCGCTGGCTCGACCAGCAGGTCGTGCCCGGCCGCGTCGTCTCGGTCGGTCGCAACAACCGTCGCCTCGTCTTCGTCACGGAGCGCCGCGCCGACGGCTTCGCGGGCGTGCGCGAGAACGGCCACCGCGCCACGCTCGCTTTAGAGCGCATCGGTCGCGTCTGGGAAGAGACGCATCCGCTTAACGAGTCGGCGCGCGAGGCGGCGTTCGAGTTAGTTCTGTCGAACCGCGCGACGCCCTTGCGCGAGCCGCGTCTGCGCGAAGCGCGCTCGTCGGCCGAGGACGCCGTCGCCGTCATCAACGACCTCATCGAATCTCTCGCGGGCGGAGGCGCCGACGCCAAGCGCTGCGAGGAGGCGCTCTGGTCTGTCATGCAGGAGGCCGAAACGGTCGAGCGTCTGGGCCGCAGGCTCGAAGCCGTCCACGGCGAGGCTTGGCAGCCCTTCGAGCGGCGCGCGCGCGTGCTGCATCACTTCGGCTACCTCGACTTCTTCGCCGAGCAGGTCACCGAGCGCGGGCGCTGGCTCGCTGACTTAAGGCTAGACCGCCCGCTGCTCGTCGGCGAGGCCATCGGTCGCGGCCTCTTCGCGGAACTCGACGCGCCGCGCGCCGCCGGCCTGATGGCCGCGCTCGCGGCCGACGCCGAGCGCGACTACGGCGAACTCGAACTCGACGACGCGCTCATCACCGCACTCGCGCGCTTCGACCGCATCGCCTACGACGTGGCGAGCGTCGAGTGGCAGCAGGAGATAGAGCCCGCGCCCGAAATCAACTTCTCGGCCGCCGCCACGGCCGCGCGCTGGGCCGCAGGCATGGACTGGCCCACGCTCGTCCGCCGCACGCGCGCCGAAGAGGGCGACCTCTTCCGCATGCTCTCGCGCACCGGCGAATCGCTCCTGCAAGTCTCCAACCTACAGGCCGAACACCCCTCGGCCGCGCGCGTCGCCGCCGCGGCCGCCGCCGCCGTCCTGCGCGAGCCCGTCCGCTCCGAAGCCGCGGTCTAGGCGTCGCCTCACACGATTCGGGCCGGACTCTTGCGGCGGCGACCGCCTTTGCCTTTGCCGCCCGCGTTAATTAAGATGTGGCGTGCGGAACGTGCAGGGGCGTTCGGCCGTATGGTTCGGTGGAAGGAGGTTCTCCACGAATGGCTGACACGAACGATTCCAGATACAACAGCGGCAACCCCATCCTCGACGCGGTGCGCTTCCTGTGCGACGCGAAGTTCGCCGTGCTGCCGGCCGACGCGGCGCGGCAGTTGGGCGAGTTCGAGAAAAACTTCTGGGGCGGCCTGCGCTGGTTCGCGGAAAAGAACATCGGGTGGATTGACGAAAGCCTCTCGGCCGCCGACAGTCTCCGCGAAGAGTGGCGCCGCAAGCGCGAGACGCCGCCCGCGCCCGAGCCGATGACATCCACCCCGCCGCCCGCCGGGATGGGGTGAGCGGAATTTCTGATTTCAGATTTTTGATTTTCGATTTGAAGCCGCCGGCCTAAAAGTCAAAATCAAAAATCTGAAATAGCAAATCGAAAATTCATGCAGGTTCTACTGGCCGAAGAGTACGGGTTCTGTTTCGGGGTCGAGCGCGCCGTCGAGATGGTGGAGGGCGCGCTCGACGAGGGCGCCACGGTGCGCACGCTCGGGCCGCTCATCCACAACACGCAGGAGATTCAAAGGCTCGAAGCCGAGGGCGTCCGCACCATCAACGCGCCGGCGGAAGTCTCCACGGGCGAGACGGCCGTCATACGCGCCCACGGCGTCACGCCGCAGGTGCAGCGCGACCTCGAAGCCCGCGCCGAGCGCGTCATAGACGCCACCTGCCCGTTCGTCACCAAGGTTCAAAAGCTGGCCGAGCGCGCCGCCGAGCAGGGGCGCGACGTGGTGGTCGTCGGCAACCCCGACCATCCGGAGATGATCGGCGTCGTCGGCTACGCGCCCGAGCGCACGCGCGTCGTGCGCGACGCCTCGGAGGTGGCCGCGTTGCCGCCGCTGCACGCGCCGCTCGTCGTCTCGCAGACGACTTTGAAACTCTCGACCTTCCTCGAAGCGGCCGAGGCCGTCCGCGCGAAGGCCGACTCGGAGCCGCAGGTCGTCAACACCATCTGCTCCGCGACGCGCGACCGTCAGGACGCCGCGCGCGCTCTGGCCGGACACGTTGACGCCTTCTACGTCATCGGCGGCAAGCACTCTTCGAACAGTCTCAAGCTGCTCTCCGTCTGCAAGGAGCAGTGCCCGAAGAGCTACCTGATTGAGACGCCCGAAGAGATAAATCCGGCAGACCTCTCGGGCGCCGCACGCGTCGGCGTCACGGCCGGCGCCTCCACGCCCAACTGGCTCATCGAACAGGTCGTCTCACGCCTCCGCGAGATAGGAGAGGTCGGAGGTTAGAGGTTAGAGGTTAGAAGTTGAACCTAAAGCAGCGGCGCCTTCGTCAACGGTGATTGACGAAGGCGCCGCTGTCTTAAATGTATTTACTAACCTCTGACCTCTAATGACCTCTAACCTCTAACCTCTCCTGCTAAAAATCTTCCTCGGCTTCGTCCACCTGCATGAGTGCGTTGACGACGATGCGGGCCTCTTCGGACTCGTACTCGTCGGCCTGCGATTCGAGGGCGGCGCGGGCGGTCTCGGCGTCAACGGGGTCGCCGAGCAGCGCGACGAGCATCGCGGTCGGCAGTTGCAGCAGCGCCTCCTGCGCGACGGCGCGGACGGCGGGGTTGATGTGTCGCGCCGTCTCGCAAAGCTCGCTCGGGGCGAGTCGCGCCGTCATCACGTCGGCGATCTCGTCCACGCGCGCGTAGTCGTGTGCGCGCAGGGCGCGTTCGAGCAGTTGCGCGAAGACTTCCGAGGAGCGCGCCTCGCGGTTGAGGACGGCGGCGCACGTCTCGGACATGCGGCGCAGCTCGCGCGACTGCTCGGCGCTGAGGGCGACCGAAGCCTCTTCGGCTGCGCGCTCGTCGAGCGCGGCGAGCAGGCGGCTCAGCTCCCACTCGGAGCGCGCGTCGTAAACGCTCTCGCGGCGTGAGGCCGTGGCGGCGGCCGTCTGTGAAGGCGGCGTCGAAAGGGCGCGCTCGACGAGGCTGCGCGTCGAAGGTCTTAACCCCTGCCACACGCTCGCCACGCGGGCGCCGAAATCTTCAATCATGATCATCAAAAACTCTTCCCTCGGCCGGTAAGGTGACCGAACGGCGGATACTATAGCAAATGAAGTGACGAGTGACGAGTGGGAAAAGTCTGGAGTCTGAATCGAAATTAAGTATGGGGAAGCTGTTGGCTTTTAGCCGGGGGCGTTCGGCTAACAGCCAACAGCTAATAGCTAAAAGCCGTCAGCGGTTGTGGTCAATAATCTCGGTGATGGCGGAGAAGGGGATTTTGATGACTTCGCCGTCGGGGCGCTCGATCTTGACGCTGGGGCGCGTGAGGGCCTGCGTCTGCTTGAGGCTCTTGACGAGGCCGCGCACGCGCGCGCCCGTCTCCGTTACGATCTCGACGTTGTCCTTGCCGTAGAGCGGCTGGAGCGCCGCCAGAGCCTTTGTAACTTCCACTCAACGCCTCCTCGGGGCTGGCCGCAGTCGCCGCCCGGCAAACGTCCGCGTCACTGCGCCGCGAACTTTCCTATCAAAAGACTGCCCGCGGCGCGCCTCTGTTAACAACCCGGCCGCGCGAGGCGCTTGCGCGCGGGGCGGCCGCGAGCCACAATGTCTCTTCGGCGCGGTGCCAGCGGCGTGCGCAAGAGTCTAAGTCCCGCGGGCGCGGGATGCAACCGCGGCGCTCCGAGGGGCGTATACTCTTAGAACACGACGACGGCCGAAGGCACGCTCCCCGGCGTGCGCGCGCGGGCCGCACCGAACGAGGACAAGCGGGGACTGCCACGGAGAGCCCGTCATGCGAGCTGAGAACACGGACACGGTCACTTGCCCGAGCTGCGGCGCGACACTCGTCGCCGGCCTGCGCTTCTGCCGCAT
The DNA here is from genome assembly GCA_035248785.1 of Pyrinomonadaceae bacterium. Lineage (GTDB taxonomy): Bacteria > Acidobacteriota > Blastocatellia > Pyrinomonadales > Pyrinomonadaceae > QHXN01. Next base: position 59,394 of record DATFHD010000093.1, on the reverse strand, counting down.
GTGCGGCTACCGGCTCGGCGAGGGCGTCGAGGAGTACGTCCCCACGCAGCGCTTCGACCCTTCCTCGATGCCGAAGGCCGCGCCGCCGCCGCCCGCCACAGACCCCTTCACGCAGCGCGCGACGTGGGGCGCGGGGCCGGCGCCCGTCCAGCCCATGCGGCCCTTCGGCGCGACCTCGGCGCTCAACCAGCCCGGGCAGGACGCGTCGAGCCCGGCGTGGGTCAAGGCGTGCGCGCCGAAGCGCGGCGGCTGGTGGCTTTGGATCGTCATCGGGCTGGTGATCATGTTCGCGGCCGGCATCCTGCCGCTCTCGATTAAGCTGAACCGCGCGCGCGGCGGGCAGAATAACCCCGGCCCGCCGGCCGTCTCGCTGATGGCGGAGGCCGACGCCTTCGACACGCCCGACGGCGGCGGCGCGATGATTCGGGGTCTGGCCGGGCCGGGCAGCTCGCTCGAAGCGGCGGGGCTCGTCGGCGGCGACATCATCACGAACTTCGACGGCAAGGCCGTCCGCGACGCCGCGGCGCTGCGCGGCCTTATCGCGCAGACCCCGCCGGGCAAGGCCGTCGAGGTCGTCTACATCCACGACGGCGAGACGAAGAAGACGACGCTGACGACTCTGGGCCGTCAGGACTTCCGCGGCATGCAGCCGATAGACACGCGCCCCGGCGGGCGCGGCATCATCGGCGTTGACCCGGGCGGGCGCGTGCGCCTGCCGAACTCGAACCTCTACGGCGTCGAGCTGGACGACGTTGACCGCAACGGCCCGGCCGACCTCGCCGGCCTCAAGGAGGGCGACGTGGTCTTCGAGTTCGGCGGCAAGCCCATCCGCACGCCCGGCGACCTCAGACTACGCATCTACGAGTCAATCCCCGGCAGCACCGTCACCGTCTCCGTCATGCGCGACGGCCAGCGCCTCGACATCCCCGTGAAGATCGGGCGGCAGAGGGATTAGAAGGAAGTAGACAGTAGTCAGTAGTCAGTAGTCAGTAGGTAGGACGCATAACAGCGCGGCTCTCATCAAGAGGATGATGAGAGCCGCGCTGTCTTTAACTCTTATCTACTGACTACTGACTACTGTCTACTTCCTGCTTCGTCCCTCGGGTTGGCGTAGTCGCGCAGGCGCGCTTCCATCTCGCGGCGCACGTCGGCGCGGTCTTCTTCCGCTTCGTCGGGCTCGAACAGCTCGAAGAGCGCGTAGGGCGTCCCGCCCACGAGCCGCAGCTCCCAAGCCTCGCGCCCTTCCGAAGATGGGCGCGTGAACCACATCGCGTCCACTTCCGACTCGCGCGCCGCCACGCCTTCAAATTCAGACGCACCGGCTTCGCCGCCCGTCGCGTTCAACTCGGCCAGAGTCTCGGGGCGCGCGAGCACGTCCGCCAGTCGCCAGCCGTGCCTGCGGTACATGGCGAGTATCTCCTGAAACGTTTTAAGCCGGCTCATCTTTTCCCCACGCGCCCCCGTTCGTTTACAATCGTACCCGCGTGTTACCACACACGGCTAGCTCGCGCCAAACGTGCCGAGAGGAGAACTGACGGGATTGCCCGCAGAAGAGTACGGAGAGAACGAGACCGCGCGCCGCGCCGCTCCGGTGTCGGAGTGCGCGGCGCACACAATGGGTCGCCGCTCGCCCTTCCACGCCGCGCTCGAACGCGCCCTTGAGAGGAGGGGACTGAGCTTCGACGAGTTCTGCCCCGCGGGCGACGTTCTGACGCGGCGCGTGCTCGAAGAGTACGGCGCGATGTTCGTCGCGGAGGGCGTGCTGCTGCCCCCGGCCTGCGTCTTCGAGAGCGAAGAGGCGGTCGAGCGTTTTCAACAAGAGGCCGGCTGGCGCACAGAGATTCTGGACGGCGCGACGGTCGAGCTTCAGCCCGCGGCGATGGCCGCGCTGCTGGACGCGCGCGAGGAGGCCGCATACGCAGGGCTGCGCCTGACGCCGCGCGGCGGGAGCGAGGCGGGCCGACGCAGCTTCGCAGACTCTCTGCGACTCTGGCGCTCGCGCTGCGACCCCGCGCTCGACTACTGGTGCGCCGAAGGAAGGCTCGACGGCGACGAGGCCGAGCGCCTGCGCCATCTGCCTTTGCGCGAGCAGGCGTCGGCCGTGTTAGAGCTCGAACGCGGCGGCATCTACTTCAGCAAGTACTTCGACAAGAGCATCCTTCAATCCGTGGCCGCGCCCGGCGCCTCGCAGCACCTCGCCATGCTCGCCTTCGACGTGGCCGAGTTTCAGGACGCGCGCGTCCAACGCCTGCTCGCGCTCCACGGCTGGTTCCAGACGGTCTTAAGCGACCTGCCGCACTTCACCTACCTCGGCCTCGACGAGCGCGAGCTGCCCGCGCGCGGCCTGCGCCGCCTCGAATCCGGCGGCCAGACGTTCTGGGTGCCGGACATGGGGAGAGAGTAGTCAGTAGTCAGTAGTCAGTAGGCTCCGCTGTGAGCACGTTGAGGATGAGATTCGCGCGGTTCGGCAATGACGGTTTTTCTACTGACTACTGACTACTGACTACCGTCTACTTCCTCCTTGCTTTTTCACCCCGTTTGTGAGAAAGACTTGTGGCCGTTTGTCGAGCTTGAAGAGTCAGTGGGACTGACCGGCTTGGCCCGAAAATATTCCACCCCTTAATGCTTGAACCCCGGCCGCGCGGCGTGTCGGGTCGTTTAAAGGAGAGAGAGATGATCGCATGTCCTTCCTGCGGGGCAGAGAACGTCGAGGGCACGCGCTTCTGCGTGAAGTGCGGCACGACGCTCCCGGCCGCCCCCTCCCCCGAATCGTGGCGCCAGAGCGGCGACCTCGGGCAGCAGCAGCAGACGCAGCAGGGCTACCAGCAGTCTGGCAGCAGCTACACGCCGCCGACGCCGCAGTCCTCCTACCCCACTTACAACCAGCCGCAGGGCATGCAGCAGCAGCCCGTGCTCGGCGGCGGCGGGCAGCCGATGCACCCGGCCGTGGCGGCGGTCGTCAGCCTGTTTTTGCCCGGCATCGGCCTGCTCTTCGTGCCGAACAAGGCCGGACTCGGCATCGGCATCTTCGCCGCGACCATCGTCTACGCCGTCATCGCCACGATTCTGACCTTCGTCGTCGTCGGCGTCTGCCTCTTCGCCGTGATGCCGCTGATTAACGTCGCCGCGGCCGTCCACAGTTGGGACGAGGCGGCGAAGGCCTCGAACGGGCAGTTCCAGCCGATACTCTTCAAGTAACTGCCGCTCGGCTCCGCAACTTCTACGGGCCGCGTTTCGATGTCGCTTTACCGAGCGCTGATGTACGTCGGGAGCTGGTGGTGTCACCAGCTCCCCGCGCGCTCGCCGCACCTGTTCGGCGTGCAGATGCCTCTCTGCTGGCGCTGCACGGGCATCCTCTTCGGCGCGCTCGCGCTCTTCGTCTGGCTCGTACGGACTAAGAAACTTCCGCCGCTCCTCATCTGCCTCCTGCTCTCGCTCCTGCTCCCGCTCGACGTGCTCTACAACGTCCTGACGCACTCGGACGGCGACAACGCGCGACGACTGTTGACGGGACTCCTATGGGGCTTCTGCTTCACGACGGTCGCGCTGCAACTCATCAAGCTCCTCGCCGCACGGCTCTCGACGCTCATGCCGCGGCGCAAGATTTTCAGGGCCGCCCCGTAATCAGTTCGGCCCGAACCTCCGGCGGTACTCGGTGGAGGAGATGAACGCCTTGACCATCTCGGCCGCGATGTAGTCGCCGTTGAACTGGTTCAGTTTCCCGAGCCAGAAGTTGTAGCCGGTGAAGTCCACGTCCGGCGGCGCGTTCGGATTCCTCCTCAAATAGCCGAAGTACTCCATCAGCACGAAGGCGGCGTTGGATTCCGCCCGTGCGAAGGAGGGCGTCTCGGCCACGCGTCGCAGGACGCGTGCGCGCGCCGCGAGGTCGGCGCTCGTCGGTGCCCCGCCGAACTCGGCCGCCGCGGCTTGCTGCTCTGACTGGGTCAGGATGGGCCCGGCCAGCGCGTTCACGAACTCGGCGGGCGTGAGCGTCGCCGGGTATCTGGCGACGAACTCGGGGCGCCGTACGAAATCCGCAAAGTACTCCTGCTTGTTGGCCTCAAGCTGCGCGTCGAAGCCCGGCTCGCCGAAGACGAGGCCCCTCTGAAGCATCTGCGTGCCGCGCATGAACTGCCCGTAGGGCGGCTGCCGCTTGAGGGCCGCCAACTCCGCGAGGTACGCGATGATCCCCGTGCGCTGGAACTCGATGGAGAGGAAGAAGGCCGCCGAGACGTGTGTGCGCTTCACCTCGCGGCACTGCGCGTCCGCGCCGCACGACTCGATGCTGTTCACCCAGAAGTTAAAGCCCGAGGCGTCGGGCTCCCTGTTGAGGAAGTCGAAATACTGCTGGCGGACGAAGAACTGCGTGTCGTCGCTGGCGTTCGGCGGCTGGCGCGGCGTGTCGCCCTCGTCGTCGCTGATGGACAACAGCGCGTCGTGTGGGTTCCCGAGCCCGGCCCCCGTCGGGTTACTCAGGACGAGGTTGAGGTCAACGGAGGAGCCGCCGGCGAACGCGTTGTCGTTGACGATGAGGACGCGGAAGGTCTTCTGCGTCTCGCCGGGGTTGAAGGTGAGTTTGCCGAGCGCGATCTCGTAGTCGCTCTTCTGGGTCGCGGAGCCGTCGTAGGTGGCGTAGTTGACGGTCGCCGTGCCGGACGCGTCGCCCGTGCGCGTGACGGTGATGTCGGCGTGGCCCGCGCCTTCGGAGACGAAGAACCCGGACGCGGCGGGAATCGGGATGGCGAACTGGATGGTGGGGGCGGGCTGTGCCGGCTTGAGCGAGCCCAGCAGGCCGTGACGCCCGGCGTCGAAGCCCGAGGTGAAGTAGAGGGTGTTGGGGTCTCCGGCCGCGGCGCCGTTGCCGAAGGCGAGCGCCCACAGGTTTTTAATCTTCAAGGGCGCCCCGCCCTCGTCAGTCATCATGCCGACGAACGCGCCGGTCGCGGGGTCGAAGGCGTTGATGCTGGAACTCAGGTTGGTAGGCCCGCCGTAGTTGCCGACGAGCAGGTCGCCCGAGAACGGGCCGAAGCCCGAAGGGGCCAGCGCCAGCCCCCACGGCGCGTTCAGTGCGCCGCCGTCGTTGATGGCGAACGAGGGGTCGCGGGCGCCGTTCGTGTCGAACTTCCTGACGTAGCCGAACCCGGCCCCGCGGTTTGGGAGCCCCGGCGTGAATTTGTTGAACTGCGCGTAGGTGACGTAGAGCGAGCCGCCGAGGTTCTGTATGTTGAAGGGGTGGAAGTCGGCTGGCACGAACGCGTCGGCGGCGAAGCCGCCCGGCACCGTCGTCAGGTTGAAGCCGCCGTCGAAGACATCTATGCGGCCGCCTTCGAAGTCGGCGGCGTAGAGGCGATTGCCGCCCGCGTTGCTGCCGATGGCGAGCCCCGTGTAGACGCGGCCGGGCATGGACTTGGCGACGAAGGCCGCCGAGCCGAAGGCGGGGTTCCAGCCGTTGAGGTTGCCGCCCGTGGTTGCGAAGATGAAGCGCGCCGGGCCCGTGAGGTCTGCGCCCGAGACGACGAAGTCGTCCGTGTTGTTGGCGACCACGCCCGTCGGGGTGCTTGGCGGCGGCGAGCTGCCGGGGCCGCGCTCGACGAAGACCGAGGCGAGTTCGGAGTTAATCACGAGCGGGCCGCCGCCCACGTCGCCGCGGTAGAGCGTGGCGCGCTCCGTCGCGTTGTTAGCCACCCAGAACGGGCTCGTCGCCGACATGGCGACGCCCCTCGGGTCTACCAGCAGCGGGTCTTGGATTAAGGCGACGCCGGGAAGGTCGGCGACGAGATTCGTCTGCCGGTAGACGGCCGGCGCGGCGGCGAACGCACGGGCCGGGGGCGTCCGAGTCGGGACGAACAGAGTTGAGCTTAGCAGGACTAGCGCCGCGGTAAGTACGGAGAATAGAGGCTGCATTCTTCACCTCCATTGAGATTCGGTTGTGGGTACGGAGATGCGGCCGGCCCGGGGAGCGCCGCCGTGCGGGAGACTATATCCTATCCCGTCAAATCCTCCCACACCCAAAACGGAGCCGTTTTGCAGGCGTGCAGAACCATTCTGCACGCCTGCAAAACCATTCTGCGGCCGTGCAGAATGGTTCTGCACGCCTGCAAAACCATTCTGCACGGCTGCAAAACCGTTCTGCACGGCTGCAAAACGATTCTGCACGCCTGCAAAATCATTCTGCACGGCTGCAAAACCATTCCGCACGCCTGCAACAGGGCGCCGCGGGGCTGCAAAATGCTTCTGCACGGCTGCAACGAGTCTCCGCACGGCCGCAACGCCCTCCCGCAGGCTTGCAGAACCGTTCTGCAAGCCTGCAAAACGGTTCTGCGAGCTTGCAGAATCATTCTGCCGGGCTGCAAAACCATTCTGCACGGCTGCAAAACGGTGCTGCGCGCCCGTTGGGCCGGGCGGGGCGGGAAAAATCTTGCGCGCGGGCGGGAAAGTGTTAAACTCTCCACTCGCCCGGCCGCGTCGGAGGCCGAAGGCAGAACGCGACTCCCCAACAACTGTCCCGTTTAGGTTTCACCCGTGGCGCTCGGCCGCGGCCCCTTCTTCTCTCTGCTGCCCCGCTTCAGAGAAGCGAGAAAAAGTGCGCGCCGTCCGCAGCGACCCTTCCCGACTAAGAGGGTCAGGAGATGGACACCCCCCAGATCATCGCCGGGCGGTTTCGCGTCGAGCGCGAAATCGGCAGGGGCGGCATGGGCACGGTCTACCGCGCCTCGCACCTCGGCCTAGAGCGCCCCGTCGCCGTCAAAATCTTAAAACAAGAGTTCGCCGCCTACCCGGAAGTGGCCGAGCGCTTCATGCGCGAGGCCCGCACGATGGCGCGACTCCGACACCCGCGCGCCGCCATCATCTTCGACGCCGGACACCTCGCCGACGGACGCCCCTTCATCGTCATGGAGTACGTCGAGGGCTCGACGCTCGCCGAGACCCTCGCGCGCGAAGGCCCGTTCGCGCCCGAGCGCGCGGTGCGCGTCGCCGCCGAGATTTGCGACGTGCTGAGTGAGGCTCACGCGCTCGGCATCGTCCACCGCGACCTCAAGCCCTCGAACATCATGCTCAACGAGCGCGGCGTCTGCGTGTTGGATTTCGGCATCGCCAAAGTCTTGCAGACCTCGACCGAGGTCACGCGCACGCACCCGACGACCGAGTCGGGCCTCGTCATCGGCACGCCGCGCTACATGTCGCCCGAGCAATGCCTCGGCCACCGCGTCGGCCCCGCGACAGACCTCTACAGCGTCGGCGTCCTCCTCTACGAGATGCTCGCGGGGCGCCCGCCCTTCGTGGACGCGCTCTCTTCGGTCGTGCTCGTCAAGCAGGCGACGGCGCAGCCGCCGTCACTCCTTTCATTCCGTCCCGACATCCCTCGCGCGCTCGCGCACGCCGTCCACAGCCTGCTCGCCAAGAACCCCGCGCAACGCCCCGCGTCGGCCGCGGACGTGCGCGGCATGGTCGAGCGCAGCGTCGAGGTCTCGCGCATCCAAGTCCCGACGGGCGGCGTCCCGACCGAGCCTTTCGCCTCCACCATCGGCGCGCTCCGCTCCAACCGCTACACCTTCACGCGCGTCGCCTCGCTCTTCGCGCTGCTGGCGATGGCCTTCACGGTGATGGTCGCGTGGTCTGCGCGCGCGGGACAGTCGGGAGCGCTCAAGGAACTCGCGGCCGACCCCGAGGCGGCCGCCGCCGCGCTCCTGCCGCGCAGCAAGACGCGCGCGCCGCGTCGTCAGCCGGAGGTGCCGTCGCTCACGCGCGATGACGCGTGGAGGGTCGCGTCAACGCTCACGAAGGGGCGGGTCGTTGACGCGCGCGTCGTCGGCACGGGCGCGGGCCAAGTCGTGGCGGCCGTCGTCTCGCTGCCGTCGGAAGGCGGCGCACGTACGCTCTTCGTCATCGAGCGCGGGGCCGTGCGCGGCTCCTACGCAATCGCGGAGCACGTGCCGCTCGACGTGGAGGGCTTCCGCGGCGCCGAGTGGACTGAAGAAGCGGTTGACCTCGACGGCGACGGCTACGACGAAATCCTCTGCACCGGGTCTGCGCCGAGCGACGGCGCGCGCGACGGCCGCCGCTACGTCGTCTACACCCCGCGCAAGCACGAGACCTACAGCCTCCACCTCGCGCCCGACTCGTCAGGCGCGCACGCCCTGCGCGCCACTTGGTCGCCCAACACGCAGGGCCGCGAAGCGCAACTCTTCCGCCACGCCCTGCGCCAACTCGCGTTCGTGAATTAGAGGTCAGAGGTTAGAGGTTAGAGGTTAGTAAGTACATTCAAGACAGCGGCGCCTTCGTCAACGATGATTGACGAAGGCGCCGCTGCTTTAGGCTCAACTACTAACCTCTAACCTCTAACCTCCAACCTCTATCTCCTGAAGATGCCGATGATGTCGGGCAGGAACTCGCGGAAGACGATGTTGGAGAGGGCGCCGGTGGCGAAGGAGCGCGTGAAGCGCCGGAGCGTGGCGTCGGGGCCGACGCGGTCGTGGCCGGGCGTGCTGTGCTCCCAGACGTTGGCGAGCGCGGCGGAGGTCAGCGAGCCGGCGAAGCGCGAGTAGTTCGGCTCAAGGTCGCCGTCGTCTCCGCGCGTGACGAAGACGCGGCTCATGGCGTGGAGCGCGCGGCGGCCGACGCCCTTGCTCGTCGAACGCTCGTAGCGCGGGTCTTGCCTGAAGGCCGCCGCGTAGAAGCCGTTGGTGAAGACGCGCGTCGTCGCGCGCGTGGCGAAGATGCGCGCCGACTGCGAGCCCCAGTCGGCCACCTCGTCGCCGCCGTCCTTGTGCGGCAGCCTGTCCTCGCCGATCTGCCTGATGCCGCCCGAGATGATGCTCGTCAGGTAAGGCACGGGGCTGAGGAACGCACCGCGGAACGCGCACTTGACCTTCTGCCCCCCGGTCAGAGGCTGGGCCGGGGGCGCTTGCTGCTGTTGACCCGCGCCGCCGCCCGAGGTGTTCTGCCGCTCCCTGACCGGCGGCTGGCCGTGGCAGGGGTTGTCTGAAGTCTGCTGCGAGCCTTGCGCGCGCGCCGCCGCGGCGAACGACAGTGAAAGCACGAGCGCCAACAGCGCGAGCGGCGGACGTGGACACGTACTGAACATCTCTTCTGTTTCCCTCCGGTTCGTTTTGTCTCTGGGGCTCGCCGGCATTGTAGCGCAGACCGAGGCCGCCCGACCACGTTCGTCCGCCCGGCCGCGTTGTTTAAAAACGTGAAGCGGAATAAAATTCCGCGCGTCGGAGTAAAGCCCCGTCCCGTTCATCCACCCGAAGCGGAGTCATACAATGTACTTCAAACAGTTCTACCTCGGCTGTCTCGCGCACGCCTCCTACCTCGTCGGCTCCGAAGGCGAGGCCGCGGTCATAGACCCGCAGCGCGACGTGGCGCAGTACGTCGAAGAGGCCACAGCGCAAGGTTTGAAAATCAAGTACGTCGTCGAGACGCACTTGCACGCCGACTTCGTCAGCGGCCACCGCGAGCTTGCCGCGCGCACCGGGGCGGAAATAGTCATCGGCGCGCGTGCCGGCGCGCGCTTCCCACACCGAGCCGTAAAGGACGGAGACGAGCTGCGCGTCGGCCGCGTTGTCCTGCGCGTGCTTGAGACGCCGGGCCACACGCCCGAAAGTATCTCCCTCGTCATCACAGACGGCGAGGCGTCGGACGCGCCGCAGAAGGTTCTGACCGGCGACACGCTCTTCGTCGGCGACGTGGGGCGGCCCGACCTCGCGGGCGCGCGCGGCTACACGCCGCAGCAGATGGCCGGGATGCTCTACGAGAGTCTGCACGGCAAGCTCCTCAAGCTCGACGACGCGGTCGAAGTCTGGCCCGCGCACGGCGCGGGGAGCATGTGCGGGCGCAACATCTCGAAGGAGACTTCCTCGACCATCGGCCAGCAGCGCCGCTTCAACTACGCGCTCGCGCCGATGGAGCGCGACGAGTTCGTGCGACTGCTGACGACAGACCTGCCCGAGGCGCCCGCCTACTTCTCCGCCGACGCAGAGATTAACCGCGAGGGCGCGGCGCCGCTCGACGCGATACGCCGCCCCGCGCCGCTCATCCCGCAGCAGGTCGTCGCTTACGCGAACCTCGGCTACGTCGTCCTCGACGTGCGCACGGCCGCGGAGTTCGGCGCGGGCCACGTCCCCGGCGCGCTCAACGTCGGACTCGGCGGGCAGTTCGCCAGTTGGGCCGGCGCGCTCATTCACTTGGGCTCGCCCGTCATCATCGTCGCAGACACGGACGAGCAGGTGGACGAGGCCGTGACGCGCCTCGCGCGCGTCGGCCACGAGTCTGTGCGCGGCTACCTGCGCGGCGGGATGAAGGCGTGGCGCGAGGCCGGGTATGAAGCGTCCGTGGTCGAGCAGATATCCGTCGCCGAACTGCGCCGCATGATTGAGGAGCAGACAGACCTCCAAGTGCTCGACGTGCGGCGCCCCGCGGAGTTCAACGCAGGCCACGCGCCGACCGCTTGGAACGTCCCCTTAAGCCCGCGCCTGCGCGAAGAGGCCGCGCGGCTCGACCCCGCGCGCCCGCTCGCGGTCATCTGCGCGGGCGGCTACCGTTCGAGCGCCGCGACGAGCCTGCTCCGCCCGCTCGGCTTCCAGAGCCTCTACAACGTCGAGGGCGGCACAGGCGCGTGGGTCACCGCCGGCTTCCCCGTCGAGAAGCCCGCGGCCGCGATTTGAAATTTCAAATCTGAAATTTGAAGTTTAAGACTGCCGATGTCGCTCAAATTCCTACGCCGCTTCGCCGTCTTCATCGGCGCCTTCTGCATCGTCGGCGAGACCGTGCGCCGCTGGCACACTTGGCGCGAGTGGCCGCCGAGCTTCTTCGACGACTACCTCATCGGCGCCTTCCTCTTCTACGGCGCGTGGGCCTGCGCGCGAGACGAGCGGCGCGGGCGGCCGTGGCTCGCCGCCGCGTGGGCCTTCGCTTGCGGACTCGGCTACGCGAGCTTCTTCGGCCACCTGCAACAGACCGTCTTCGAGCCCGCGCGCACAGACCCCGCGCCCATCCCGCACGTCTGGCTCACAGCGCTCATCGGCACAGGCTGGCTCCTCTGCGTCGCCGCGCTCTTCCTCACTCTGCTCAAACGTCAAGACTGAGTTTCGCAAACTGCTAAGCCCGCACACGCCGCTCGCCATTTGCAAGACGACGGACTCGCCGGCCTTAAAAATTCCAGACAATAAGCGCGGCATGAGTCTTGAAGAACCTAAACGGCGAAGGCGTGCCGAGAAGTCGCGCCACCGAGGAGGTTCAAGCTCATGTCTGAAGCGCGTTCGGGTCGGGGTCGCGTGGTTCTGGCGGGCGGCAGCGGGTTCCTCGGATGCGCGCTGGCGGAAGAGCTGGCGCGCGCCGGCTACGAGCCGGTCGTCCTCACACGGAAGCTGAAAAAGAACTCGCGCGTGCGTCAGGTCGAGTGGGACGGCCGGACGGTCGGCACTTGGGCGCGAGAGCTTGAAAGCGCGGCGGCCGTCGTCAACCTCGCGGGCCGCGGCGTTGACTGCCGCCACACGCCACGTAACAGGCGCGAGATAGTCGAGTCGCGCGTCCTCTCGACGCAGGCAGTCGGCCGCGCGATACGCGCCTGCAAAGAGCCGCCCGCCGTGCTCATACAGGCCGCCTCGCTCGCCGTCTACGGCGACGCCGGCCGCCGCATCTGCGACGAGACGGCGCCCGCCGGCCGCGGCTTCCCCGTCGAAGTCTGCAAGCTCTGGGAAGACGCCTTCAACTCGCAAGAGCTTCCCGCGACGAGGAAGGTTCTGCTCCGCATCGGCTTCGTGCTCGGCCGCGACGGCGGCGCCTTCCCGCGCCTCTCGCGTCTGGCGCGCGCGTACCTCGGCGGCACGATAGGCGAGGGGCATCAATACATCAGTTGGCTCCACGTCCGCGACTTCTGCCGCCTCGTCCTCTGGTGCCTCGAACACGAAGAGGCCGAAGGCGTCTACAACGCGACCGGCCCCTGCCCGGTCACCAACGCCGAGTTCATGTGCGAGCTGCGCTGCGCGCTCAAGCGCCCTTGGTGCCCGCGGCTGCCCGCATGGCTCGTACGCCTCGGCGCGTTCCTGATGAGAACCGAGCCCGAACTCGCGCTCACCGGCCGACGCGCCCTGCCCGAGCGCCTCGTCGAGCAGCACTTCAAGTTTCTCTACACCAACCTCGAAAGCGCGCTCGCAGACCTCGTGGAAGGTAAAAGGCAACAGGCAACAGGCAAAAGTGAAACGCCGGGGGAGCGCAAGGTGTTGACCACGGACGCTGTATCCCCGGAGGGGATACAGATAATAGCCGGGGGCAGAGCGAAGGCGCGAAGCGCCTAAGCGCCGCCCCCGGAAACGGACGGCAAAACGTTCCGACCCTGAAGGGGTCGCACATCGTTACACGGTGCGACCCTTTCAGGGTCGGAATTATTTTGGCGATTGTACCGGGGGTGGCGCTTCGGTCGCTCACGCTCCCTCGCTTACCCCCGGCTATTGTCTTCATCCCCTCCGGGGATGGCTCGCATCGCCCGGCTTTCCGTTTGACGCCCCGCGCGGGCTGCGTTTAGCATCGAAGCGTCCCCCTTCACACATCTCCGCCGCGCGCATGTGGGGTGCTCGCCATCGAGTGGGTTAACGCCGTCGTCCACAGCAAGTGGTTCGAGCTGTTCCTGATCGTAGCCGTCGCGACCTTCCACGGCTACGGCGCGGCGTGGCTCGCCGTGCGGATGCTCTTCCGCCCGCACCGGCCCGTCAAGCTGCTCGGCCTCACCGTCTGGCCGCAGGGCATGATCCCGCGCCACCGCGAACGCCTCGCGCAGACCATCGGCCACGCCGTCGGCAACGAGCTCGTCTCGCAGGAGACGGTCGTCCACGCTCTCTTCGAGACAGGATTTTTCCGCCGCAAGGTCGAGTCGTTCGTCGGCTCCTACACCGATGAGCTGCTCGACAAGAACTACACGACCTTCCTCGACGCGCTCCCGAAGGCCGTGCGCGCGCCCGTGCTCGACGCTCTCTCGGCGCTGCAACTCCGCATCGCCGAGCACATCGCCGCGACGCTGCGGAGCGAGGAGACGGCCGAGGCGGTAGCGCGCTTCGTTGACCGACGCGTGGACGTAATCCTCTCGCAGCGCCTGAGCGAGACCGTGGGCGAAGAGACTTTCGAGCAGGTCTTGGGCTTCGTCGAGAACCGCTTCCGCGGCATCGTCAACGAGCGCAACTTCGACTCGAAGGTCAGGGAGTTCGTCTCCTCCCGCGTGGACGAGCTGGCGCAGAGTCAGGCCACGCTCGCAGAGATGTTCACGCCCGACACCGTCGCCGTCATCAAGGAGCGCATAGACAGTCAGGTGCCCCCGATTGTCCAACACCTCACCGAGATTGCGACGAACAAGGGCACGCGCAAGCAGATCGGCGCGCTCATCAAGCGCGAGGTGGACGACTACTACCGGCAGCTCAACTTCTTCAAAAAAATCTTCATCTCGCGCGAGCGCATACACCAAGAGGTTGACGACCTCGTCAACAAGACCCTGCCGCGCCGCGTCGGCGAGTTCCTTTCGGGCGAGGCGTTCGAGCATCAGGCCGAAGAGTTCTTAAACTCCACGATAGACGGCGTGCTCGCGCGCCCCGTCAACGAGCTGGTCGGCAACATCGCGCCCGAACGGTTGGAGATGATTAAAGACCAGATCGCCGGGCGGATACTCTCGCTCGTGCGCAGCGCCGAACTCTCCACGTCCGTTTCGGCCTACGCGACCGACGCACTCCAACGCGTACGCCCGCACACGCTGCGCGCTCTGCTCGAACACGCGCGCCCCGACTCGGCCGAGCAGATTAAGAGCTTCCTCACGCGCGGCCTGATGGGCGTGCTCTCGCGCGAGGAGACGGCGCGCGCCGTCAACGCACTGCTCGCCGCGCAGGTCGAGAAGCTCCTCGTCCGGCCCATCGGCCGCGTCGGCGACCTCGTGCCCGAAGAGAAGGTTCGCCGCGCCTCAGTCATGCTCGCCGACCGCATCGAGGCGGCCGCGCGCGAGCGCCTGCCCGCGGCCATCGCCGAGTTCGACATCGGCCGCATCGTGCAGGAGAAGGTCTCGGGCTACCCCATCAAGAAGCTCGAAGACCTCGTCCTCTCGGTCGCCAAGCAGCACCTCCGCACCATCGAGCTCTTCGGCCTGCTCATCGGCTTCGCCATCGGCGTGGTGCAGGCCGCCTACCTCTACTTCCGCCTGATGTGGCGCTGAACGGCGCGCGCAGTGGCCCTCGTCACCTGTATGATAAAGGCGGTCATTTTCGACTTGGACAACTGCCTGAGCGCGGCGGACGAGGTGGGGCGCGGGCTGCTCGAACCGGTGTTCGGCGCGATAAGGCGCGCGAACGACGGCCGTCTCTCCAACGAAGAACTCGCGCGGGCCTTCGAGGACTGCTGGCGTCACCCTTTGGATTGGGTCGCGCGCACGCACGGCTTCTCGGACGAGATGCTCGCCGCCGGTTGGGAAATCGCGAAAGGCGTGGAGGTGACGACTCCCATGCACGGCTATCCGGATTTAGACGCGCTGGCGGAACTCGGCGCGCGGCTGTTCCTCGTCACCTCCGGCTTCCGCCGCCTACAGGAGAGCAAGATAAAGGCGCTCGGGTTCGCGTCGCGCTTCGAGGCGGTCTACGTTGACGCGATTGACGAGGCGGGCCGCAAGGGCAAGCGGGGAATCTTCGAGGAGATTCTTGAAGCTTACGCCCTCAAGCCTTCGGAAGTCCTCGTCGTCGGCGACAACCCCGACGCCGAAATCGAGGCCGGGAACCGTCTCGGGATGACGACCGCGCAAATCCTGCGGCCGGGCGTGCCGCGCGGGCCGGGCGCGACGCACTACGTACACAGCCTGTCCGAGTTGAAGGGACTCTTGACCTGAATTTGACGAAACCCGACACGCAGAAACGCCGCACGCGCACGCCGCGCGCATGGCTTCCGTACCTCGTCCTCGCGGGCGTGGTGGCGGCGACGGCCACGGTCGCCTACGCCGTGCGCGCCTCCTCGCGCGCCAACGACCGCCTGCGCTTCGACAACGCCGTGCAGCGCACGGCCGACGCCTTGGGCGACCGCATCGAGACCTACGTGGACGTGCTGCGCGCGGGCGCCGGCCTCTTCGCCGCCGACCGCGAGGTCAGCCGTCAGGAGTTCCGCCGCTTCGTCGAGCGCATACAGTTGCAGGAGCGCTACCCGGGCGTGCAGGGCGTCGGCTACACCGCGCGCGTGCGTGCGGGCGACGTGAGCGCGTTCGTCGAGTCTGTGCGAAGGCAGGGCGTGCCCGACTTTCAACTGCGGCCGGAGGGCGAGCGCGAAGAGTATCAGCCGGTCACGTACATCGAACCCCTCGACCAGCGCAACCTCGCCGCGCTCGGTTACGACATGTTCTCCGAGCCCGTCCGGCGCGAGGCGATGGAGCGCGCGCGCGACACGGGGCAGCCCGCCGCGACGGGGCGCGTCACGCTCGTTCAGGAGATCGAGTCGCAGAAGCAGGCGGGCCTACTCATCTACGTCCCCGTCTACGGCGGCAGCGTTGTGCCCGCGTCGGTCGAGGAGCGGCGCGCGACTTTGCGCGGCTTCCTCTACTCGCCCTTCCGCGCCGACGACCTGCTCGGCGGCATCTTCGGCACCATGCCTTCGCCGCTCTGCGACGTGGCCGTCTACGACGGCGCAGAGGCGAAGCCCGAAAACCTCATCCACAGCTCGGACGCCGCGCGCGGCGAGACGGCGGACGAGTCCTACAGGCCGCGCTTCACGGCCGACAAGGTTCTCGACATCGAGGGGCGGCCGTGGCGCGTACACTTCTTCACGCGTCGCACGTCGGACATCGCTTCGGAGGGGCGCACCGCGCCGCTCATCGCGCTCGCGGGCGCCGGCGTGGGTCTCGCGCTCTTCTTCGTCACGCGCTCGCAGGTGCGCGCGCGCGCACGCTCGGCGGCGGCGGCCGCGGAGCTGAGCGCCTCCGAGAACCGCTTCCGCACGCTGGTCGAGCAGTCGCCCGTCAGCACGCAAATCTTCTCGCCCGACGGCCGGACAGTCCGCGTCAACCGCGCTTGGGAAGAACTGTGGGGCGTCACGCTCGAAGGCTTGGGCGACTACAACGTCCTCAAAGACCCGCAGCTCGAAGAGAAGGGCATCGCGCCCTACATCCGCCGCGGCTTCGCAGGCGAGCCCGCGCAAATCCCCGCCATCCTCTACGACCCCGAAGAGACGATCCCCGGCGTCACGACCAACAAAGACCCGCGCCGCTGGGTGAGCGCCGTCATCTACCCCGTCAAGGACGAACAGGGGCGCGTCCGCGAGGTCGTCCTCATGCACGAGGACATTACCGAGCGCGTGCGCGCCGAAGAGGAGATGCGCCGCGGCGCAGACCGCCTCGCGCTCGCGCTCGACTCGGCGCGACTCGGCGATTGGAGCTGGGACGCTCACAGCGACGTGGTGACCATGAGCGAGCGCGCCGCCGAAATCTTCGGCATCCCGCCGGGGCCGCTCCTGACTTGGGAGCGCATGAGGGGGCTGCTGCACGAGGAAGACCGCGAGCGAGCGCGCACGGCCGTCGAGCGCTCCATCGAAGAGCACTCCGACTACGACATCGAGTACCGCGTCGTACGCGGCGACGGCTCGGAGGTCTGGGTCTCGGCGCGCGGCCGCGCGACGTACGACGCGACGGGCCGCGTGCTCGGCATGCTCGGCGTCGTGCAGGACGTGACCGGGCGCAAGCGCACCGAGGAGGCTCTGCGCGAACAGACCGAGGCGGCACAGCGCGCGCGGCTTCAGGCCGAAGAGGCTTCGCGACTGAAGGACGAATTTCTCGCCACGGTCTCGCACGAGCTACGCACGCCGCTCACGGCCGTCCTCGGCTGGTCGAAGCTGCTCAGGTCAGACCGCTTCGACGCCGCGTCGGCCGCGCGCGCGCTCGAAGCCATCGAGCGCAACGCCGCCGCGCAGGCGCGTCTCATAGACGACCTGCTCGACGTGTCGCGCATCATCACGGGCAAGCTCCGCTTGGACGTGCGGCGTGTAGACCTCTTCCCCGTCATCGAGGCCGCGGCCGAGAGCGTGCGCCCCGCGGCCGACGCGCGCGGCGTGCGGCTCGACGTGCGGCTCGACCCGACGGCCGGCCCCGTCTCGGGCGACGCCGACCGCCTGCGCCAAGTCGTCTGGAACCTTCTGTCGAACGCCATCAAGTTCACGCCCGGCGGGGGCAGCGTGAGCGTCCGCCTCCGGCGCGAGGGCGCGCAGGCCGAGTTGACCGTGACCGACACCGGCGCCGGAATAGCGCCCGACTTCCTGCCGTACGTCTTCGACCGCTTCCGACAGGCCGACGGACGCCTCACGCGCCAGCACGGCGGGCTCGGGCTTGGCTTGGCCATCGCGCGCCACCTCGTAGAGATGCACGGCGGTACCATCACGGCCGAGAGCCCCGGCCACGGCGGCGGCGCGACCTTCCGCGTCCGCCTGCCCCTGATGCAAATGCGGAACGCGGATTCCGGATTGCGGAATGATGAGGAACAGCGCGGCCTTCATCAGTCCGCAGTCCGAAATCCGCAATCCGAAATCCTCCGGGGGCTGCACGTGCTCGTGGTTGACGACGACGAGGACACGCGCGAGCTGATGGCCGCGGTGCTGGGCCGCGCGGGCGCGCGCGTCACGCGAGCGGCAACGGCCGCCGAGGCGCTCGACGCCGCCGCGCGCCTGCGCCCTGACGTGATGCTCGCCGACATCGGCATGCCCGTCGAAGACGGCTACACACTCATCTCTCGCGTACGCGCGCTCGGCCGCGAAGCCGGCGGCAACGTCCCCGCCGCCGCGCTCACGGCCTACGCGCGACCCGAAGACCGCGCGCGTGCCATCGAAGCCGGCTTCCAACTCCACATCGCCAAGCCCGCAGACCCCGCCGCACTCGTCTCCGCAATCGCACGCCTCGCGGGAAGGAAAGAGGGCAGAGGTTAGTGGTTGCGGCCGGCGCGTCGCACGCGTCCAGACGGGCGGCACGGGAAAGTCAAAAACTAACCTCTAACCTCCAACCTCTAACCTCTCCCCTTGCGCCGGACAACCATTTCATCGGATAACAATACCAACCCCTGAATCCCCCGAGTTGATTTCCCGCGCGCGGCTCTCCCTCTCGGCGCGTCGCGGGCCGGCAGTCTGTCGAGGAGGGAGAAGGATTCATGTTCGCACGCGTGATTTTAAGAGGGGCGCTGTCGGCGTTCGCGGCGCTCGTGCTTTTGGCGGGCGCGGCGCGCGCGCAGCAGTCGCAGAGCTACATAAGATATGACCGCTTCGAGTCGGAGCGCTCGGACAAGCTGACGGGCGGGCACATCGAGCGCGCAGAGTTCCAGCCGGGTGAGCCCGACATCAAGCTCACGCTCAACGTGCCCTCGTTCCGCCTGACGCTCTGGCAGAACGGGAAGGAAGTGAAGTCGTACTTCGTCGGCGTCGGGATGAAGGACTACCCGATCTACATCGGCGAGCGCGAGGCGCGCGAGATCATCTGGAACCCGCCGTGGATTCCGCCTTCGAGCGACTGGGTCAAGAGCCACAAGGGCGTCAAGCCCGGCGAGGTCATCAAGGCCAGCGACCCGCGCAACCCGCTCGGCAAGCTGAAAATTCCGCTCGGCGACGGCTACCTCATCCACCAAGCGACGGGGCCGAGCAACCTCGGCAACCTCGTCTCGCACGGCTGCGTGCGGATGATGCGCGCAGACCTCTACGACCTCGCGGAGAAGATCGTCGCCGCGCGTTCGCTCGCGGTCACGCGCAAACAGATCGCGGCGGCGAAGGCCGGGACGAAGACGCTCACGGCCGCGCTCGACGAGCCGCTTCAGTTCGACATCAACTACGACACGCTCGTCGTAGAGGGCGGCAAGCTCTACATCTACCCGGACGTTTACAACCGCGGCACCAACACCGCTGCGCGGCTGCGCGACGAACTGCGTTCGAGCGGCGTTGACGACTCGGCGCTCGACGACGAGGCGCTCAAACAGATGCTCTCCTCCGTCACGCGCCGCACCAAGTTCGTCGTCCCCGTCGAGAGCATCAAGGAGGGCCGCGCGCTCGCCGACGGCCACGCCGAACCGCTCCTCGGCTCGCCGAAGACGACACGGCCCGCCGTCAGGCGTAGGACTGTGGCGAACAGCGGAAGGTAGTTGCAGTCTAGCGGAAGGTAGTTGCGGGTTAAGGGCGGCGCGAGAGTTCGTGGAGGGCGTTGCCGGCCATCAGCGCGGCGAGCCACAGGACGATGAAGATGACGATGTAGGCCGCGCCCGCGCCCTCGTCGCGCGTGACCTCCTCGCCCTCGAAGCGTCTGTAGCGTATGAGTGAGCCCTGCGCCGCGCCGAGGCCGAGCAGCGCAAGGCTCGCGCCGCCCCACGCGCCGTGCGCCGCCTCGCGCAGGTACGGCCACGCCAGCGTGTAGGTCGCGGCGAGCGCGGCCAGCATGATGCCGACGGACGCGGCGCGCTGCCCGCGCGTCGGCAGAGGCGAGCGCAGCGCGAAGGCGAGTACGGAAGCCCAGACGGCCGTCCCGTCAACCAGAAAGCCCTCGACGGCGAAGGCGAGCGGGCGCGCGTCCTTGAGCAAGAGCGAAAGAATCGCCCACGCCGGCCCGTCGAGCAGCACGAGGAGTGCGAGCCCGACCGAACGCGGCCGCGGCGTGAAGGTGTATGTGGTGGCGAGGTAGACGCCGACCGCCGCCGTGCCCGCGATGAACAGCAGCATCGGCGCGAAGTGTCCGTACGTGTAGAGCAGCGTGAAGGTCGCGGCCGCGGGCAGCAGTCCGAGGTAGACGAGGTGCGCGCGGTCTAAAGCGTTCAGGAGCGCCGGGGCGGGCCGTCTCATCCTCTCCGAAGTCATCCCCTTCCAAACGAGTTCGTGCGGCGTGAAGACTCAAACGAGGTCGCGCAGGCGGACTACGACCTCGCGCGTCGTCGCGCCCGTCTGAACGGTGAGCCGCACGCTCCTGCGGCGCGCGTCCTTCAACTCGTCGCGCGTCGCAATCAGTTTCAGACTCTCCACGCCCTTGCCGTCAACGGCGACGACGCGCTCGCCGACCTTGAGCCCCGCTTCGTCCGAAGGGCCGTGCGCGACCACGTCGTAAACCTCGAAGGCGCGCCCGTCCGCGCTCCGGCTCAGCCAGAGCCCCGCGCGGTCGTACGTGAGGCGGCGGCCGTAGGCGCTGCCCTTCTCGAAGAAGAGGCGGCGGCGCGTGTAGTCGAACGTCACGGTGAACTGCTTGAGTATCGCGCCGCCGACGTTGCCGGCCGTGTCGCCCGCCGCGAACGCGCCCGACCTTTGCAGCGAGAGGCGCGTGACCGGCTCTTTGATTTCAAAGCCCGCGAACTTGAGTGAAGACAGGCGCACGACCTGCGCGCGTATGGGGCCGCCGATGCCCCAGCCCGTCACGGCCTCGACCTTCGGCGCGTAACGTTCGCGCAGCCTGTGCTCTTCGACGAACGGCCCCTTGAGCGTGAAGGCCGAACGGTCGCCCGTGTCGAGCCCGAGCCGCACGGGACTACCGTCAACCTCGCCGCGGACGATGGGCAGGTATCTCTCCAACTCGAACGGGACGCCCGCGGCCGCGCCCCTGTACTCGAAGCTCGAAGGCTTCGTGAAGGTCAGCCGCCGCCGCTCGTAATCCACGCGCACGACCGCCTGCGAGAAGACCGGCAGCCCGATGACGCCGTCGAAGACCTCCGACCCGAAGACGTGCCGCATGTCCGAGAAATCGAAGACGCGGAAGTCCTGATCGCGTAGGACGAGCCCGGCTTTACTGCCCGCGCCGGCTGAACGGCTCTGGCTGCCCGCGCTGCCTGAACCGCCTGTCCCGCCGCCGATGCGCGTCTCTTTAACACTCGTCTCCCAAGCCTTCACGACGCTCTCGCCCGCGCCGCGCCCCTCCACCTCGTTGCCGAGCTTCAGCCCGACGCGCCTCGCCGTCTCGACCGAAAGCCCGCCGTACCCGCCCGTGTCGAGTATGAACTTAAAAGGCCCCCGCCCTTCGAGCCACACCTCCACGAAAATGCGGTTGTCCACCAGCTCGAGCGGCACCCCGAACGACTCGCCGCCCTCGAACGTCAGATTCGACGGCGCCGCCGCCTGCGCCCGCGCCGCCGCGGTGCTCGGGAGAATCGCTAAAAGCAAAAGGGCGGCAACAGCCACCCCCCTTACAAAACCACTAGGCTTCATCGCGCAGACTCTTTTCCAGCCAAGCTATGTCCGAACGATCCTTGTCGCGGCCCGCGGCCAATTTGTTCTTCAGCAAATCCTCTTTCGACAGTATGAACACTTCCACGCCGCCCACATTGACCTTCAGTCTGCTTTTCGCCGCCTCGTCAAAGTCAACCCCGTCAATCCCCGTCAGGAGGTCAATCCTCGAAGGCTCGACGCCGAGTTGAAGGACTGTGGTGGGTGTCGTGAAGTCTTCTTCAGAGAGGCCGGAGGTCGGTGCGCCGAACTTGTCGAGGGCGCGCAGAACTCTGTGCGCGTTGTCAGGGCTGTTCCTGAGCCATACGTCTATGTCGCCGGTCGCGCGGACGAAGCCGTGCGCGGCGAGGGCGTAGGCGCCGACGATGATGAAGTCAACCCCCTCTTCGTTTAAGCACGACAACATGTCTCTGAAGTCTGGGTTCAGCATCCAGCTTTTCCTTGAACGCCCATGCGTCGAGAGTGAGCTGCCACATCATGCCGACTAACTCTTCGGGCGACTTGCCCTTCAGGTCGTTCTCGGGCGTCTCGTGCAGCGAAAGCTTTCTGACCTGAACCTGCTTCTTCATCAGACGCACCTCCCCGCGCATTCTTCACGGCAGCGACCACTCATTCGGAGTCGCGGGCGCGGCCGGTGTTTTCGGCGAGCGATTTGGCTTCGGGGAAGAGTTCGAGGGCGCGCGTAACCTGCGGGTCGCCTTCGAGGAGGAAGCGGGTGGCGGCGTCGCCGCCGTAGGCCGCGTTGACGAGGTTCTCGCGGATGCGCAGGCGTATGTAGTCCAGTTCGCGCTCGACCTGCGCGGGGCTCAGGCCCGCCTCGGGGTCGTTCTTGACGAAGTCGCGGAACGCCTGAATGACTTTGTCGTTGACGGGGAAGTCGGTCGGGCGCGGGGTGCGTCCGTACTGCGGCTCGGTGGAGATGCGGTAGCTTTCGAGCCCGGCGACCTGCCCGCCCGCGAGCTGGCGCGCGAACTGAAAAGCCTCCTCGTAGATGCGCGCGCGCACGGGTGAAATCACGTCGAGCGGCTTGACCTCGTAGTCGGGCGTGATGCCGCCGCCGCCGTAGAAGACGCGGCCGCCCGCGGTCTTAATCGCGGGCCCCGAAGGCGTCGGCGCGGGCGTCGCGGCGGGCGCGGACGTGGTCGGGCTCACTGGGCCGTTCGGCGCTGGCGTCGCGTTCGGGTTGGCGGGCGCGTTAGGGCCGTTGGGGCGCGCGGGCGCGAGATCTGCGTTCGGGTCGTGGTGGTTGTAGTAGTCGTAGAGCGAGCCGCCCGCGTACGAGCGCTGGATGAGGCGGCCGTAGGGCGTGTAGTACTTGGCCGTCGTCAGCGTGAGTCCCGCGCCGTAGGGCAGGTTGAAGATGCGCTGGACGAGCCCCTTGCCGAAGGTCGTCTCGCCGACGATGAGGCCGCGGCCGTGATCCTGTATCGCGCCCGCGACGATCTCCGAGGCCGAGGCCGAGCCGCCGTTAACCAAGACGACGAGAGGGAAGTTGACCGGGTCGTAGAAGACGTTCTTGTACTCGCGGTTGTTCTCGGCGTCGCGGCTGCGAACCGAGACGACGCCCTTGCCGCGCGGGACGAAGTGGCTGGCGACGCGTATGGCTTGGTCGAGCAAGCCGCCGGGGTTGCCGCGCAGGTCGAGGATGAGCTGCTGCATGCCCTGACCGCTCAGTTGTTCGAGCGCCTGCTCAAGCTCGTCGGCCGTCGTGTGCGTGAAGCCGCCCGTCAGGCCGACGTAGCCGACGCCGGGCCGGAGCATGAAGCTGTTGCGGATGGAGGGCTGCGGGACGCTGCCGCGCTTGATGGTGAAGTAGAGCGGCGCCTGACTGCCGGCGCGCTCAATCTTAATCGTGACGGGCTCACCCTCCGGGCCGCGTACGGCTTTGGAGACGGCCTGCGTCGTCCAGTCGCGCGCGTCCTTGCCGTCAACCTCGACGATGCGGTCGCCGAAGCGCAGGCCCGCCTTCGCCGCGGGCGTGCCCTGAATCGGCGTCTGGACGTAGACGGCGTCGCGGTGTCGGAGTATCGAGACGCCGATGCCCGTGAAGCGCGACTCCTGATCCTGCAACAGTCGCGCGTACTCGGCCGGCGAGAAGAAGTTCGAGTGCGGGTCGAGCGTCCAGAGCATGCCCTGAAGGGCTGCCTGATTGGCCTTCTCGTAGTCCACCGCGTCCACGTAGTTGTCCGCGATGACCGAGACGGCCTCGTTGTACGACGACTCAAGCTGCGACGCGGCCGTGTCGGCCCCGCCCGTCTGCGAGAAGACGCGCCTGCCGTAGATGCCGCCGACCAGCGTCGCCGCCGCGATGATGACCCCCGCCGTGATGCGTCCGAACGTCCTGTTGCTCATGGATTGAAACCCCCGAACTCCCCTTGACCTCCGCGCGTTTAAGCCCGTGTGGAGATTTTACCAAAAGAAGTAGGCAAGTAGACAGTAGTCAGTAGAGGGCGGCGGAGCCTACTGTCTACTGACTACTGTCTACTCGCTACTTCTGTTATATTTTCGCGGCAGAATTTTACGGGAAGTTTCCTGACCGATGTCTTCTTCTTCTCTCTCAATCATCATCCCCGCTTACAACGAGTCGGCGCGCATCGGGCGGACGCTACGCGAGGTTCTGGCCTATCTGGAAGCGCAGCCGGGCGGCGGCGAGGTCGTCGTCGTGGACGACGGCTCGAAGGACGACACGGCCGCCCTCTCCGAATCAATTTTCGACGAGCACAAGGGGCAGGGCGCCGAGGGGCGCGTCATACGCGTCTCGCCGAACCGCGGGAAGGGCCACGCCGTACGCACGGGGCTGCTCGCGGCGCGCTGCGCCGTCGCGGCCTTCTTCGACGCAGACCTCTCGATGCCCGTCACCGAGACGCCGAAGCTCGTCGAGCCGATACGCTCGGGCCAGTACGACGTGGTCTTCGGCTCGCGCGCGCTCGACCGCCGCCTCATCGGCAAGCACCAGCCTTGGACGCGCGAGCAGAGCGGGCGCGTCTTCAATCTGGCGATGAGGATGATGACGGGGCTGCCGTTCAAGGATACGCAGTGCGGCTTCAAAGCCTTCCGCATGGACGTGTGCCGCGCGGTAATAGAGGGCGCGCTCATCGAGCGCTTCGGCTTCGACGTGGAGCTGCTCTTCATCGCACACCGCGCCGGGCTCCGCATGCTCGAATACCCCGTCCGTTGGGACGACGTGGCGGGCGGCTCCGTCAGCTTCCGCAGCGGCCTCCAAGGCTTCGCCGAACTGAACGAAGTCCGCCGTAACGCCGCGCGCGGCCTCTACGACGCGGCCGTCGCGCGCGCACGCGAGGCCGCCGCACGCGTCAAAGACCGCCGCCCGCTCGCCGACAAGTCCGGAATCGAGAGCGACGTCTCCCCCGAACTCGCCGGCCAGAGGATTTAAGGCGGAAGCCCGACCGTGAGGGAGGGCGTATGTCATTCATTGAAGCGTACGGCGGGGCCACAACGCCCTCCCTCACGGTCGGGCTTCCGCCCCGCTAGGTTACATTGAGGCTTGAAGCTATGACCGCGAGACTCAACGTCAACATTGACCACGTGGCGACCGTGCGGCAGGCGCGGAGGGCGCCGGAGCCGAGCGTGATTACGGCCGCGCTGATGTGCGAGGACGCGGGCGCCGACGGCATCACCGTCCACCTGCGCGGCGACCGCAGGCACATACAGGACGAGGACATCTACACGCTGCGGCGCGTCGTCTCGACCTACCTGAACGTCGAGATGGCCGCGACCGACGAGATGGTTCAGATCGCTCTGGACGCGCGGCCCGACGCCATCTCTCTCGTGGCGGAGCGCGAGGGCGAGATTACGACCGAAGGGGGCTTGGACGCCGTCGCGAACTTAGACGCGGTGCGCACGGCCGTTGACCGTTTGCGCGAAGGCGGCCTCTTCGTCAGCCTCTTCATTGACCCAGACCCGAGACAGATAGAGGCGGCGCACAACGCGGGCGCGCAGCAGGTCGAACTCTGCACGGCCGCCTACGCAGACTCCACCCTTGGCGCGCGCGCCGTCCATTCGGAAGGGCGCGCACGCGCCGCGGCCGAGTTGAAACGTCTGCGCGAGGCGGCGACCCTCGCCGCGCAGTACGGGATGCACGTCGCCGCCGGCCACGGGCTCACCTACCGCAACGTCGGCGAGGTCGCGGCCATTCCCGAAATCACCGAGTTCAACATCGGCCACAACATCATCGCGCGCGCAGTCCTCCACGGCCTCACCGACGCCGTACGCGAGATGCGCGCACGCATCCGCGAGGCGAAATCTTAGACCCGCCCGCCAGCGTTTAACCTCCGCCGCACTGATTTCGATTCGGCGGCGCGCGGCTGTTAAAATGGCGTTCGCTCCCCTGTGCAGGTCGTTCAAAGACGGAGAAAGCTCGTGTCCCTTTTCGTCCCTCGTCGCGTGAGTGTTGTCTCTCGCCGCGCAAGTCTCGCGCGCACAGTCCTCCTCCTCGCCGCGTGCCTGTCGGCCGCCTTCGTGTCCGCCGAAGCAGGGCAGGCGCAGGGCGGAGGTCAGTCCGTCAAGCTTGAGAAGATCGAGTTCAAGGGTCTGGAACGCGTCACGGAGGCCGAAGCCCTCGCGAAGAGCGGCCTGACAGTAGGCCAGACCGTGAGCGTTGACGCCATCGAGGCCGCAGCCGACCAGTTGCTCGCGTCCGGCCTCTTCGCCAACCTCAGCTATAAGATTAAGGGGACGACGGACAAGGCCGTCCTCACCTTCGAGGTCATCGAGCCGAAGATGACCATGCCCGTGCGCTTCGACAACTTCGTCTGGTTCACGGACGAAGAGCTTGCGGCCGCCGTGCGACGCAAGTTCCCCGCCTTCGACGGCAACGCGCCCGAGCAGGGAAACGCCACCGAGTTGATACGTCAGGCGCTCGAAGAACTACTCCGCGAGAAGAAGATTGAGGGGAAGGTAGAGTACACGCTCGGCGCCGACCCTTCGGGGCGAAAGGTCGAACACCTCTTCACGGTCAAGGGGCCGGGCCTGCGCGTCTGCAAACTCAACTACGCGGGCGCCCGCGCCATCACCGAAGAGACCCTCGTCACGAAGTCCGCAGGCATTTTTGACAACGACTTCTCGCGCGCGTACGTCGCGGGCTACGTCGAGAACAGCTTACTTCCCCTTTACCACGAACGCGGCTACCTGCGCGCGGCCTTCTCTCCGCCGCGGGCCGTGCCCGACAACTCGCCCGAGTGTCAGGGCGTCGCCGTCACGCTGACCGTTGACGAGGGCTCCATCTACGTCTGGAAGGCGGCCGAGTGGGAAGGCAATTCGGGGCTCAACGCCGACGAGCTCAACGCAGCGCTCGGCATGCGCCCGCGCGAAATCGCCAACGTCGTCAAGATAACCAACGGCCTCGCGCGCGTACGCCGCGCCTACGGACGCAAAGGCTACCTCGGCGTCCGTATCACGCCCGCGTCGGACACGGACGACTCCGAGCGCACGGTCACTTATCATTTCCGCGTCGAAGAGGGCGAGCAGTACCGCATGGGAGAGTTGACCATCACGGGTCTGGACGAGACTTCGGCCAACAACCTACGCGGCCGCTGGCGACTACTTCACAAGGACGTGTACGACGAGGGCTACGTGGACGAGTTCATCAAGAAGGCCGTGCCCGAATTCCAGAAGGACGCCGTGCGCAACGGCAATCCCGTCCCCAACTTTAAGATTCAGAGCAAGGCCACGCCCGACCACGACAAACACACCGTTGACGTGGCGCTCGACTTCAAGGCCGAGCCCGCCGCCCCCAAGCCCCCGACGATTCCGAGCCCCTGACACACCGCGGCGGGCGGCGTCAACGGCTCCCGATCCGTCAACGCACGCCCGCCCGGCGTCTTTCGACCTCACAAGAAGGCCGAAATTCTTAATCAACTCTTCGCCTCAGCCGTCCTTACGCTTCGGCGGCGTGAATCCCATGTGTTTGTAGGCCGCGGGAGTGCATACGCGCCCGCGCGGGGTTCGGTTGAGGAAGCCGATTTGAATAAGGTACGGCTCGATTATCTCTTCGATTGATTCGCGCTCCTCGCTGATGGACGCCGAGATGGTTCCGACGCCGACGGGGCCGCCGTCGAACTTCTCGATAATCGTCGTCAGGACTTTGCGGTCAATCTCGTCGAGGCCGAACTTGTCAACCTCCATCTCGTCGAGCGCGCGCCGCGCGACCTCGCGCGTGACGCGCCCGTCGTACTCGACCTCGGCATAATCCCTCACGCGCCTGAGCAGACGGTTGGCGATGCGCGGTGTCCCGCGCGCGCGCCGCGCGATTTCAGAAGCGCCCGACGCCTCCATCTCCACGCCCAGAATCTCCGCCGAACGATGCACGATGATTTCGAGATCTTTCTGCGAGTAGAAATCCAAGTGGAAGACAATGCCGAAACGCCCCCGCAGCGGCGCCGTAATCAGTCCGGCCCGCGTCGTCGCCCCGACGAGCGTGAACTTCGGCAGGTCGAGCTTGATAGAGCGCGCCGCCGTGCCCTGCCCGATCATTATGTCGAGCTGATAGTCCTCCATCGCCGGGTAGAGCACTTCCTCAATCTGCGGCTTGAGCCTGTGAATCTCGTCAATGAAGAGGACTTCGCCCTCCTGCAAGTTCGTCAGCACCGCGGCGAGGTCGCCGCCGCGCTCGATGGCCGGCGCGCTCACAGACTTGAGCGGCGCGTTCATCTCGGACGCGATAATCTGTGAGAGAGTCGTCTTCCCCAACCCCGGCGGGCCGAAGAAGAGGACGTGGTCTAACGCCTCGCGCCGCGCCTTCGCCGCGCGCAGGAAAATCTTGAGGTTCGTCGTAATCTTAGGCTGCCCGACGTACTCCTCAAGGCTGCGTGGGCGCAGGGAAGACTCGACCAATTGGTCTTCCGCCGTCGCCGCGCCCGAAATCTCGCGCGCCACCTCGACTAAATTTCTCGCCGCCTCCGGCGCCGCCTGTGTCATCCTTTGAACCCCTTGCTTGCTCCGTCTCACCGCCTGCTGTTGAGGCTGCCATTATGCCACGCGCGGGCAAATGTTTCAAGCATGAAACGCAAAAAAAGATGAAGTTGATTTGTAGAAAGAGCTTCGCGGGCGGGGAGGTTTAACCACAGAGGCACAGCCGGAACACAGCTTTTGTCTTTAGCTGTGCTCCGGCTGTGCCTCTGTGGTTAAAGATTTATCTGTTGGCGTCGCCCGCGGCGAGTTGGAGGCGCGTGGTGGCGCGGTCGAGTTGGGCGCGCACGTCGGCGAGTTCTTCGGGCGAGCCTGTGAAGGAGCCGAGGCGGCGCTCGGCCTCCTCGCGCTCAACGCGTGCGCGGGCGGCGTCCACCTCGTCGGGGAACTCGGCGAAGTCTGCGAGGACTGAGACGCGGTCGTTGTTGACCTCGACGAAGCCGCCCGAGACGAGCAGGCGGTGGACGGTCTGCCCCTGCGCGTAGGAGAGCACGCCCGTCTGGAGCGCAGAGATGAGCGGCGTGTGGCCGGGCAGAATCCCGAGCTCGCCGCCGAGCCCCGGCACGTTCACCGAGTCGGCCTGCTCCGACAGCAGCCGCCGCTCCGGCGTGATGACGTCTAGTTGAAGAGCCATAGGATTGGGTGCCGGGTGTCGGGTGTCAGGTGCCGGGTAAGAACAGGCTCACACCTGACACCCGGCACCCGACACCCGACACCTAACTGTTATTCTCCGACCTCGCGGGCGATGCGCTCGGCCTGCTCGCGGGCCTCTTCGATGGTGCCGACCATGTAAAAGGCGCGCTCGGGGATGTCGTCGTGCTTGCCGTCAATGATCTCCTGAAAGCCCTTGATGGTTTCGGCGATGGAGACGTACTTGCCGGGGATGCTGGTGAACTGCTCGGCGACGAAGAAGGGCTGCGAGAAGAAGCGCTGCACCTTGCGCGCGCGAGAGACGACCAGCTTGTCCTCTTCCGAAAGCTCGTCGAGACCGAGGATGGCGATGATGTCCTGAAGGTCTTTGTAGCGCTGTAGAATCCGCTTGACCGACTGCGCCGTGTTGTAGTGCTCCTCGCCGACGATGCGCGGGTCGAGGATGCGCGAAGAGGAGGCGAGCGGGTCAACCGCCGGATAAATCCCGAGCTCGACGATCTGGCGCGAGAGCGCGGTGACGGCGTCGAGGTGCGCGAAGGTCGTCGCGGGCGCGGGGTCTGTGTAGTCGTCCGCGGGCACGTAGACGGCCTGAATGGACGTGATCGAACCCGTGCGCGTCGAGGTGATGCGCTCCTGAAGCTCGCCCATCTCGGTGGCGAGGTTCGGCTGGTATCCGACGGCCGAGGGCATGCGGCCCAAGAGCGCCGACACTTCCGAGCCGGCCTGCGTGAAGCGGAAGATGTTGTCCACGAAGAGCAGCACGTCCAAGCCCTGATCGCGGAAGTACTCCGCCACCGTGAGGCCCGAGAGCGCGACGCGCAGGCGCGCGCCCGGCGGCTCGGTCATCTGTCCGTAGACCAGCGCCACCTTCGACTCGCCGATGGTGTCCATGTCCACCTTCGTCATGTCGAACTCGCCCGTCTCCTCGTAGTGCTTGTTGAACTCCTCGCCGTACTGGATGACCTGCGACTCGACCATCTCGCGCAGGAGGTCGTTGCCCTCGCGCGTGCGCTCGCCCACCCCGGCGAAGACCGAGAAGCCCGAGTGCTTCATGGCGACGTTGTTGATCAGCTCCATGATGAGCACGGTCTTGCCGACGCCGGCGCCGCCGAACAACCCAATCTTGCCGCCGCGCAGGAAGGGCTGGATGAGGTCTACGACCTTGATGCCGGTCTCAAACATCTCCATCCCGGTGGACTGCTCTTCGAGCGTGGGCGCGTGGCGGTGGATGGGGTAGCGCTCCTCAGACTTGACCGGCCCGAGGTTGTCCACGGGCTGGCCGATGACGTTGAGCACGCGGCCGAGCGTCGTCTCGCCGACGGGGACGGTGATGCCGCCGCCGGTGTCGGTGGCGACCATGCCGCGCACAACCCCTTCGGTGGGCTGCATCGAGACGGTGCGGACGCGGCCTTCGCCGAGGTGCTGCTCGACCTCGCAGATGATGTCTATGGGCTCGGGCACGTCGAAGCCGGCGCTGGTGACGCGGAGCGCCGTGTAGATCGGCGGCAAGTAGCCGTCGCCGAACTCCACGTCGAGGACGGGGCCGATGATCTGCACGACCTTGCCGGTCTGGCGGCCGTTGGTGTTGGCAGGTGTGGACATACCTTTAGCTAGTGCTCCTCTTCAGATAAACCTGTAAGGCGAGAAAATCGCAGTAGTTTTAAGCTCAGAAATTTAGCACACGCGGCGCGGCGTGGCAAAGACCGGGGCGCCGCGTGCGTATGCCGCCGGACTTTTATCCGATTGACTTTTGACGGCCGCTTCCGTACAGTCGTCCGGCCTTTGACGGCACGTCGGTGTTGAGGGGTGCAACCCTTCGGAAGTTTCCCCAAACCGCATTCGGCGCTGCAAACCCCCGCACCCTCTCTTCCGAGGTGTGTCAACGAAACAGACCAGAGGGCGAGGCCCCGCCGCGCAGTTTCAGAGGGCCGCGTCGGTCACAGACTTAAGGACGACTAAATGAAGAAACTGACTCTGATTAGCGCGGCGGCGCTCGCGCTGCTCCTGACGGCCGCGTGCTCTTCCTCGACCACGGTTAACACGTCGGTGAGCCCTAACGCTAACACCGCCGCGAACCGCAACGCCGCTACGCCGGCCGCCAACACGGCCGCTTCCCCCGCCGCTTCGCCTGCGGCCAACGCCAACAACTCGAACTCGGGCGCGTCCTCTTCGACCGATGCCGCCGCGCAGGACTTCACCCTCGTCAACCAGACGGGCGTCGAGATTGACAAGGTCTTCATCTCGCCCTCCGACAAGGACGACTGGGAGGAGGACATCCTCGGCAAGGACACGCTCCCCACGGGCCAGAGCGTGGACATCAAGTTCCACCGCGCGGAGACGGCCGCCAACTGGGACTTGCGCATCGAGGACAAGCAGGGCAACGCCATCGAGTGGGAGAACCTGAACCTGCTCAAGATCAGCAAGGTCACGCTGCACTACGATCAGGCCACCAAGAAGGCCACGGCCGACACCGAATAACTTTTCGCCCCGCGCGGAAAAGTCGAAGGGCGGGCCGCCGCAAAGGCGACCCGCCCTTTCTCTATTCATGCGCGAGGCGGCCCGGCGCCTAACTCTTCATACGCGAGAAGCCGACGAGGCCGGCGCCCGCGATGAAGAGGCCTACGATGGTCAGGAACCAGCCGCCGAACGCGCGGCCGATGAAGGGAATGTTCCCGCCCTGCCCCAGAGAGAGCAGGCCGAGGATAATAAGCAGGAGCCCGAACAGGCCGACCACAAGCAGTATCACGCGCGCGACGTTCATAAAGCCCTCCCCTTTTAGTTCGTACGCGGCCTTTTTAGTCCATGTCGTCGAGGCGAATCCTCATGCCGCGCAGCGTCCGCCGGTCTTCGTCGGTCAGTTCGAGCGGCGCCGGCTCCGCGCCTTCCCGGTCGCCGTCGCGTTCGTGCTCGCGCAGGCCGATCTCCAAACGCAGCGTCAGCTCCATCTCGTAGCCAGCCTCGCGCAGGCGCTCGATGGCCGCCGCCACCTCCGGGGAGTTCTCGACCGCGGAGTTGATGGCCGCCCCCAACTCCTGCACGATCTCCTTCGCCTCGTCGTTAATTTCCAAAGTACTTAAATGCTACGCGCCGCCCGCGTCCGGGTCAACCACGGAGACACGAAGACACGGCTTAAGGCTCTTAGCTGTGCCCTAAGCCGTGTCTCTGGTTAAAGTCTGAAGCTGATTACGAGCGACCCTTGAAGTCCACGTTGCTCTCGACGGCGGCGTAGATGCGCAGGTACATCTTGGTCTCTTCGGGGATGAGCGTGCGCCAGTCGGCGCCGCCGCGCGCGAGGTATTTCGGCAGACGCAGCGGGTTCGAGTTGTAGCCGGCGGCCAGCAGCTCGGCCTGCGTCGCCTGACCCGTTTCGAGCGCGGCGACGACCTCGTCGCTCTTGCGCAGCCTGTCCCAAGTGTCCTGCATGTAGAGGAGCATCGCGCGCGTGGCGTTCGCGTGGTCGCGCATGCCCTCGACGAAGTCCTCCTTGAGCTCGGCCTCGGGGTGCTGCTCGCGTATGGCCTTGTAGGTCGGCGGGATCATCTGCACCATGCCGCCCGCGCCGGCCGAGCTGACCGAGTAGCGGTAGGTGTCGCCCGCGTTCAGAGCGTAGAGCGCGCGAATCTCCTTGAAGAGCGAGGCCGCGTCCTCCGTCAGGAAGCGCTTGTGGTCTGTGTGCTCGACGTGGCAGAGGCGCTCGGCCACGTCCACGACGGCCGGGTCAATCCGCTCGCCCTTCGCGGCCAGCGCGGCGGCCGACTCGTCCAACTGCTCGCGTACGTAGTCGCCGCCCGCGCGCACCACGTCGTCGTCCTCGACGGCCGGGTGTGCGGAAGTGTAGTAGGCGACCTCGTCGAGCTTGCCCTCGCGCTCGACGGGGTAGCGCACGACGAGCGGCCGAAGCTCCTTGCCATTGGCGTCCATGACACGGACGGCCGTGTTGACGTAGTTCGGGCGGACGACCTTCACCTTCAGCGTCTCGCCCTCGTCGGAGACGACCGAAGTCTCGGCGCCCTTCGCCATGAAGTCGGTCTTGGCGAGGCGGACGAGCTGCACGCGGCCGCCGTCTTTGTCGCCGCCGTCAACGGCGAGCGTGACGAAGTCGGTCGTGTCGGCGGGCGCGTCCTTGAGCGCGAGCTTGGCGTCGGCGATGCGCGCGCGCAGGCGTGCTGCCTCCGGGTTCGCCGCGCGGCGGCCGCGCAGGTAGTTCGGCTCGACGTACTCCATCTTCGGCGCCAGCGACAGCCCGAAGAACGAGGTCAGGCCGGCGTAGGTCGGCCCCAGAAACACGAGTAGCGGGAGAACAGAAAATAACGTCTTTCTCATCGGCATTATCTCGGATTGTGGGAAGATTGTTGACGCCGGAGTGACCCGGAAAACCTTGCTCGCTCGTTGCACGCGTGTTGCGCGTTTATTGCAACAGTCCTCAGACGTGCGAGTGGCCTATCCAGTTGTATGCCCGCGGCCGTTCAATGTGGCGCAGGATAAACGCACACTGATGCGCCCCGTGCCTGCACAAAAACCGTTCGTTGCCGCCCCGCGCCCGCTGTGCTAGGCTTCGGCCAAATTCACTGGACGATAACTGGACGAAAAAAAACTACCCCCGTCAGGCAACCTCGGAAGAGAGATTTTATGAGCACGAAGACGGACACGACGCCCGCCCGACGCGAGCGCCGCGAGCACTTCGAGACCTCGTCCGGCATCGTCCTGCCGAACGACTTCAACCCGTCGAACACCGAGCCGCTCGACTACGACCGAGACCTCGGCGACCCCGGCGACTTCCCCTACACGCGCGGCGTCCGCCGCAACCTCTACCGCGGCCGCCTCTGGACGATGCGCCAGTACGCGGGCTACGCGACGGCCGAGGAGTCGAACGCGCGCTACAAGTTTCTGCTCTCGCAGGGGACGACCGGATTGTCGGTCGCATTCGATCTGCCGACGCAGATCGGGCTCGACTCCGACGACCCGCTCGCCGCGGGCGAGGTCGGCAAGGTCGGCGTCGCGATTGACTCGCTCGAAGACATGGAGCGCCTCTTCGACGGCATCCCCTTGGGCGAAGTCTCGACCTCGATGACGATTAACGCGACGGCCGCGATTCTGCTCTGCCTCTACATCGCCGTCGCGAAGAAGCAGAATGTCGCGCCCGAGAAGCTTCAGGGGACGATTCAGAACGACATCCTCAAGGAGTACATCGCGCGCGGCACCTACATCTACCCGCCCGCGCCGAGCTTAAGACTCGTCACGGACACCTTCGCCTTCTGCGCCTCGGAGGTGCCGAACTGGAACACGATCTCAATCAGCGGCTACCACATCCGCGAGGCCGGCTCGACGGCCGTGCAGGAGGTGGCATTCACGCTCGCCGACGCCATCGCCTACGTCGAGGCCGCGCTCGCCGCGGGCCTGAAAGTTGACGAGTTCGCCCCGCGCCTCTCCTTCTTCTTCAACGCGCACAACAACCTGCTCGAAGAGGTCGCGAAGTTCCGCGCCGCACGTCGCCTCTGGGCGCGTCTGATGCGCGAACGCTTCCACGCGCGCGACCCGCGCTCGCAGATGCTCAGGTTCCACACGCAGACGGCGGGCTCCACCCTACAGGCGCAACAGCCCGAGGTGAACGTCGTCCGCACGACCGTACAGGCGCTCGCCGCCGTGCTCGGCGGGACGCAGTCGCTTCACACCAACGCGATGGACGAGGCGCTGGCGCTCCCGACCGAAAGCTCGGCGCGGCTCGCGCTTCGCACGCAGCAGGTCGTCGCCTACGAGTCGGGCGTCGCCGACACCGTTGACCCACTCGCAGGCTCCTACGCCGTCGAGCAGTTGACGACCGAGATCGAGCAGCGCGCGGCCGATTACATCGAGAAGATAGACGCGCTCGGCGGTATGCTCCACGCCATCGAGATCGGCTACATCCAGCGCGAGATACAGGAGGCCGCCTATCAGTACCAGCGCGCCGTCGAGTCGGGCGACGCTGTCGTCGTCGGCGTCAACCGCTTCCGCGCCGAAGACGAGACCAGCGTGCCGACGCTCCGCATAGACCCCTCGGTCGAACGCGCTCAGGTCGAACGCCTCCGCGCCTTGCGCCAGCGCCGCGACAACGAGCGGACGGAAGTCGCCCTCACACTGCTTGAGTCCGCCGCACACGGCACCGAAAACCTCCTCCCGCACATACTCTCCTGCGTCGAAGCGCTCGCCACCGTCGGCGAAATCAGCCACCGCCTCCGCCGCGTCTGGGGCGAGTACCGCGAGGCCGTGACGGTGTAGAATGGCGCCGAAGGAGTGAAGCTATGTCCCAGACCCTGAAAGCCGTCTACCGCGACGGCGCCTTCATCCCGCAAACGCCCTGCGACCTCCCTGAAGGGGCGGAAGTAGAAATCACAGTCCGCGCGCCCAACCTTATCCCGCCAAAAGTCACAGACCCCGAAGAGCGGAGGCGCCTGATGGACGAGCTAATCCAGAACATGCTGGATAATCCCATCCCCGACAACGCCCCGCGGCTCACCCGCGAGGAGTTACATGAACGCCGCTGACACCAATGTTCTACTCTACGTCCACGACTATCGAGACCCGCAGAAGCAGGCGGCGGCAAAGGCTCTGATTGACTCGCTGCCCGATGCGGTGCTGCTCTGGCAAGTAGCCTGCGAATACATCGCGGCCAGTCGCAAGTTCGCGCCGCTCGGCTACAGCAGCGACAAGGCTTGGCAGGATGTTCACAAACTCCAAAGGCTTTGGGCGATGCAGACGCCCACGTGGGAAGTCTTAGAGCGGGCGGAAGAGCTGATGCGTCGGTACAGCCTTTCGTCTTGGGACGCGCTGCTCGTCGCCGCGTGCCTTGAGGCGGGCGTGACGCGGTTGTACACGGAGGACTTCGACGACTCCGTGCGTGCGGAAGGGCTGGAAGTCATAAATCCCTTCGCGGGGCCTTGACGGTGTGATGCGGGCGGGCCGCGAAGTCAGCAGCATGAAGAAGGACGGGGGCAGTGTCGCACGTGAGGGTTCGGGCCGGGTCGCCGGGTGGGCGGGGTACGTTTTGTGTGCGGCGGGGTTTGTGCTGACGATCTGGGCCTTCTACCCGGGGCTGATGTCGCCGGACTCGATTGACCAGTGGGCGCAGGGGCGCGCGTGGGTCTTCAACGACGTGCACCCGCCGTTGATGGCCGCGCTGTGGGGGCTGTTCGACCGAGTGTGGGCGGGGCCGGCGCCGATGCTGGTCTTTCACAACCTGATGTTCTGGGGCGGCGCGGCGCTCTTCTGGCGTGCGACGCGGGGCGCGGCGCCGCGCCTGAGCCTCGTCTTCGCCGCGCTCGGCTTCATGCCGCAGGTGTTGGCGCTGCTGAGCATGGTCTGGAAGGACGTGGGGCTCGGGGCCGCGCTGTTTCTGGCGTCGGCGCTGCTCTACGGGGCGGGCCGGCACGGTTGGCGCCTCGCAGTGTTCGCGGCCTGCCCGCTCCTCTTCTACGGCTACGGCGTGCGACTGAACGCTGCGCCCGCCGTGCTGCCTCTGGCGGTGTGGAGCGCCTACGTCGCCTGCCGGCAGTTCCCGAAACTACGCGCGCGCGCCTCCTCCTTCAAGCTGCTGCCCGCCGTGCTCGGGCTCGCCTACTTCGTGCTGCTGACGCTCGGCGTCGTCGCCGCGACGCGCGCGCTGACGAAGGGGCAGACCCTCTACCCTTACCAACAAATTTTGCTGCACGACCTCGCCGCCGTCTCGAAGGAGGAGGGGCGGCCGCTCTTCCCCGATTACATCACGGGCTCGGAAGGCTTCTCGCACGAGAGGGTCTCCGAGAACTACTCGGACGAGTGGGTCAACTCGCTCCTCTACGTGCCGCAGCCGCCGCTCTCGTACACGCGCGACCCCGAGCAGGTGGCGAGCCTGCGCGACGCTTGGTGGGACGCCGTCTCGACACACAAGCTCGCCTACCTCAAACACCGCTGGGCCGTCTACAGGAAGCTGACGGGCTTCGGCACAGAGATCGTCTACAAGTCCTTCAACCCTGCGACGGGCATGAACAACCCGCCGCCGTTCCGGCGCGCGCCCAACGCGCTGACGCGAGCGCTGACCTCTTACTTCTTCTTCTTCAGCAACTCGGTCTTCTTCCGCGGCTTCGTCTGGATTCTCGTCTGCCTCGCGCTTCTGTATTTCCCCCTGCGGCTCGGGCTCAAGGGCGACCTCGGTGCGGCCTTCGCGCTCGCGTCGAGCGGGCTGCTCTACGCGCTCGCGTACTTCTTCGTCACGCCCTCTTCGGAGTTCAGATACCTCTGGTGGACTATGCTGGCGGGCGCCTCGTCCGCGGTGCTCTTCGCCGCGCACCTCTCCGCGCACCGCGAAGTCCTGCGCGGCCGGCGGGCTGTGCTATCCTCTCGGCAGGAAGATGACACACCTGCTCGAAGTTAAAGACCTGCGGACGCAGTTCCGTACGCGCGCCGGAGTGGTGCGCGCGGTGGACGGCGTGAGCTTTCATCTGGACGAGGGCGAACTGTTGGGGCTCGTCGGCGAGTCGGGGTGCGGCAAGTCAATCACTTCGCTTTCGGTGATGCGTCTGGTCGGGCCGCCGGGCAAGATCGTGGGCGGCGAGATTCTGTTCGCGGGCGAGAACCTTCTGGCGGCTTCGGACGAGCGCATGCGCGAGATTCGCGGCGACGACATCGCGATGATCTTCCAAGACCCGATGACCTCGCTCAACCCCGTCTACACCGTCGGCGAGCAGATAGCCGAAGCGCTACGGCTGCACCGCAAACTAAATCGAAAACAGGCGCGCGACGCCGCCGTCGAGGCGATGCGCGAGGTAGCCATCCCCGACCCCGGCCGCCGCGCCGACGACTACCCGCATCAACTCTCGGGCGGCATGCGCCAGCGCGTGATGATCGCGATGGCCTTGGCCTGCGACCCCCGCCTGCTCATCGCCGACGAGCCGACGACCGCGCTCGACGTGACGATTCAGGCGCAGATTCTCGAACTGATTGACGAACTGAGAAGGACGCGCAATCTAGCCGTGCTCCTCATCACGCACGACCTCGGCGTCGTCGCCGAAGTCGCAGACCGCGTCGCAGTCATGTACACCGGCCGCATCGTCGAAGAGTCGCCCGTGGACGAACTGTTCGCGCGACCCAAGCACCCTTACACCGAAGGCTTGCTGCGCTCTGTGCCGAAGCTCACGGAGGCGGGCGTTAACCGCGAGGGCCGCCTACAGACTATCGAAGGCACCGTGCCGAAGCCTACGAACCTGCCAGAGGGCTGCCACTTCGCGCCGCGCTGCCCGCACCGCATGCCGCGCTGCACGGAGGGCGACCTGCCGCTCTATCAGTTGGAGGGCGGCGTCTCGGTGCGCTGCGTGCTCTACGACCTTTCGGCGGCGGTCGCGGCCGACACACAGATCAACTGCATGGCAGAAGGGGGCGCGCGTGGACGCGAGGACTAACGAGCGCGGGCAGACCGTGCCGCAAGCCGAAGCACGCGCAGAGCGCGCGGCCGACGCGGTCGAGGGAAGCGTTGACGGCGAACTCGTCCGCGTGCGCGCCCTCTTCAAACACTTCCCCGTGGCCGACAGCGACGACGTGGTGCGCGCCGTTGACGGCGTGACGTTTGAAATCTTTCAGGGCGAGACGCTGGGGCTCGTGGGCGAGTCGGGCTGCGGCAAGTCAACCGTCGGGCGCTGCCTGCTCAGGCTGATTGAGCCGACGAGCGGGCAGGTCGAGTTCGAGGGGCGCGACGTGCTGGCGACTTCCGGCGGCGAGCTGCGCCGCCTGCGCCGCGAGATGCAGATCATCTTCCAAGACCCTTACGCGTCCTTGAACCCGCGCATGCGCGTGCGCGACATCGTCTCGGAGCCGCTAGTCATCCACGGCATCGGCGACAAGTCCGAGCGGCGCGAGCGCGTCGCCGAACTCCTTCGCAAGGTCGGCCTCGACCCCGACTACATGAACCGCTACCCGCACGAGTTCTCGGGCGGCCAGCGCCAGCGCATCGGCATCGCCCGCGCGCTCGCACTCAACCCGAAGCTCATCGTCGCCGATGAGCCCGTCTCCGCTCTGGACGTGAGCGTGCAGGCGCAGGTCGTGAATCTGTTGGAGGACTTGCAGCAGGAGTTCAAGCTCACCTACCTCTTCATCTCGCACGGGCTGGCGGTGGTCGAGCACATCTCGGATCGCGTGGCCGTCATGTACCTCGGCCGCATCGTCGAGGTCGCGCCGGCCGAGGAGCTTTACCGCAACCCGCTCCACCCCTACACGCGCGCCCTGCTCTCGGCCATCCCCGTCCCCGACCCCACACGCAAGCGCGAACGCATTGTCCTCAAGGGCGACGTGCCCACGCCCATCAACCCGCCCTCCGGCTGCCGCTTCCACACGCGCTGCCCCGAAGCAATTCCAGATTGCGCCCGCATAGACCCAGACCTACGCGAACTCGCCCCCAACCACACCGTCGCCTGCATCCGCGCCCCCGGCTGGTTCGAGGCCGAGACGAAAACACAGTAGGGCTCCGCCGCCGTCGGCCGAATCCGCATAGAGAAAGAGCAGGGCTCGCACCCTGCTCCCTTCGTTCACTCCTTAAAACTTCTGGCTAACTCTTCCCGTTCCTACCTTCGCTGATGTGGCGCTCGACGATGGTGATGAGAGCGTCGAGGCGTTCATCGGTGCGACGCCCTCGGTCTTCGGACTCGCGTTGGCGGTCGGCGAGTGCACGAACCGATTCGCTCAAGTCTCTTATCTCGGCCGCCTGAATTTCCGCGACGGCCAACAGGTTGGTGATGCTGCCCGCCGTGCGGTCAACCTTGTCGGCCATCTTGTCAATCTTGTCGGCCATCACATCAACCTTCGCGGCCAACGCATCAACCCTGTCCGACAGTCGGCCGACGGTGGCGGTTAGTTGCGCTTGCTGCTCAAGAACGAACGTGATTGCCCTCTCCATCTCTTCTCCGGTCATTTCTGTCCGCCTTTCTGATTGAGTCTTCTTGATAATTTTAGTTGTAGGCTTTGGCGGCAGCCCGGTGTGGCGGCCCGGGGCGTTCCGGGTCGTGTGGGGGAATTATGTCAGAAAGCGCGGGGCGGTCAACAGCGGGGTTTGAAACCCGGGCGGGGGCGGGGCCGTATCAAGCGGGCGTGAACTCACACGGTCGGGGCTTGCGCGGCCGAGCCCGAAGGAATAATCTTCGGCTGGCCTTCGATTGACCTTGCTGACCTTCGGCTGACCTTGGATTGACCTTGCGACCGAACTGACCTTTTCGGACGAGAAGAACATGAGCGAAACAAACTTTACGTCTCCCCACGCGCCGGCTCCCGCGCAGGCGGGCGCTGACGCGCCTGTGATGTCCACGCCCGCCACGCTGACCGGCATCTTCTTCGAGCCGGGGCGCACCTTCGAGGCGCTGCGCGAGCGGCCGCGCTTCCTCGTGGCGGCCGTCATCCTCGTCATACTGACGCTGGCCGTCACCCTCGTCATCTTCAACAAGATTGACTACGCCGCCTTCATGCGCGACCAGATCACGAAGGGGCCGAACGGCGACAAGATGACGCCCGAGCAGGTGGACAAGGCCGTCGGCTTCTACACGGGCCCCATCGGCAAGGTTCTGATCTACGTCTTCCCCGTTGTCGGGACGGCCGTCATCATCGCGGCCGGGGCGGGGCTCTACCTGCTCGGCTCGATGCTGATGGGCGGACGGCTGCGCTTCAAACAGGCGATCTCTGTCTGGACGTATTCGAGCTTCGCGCCCGCTGTGCTCGCCACCATCGTCACCATCATCGTCGTGCTGATTACGCCGGCCGACGAGATCAACCCCGCGCAGCAGGGCGGGCTCGTCCGCGCGAACCTGAGCATCATCCCGCACGGCGATTCGAAAGCGCTCGGCGCCCTGCTCGGCTCGTTCGATTTGTTCGCACTCTACGGGCTCTACCTCGCCGCGCTCGGCATGCGCAAGATGGGGAAGATGTCTTCCGGCTCGGCGTGGACGGTCGCCCTCGGCCTCTGGCTCGTCGGCGTGCTGCTCAAGGTCGGCTGGGCCGCGGCCTTCGGCAGGTAAGAGGTCTGAGACAAAAGGCGGCGGGCGACGGGAGTTGAATCCCGCCGCCCGCCTTCGTCTGTCTTAGACGCGCCGCCTTTACCCTTAAAGCGTCTACTCGTAGCGCAGGGCCTCGATGGGGTCGAGGCGGGCGGCCTTCCAAGCGGGCCAGAGTCCGAAGATGATGCCGATGGCGACCGAGGCGACGAAGCCCATCACCGGCGCCCAGAGCGGGACGTAAGAGGGGACGAACATTCTTATCAGCAGCGTCGTCAGCCAGCCGATGAGGAGGCCGACCAAGCCCCCCGTGCCCGTCAACGTCGCCGCCTCGATGAGGAACTGCCAGAGGATGTCGCGGCGTCGCGCGCCGATGGCCTTGCGCGTCCCTATCTCGCGCGTGCGCTCGGTGACGCTGACGAGCATGATGTTCATCACGCCGATGCCTCCGACCATCAGCCCCACGCTTGAGATGGCGACCATCGCGATGGCGACGCCCGCCGTGATCGAGCGGAACTGGCTGATGATGGACTCGGCCGTCGAGAGGCCGAAGTCGTTCGGCTGTTTGAAGGGCACCTGCCGGCGCACGCGCAGCATGTCCGTCACCTCGTCCGTCGCCTCGTCCATCTTCCCGGCCCGCGCGATGGCGAGGATCGTCACCTGCGAGGCGTCGGGCTTGAGCTTGTGCGCGACGTTGTAGGGGATGTAGATGACGTTGTTCTGGTCGTTGCTCCCCGAGCCGCCTCCGCCCAACTGCTCGCGCGGCTCGAAGACGCCGATGATGCGGAAGTTGTCGCCGCCGATTTGAATCGTCTGGCCGACCGGCGTCTGGTTGGGGAAGAAGTTCTCGGCGACCGACGAGCCGATGGTGCAGACGTTCTGGTTCGTGTCGTTCTCGAACTGCGAGAACCAGCGCCCCTCAGAGATGATCATGATGCCCGCGCGCTCGTAGTCGGGCAGAGTCCCTTGCAGTCGCACCGCCGTCGAGGTCTTCCCGCCGGCCGAGACGTTGAGCTTCGAGCCGAAGAAGTTGTTGGTGATGTCGAGGAAGGGGACGGCCGTCTCGACCGCCGGCAGTCCTCGCAGCGCCATCGCGTCCTCGTAGGTCAGGTCTTTGCGCATCCGCTCCTCGCGCGAGCGACGGCCGACGCGGATACCGGGGTCGTACTTCGAGATGATGATCGAGCGCGTGCCGAACGACTCCACAGCCTTCTTCACAGCCTCGTCAATGCCGCTGATGATGGAGGCGATGGCCATCACCGTCCACACGCCGATGACGACGCCGACCACCGTCAGGATCGAACGCAGCTTGTTGGCGCGCAAAGTCTGAAGCGCCATCATCAGGTTCTCGTAAATGTCGCTGCGAATCCGTAGCCTCATCGTCAGTCAGCCCTCAGTGCTTCGATGGGGTCGAGCCGCGCGGCCTTCCACGCGGGGAAGAGGCCGGCGGCGATGCCGATGGCGCCCGAGACCGTTACGGCGAGGATGACCGCGCCGATCGAGAGGTAGGTCGGGATGAGCACGGCCGTCACGATGCGCCCCAAGAGCCACGCGATGAACGTCCCCGTCGCCCCGCCGATGGCCGAGAGGACGACCGCCTCGACGAGGAACTGCTTCAGGATGTCGTTGCGGCGCGCGCCCAGAGCCTTGCGGATGCCTATCTCCTTCGTCCGCTCGGTCACGGAGACGAGCATGATGTTCATAATCACGATGCCGCCGACGACGAGCGCGATGCCGGGCACGGCGATGGCGACGATGAAGATGGAGCCGAAGAGGCTGTCGCGCAGGCTGGTGATGGCGTCGGGCGTGAAGATGCCGAAGTTGTCCTTCTCGCCCGGCTTCAGGCCCCGACGGAGGCGCAGGAGTTGGCGCGCCTCGTCCACCGCGTCCTGAAAGTGCTGGTCGTCCTTCGCCGTGCCGACGATGTAGAAGGAGCGCTGCCGGAC
This sequence comes from Pyrinomonadaceae bacterium, assembly GCA_035248785.1. Taxonomy (GTDB): domain Bacteria; phylum Acidobacteriota; class Blastocatellia; order Pyrinomonadales; family Pyrinomonadaceae; genus QHXN01. The sequence continues at coordinate 16,715 of DATFHD010000093.1, read as the reverse complement.
GAGCGGGCCGAAGTTCTGCCGGAAGGTGCGCAGGGGGAGCGTGACGAAGGTGTCCTGCGGGATGCCGAAGACCGTCCCCTTCGCCGTCGCCACGCCGATGACGCGGTAGCTCAGGCCGTTGATGACGATCTCGCCGCCGACCGCCGACGAGGAGGGGAAGAGCTTCTCGGCCACGTCCGAGCCGATGTAGGCGACGCGCGCGGCCGATGCGTCCTCGACATCGGTGAAGAAGCGGCCGTCGGCCACGTCAACCTTCTGTATGTCGCCGACGACCTCCATCACGCCGTCCACCGAGACGCCTTCGAGCACCTCGTTGCCGCGCTTGACCTGCGCGCTCTCGGGGCGCGCGCCCGCGCCGAGCTTGTCCGTCAGCGTGAGGCGCGTGCGCAGGAACTCGAAGTCGTCGAAGTCCAACTCCTTGTTCCGGCGCTGCGCGGCGGCGATGGTGTCCTGATCTTTGAAGTCGTCGAAGCTGAAGCGGCCGATGGTGTAGGACTTGGCGCCGATGTTGGCGATCTTCTCGTCTATGTAGGTGTTGAAGCCCTGTATGAGCGAGACGACGACGACGACCGCGGCCACGCCGATAATCATCCCCAGCAGCGTCAGCGCCGAGCGCAGCTTGTGCGCCCAGATGGCGGCGGCCGCCAGCTTCAGTGTCTCGATGAACTTCATGCTCGCGTCTATTACGGCCGGGCCACGGTATTGGTTGCACACCGCGGCCCCCGCGTTTGTCGCCGTCGAGGTAAAATCCTGTTCTTTGAACTGAAGTTTACGCCTTCGGGCGTGAACCGTAAACCGCAAACCGTGACAAGTGGAAAGACGGCTTTACAACGTCGCTGGTTACAACCCGCGGCTTTTTCTTGTCACGGTTTACGGTCTACGGTTCACGGCTTTTATTCGTAGCGCAAAGCTTCGATGGGGTCGAGGCGTGCGGCCTTCCACGCGGGCCAGAGGCCGAAGACGATGCCGACGCTGGCCGAGATGCCGACGCCGACGAGGATGGCCCAGACGGGGACGAAGGCCGGGAGCGGCGAGTATCTGTTCATCAGAAGGCTCGCGACCTCGCCGACCGTGAGGCCGGCGACGCCGCCGAGGCCGGTGAGGACGACGGCCTCGACGAGGAACTGCCAGAGGATGTTGGCGCGCGTGGCGCCGACGGCCTTGCGGACGCCTATCTCCTTCGTGCGCTCGGTGACGGAGACGAGCATGATGTTCATCACGCCGATGCCCCCGATCATCAGGGCGACGAAGGAGATTGCCGTCAGCACGAGCCACGTCGCACCCGTCAGTTGGTTGTAGAAGTCGAGCAGCGCGTCCTGCGACGAGACGCCGAAGTTGTTCTTCGTGCCCGCGGGCACCTGCCGTCGGCGGCGAAGGATGTCTGTTATCTGGTCTGTCGCGGGCCCGACGTCTGCGCGCGAGTGCGGGCGGATGATGATGAAGAAGACGACGAGGGGCGGCTCGATGTCGCGCCAGTACTTGTCGAAGGTCGGGAGCGGGATGAAGACGGAGTTGTCGCGCGACTGTCCGAAGAAGTTCCCCAAGGTCTCCATCACGCCGACGACGCGGAAGGGCGTGCCCTCGATCTTTATCTCCTTGCCGAGCGGGTCTTCGTTGGGGAAGAGGGCGCGCACCACGTCCTGCGCCAGAATGGCGACGTTCTCGCGCCCCGCAAGGTCTGTGGCGTTGACGAAGCGCCCGCGCTCGACGAACTGCGAGAGCGTGTACTCGTACTCGGGCGTGACGCCGAAGAGAATCGGCGTGTCTGTCTCCTTGTCGGCGTGGCGCAAGTTCGCCGCAATCTTGCGGCGGATGGGCGCGACCGAGTCTATGTACTCGGACGCCTCGGTGCGTATCGCCTCGGAGTCTTCGATGGTGATGTCCTTGCGGTGGAGCTCTTCGTTGTTCGGCGGCCGTCCGAAGCTCGGGTCGAACTTCGAGACGAAGATGGTGTTCGAGCCCAAGGATTCAATCTGCTCGGCGAAAGCCTTGTTCAAGCCCTGAATGATGGAGACCATGAAGGTGAGCGTCACGACGCCGATGCCGACGCCAAGAATCGTCAGCGCCGAGCGAAGCTTGTTCGCCCTCACCGTGGAGACGGCCATCGCCGCGGATTCTTTGATGTCGTCGAAAGACATAAGGCCCCGTCAGAACGAATTCTTGATGACGAAGAACGCGAAGATTAAAGCGACGACGGTGGTGACGATGCCGCCGACGCGCGTGTAAACGTCGCGCTCCTTGTCGGACATGGGCAGGGTTATGAAACTCCTCGCCGTCCAGCGCATGCGGTGCGGCCAGACGATGCTGCACACGCCGACGCCGAGGAACCAGAAGTAGAGGATGCCGATAAGCAGGTAGTCCATCACTCCGCCCTCAGAGCTTCAATCGGGTCGAGGCGCGCGGCCTTCCACGCGGGCCAGAGGCCGCTGGCGATGCCGACCGCGGAGGAGACGCCGACTCCTAAGACGGCCGAGCCGGCGCTGAAGAGCAGCGGGAAGCCCATCGCCTTCGCCAGCCCGAACGCGAGCAGGAAGCCCGCGGCGACGCCCATCAGGCCGCCCGTCGAGGTGATGACGACCGACTCGATGAGGAACTGCAAGAGCACGTCGCGGCGTGAGGCGCCGACCGCCTTGCGGACGCCTATCTCGCGCGTCCGCTCGGTCACGCTCACGAGCATGATGTTCATCACGACGATGCCGCCGACGACCAGCGAGATGGCGGCCACGCCCACGGTGACGACGTAGATGTTGGCGGTCGCGCTCTTGTAGAGGTCTATGAAAACGTCCTGCGTCTCTAAGGCGAAGCCGTCCTCCTCGTCGTGGAAGGTCTTGCCGCGGCGGTTGCGCATGACGGCGCGCACCTGATCTTCGGCCGCGGCGAGTTGCTGTTGCTCGGGCGTCTGCACGAAGACGATGAGCGAGACGCGCGAGCCGAAAGCCTTCTTGAAAGTCGGGTAGGGAATCTGCACGAAGTTGTCGCGCGTGAAGCCGAAGATTTTCCCCAGCCGCTCCGTGACGCCGATGACCTCGTAGGCGCGACCCTCGACGCGCACCTGCTTGCCTATGACTTGGTCGGCCGGCACGCCGTCGAAGAGGTTGTCAACCACGTCGGGGCCGACGACGGCCACGTCCCTTCCGGAGGCTTCTTCCACGTCAGTCCAAGCGCGACCGGCCACGATGTCCGTGTCTTCGATGGCGAACATCGAGAGCGTGAGTCCGCGTACGCGCACGCCGTCGGAAGACTTGTCGCCGGCCTTGACGGTCGCCTGCGCGTTGGCCGCGATGCCTGTGCGCCAGCAGAGCGTGCAGAGGCGCGTGATGGCTTCGGCGTCGTCCTCGGTCACGTCCTTGCGGCGGTTGAACTTGATGAAGTCCTCGCGCGAGGTGATGACCTGCGGGCGCTTCGAGACGGTGAAGACGGTCGAGCCCTGCGAGGAGAAGGTGGAGGCGACCGTCTGGTCTAAGCCCTTGATGATGGTCACGACCGCGATGACGGCCGCCACGCCGACGACGACGCCGACGAGCGTCAGCGCCGTCCGCAGCTTGTTCGAGCGCAAGGAGCCGAGCGCGATGCGGAAAGACTCCCAAGTCTTGTGGAAGGCGGGCGAGAGGCGGCCGCGCGTGCGTCGGTTGCGGCGCGAAGGCGCGGGCACGAGCGGACTAGTGCCGAACGGCGCCGCGCCGCGTTCGTCGGTCGTCTCTGTAAGTAAGGCGTTCATCCGTCACCCGTTTGCGAGGGGTTGGTCGGATGTGTCGCCGGCCGTGTCCTCGGAAGGCGGCCGGCGTGGAAAGCAAAGACGCGGCGGACTGTTTCGGTCGCGCCGCGTCTGGAAAGAACTGGGTTTGAGGCGGCTACTTGATCCGCTCGTCCTTCTCGATCTCGCCGTCGCGGATGTGGATGACGCGGTGCGCGCGGGCGGCGATGTCGTGCTCGTGCGTGACGACGATGATGGTGTTCCCCATCTCGTGCAGCCGCTCGAAGAGCTCCATGATCTCGTAGCTCGTCTTGGTGTCGAGCGCGCCCGTCGGCTCGTCGGCCAGAAGGATGCTCGGGTTGTTGACGAGAGCGCGGGCGATGGCGACGCGCTGGCGCTGGCCGCCCGAGAGCTCGTTCGGGCGGTGCGTCATGCGGTCGCCCAGCTCGACGGCGCGGAGCGAGCGCTGCGCGCGCTCGTGCCGGTCGGCGGCCGAGACGCCCGCGTAGATGAGCGGCAGCTCGACGTTGTGCAGGGCGGTCGCGCGCGCCAGCAGGTTGAACGTCTGGAAGACGAAGCCGATCTCCTGATTGCGTATGCGCGCCAGCTCGTCGTCGTCCATCTCCGAGACGAGCTTGCCGTTAATCCAGTAGCTCCCCTGCGAGGGCGTGTCGAGGCAGCCGATGAGATTCATCAGCGTGGACTTGCCCGAACCCGACGGCCCGATGATGGCGAGGTACTCGCCGCGCGCCACGTCGAACGAGACGCCGCGCAGCGCGTGCAGTTTCTCCGTGCCCATCTCGTACGTGCGCCAGATGTCGCGCATCGCGATGAGCGAGGAGGGCGGCGCGTCCGGAGTCGCCGCGGGCGGCGCGGGCGACTCCGGCGCGGTCGTGGCCTCGCCGGCCAAGGTCGCTTCCGTTGTCTCTACGGTGGGGCTCTCCATTAAAAGTGCTCCGCTCATTTTTTCTCACCCGCCTTGTCGCCGGGCTTCTGCTGCTGACGCTGTACTGTATCACCCTCCTTCAGCGTCCGCAGCACGCGGCTCGGCCCGGTGATGACTTCCATGTTGGGCTGGAGCCCGCTGACGACTTCGATGTCCGACTCGCCGGTGATGCCCGTCTCGACGGGGACGAACTTCACCTTCTTGCCTTCGAGCACGTAGACGCCCTTAATCTCCTTGGGCTTCTCGGCCGGCGTCGAGGGCTGGGGGCTCGCGCCCTGCCCGCCGGGCTGCGTCGGGGTCGGCGTCGGCGCCTTCTCGACGATGGCCTGAAGCGGGACGGCCACGACGTTCTGCTTCGTCTTGGTCGTGACCGTGGCGGTCGCGGTCATGCCGGGGCGGAGCGCGTTGCGCACGTCGTCGGGCAGGTCTTTCAGCTCGATGACGACTTTGAACTCTTTCGCCTCCTGCACGTTGACGCGGTTGCCGAGGCCCGAGCCTGTGGTGTCCGAGCGCGAGACGGCGAGCGGGTTCTTCTGGACGACGGTGCCGACGAGTTCTTTCTCGCCCATCGCGTCAACCTTGACCTTCGCGGGCTGGCCCACGTCGAGCTGCGCGATCTCGGTCTCGTCCACGTTGACCTCGACGTTGATGGTCGTCATGTCGGCGATGGTCATCAGCGAGGTCGTCGAGGTGCTGGCGAGCGTGAACTGGCCGACGCGCGCCGGGATGTCCACGACGACGCCCGTCAGCGGCGAGAGCGTGACGGCCTTGCTGCGCAAAGACGACTGTCCGCGGAGCATGGCCTGCTGCGCGTTGGCGCGCGACTCGCTCGTCTTGACGCCGCTCTGCGCCTGCTTGACGCTGACCTGCGCCGCGTCCACGGCCTTGCGCTGCTGGTTGACTCGCGCCTTCGACTCCTCGACGGCGATCTCGGCCGACTTGAGCTGCGCCTTCGCCGTGTTGAGCGAGACCTGCGCCTGCTTGACCCTGTCCTGCGCCGTGTCGAACTCGGAGCGCGAGGCGACGCCCGACTCGATGAGGTCGGTCGTGCGCTTCAACTCCCTCTGCGCGGTGGCGAGGTTGACCTCCTCGCGGTCAACGGAAGTCTGCGCGGTGTTGACGGCTTGGCGGGCCTGCGCGAGCGACGCCTCGGCGGCGACCAGCGATTGCTGCGACTGCTGGACGTTGGTTTCGGCCGAGAGCACGGAGGCGCGAGCGTTCTGCACGTCGGAGAGCGCGGCCTGCGCGTTGGCGGCCTGCGCCTCGGCGGAGGATTCGAGCTGCGTCGGGTCAACGCGCACGAGCGGCTGGCCGGCCGTGACAGCGTCGCCGGGGTTGACGCTGATCTCGGTGATGCGCCCCTGCACCTCGCTCGTCAGGTTGACGAAGCGTATGGGGCGCACCTCGCCCGAGGCGGTGACGGTGGACTTCAGCTCCGGCCGTGTCTCGACCTTAACGACCGTCACCTCGGGCTCGTCCTTGCCGCGGGCGAAGATGCTGACGACGACGATGATGCCGAGGACGGCGACCGCCGAGACCGCGATGATGATTTTCTTCTTACGGCTCACAGCCATTGTGATAATTCCTTCTCTCGAAAAACAAGGGGTTGAATTTAACGGTCGGGACGGACGGGCGGGCGCGCCTGCGCTAAGCCGAACTGACTGACTGCTGCACCTTCCCGCCGCCGGCAACTCTTCTACGTGCAGAAAGGTGTAACAGTTTCAGAAAAACCGTGACAAGTGAACTGTAAACCGTGACAAGATAATGCCGCGGAGCGCGTCGGGGCCGAGTCGGTAGTTTAAGCGTGCGGATGCCGAGGCTCAAGCCCGCTCGTCGCCGTTGACGGTTAACGGTTCGCGCATTTGATGCTGTTGGCGCGTCTCGCGTTTCGGGGTACAATACCGATTCGGCGCACGGGTCGCCTACCCGGGCGGGCGCCGGCCGAGGGTTCCGGCGGCATCTCTGGGGCGTGCCAGCCCGCACCGCCATCCAAAATTCCTGTAAGGACGCGGCCATGATCACCTGCGAAAGGTGCCAGACGGAGAATCTTGAGGGGGCGCAGTACTGCGACGAGTGCGGCGCGGCCCTCGGCGCAGCCGCGGCCGCCGGCAACAACGCGGCACCGCGCCGCCTCACCTACGACGACGCGGGCGCCGAGGTCATGCCCTTCGCGGCCGACTCCGGCGCGGCCCGTCGCGCGCCGGCCGAGCCGAGCCCGGCGGCCGTCTCGAAGCCGCAGCAGGCGGTCTCGCCCCTGCGCACTTCGCTCGCAGGGCGGCCGGGCACGCAGGTTGACGAGGTTCAGCGCCGCTCGGCGACGGCCTCCGTGCCGCACGCGAAGCTGGTCATACACCGCGGGCGCTCGGTCGGCAAAGAGTTTCCGATGTGCGAGGACGAGTCGCACATCGGCCGCTGGGACGCCGACGGCGGCATCTTCCCCGACGTGGATTTAGACTCCGACGACCCCGAGGCCAAGGTCTCGCGCCGCCACGCGCGCATCACGCGCCGCAACGGGCAGTACTACATCGAAGACCTCGGCTCGACCAACGGCACTTTCGTCAACCGCGGGCGGCGTCTGCTGCCCGGCGACCGGCAACCCCTGCGCGACGGCGACGAGGTCATCGTCGGCAAGACGTTCCTGAAGTTCCACGTGCTCGACAGCTAGAGGCGTCGCACGGCGGCGCGGCGGCCGCGTTCGCGCCGTCGGGCGCGTGCGGTATCGGTGTCTGGTGAAGTGAAAGAAGAGATGTCGTCCTGTTTCGATTGTGGCTCGCCGGTGGCGACGGAAGACCGCTTCTGCGGCAACTGCGGCATCGCGCTTCAAACGCCCCCGCGCGCCGGCGCGGAGGGCGATGCCGCGTCTTCAAACGAACTCCTCTCCGCCGAGCCGCAGGACTCTTCCGCGCTAGGCGCGACCACCGGCCCGACCGACAGTTCGGCTTCGCAGGAGCAGCACCCGCCCGACTACGGCGACGCGCTTCAGGCGACCATCATCGAGTCCTCGCACGGCGCCGCCGCGGCCGCGCCCGCCCGCGAGGAGACTCCGACGCCCGCGCCCGACTCCGCACGGCTCAACGCGCCCGAAGAGGAGGACACGGAGACGACAGCCGACGGCGGCGAGCCGGCCGGAGAGTCTTCGCAGGCCGCGGGCGAAGCTTCGCAGAGCGCCGCCGTCAGCGGGACTTTCGCGGGCGGGACTTCGCAGGGCGCGACGACCGGCGAGCCTTCGGCGACTGCGGCCGAGCCTTCGGCGACGAGCGGCGAACCTTCGGCGGTCACCGGCGAGCCTTCACTCAACTTGAACGCGGGCGAGCCCACGTCGGCCGTCTCTTCGGACACGGGCTCGCAACCGTCGCAGGCTGCCACGGGCGGAGGCGTCGAAGACCGGCGGCGCACGGGCGACCTGCCTTCGCGCCCGATGGCTTTCACGGGGCGCACGGGCGGCCCGTCTTCCGGGCGACGCTCTTCGAGCCAGCTTGAGCCGGGCACCGTTCTCTACAGCCGCTACGAGATCGTCAAGCGCATCGGCGGCGGCGGCATGGGCGCCGTCTACTACGCGAAAGACAAGAACCTCGGCGACGCCCCGCGCGCCGTCAAGGAGATGATTCAGTCGCACCTCGACGAGTCGCAGCAGGAGAAGGCCGTCGCAGACTTCCGCCGCGAGTCAATGCTGCTGGCCTCGCTCGAACACCCGAGCATCCCGACCATCTACGACTACTTCTACGACGACGCGGCCTCGCGCTTCTACCTCGTCATGAAGTACATCTCTGGCGGCGACTGCCTCGCGCGTCTGCGGAACGCGCCGGGCGGGCGGATGGACGAGTTGACCGTCGCCGACTGGGGCACGCAGGCCGCGGACGTTTTGGAGTACCTGCACAACCAGCGGCCACCCATCATCTACCGCGACCTGAAGCCCGCGAACCTGATGATTGACGGCAACAACGGCCGCGTGATGCTGATTGACTTCGGCATCGCGCGCTGGGTCGCGCCGCAGGAGAAGGGCGTGACGGCGGTCGGCACGATGGGCTACGCGCCGCCCGAGTTGTTCGGCGGCAAGGCCGAGGCGCGCACGGACATCTACGGGCTCGGCGCGACGATGTTCCACCTGCTGACAGGCTCAGACCCGCAGGACAACCCGCTCCTCATCTTCGACTTCTCGAAGAACCCGACGCCGCGACAGATAAACCCGGCCGTCTCGAACGAGATGGAGTGGATTCTGATGAAGGCCGTCGAGTACGAGCCCGAGCGCCGCTTCCGCTCGGCGGCCGAGATGCGCGACACGCTCGCGCAGCACGTCGAGCGCCTGCGCGCGGGCGCCGTCACCTACGGCGTCGTGCGCGGCGCGCAGCAGCAGGGGCAGACGATGAACACGCTCGCCGTCGAGCGCGTCTTCTGCGGCTTCTGCGGCAAGTCAATCTCCTCGGACGACGCCTTCTGCCCGCACTGCGGGATGCGCCAGCCCATCGCGGCGGCGAGCGCTTCTTTGAGGGCGGCGCGCGCCACGGCGCGGCTGGTCGTGACGGGGACGACGGAGTTGGACGCGACCTTCGTCCTGAGCAAGGAGACGAACCTCGTCGGGCGCACAGACCCGCAGTCGAACATCTTCCCCGACATAGACCTCTCGCGCTTCGACCCCGAGACGAAGATTTCGCGCCGCCACGCGAGAGTCTGGCGCGAGGGCGACACGTTCCTCGTCGAAGACCTCGGCTCCGTCAACGGCACCGTCGTCAACGAGGCCGTCCGCCTCGGCCCCCGCCAGCCGCGCCCGCTCGCCAACGGCGACCGCCTGCGCCTCGGCGAGACGACGCTCCACTTTTTGATAGGGTAGACAGTAGACAGTAGTCAGTAGTCGGTAGGATTCCGCCTTGCTCGCGCTGACTCTGGCATCCGAACGATTCGTTAGCGGAAGTTCTTCTACTGGCTACTGACTACTGACTACTGACTACTTTTCAAATGTCTCTCCAACTGGAACGAGAAAGGGGCGCGGTCGTCTCGCGCGGGACGGCCGTCGCGCCGCGCGCGGAGGTCAACTTCGAGCGGCTGCGCGCGCCCTTCTCTTTGCGCTGCGGCGCGCTGCTGATTGATTACATCCTGCTCGTCGGCGTGCTGGCGGCGGCGACGATTCTGGCGCGCTTCTTCGGCGACGCGCGTCGGGCGTCGAGCGTCATGCTGACGGCCGGCTACATCGCGGTCGCGGCCGTGGCCTTCCTCAACTTCGTGGTCATCGCGGCACTCACCGGGCGCACGCTCGGGAAGTGGCTCGCGGGCCTGCGCATCGAGCGGAAGGACGGCGAGCCGCAGAGCTACGCGCGCGCACTCGTACGCCACCTCGTCGGCTACCCTTTGACGCTGCTGACGCTCGGGCTCGGGTTCCTGCTCGCGGCCTTCCACCCGCAGGGGCGCGCGCTGCACGACCTGCTGGCCGGCACCGTGGTCGTGCGCAGCCGTCGCACGCGCTGAAGCAGAGGCCGGCGTGCCGAAGCCGCGGCCGTCGCGCGCGCCTTAGTTAAGTCTCCCCCGAAAGACCCAACGACGGATGCAGAAGACCTGTCCGAGTTGCGGCGCAGAGACCTTCCCCGGCGCGCGCTACTGCCGGCGCTGCGGCGCGCACGTGCGCGAAGACGTGGGCACGGGCAACGTCTCGCCGCAGGCCGCAACAGTCCCGCTCGACGGCGGCGAACCGGAGACGCGCACGACCGACGAACTCGCGTCCGCGGGCGAGCGCGCCGCGCAGACCTCCCGCGTCAGCCTCGCCGAGATGGAGCGCCTTCTGCGCGCGCAGTCCGACGCCGCCACGCGCCCCGAACACACTCCGCCCGCAGCCGCAGACGCCAAAGCCGCGCACGCCGTCCCGCCGCCCACGCCGTTCAACTCAACGTCCACTCCTTTCAACTCACAGCCCGCGCCCGCGCAACCTTCGAGCCCCGTGCATCCTTCGGCCGTCACGCGCCCCGAAGTGCCGGCCGTTGACGGCGACGAGGAACTGACCATCACCGTCCCGCGCCCCGCCGAGACGCGCGAGACCGGAGACTTCGAGGCGACCGCCGACTTCGACGCGACGCGCGCCGCCGACCTCGACGCCACACGCCCCTCGGACTTTGAAGCGACGCGCCCCGCAGACTTCGAGGCCACGCGCCCCTCGGCTTACGACCCGGCGCGCGCGAACGTCCCACGCGACGACTCTCAACACGCACCGCCCGGCGCCCGCGCCTCCGTAACCGAAGCGCGCGCTGGCACGTCGTCACAAGGCGCGGGGAAGCGTCGCGCGTGGCCGCTCGTCGTCGCCGTCTGCGCCGCAGTGATTGTCGTTGTGGGCGGCGGCGCGTGGCTCGCTTTCAAACTCCTGCGCAGGCCCGACGTGACCAACCTGCCGACGCAGGGGCCGACCGCGCCGCCCGTCACCTCGGACGCGCGGCAGCAGTACGAACAGAAGCTCGCGGAGGCCGAATCGCTGCTCGCCTCGGGCAACATGGACGGCGCGGTCGCGAGCCTGCGCGAGGCGACGGGGCTCGACCCCGCGAACCCGCGCGCGCACCGGCGGCTCGCCGAACTACTGCTCTCGACCGGCGCGCGCCGCGAAGCCATCGAAGAACTGCGCGCCGTCGTCCGCGCCGAGCCGGAAGACGCGGGCGTCTGGCGGCAACTCGCCTCCGCGCAGTTCGCCGAAGCCCTCTACCGCGACGCGGCCGAGTCGTACCGGCGCCTCGTCGCGCTCGTCGGCCAGCAGTCCGTAGACCCGGCAGACCTTATCGCCTACGCCGACGCGCTGCGCCTCTCGGGCCGCGCCGAAGAGTCGCGCGCACTCTACGAGCAGCTTGCCGCGGCCGCGCCGCCCGAAATCGCAACGGCCGCGCGCCAGCACCTCTCGGAACTCACCGCCGCGCAGCCGACGCCAGCGCCCACGCAGCACAACGGCGAGCAGCCCGCCGCGCAGCCGACGCGCGAAGGCGAGACGGCATCCCTTAATCCGACCCCTGCGCCGACCGTCGCCGCGACGCCGACGCCCGCGCCGCAGCCGACCCCGACGCCTCAGCCTACGCCCGCGCCCGTCTCGGCCGCAGAGCACTACGGGCGCGGCCAGCAGCTCTGGTCTTCGAACCGCTCGGCGGCGCTCGCCGAGTTCCGCGAGGCGGCCGCGGGCGGCAACTACGACGCGCACTACTATCTCGGCCTCTCCTACGTCGAGGGCAGGAAGCTCAACTCGCTCCAACGCGCCGAGGTCGTCGCCGCGCTTCAGCACTTCCAGCTCGCGCAGCGCGGCCGCCAGTACGCCGCCGAGTCGCGCCGCTACGAGCAGCAACTCGCGAAGGAATTTGACCGATTGCGAAGGCAGTGATAAGTAATTGGGTGACGAGTGACGAGTGACAGGTGACAGGTTAAGAGGCCGCGCCCGCCGTCTTTTACCTGCTACGGATTCGAACCATGTCTGAGTTATCTGAGTTGGTAATCAACTACCCCGACCGTGCGCCGGAGCGTCTGCCGCTCGGGCGCCTGCGCATCACCATCGGGCGTTCGGCGCGCAACGACGTGTGCGTGCCCGACCCGTTCGCTTCGCGCGTCCACGCGGAGGTGCGGCGCGAGGGCGACCAGTACCTTCTGCAAGACCTCGGCTCGGCTAACGGCACCTACTACAACGGCTCGCGTCTCGAACAGCCCGTCACGCTCACGCACGGCGGGCGGATACAGATAGGCGAGACGGAAATCGTCTTCAAGGATCAGGCGACCGAGCGCGCGCTGCCGTCGGCCTCCATCGAGGACGCCTCGCCGCTGCCCGAGGCGACCATCGCCTTCGACTCCAACCAGCACACCACCTCGGGACTGCTCGAAGCCATCGAGGGCGCGCGCACGCAATCCTCCGGGCGCTTCGACATCTCGTCCGTCATACAGCGCACGACGACGGGCGCGCAGGCGTCGGTCGCCCCGACGGGCGAGCACGGCGACCTGCTCGCGCTCATCTCGAAGGTCGGCGTGACGCTTCTGGCCTCGGCCACGCTCGACGAGACGCTGCGTCAGGTGGCGCTCTTAGTCTTCGACGCAGTGCCGGCCGAGCGCTGCCTCATCATGCTGCGCGAGCCGCCCGAAGACGGCGAGCTGAAAGTCCGCGCCGCGGAGATGCGCGACCGTCGGCCCGAAGTCGGCGAGGTGCGCGTCAGCCGCACAATCGTCGAGGAGGTCGTCAACCAAGGCCGCTCTGTTCTAACCTCCGACGCGCAGCACGACCCGCGCTTCAAATCGTCAACCGTCACGTTTCAGGGGATACGTTCGGTCTTGGCAGTGCCGCTCGGCGTGGGCGAGCGCATCTTCGGCATGATCTACGCCGACTCGCCGCTCGCCACCTCGCGCTTCACGGAAGACCACCTGAAAGTTCTGACGACGCTCGGCTCGGTCGCCGCCATCCGCGTCGAGAACGCGCGGCTCTTGGAGGAACATCTTGAGCAGGAGCGCTTCGAGCGCGAGCTGCAACTGGCGCGCGAGATTCAGCAGCGCTTCCAGCCGACGGCGCCGCCCGCCGTCCCCGGCTTCGAGCTACAGGGCATCAGCTTCCCCTCGTACGAGATCGGCGGCGACTACTACGACTTCATCACCTGCGACGACGGCCGCCTCGTCATCGCGCTCGGCGACGTGTCGGGCAAGGGGACGAGCGCGGCGCTTCTGATGTCCAGCCTGCACGCGGCCGTGCACGCGCAGGTCGCGTCGTGCCGCCCCATCACGGAATCAATCGGCGCGGTCAACCGCTACCTCGCCGACAACACGCCGGCCAACCGCTTCGTCACGCTCTTCTACGCCGAGCTAGACCCGCGCACCGGCTCGCTCTCCTTCATCAACGCCGGCCACAACCCGCCGCTCATCGCGCACGAGGGCGGCACGCTCGAACAACTCGGCTCGGGCGGGCTCCCACTCGGCATCATGCCCGACTACGACTACCGCGAGGGGCGCACGCAGCTACGGCCCGGCGACGTGCTCGTCGCCTACTCCGACGGCGTGACCGAGACGCAGAACCCGAAGGGCGAGGAGTTCGGCGCCGTCCGCTTGCAGGAGGTCGTCGCGCAGAACATCGGCCGCTCGGCCGCCGCCATCCGCGACAAGATAGAGGCGGCGCTCTCGGCCTTCGCGCAGGGCACGCCCGCCGTTGACGACATCACGCTCCTCATCGTCAAGCGCGAGCGCGAGGCGAAGTGAGTCGGCCGCGCCGCCTATCAATCCGCTTATCGAGAAGTCTCGCGACGCGCGAGTCCGTCAGAATCTCTCTGCCGGCCCTCGCCGTCCAAGAGGCTTCGTTCCGCGGGTTCTCCTCAAGCCTGAAGCCGAGCTTCTGATACAGGCGGACGGCGGCCGCGTTCGCCTTCTGCACGTTCGTCTCGAAGCCCAGAAACTCCTCGCCGGATACGAGCGTCCTGAATTCGTCGAAGAGCGCGAGCAGGAGCGTCCCGCCGCGGCGACTCTTCTCTATCTGGACTGAGCCGACGTAGATGTAGCGCGGGTCGTTCCAGCTCCGAAGGTATTCGAGGTAGCCGACGACGGCCCGGCCTTCAAACGCGATGATGAAGGTCGGGCCGCTCTGCAATCCTCTACGCCGCTTCTCCTCGGGGAACTCAAGCCCCGCCGCCTCAAGGATGGGGCGCATGTTCCTTTTGTCGAACTCGATGATCTCTTCGGCGAGGCCGGAGTCAATCAACTGCCGCCCGCTTAAAACCTTCAACTCCACCTTCAACCTCCGGTGAGTCGTCGGACGCTGCGGGTGATGCGCTCGGCGGTCTTCTCGCCGACGCCGTCGAGGAGTTCGAGGCCGCCGCCCTCGACGAACTGGCGGAGGTCTTGGAGCGAGGAGATTTTGAACTGCTGGTAGAGCGCCGAGGCGGTGCGGACGCCGACGCCTTCGACTTCGAGCAGGTCGAGGACGGTCTCGGGCGTCTCCTCCTTCAGCTTCTCCCACGCGTCGAAGGTGCCGCGCTCCAACAGCTCGACGATCTTGCCGCTGATGGCCTTCCCCACGCCGGGCAGCGTCTGCAAGCCCTTCAACCCCTCCTCGCGCGCGATACGTTCGACCGGACTCGGCCACGTCTCGATCACCTCGGCCGCGTTGCGGTACGAGCGCACGCGGAACTTGTCGTCACCGCGTATCTCCATCACGAGCGCCAGCCGCTCGAACCTGCGCGCGATCTCCTCGTTAGTCATGGCACGAGTAGTCAGTAGACAGTAGACAGTAGAAACAACAAAGGCGGCGGGCCGGTTCTTCGACGAGGCCGCGCCGCCTTTAGACTACTACTGTCTACTGACTACTGACTACTGTCTACTTCCTTTGTCTACTGACTACTGACTACTTCCTTCAAGCCTTCTCAAGCCCCGCGTACTTCTCGACGAGCTTCTTCTGGCCGAAGCCGGGGAAGCTGACGAGCAGTTTGGCCGAGTCGCCCGTGCCCTCGCGGCGCAGGACGAGGCCGCGGCCGTACTTCGGGTGTCGCACGTGCGTGCCGGGCGGGAAGGCGCCGCCCGCCGCGGAGGATGATGATGAAGACGACGCCGTGCGGCCTCCGCTTGAGGTTGAAGGGCGCGGGTGCGCCGGGTTGGGGCGTTGTGGCGGCGCGGAGTCGGGGCGCTGCGGCGCTGTGGAGGGGCGCTGCTGGTTGGCGGCCGCGGCGTTGCGGCGTATCTGGTCGCCGCGCTGGCGGAAGAACTCGGCGATTGAGTCAACGCTGTCGTAGGTCTTACCCGAGTACCGGCTCTCCTGCTTTGAAGTCTCGCCGCGCAGGACGCGCGCCGCGTGGCGCGACTCCAAGGCGGAAGAGCTGCGCGCGAACGAGAGCCAAGACGCGCCGCGCGAGAGGTCTTCGATTGATTCGAGCGGCATCTCGTTCAAGAACTGCGAGGGCTCCGAAGCCATCTCCTCGCCGTAGACGCGCCGCCGCGTCGCGTGCGTGAGGTAGAGGAAGCGCTCGGCGCGCGTGATGGCGACGTAGCAGAGGCGCCGCTCCTCCTCAAGCTCCGACGGGTCGGCCGCCGCGCGCGAATGCGGAAAGAGCCCGTCCTCCATCCCGACGATGAAGACGACGGGGAACTCAAGACCTTTGGCCGAGTGCATCGTCATCAGCGTGACGGGCGCGTCCCTGTTGTACTGATCCGTGTCCGAGACGAGCGCGGCGGCGTCTATGAAGTCGCGCAGGCCGCCGCCCTCCTCCTTGTCGTAATCAACGGCGGCGTTGACGAGCTCCTGCAAGTTCTCTAGACGCCCCTCCGCCTCCTCCGAGTTCTCGGCCTTGAGCGCGTCGGCGTAGCCCGTGTCGAGAATCGCCGACTTGACGACCTCGGACGCCGGCTCCTTCTGCGCGCGCGCGACGAGCCCTTCGATGATTGACTGAAACTTCTTCAGCGCGGCGACGGCGCGCGGGCTAAAGCCCTCGGGCTGCTCCGTGATGATGCCGATGGCCTCCCACAAAGAGACGCCGTAGTCCTTCGCGCGCCGGTCGAGTTCGTCGAGCGTCTGCTTGCCGAGGCCGCGCGTCGGCGTGTTGACGACGCGGAGGAGTGCGACCGAGTCGTGCGGGTTCAGCGCGAGCTTGAGGTACGACACCACGTCGCGCACCTCCGCGCGCTCGTAGAAGGAGAAGCCGCCGACGATGTTGTAGGCGAGCCCCGTCCGCCTCAGAGCCTCTTCAAACACGCGCGACTGCGCGTTCGTGCGGTAGAGCACGGCCGCGCGCGTCTTCAAGTCAGCGCGCCGGTGCTCCTCTATCTTCGCCGCGACGAAGCGCGCCTCGCCCTCCGCGTCCTGCGCCTGATAGTAGCGAATCGGCGCGCCCGCCGGGTTCGACGTCCAAAGCGTCTTCTCCTTCCGCTCCGTGTTGTGCTTGATGACGGAATCCGCGGCGTCGAGAATCGTCTGCGTCGAGCGGTAGTTCTGCTCCAACTTAATCGAGCGCGCCTCCGGGTAATGCTGCTCGAAGTTCAGAATGTTCGAGATGTCCGCGCCGCGCCATTTGTAGATGGAGTTGTGAGTGTAGACGCCGCCCGCGACGTAGTTGTGCGTGCGCTCCACGTCGAAGTCGTAAATCCTGCCCGCGTAGGTCGAGCGCTCGA
>DATFHD010000092.1:0-22817 GCA_035248785.1 Pyrinomonadaceae bacterium | reverse complement strand
GACGGCGCCCAGAGCCCAAGCGGCCTGCTCGCGCACGCCCGCTGCCGAATCACTGAGCGCCGCGACGAGTCGCTCGACCGCGCGGCGGTCGCCGAGCGCGCCCGCGGCCCAAGCCGCCTGCTGTCGCACCTCGGCCGACTCGTCTGCGAGTGCGCGCGCGACCGCTTCAGACGCCGAGCGGTCGCCGAGCGCGCCGAGCGCCCACGCGGCCTGCTCGCGTACGCGCGCGTCCGCGTCCGCGCCGAGCGTCTTCGTCAGGGGCTCGACCGCGCGGCGGTCGTCAATCGCGCCGAGCGCCCAAGCCGCGTTGCGTCGCGCCTCGCCTTCGGCGCGGCCGAGCGCGGCGATGAGCGGAGCGACGGCCTCGGCGCCGGCGACCGTCAACGCGTGCGCCGCCTCTTCGCCGACCGTCGTGTTCGTGTAAGGCGAGTTCATCCGATCCTGCCTGCGGTAGACGCCGGGGTCTACAACGGTCGCGTCGGAGAGGAGTTCGAGCAGCACATCAATGGCGGCGCGCGCCTCCGCAGGCCGCTTCGACAACTCGTAGGCCGCCGCGGCGCGCTTCAGTGGGTCGGACGAGCGCAGCGCCTCGACGCGCGCCTCCGCACTCTGCGCGCGCGACTCGCCCTGTGCGCGAGTCTCCGACGCGCCGGGCCGTGCGGGCGCCTGCTGCGCACGCAGCATCCCGCTCACGCCGCCCAGACACGCGGCCGCCAGAGCCGCCCCGCACGCCTTGAACAAAAAACTTTTCATCGCCCACCCCGTTCGCGTGAACCGTTAACCGTAAACCGCGACGAGTTAAGAACCGTCTTCTACTCGTCACGGTTCACGGTTTACGGTTCACGGCTTTACTCGTATCTGAGAGCGACCATCGGGTCTACCTTCGTCGCGCGGCGCGCGGGGATGTAGCTGGCGAGCAGCGCGACCGCGGCGAGCAGCACGGCGATGCCGGCGTAGGTCAAGGGGTCTGCGGACGAGACCCCGAAGAGCAGGCTCGACATCACGCGCGTGAGGCCGAACGCCGCGACGAGCCCTACGCCGAGGCCGACGGCGACGACCAGCATCCCCTGCCCTACCACCATCCGCAGCACGTCACCGCGCTGCGCGCCGAGCGCCATCCGCAACCCGATCTCGTGCGTGCGCTGCGCCACGCCGTAAGACATCACGCCGTAGAGCCCGACCACCGCCAGCGCCAGCGCCAGCGCCGCGAAGACCCCGAAGAGGAACATCGAGAAGCGCCGCTGCGAGAGCGAGTCGGAGACCATCTTCTCCATCGTCGTCACGCGGTAGACAGGCAGGTCTCGATCCACGCTCGCGATGGCGCCGCGCACGGCGGGCGCGAGCGACGAGGGGTCGCCGTCCGTCCGCAGCACGACGAAAACGTCCGTGTTGTTGGCGCGCTGCGCGTAAGGCACGTAGTACTGCCCGCGCGACTCGCCTTCGAGTCCTTCGTTGCGTACGTGGGCGACGACGCCGACCACCTCGCGCCAGCGCGGCTGCTGCTGCCCGCCCTCGAAGGTGATGCGCTTGCCGACGGGGTCTTCGTCGGGCCAGTACTTGCGCGCCAGCGTCTCGTCTATGACGGCGACGCCGGGAGCGTCGGCGGTGTCGCGCGCGTCGAAGTAGCGCCCCTTGATTAAGGGGATGCCCATCGTCTGGAAGTAGTCTTCCGAGGGCATCCAGCGAGCGCCGTGCGGCGCGCTCTCGTTCGGCGCGACCGTCCGCCCCTCGATGCGGAAGCTGCCCGACTGGTTCCAGCCGCTCATCGGCAGGGAGGTGTTCGTCGCCGCCGACTTGACGCCGGGCAGCGCACGCAGTTGTTCGAGCAACTGGCGGTCGAAGGTCGCGCGCCGCGCCTGATCGCTGTACTTGTTCGGCGGCAGCGAGACGAGCATCGCCAGCACGCCGCGCGGCTGGAAGCCGGGGTCTACCTGCTGCAAGCGCATGAAGCTGCGTATGAGCAGGCCCGCGCCGACCAGCAGCACGACGGCGAAGGCGATCTCGACGGCGACCAGAACGTTGCGCACGCTGCCGCTCAGGGCCGAGCGCCCGCTGCGCCCGCCCTCCTTGAGCGTGTCGTGGAGGTTGACGTTCGAGGTCTGGAACGCGGGCGCGAGTCCGAAGATGACGCCCGTGAGAATCGAGATGCCGAGCGTGAAGAGCAAAACGTTCGAGTCGAGCCCGACCTCGGCCGCGCGCGGAATCTGCGTGTCGTCGAGCTTGAGCAGAAGGTCAACGCCCCACATCGCCAGCAGCAGCCCGCCCGCGCCGCCCGTCACAGACAGCAGCACGCTCTCCGTCAAAAGCTGCCGCGCCACGCGCCAACGACTCGCGCCGAGCGCCGAGCGCACGGCGATCTCCTTCTGGCGCACGGCCGCGCGCGCAAGCATGAGGTTCGCCACGTTCGCGCACGCGATGAGCAGCACGAACGCGACCGCACCGAGCAGCACGAGCAGAGCCTTGCGTATGCCGCCGACGACGAACTCGTCGAAGCGCGTGAGCAGCAGGCCCCAGTTCGACTCGTCCGCGCCGGGCATGTACTGGCGGCGCAGGTCTGCGGCCATCGAGCTCAGCTCGGCCTGCGCCTGCTCCGCTTTGACGCCGGGCTTGAGGCGCGCGACGACGCCAAGGTTCTCGTTCGTCAGCCCCGTGTTCGGGTCGAGCTGCTGCGGCGTGAAGCCGAGCGGGCCGTAAATGTCTGGCGCCTGCCCCGCCCACTCGCGGCCGAACTGGAAGCCGGGCGGCATCACGCCGACGACCGTGTACGGCTCGCCGTTGAGCATGACGTTCTTGCCGACGACGGGCACGCCGCCGAAGCGTCGCCGCCAGAAGTTGTCGGCGAGGACGACCGCCTTGTTCGCGCCCGGCTGCCCCTCCTCGGGCGTGAAGGTGCGCCCCTGCGCCGGCTCGATGCCGAGCGTCTGGAACATGTTCGGCGTGACGGCGATGCCTTGCAGGCGCTCGGGCTCGCCCTCGCCCGTGAGGTTGACGGCCCAGCCCGTGCCGGCCGCGACGTTCGAGAAGGACTTCGCGTTGTCGCGGTAGTAGGCGTAGCCGGGCGCGGAGACCGACGCCTTCAGGTCGAGCTTCGGGTAGTTGTGGTTGATGAGGACGAGCTCGCCCGCGTCCTTGTAGTTGAGCGGCTTCAGCAGCACCGCGTTGACGACCGAGAAGATGGCCGTGTTCGCCCCCACGCCCAGAGCGACGGCCAGCAACGCGACGGCCGTAAACCCCGGACTCTTCCGCAGCACGCGCGCCGCGTACTTTACGTCCTGCCAGAAAGTCATAAGCTCGCTCCTAATTCATCATTCGTAGCGCAGCGCCACCATCGGGTCTACGCGCATGGCGCGGCGCGCGGGGACGAGGTTGGCGAGGAGCGCCACCGCGGCCAGCGCGAGGGGTACGGACAGGAAAACAAACGGGTCTGTGGCCGACACTCCGTAGAGCAGGCTCGACATGACGCGCGTCAGCGCGAACGCCCCGGCCAGCCCGACGGCGAGGCCGACGGCCGCGAGCAGCATCCCTTGGCCTACGACCATCCGCAGCACGTCGCGCGGCTGCGCGCCCAAGGCCATGCGGACGCCTATCTCGTGGCGGCGCTGCGTCACGGCGTAAGACATCACGCCGTAGATGCCGACGCCCGCCAGCGCCAGCGCGACCGCCGCGAAGAGGCCGAGCAGCGTCGTCGAGAGCTTCTGCGTCGCGATGGACTGCGCGATGACCTCCTCCATCGTGTTGACCTGATAGAGGGGCTGCGCCGGGTCAATCGCCTGCGACTCGCGCCGCACGAGGGGCGCGAGCGCCGCCGCGTCGCCCGTGGTGCGGGCGGCGACGTAGACGCTGCTCAGCACTTCGGGCAGGTATTTTTCCGGAACCTGCTTGAACGGATAGTAGAGCTGCGGCTGGACTGGCTCGGGCACGTTGAGGCCGTAGTTGTTGACGTGCCCGACGATGCCGACGATCTCGGCGGGCGGGACGCCCTCGGCCTCGAAGCCCTGCAAGCGCTGCCCGACGGGGTCTTCGCCGGGGAAGAGTTTCTGGGCGAAAGCCTCGTCAACGACGGCGACGCGCTGCGACATGAGCGTGTCACGCTCGTTGAAGAAGCGGCCGCGGATGAGGCGTATGCCCATCGCGTCCAGATAGCCGGGGCTCGTGACGAAGAGGACTGTCTGCGGCTCCTTGCCCGCGGGCGGCGCGGGCCGGCCTTCGACCAAGGTCGTCGTCTCGGGCGCGCCGAGCTGCGGCATCCCGGCCGCGTAGGTCACGGCCTTCACGCCGGGCAGTGCCGCGACGCGCGCGTTCAGGTCGTCGAAGTAAGCGACGGCGCGCGCGGGCGTCTCGCCCTTCCCTATCGTGCGCGAGACCTGCATCGTCAGCAGCCCACGCGGCTCGAACCCGAGCGGCGCCTCGCGCAGGTTTATGAAGCTCTTCAGCAGAAGCCCCGCGCCGACGAGCAGCAGCATCGAGAGCGCGACCTCCGCGACGACGAGCGCCGAGCGCACGCGCTGGCGCGCAGCGCCGCCCGTCTGGCTGCGCCCGCCCTCTTTGAGCGAGGTGTTGAGGTCTGTGCGCGAAGCCTGCAACGCGGGCGCGAGGCCGAAGACGAGCCCCGTCAGCAGAGAGACGCCGAGCGTGAAGAGCAGGACGTTCGCGTCGAGCGAGATGACGGCCGTCGCAGGCAGGTTACCCGAAGCCATCCCGCGCAGAATGTCTACGCTCCACAGCGCGAGCAGAAGGCCCACGCCCCCGCCGACGAGCGCGAGCAAAACGCTCTCCGTCAATAACTGCCGCATCACGCGCAGACGGCTCGCGCCGAGCGCCGTGCGGATGGCTATCTCGCGTCCGCGCGAGGCGGCGCGGGCGAGCAGGAGGTTGGCGATGTTCGCGCACGCGATGAGCAGGACGAGCCCGACCGCCGCGAGCAGCACGAGGAGCGACGGACGGACGCCGCTGACGAAGAACTCGTTGAGCGGTTGCAGCGCGACGGTGTTGCCAGCGTTCGACGCGGGGTACTGCGCTTCGAGCCGCGCGGCGATGGTCTTCATCTCCTGAAGCGCGCCTTCGGGCGTCACGCCCGGCTTCATACGCGCCAGCACGTAGATGCCCGGGTGGTTGCCGCGCATCATCATGAACTCGTCCACGACCGAGCCGATGGGCACGAACACGTCGGTCGGCACGCCGTAGATGAAGTTCGGCGGCGTGACGCCGACGACCGTGTAGGGCTCGCCGTTGAGCGTGAGCACGCGGCCGAGGATGTCGCGCGCGCCGCCGAAGCGCCGCTGCCAGAGGCCGTGGCTGATGACGGCGACGCGCCCGCGGTTGGGCGCGTTCTCTTCCTCGCTGAAGGTTCGGCCGAGCGCGGGCTCGACGCCGAGGACGCTGAAGAACTCGGGCGAGACGTTGCGACCTTGCAGGCGCTCGGCCTCGCCCGCGCCCGAGAGGTTGTAGCTGGCGGGCTGCATCGCGGCCATCCGCTCGAAGACCGTGCTTTGCGCGCGCCAGTCGAGGAAGTCTGGGTACGAGACAGACATCTGCGGGATGCGCTCGCTGTCGGACGCGAGGCGCACCAGCCGCCCGGGGTCTTTGTAAGGCAGAGGCTTGAGCAGGACGGCGTTGACGACCGAGAAGACGGCCGTGTTGGCGCCGACGCCGAGCGCGAGCGCCACGACCGCGACGGCCGTCACGCCGCGGTTCTTCCAGAGCATACGCGCCGCGAACCTGAAGTCCTTCCAGAACGTGCCCATGCGTTAACCTCCCCGCGGGAACCTCCGGGCCGCTCGCGGCGGCGGCGGCTCACTCGTACTGTGTGAAGGCGAACTCGTAGCTGCCGACGGCCTCGGTCGCCTCGACCTCGACCGTCCAGACGCCGGCCTCCGACCGCATCACGTTGCTGTCTACGTCGTAGCTGGTGGTCTTCTTCGACGGCCCGAGGCGCGCCTCCTGAAACAGCCGCCCGTCGGGGTCGCGGACGACGATCTTGAGCTCGCCCTCGCGCACCGAAGCCTTCACGCGCAGGCGCACGCGGGTGCCGTCGCTGGGGACGCGCAGCTCGTGCTTCTTCTTCTCGGTGGTCTTGTGGTCGAAGGTGTGCGACTCGACCGTCTGGCTGCTGCGCTCGGGGGCGGCCGCGGCCGCGGCGGCGAGCAGCACGACGAACGCCGCGGCCTTGAGTGCTCTTCTCATCTCCTGAGCCTCCTTCGGTGAAGGGCGAGTCCGGCCGCGCCACAGCGGCGGCGCGGCGGAGGCCGGAAGCCGAGGGCCGAAAAGCCCTAGAGCTTGAAGCCGCTCTCTTCGAGTTCTTCGGCGGCGCGCGCCTCGTGGGTCTCCTCGACGACCTGTCCGTCGAAGAGGTGGAAGGTGCGGTCGGCGTACTTGGCGTAGCGCGGGTCGTGCGTGACCATGCAGATGGTGGCGCCGCCCGCGTGCAGTTCGCGCAGGAGGTTCATCACGGCCTCGCCGTTGGTGGAGTCGAGGTTGCCGGTGGGCTCGTCCGCGAGCAGGATTGACGGGTTGCCGGCGACGGCGCGTGCGACGGCGACGCGCTGCTGCTGACCGCCGGAGAGCTGCGACGGGTAGTGCTTCATGCGGTGCGACATGCCGACCTTCAAGAGCGCTTCTTCCACGCGCTCGCGCCGCTCCTTGGCGCTCATGTCGCGGTAGGTCAGGGGCAGCTCGACGTTCTCGTAGACGTTGAGGTCGCCGATGAGGTTGAACGCCTGAAAGATGAAGCCGATCTCGCGGTTGCGTATGCGCGCGCGGTCGGAGAGCGAGAGGTTGGCGACGGGCGTGCCGTTGAGCGTGTACTCGCCGTCGGTCGGCGAGTCGAGCAGGCCGAGGATGGAGAGCAGCGTTGACTTGCCGCAGCCCGAGGGGCCGGCCATCGAGATGTACTCGCCCTTGTTGATGTCGAGGTGGATGCCTGAGAGCGCGTGCGTCTCGACCTCGTCGGTGTAGAAAACCTTTCGCACGCCGTCCAGCCTCACCAGCGGTTCGCTTGTAGCGCTCATCTCTTTTCCTTTCGTGAACCGTTAATCGTAAACAGTGACAAGTAGGGGAACCGTTCGGAGGCCGCGGGCCGCGTGTCGTAAACCGCGACGGGAAGTTGCGAGGTCTATCCCGTCACGGTTTACGGTTCGCGGTTCACGGCCTTTCACGGCCATGATTCAATCCAGTCGTAACTTATCCACGCCGTCCCACTGCGAGGTGTCGGAGAGGATGACGGTGTCGCCCTCGCGCAGGCCGTCCAAGACCTCGACGGTGTTGACCGAGGCGCGGCCGAGCTTGACGGGCACGCGCACGGCCGTGCGGCCGTCTGCCTCGACGCGGAAGAGCGAGACGGTCGCCTGCCCCCCGCCGCCCGTCGCGGGCCGCCCGACGTAGAGGACGTTGTCTAAACGTTCGAGCTCGATGGTGCCGTCAACGCTCAGGTCTGGGCGCGCGCCCTGCGGCAGCGGCTCGTCTATGTGAACGTCAACGGTGACGGTGCCGTTGCGCGCGGCCGGGTCTATGCGCTGGACGGTGCCGCGCACCGCGGGCGCGCCCGTGCGCGTGTCTATGGCGGCCGTCTGGCCGAGCGCGATGTCTTTAATCTGGGTCTCGGGAATCTGTAGCGCGGCCTTGAGGGTGGTGGGGTCTGCGACGCGCGCGATGTTCGTGCCCGGCGTAATCTGCTGGCCGACTTCGACCGTCACCTCCTGAAGCACGCCGTAGGTGCCGGCGCGAACCTGAAGCGAGGCGACCTGCTCCTGATTGAGGCGGAGCTGCGCGCGCAACTGCTCGATGCGCGCCTGCTGCGCGGCGAGCTGCGCCGCGACCTGCGACTTGTTCTGCTCGATGCGCTTCTTCTCGACCTCGACGCGGTTGGCCAACTGCTCGACCTTCACGCGCGAGACGCGCAGGGTGAGCTGGGCCACGAGCCCTTCTTTAGCCAGCTCCTCGTCGGCGTCGAGTTGAATCTTGGCCTGCTGGTAGTCGGACTGCACCGACGCGAGGTTCGCCTGCGCCGCGATGCGGTCGCTCTCAAGCCGCGACTTGAGGTTGTTCATGTCGGCCTCGGCCGACTTGATCTGGTACTCGACATCCACGGCCGCCTGCTTGAGCGTCGGGTTCGAGAGTTCGACCAGCACGGTGCCGGCCGTGACGGTCTCGCCCGGCTTGACGAACTTCTGCTCGACGCGCCCCTCGACGGGCGCGGCGATCTGCCGAATCTCCTCGGGGATGAGCGTGCCGAGGCCCCGCACGTTGCGTAGCATCTGGCCGCGCTTGACCGTGTCGGTCAGCACGGTCGAGCGCGAGACGCTGGGCGAGGCTTTCTCAAGGCGCGAGAGGCCGTAGGTGATGGCGGCGATGGCCGCCACGCCGAGGACGGCGTAGACGGCCAGCTTGACGCGGCGCCGCGCCTTCCTCTGGGGCCGCTTCACGTCCATGGTGCCGCGCGGCGCGTCGAAACCTGCGCGCTTCACGTCGGCGGCGGCGGGGCGCTTCACCTCGTTCGAGGGGCGCGGCACGTCCGTTGGTGGGCGTTTTACATCCATATCGAGTCGCTTTACGTCTCTCATAGGGGGTCGCTGTTCATCCACAGAAACACTTCCGTTCGCATACGCCCTTAACAACCCCCATACCACTGCCGGACGCCGCGCCTATCCGGCTTTTTTCAGGACTTTTCGCCAGAAAACTCCCACACACACGCCCGCCCTGTGTCCGTTTCCGCAAACCCGAATCCCAAAATCGAAAAACGCGCGCGGCGTCGCAGGCGTGAGAGGACGGGCGAAGCTTCGGCCGAACTCCAAATCCGCACGGCGCGCGGGCCGTCCCGTTTACACTCCGCGAGGAGCCTTCTTTGTTCATCTTTGCTATTGACTCCCGGCCGGCCTTGTCATACCTTCACCGCACACCGCAGCAAACAAAAAGGAGGGCCTCATGAAAACATTTAGAATCGCGATAGTGTTGTCGGCGCTCGGCCTGCTGTGCCTCGCGTCGCCCGACGCCGCACGCGCCGACGTAGTCCAACTCAACGGGTTCACACTCGGCACCCAGTGCGCCAACCCGCCGTGCCTGTCGGGGCAGGTGACGACGCAAGGTTTCGCCAACGTCGGCAGCCCCGCGCCGCAAATCGGGCAGATGCTCGCTTCGCCTTACGTCCTCGTCGTAGGCCCCGGTTTAGGGTCTAACGGCGGGCCGATTAACACGCTGACCTATTCGCTGGCCTCCGGGGGGAACTTTCAGTTCCTCAAACTTGACAACTTCTTGCCCTTCGGCACCAGCGCCCTCTCTAACTTTGGGAATGGCGCCATAACCATTGACTTCGCCGAGCCGGTCGGCGAGTTCGGCTTTCAGGCCCAGAATTTCGACGCCGGCTCGACGACCTTTTACTTACAGGCTTTCAACGGGCTGACCTCTCTGGGCACGTTCTCCGTCACGGGCTCGACCGTCTTCCTCGGGCTGCGCGCCGACGACCCCGTCATCACGCGCATCATCGTCAGCACCACCGGGAACAACTTCGCCATAGGCGAAACGAGCATCGGCTTTAACTCGCCCGCGACCGGGACGCCGGAGCCGGCCACGATGACGCTGCTCGGCACGGGGCTTCTGGGGGCCGCCGCCCTCAATCGTAAGCGGCGGAAGGCAGGCGGCGCGGGTGAGTAGCCCGACGCCTGTCAAGTCTCCTTATGAAAAACACAATGAGCGGGGCGGCGCTTTTGTGCCTCGCCTTGCTGCTGTCGGCGGTTCAGACGGCGGCGCGGCAGGGAGAGGTATTTAAGAAGTTCGCCGGCACGTACGTCACCGGCCACGAGTTCGGCGGCGGCTCTACGAGGAGCTGAGATATTTCGCCGAAGCCATCAACCTCGGCATCTCACGGCGACCGTCGTCAGCATCGTTGAGGTAAAGAAACTTCGGTGGGATACGAAGTTCATCGCCACGATAGATAAAGGGAGCCGCGACGGCCTCAAGGTCGGGATGAGGCTGCTCACCGCCGACGAAGAGCCCTCCCGCTGGGGCGGGACGGAAGTAATCTCGGTCGAAGAGAAGACGGCACGCATACACACGTCGCTGGTGAGGACTGAATTGAAGGTAGGGGACAAGATCACCTCAAGGTATCAGCCCAAAGCCCCTTACAGGTGAGGCGCGGCCTCACGAAAGAGACTTATGCTTAACTCTCCGGCGAACACGTTCCGGCGACTGGCGCTCTGCTGCGCGCTCGTTCTGCCGCTGTCAGCAGTCGCGCCCGGACGGCAGGGGCCGGGCACCGCGTCAGAGGCGAAGGCACGCACGTCCGCCGCCTCGCGCGGGGTCGTGCTGAAGGACGTTCCCGAGAAGGTTGACAGAAAGGCGCGATACCTCTTCTTCCTCCACGGGAAGATCGTGGAGGACAGCGGCGAGCTGCGGCCGACGAGCCCGAGGTACGGCGTCTACGAGTACGAGAAGATGCTCGACGCCTTCAAGGAGAGGGGCTTCGCCGTCATCAGTGAGGCGCGCGCGAAGGACACAGACAGGGAGCAGTACGCCTCCAAAGTCGTCGGGCAGATTCGCGCGCTGCTCGCGGCGGGCGTGCCGCCGCGGCACGTGACGGTCGTCGGCCAGTCCAAGGGCGCGGTCATCGCGATGGTCGTCTCCACGCGGCTCAGGAACAGGGACGTTAACTTCGTCCTGCTCGACAACTGCAACGACGCCATCTTCAAGAGCTACGACATAGACCTCTGGGGCAACGTCCTCTCCATCTACGACTTTAAGGACGAGATCGGGCAGAGCTGCCGGCAGTTCTTCGACAAGGCGACGGGGCTGAACCGGCGCAAGGAGATCGAGCTCAAAATCGGCACGGGGCACGGCATCCTCTACCAGCCGCTCAGGGAGTGGGTCGAGCCGACGGCCCGGTGGGCTTCACGTTGAATAAGGGGGAACAAGGGTTATGAGTAAGCGAGTCACCGGCACGAAGGAGGGCGCCGAAAGCTGCCGGCGGAAGTTTCTGCGGTACTTCCCCGGAGGCTTCGGGGACGAGACCTACATCGAGTGGGAGCGCGGGTACAAGTGGGAGGCGCACGAGCGCTGGGAGGAGGCGCTGGGGCGCGAAGAGTTCCGGCGGCTCTTGCGGCGCGGCGAGTTCGCGGAGGTCGCGGCGCGCGCCGTGCGCGTCGAGCAGCGCACGCGCCACAGCATGATCTTCTCCTTCGAGAAGATGGCCCTGCGCGATGCGGTGAAGTCGGAGGAGGGCGCGCGCACCTTCGCCGAAGGGCTCTACGAACTCCTGCACGGCGCGGGCACACTCGAAGGCCGCTTCAGCGGTTGGGTCGAAGCGGTCGCCGCGCTGCCGCGCAGACAGACGCGCGTGCTGACGTGGCCGATGGTGACGGTCTGGGGCTTTCTCGCGCAGCCCGAGACGCACATCTTCCTCAAGCCGACGGTGACGCGCGCGGCGGCCGAGAAGTACGGCTTCGACTTCCGCTACAAGTCGCGCCCCTCTTGGGCGACCTACGCGAGCCTGCTCGAATTCGCCGAGACCGTCCGGCGCGACCAAAGAAGTCTGAAGCCGCGCGACATGATAGACGTACAGTCTTTCATCTGGGTGCAGGGCTCGGACGAGTACCCGGACTAGGGCTGGCGCCCGCCCCTCCCTTCAAAAAAACCTTGTGCGTCCCGCCGAAAGGTGTTTCAATGCGCGCCCGGCGGCCGGACGCCGCACGCGCTCCGCCCGCCGTCCTTCCTTATTTTCCCTTGACGAGAGGAGACGAAGATGAGGCTTACCAACGGGAGGATGACGGCCGCGCTCCTTGTCGTACTGGCGTTCGCACGCGTCGGCGCGCCGGCCGCCGCGGGCGCTCCCCGCTACGTAACACTGCCAAACCCCGTGCTCGTCCTGACGGGAACCGAACCGTATCAGGCGGGCGGGAAGAATTTCATCCGCTACATGTATCTGGTTGACAACTCTTCGGCGTACCCGGACACGCTGTTCGCCGCCGCGCCCGCTTTGCCGCCCTGCGGCAGCAACACGAAGTCTTCGCGGACGTGGGTGGACATCTACGAACAGAGCGGCAAGCGCCTCTACGGCTTCTGCGCGCTCGGCAAGTCGTCAGACCTGAACAAGCTCTGGTTCGCGCTCGAAGAGGGCGTTCTCCCGCCGAGCTGGGTCTACATCGAGCTGAACGACCGGCAGACTAACACCAAGTACAAGTCGAACCTCGCCGAAACGTCGCTGTAGGGGGAGAAGTAGACAGTAGACAGTAGACAGTAGTCAGTAGAAACAGACGGGGCGCGGCTTTCATCGGTTAATGATGAAGGCCGCGCCGCCTGTTTTCTACTGACTACTGTCTACTTTTCTGTTTACTATTTCACGCCGATAAAATAGACTCTCCTGCCACAGCCCGCGCGTTTACGTGCCGAACATGCCTTCGGCGGTTTCGTTCCTTCCGGGGAGGTCAAGCTTGTCAGAAGAGAGCAGTTCACGCTACCGGGTCACCGACAAGCTCGGCGCGGGCGCTATGGGGGAGGTCTACCGCGCGCTCGACTCGCGGCTGGGGCGCGAGGTGGCGCTCAAGGTGCTGCCCGAAGCCGTCGCGGGCGACGCCGAGCGCCTGATGCGCTTCAAGCGCGAGGCGCAGGTGCTGGCCTCCCTGAACCACCCCAACATCGCGGCCGTCTTCGACCTCGAAGAGCGCGACGGCAGGCAGTTGCTCGTGATGGAACTGGTCGAGGGCGAGACGCTCGCGGAGCGTCTGGCGAGCGCGCCGCTCGAACTCGACGAGGCGCTCCGCCTCGCCGCCCAGATCGCCGAGGCGCTTCAGGCCGCCCACCGCAAGCAGATCATCCACCGCGACCTCAAGCCCGCGAACATCAAGATCACGCCCGAAGGCGTCGTCAAAGTCCTCGACTTCGGACTGGCTAAGCAGGGGCGCGCGGGCGGCACCTCGGTGGACACCGAGGCCCCCACCGTGGCGCAGCAGGCGTTGACCCTCAGGGGCGAGATCGTCGGCACGCCCGCCTACATGGCCCCGGAGCAGGCGCTCGGCGAGTTGGCCGACGCGCGCTGCGACGTCTTCTCCTTCGGGGCCGTCCTCTACGAGATGCTGACGAACCGCCGCGCCTTCTCCGGCCCGACGCTGACCGAGGTGGTGCGCGCCGTCCTGAGCAACACGCCGCCCCCGCCGCGCCGCCTGCGCGCGGACGTTCCCGCGGAGCTAGACGCGCTGGTGATGCGCGCGCTTCAGAAGGATCGCCAGCAGCGCCCCGCCGACATGGAGCAGGTCTGCGCCGACCTCAAGCGGCTGAGCGCGAAGACGGAGACGCGCACGCACACCTCCTCCACGCTCGGGCGCGCGCGCGTCGCCGCGTGGGGGGCGCTCGGGTGGGCGGGCCAGAACCGCAGGAGGGCCTACGCCGCCGCGGCCGTCGTCGTCCTGCTGCTCGCGGCCGGCGCGTACGGGCTGCGCGCCTACGTGAGGAGCGAGCGCCCCGACGCGTCCGCGCTCGCCACGTCCCTCGCCCCGACGCCCATCAGCGTGAACAAGTCGGCCGGCACTTACGAGCTGTTTGAGCAGGGGCTCGAATACCTGAAGCGCAGCGACAAGGAGGAGCGGGTCAACGCGGCCGTTGACGCCTTCCAGACGGCGCTCTCGAAGAACGCGGATTACGCCCCGGCCTACGGGGGGCTGGGGCTGGCCTTCGTGACGAAGTTCGGCTTCAACCGGGACAAGTCTCTGTTGGAGCAGGCCGTGCAGAACGCGAAGAAGGGTGTGGAGCTTAACGGCGAGCTGGCGCTCAACCGCGTCAGCCTCGGGCGGGCTTACGTCGAGAAGGGCGAGTACGACGCGGCCGAGGCCGAGCTGAAGCAGGCGCTCACCCTTGAGCCCTTGAACGCCGACGCGCACCGCGCGCTCGCCGACTTGCAGAAGGCGCGGCGGAACCCCGCGGAGGCCGAGAAGTCTTACCGCAGGGCCATCGAGCTGCGTCCCGACGACTGGGAGCTGCACTATCTGCTCGGCACCTTCTACTTCCTCTCGTCGCGCTACCCGGACGCCGAGCGCGCGCTCGTCGAGTCAATCAGGCTCGCGCCCGACTGTCACATGAACCACCGGAACCTCGGGGCCGTCTACTACATTCAGGGGCGCTTCCCCGAGGCCGCCGCCGAATACCAGAAGTCTCTACAGATCAAACCCTCGGCCAGCACCTACACCAACCTCGGGACGTGCCTCTTCTATCAGGGGCTCTACCAGCAGGCGGTCGCGCCGATGGAGAAGGCCGTCGAACTCGCGGCCAACAACCACCAGTTCTGGGCCAACCTCGGCGACGCGTACCGCTTCACGAAGGGCAACGAGCAGAAGGCCAACGAAGCCTACACGCGCGCCGTGCAGCTCGCGCGCAAAGAGCTTGAAAGCAAGCCGGGCGACCCCGACCTCCTGAGCCGCATCGCCCTCTGTCTGGTTAAGAACGGCGACAAGGAGCAGGGGCTCGCCGAGGCCGAGGCCGCGCAGAAGGCGGAGATGAGCGCGGCCGTCATGGCGCGGCTCGTGCTGGTCTACGAGCTGGCGGGCGACCGCGACCGCGCGCTCCACTTCATGGAGGAGGCGCTGAAGAAGGGCCACTCGATGGAGGAGTTCAGCCGCGACCCAGACCTGCTTGAGCTGCGCAAAGACCCGAGGTATCACAAGCTCGCCGTGAGGCTTCCCGACGCGCCTCACAGCTGAAACCACGCCCCAGCGTCGGCCAACCACGGGCGGCCCCCCGCTTCTCCGGCGCGCCCGCACTCAGACGAAGGAGGATACTGTGGCTGACTTCAATCTGGACGTAGCCTTTTCATCGCACGAGACCCCCAACGATCCGAATAAGCCCATCGCCATGGCCTACGGCTTCACGGACGACGCGGATCAGCCGAACACCTTCAAGGGGAAGGGGCAGAGGAGCCTGACCGTGCCGGCGAACTCGCAGGTCTCTTTCGCCATCTACGACACGGCGCAGAACCCGACCTACGACGTCACCTCGGTACAGATATCCGTCGTCAACAAGGGGGGCGCGGGCCAGCCCAAATCACCCTTCAGCAACTCGGTCTGGGCCAACGGCTCGATCACCGCCGTGAAGAACAACCCGGGCCCGGGCCAGCTTCAGCTCCCCCCTTCCACCCCGTACCCGGGGGCGTTTAGCACGGGCTGCAATATCAAGAACGCCACGAGCTGGGACATCGGCTCCTTCACCGTCGCAACTTTACAGGGGCGGCAGGCGTTCGATATCACAATCCACGTTGTGACGCAGAACGGCCAGCAGAGCCAGAAGAGTTTCAAGGTTGACCCCGAGGTGGTCGTCGAAGGCGGGAACCCCGACGAAGGATGACGGAATTGAGGGATTGAATCATTGAGTCATTGAATCATCGGGCAGATGATTCAATGACTCAATCCATTCACGCCTCCCAACGCCTCCCTGATGACAGTGGCAAGCTCGCGCACGTCCTCTTCGGTCGTGTCGAAGGAGCACATCAGGCGCACCTCGGAAATCTGCTCGTCCCAGACGTAGAAGAAGAAGCGCTCCTGCACGCGCGGCACCGCCTCGCGCGGCATGACGGCGAAGACCGCGTTCGACTCGACCGGCTGCGTGATTCTGATTTCGGGGACGCGCGCCAGTTCCGCTGCGAGGAGTTGCGCGCAGCGGTTCGCGTGCGCGGCGTTTTCGAGCCAGAGGTCTTCCGCCAGTAGCGCCGTGAACTGCGCCGCGACGAAGCGCATCTTCGACGGAAGCTGCGCCGCCTGCTTGCGCACGAACCTGAAGTCGGCGCTCAAACTCGGGTTGAGGAAGACGACGGCCTCGCCGTACATCATCCCGTTCTTCGTCCCGCCGAAGCTCAAAACGTCCACGCCCGCGTCCGTCGTCATTTCCTTAAGGCTCGCGCCCGTGTGCGCCGCCGCGTTCGCCAGACGCGCGCCGTCCACGTGCAGCAGCATCCCCGTACGTCGCGCGAACTCGGCGAGACGCCGCGTCTCTTCCGACGTGTAGACCGTCCCCAGCTCGGTCGGCTGCGAGATTGATATGACATGCGGCTGCACGTGGTGCTGGTCGCCTTGGCGCGAGAGCAGCGGCTCTATCTGCTCGGGCGTCAGCTTCCCGTCCGGCGTCACGAGCGCTATCAGCTTGCAGCCCGCGAAGCGTTCGGGCGCGCCGCACTCGTCCACGTTGATGTGCGCCGTCTCGGCGCAGACGACGGCGTGGTGCGGGCGCGTGAGCGCGGCCAGCGAAGTGACGTTGGCGCCCGTCCCGCCGAAGACGAAGAAGACCTCCGCCCTTTCGCCGAAGCGCTCGCGGAAGAGGCGTTCGGCCGTCTCCGTGTAAACGTCGTCGCCGTACGCGACGGCGTGCCCGTGGTTGGCCGAGCGCACCGCGTCCATCACGCGCTCGTGCACGCCCGCGTTGTTGTCGCTCGCGAATCCCCTTTTGATCTGCATCATCAATTTGAGCCCTCGGGGACGCCGACGCCGTCCGGGTTGAGAACCTTCTCCCTGCCCGCGGGCGATAGTTGCGCGTAGAGCTCGACGTAGGCGGCGTTCGTCCAGCCGAAGCCTATCTCGTTCGTCTCGTAGCCGAAGCGCAGGCCGGCGCCGAGGTTCGAGGTGCGCTTCTCCACGTCGTACTTCTCGACGATGGTGTTGTGCTCCTTGAAGTCCTTGAGCACGAGCGAGAGGAAGTTGACCGAGACGCGCTCGGCCTCCTTCCCGAACCCGTAGCGGCGCAGGCCCTCGACCGCGATCATCTGCATCGGCGCCCAGCCGTAGGGCGCGTCCCACTGGCTGCCCGAGCGGTTTGTGCTCGTCAGCAGCCCGCCCGCGCGCTCGAACATCGGGAGGTTTTTGACGACGCGCGCCGCCTGCTCCTTCGTGGCGATTCCGGCCCACAGCGGGTAGAAGGTCGTGACGAAGGGGTAACGCCGCAGCGCCTTCTTCTCAAAGTTGTAGTCGTAGTAGAGCCCGTCGCGCTCGTCCCACATCAGCCGGTTGACGCGCGCCGCGCGCTCGGCCGCGCGACGCTCCCACCGCTCGGCCTCGCGCGCTCGGCCAAGCTCGCGCATGATCTCGGCGGCGTCGCGCTCGTAGACGTAGAGCAGTGAGTTGAGGCAGACGGGGTTGTAGCTCGTGATGTCGGCGCTGAACGGGCCGAAGCGGTTCGAGGGGTCGAAGCCCGACTCGCGCATCGAGCGGTCGCCCTTGTAGAAGGCGGGCGTCAGCTTGTCCGACGCGCGGTCGTAGAACTTCGTCACGTCGTAGTCTGTGAAGCTCTGCGTCTTGTAGAACTCCTTCACGCGGTCGTAATGCGTGCGCCCCTGCTCGTCGCGCTCGTCGGAGAGAACTTCGATGGCCGGGCCGTCGCCGGCGTCCCAGTAGCGCGAGAGCCCCGTCGCCTGTACGTAATGCGGCGACTCGGGCGAAGTCCAGTAGGCGTAGTACGTCTCGATTGAAGGGGCGACGCGGCCGAGCCAAGCGCGGTCGCGCGTGCGCCCGTAGACGCCGAGCAGCATGCGCGTCAGGAAGGGCGGCTGCGAGCGCGTGAGGTAGTAGGTGCGGTTGGCGTTCAGTATCCGGCCGTAGTGCTCTATCTCGTAGACGAAGTTTTCGGCCATGTCGCGCGCGAGTTCCGTCTCGCCGTCGCGCAGGAGGCCGACCTGTATGAAGTAGCTGTCCCAGCCGTACATCTCGTTGAAGCGCCCGCCGGGCACGACGTAGGGGCGCGGAAGATATAGGAGGCCGGGCGCGGCGTCGGCCTCGCGCTCGGGCAGACGCCGGAGCTCGATGCGCGCGAAGTCGTCGGGCTTCATCTGTGCGCGCAGGCCGCGCGTGATGGCTTCGAGGTTCTCGTCGCGCGCGACGTAGACGGGCCAGCGGTACGTCGCGGGGTGTTCGACGGGCTTGAACTTCGGGTCTACCGCGGCGGCGGCGAGGCCGCGGTGCGAACGCATCAGCGTGTGCCAGCTTCGGCGTATGTACTCGTGCACCTTTTCGAGTTGCGCGGGCGTGGCCCGTTCCGTTTGCGCGGGCGTGGCCCGGCCCTGCGCGCGCGCCGGGTCGAGCCCGGCCGGCGGCAGGATAAGTGTTAGCTGCGCGAACAAGAGTGCGCGCGCGAGTCGTCTGCGCGGAGTCATCTCGGTGGAAGGCGCCCTCAAGCGCCGTCGAGAGATTTCCACCAAGCCCGCCCGCGTGTCAAACCCGGCGCGAGGCGACGTTCAGACGCGCCTGACGAACTCGCGCTTGAACGTGCGCGTCTCGCCGTCCGGAAACCTGACCGAGACCTTGTCGCCTTCGAGCGAGACGACGCGCCCGCGCCCGTACTTCGGCAGGCGCACCGCGTCACCTTCGTTCAGCTCGACCTCCATCTTCTTCGGCGCCTGCGGTTCACCGTCGGCGCGCGGCTGAACGCCGCCGCCGTGCGGTTGCTCCTTCGCCTCCGTCTGTAAACCAAGCTGCTCTTCGAGCGGGTGCAGGCAGTTGTCGCAGTGGCCGCAGGCTCCCTGCTCGAAGGGCTCGCCGAAGTATTCGTGCAGGAGCTTCCAACGGCACTCGGCGCTCTGGCCGTAGAGCATGACGCGCTCAAGCTTCTCGCGGTCGCCCTCGCCGCGCCCTGCGCAAGCCTCCGCCGCGCGCTCAACCTCTTCGCGCGTGACCTCCGGCCTGACGAGCTTGAAGCGCACGCCGCGCGTCTCGCGCACGACGCCCGCGTCTTTAAGGACGGCGAGCGCAACGCGCACCTTCGTCTTCGAGACCTGCGGCGCGGCCTCCTGCAAGGGCGCGAGCGGCACGGCTTCACGTTCGGCGCCGCAGACGCGCAGGGCGTCGCACACGGCCCAGAGGTCTTCCGGCTTAGGGTAGCGCCCGCCGAGGAAGAAGAGCTGCGTGCGTCGGTCGTCGAGCTGGTAGAGGAGCGTGCAGCGCGCCTCCTCGCCGTCCCGGCCCGCGCGGCCCGACTCCTGATAGTAAGCTTCGAGCGAGCCGGGCATCTGGTAGTGGACGACGAAGCGTATGTCTGGCTTGTCTATCCCCATGCCGAAGGCGTTCGTGGCGAACATCGCTTTCAAAGCGCCTGACATGAAGAGGTCTTGATTCTCGTGTCTCTCCGAAGCCGCGAGCTTGCCGTGGTACGCGCGCACCTCGAACTCCGACCCTCGGAAGAGTTCCGTGAGTGCCTCGACCGTCTTGACGGTCGCGCAGTAGACGATGCCCGTGCCTTCGGTCTCGCGCATCACGCGCGCCAACTGCTCGCGCTTCTCAAGCTCGTTCGTCACGCGCACGACTTCGTAGTAGAGGTTCTCGCGGTAGATGCCCGTGTTGAAGAACTGCATCGAGCGGAGCCCGAGCTGCTTCCGTATGTCTTCGGCGACCGCGGGCGTGGCCGTCGCGGTGAGCGCGAGGACGGGCGGCGAGCCGAGCGCGCGGACGGCCGCGCCTAAGCCCAGATAGCTCGGGCGGAAGTCGTGGCCCCATTCCGAGATGCAGTGCGCCTCGTCTATCACGACGAAATCCAGCTCGCGGCCGCGCAGGGTTTCGAGAAAGGTCGGGTCGTTCATGCGCTCGGGCGTGGTGAAGACGAGCTCGCTCGTGCCGCGCTCGATGCGTTCAAGCTCTTCGCGCCGCTCCGCTTCGGTGAGCGCGCTGTTGACCTGCGCGGCGCGGACGCCGGCCTCGCTCAGTTTGTCCACCTGATCCTTCATCAGCGAGATGAGCGGCGAGACGATGACGGTCGTGCCCGGCAGGTGGAGCGCCGGAAGCTGGTAGCAGAGCGACTTGCCCGCGCCCGTCGGCATGACGGCGAGCGTGTCGTGGCCCGTCAGCACCGAGCGTATGACCTCGGCCTGACCGGGGCGCAGGCGTTCGAGGCCGAAGACCTCGCGCATCGTGCGCCGCATGCGCTTCAGTTCGCCCGTCGCGCCGCCAAGGATTTTCGACCTCGCTGTCTTCGGCGTTGTCACGCGTCGGAGACTACACGCGCGAGTCTCGATTTGTGTCCGCGCGAGGTTGAGAAACTGTGGAGTTCGTACGTTAGTGCTCACTCGTCGCCGCGACGCTCTGGCACCGGCGTTGCTTTTGAGAAAGGCACGGCGGACAGGATGCTCATAAGTTAAGCGCCAGCGCGAGGTTCTTCTTCGGCGCGCGTACGGATGTGCGGCGCGCATGTCCGCTAAAGAAACATGGGGTTCTTGAGCGACGGCAGACAGAGTTGAGATTCAACCTTTAACTAACGAACCGGGGAGGTAAAGGAAGAGATGAGCGCAGACAGCGGCGGCAGGAATCAGGGCGACAGCGGCCATGTGGGCGCGACGCGCCAGAAGGGCGGCACGAGCGCGCGCGGCGAGTCGGGCGCGAAGAGCGAGGGCACGGGCACGGGCAACAAGTCCGAAGGCTCGGGCAAGAAGAGCGGCACGCCGGGCGGCGAGCGCCACCACGACTGAAACGATGAACGCTGAACGATGAACCGAGGGAAGGAAGCTTATGGCTGAAGCGGCAAAGCAGGGGAAAGACAAAGGCATCGGCGAGGGCAACCTGAGCGGCGAGCGCGGCGCGCCGCCTTACGCGGATCGCGCCTACGCGGGCGAGCAGGAACCGGGCGGCGAGACCGGCACCAGCCTCGAAGGCACGGCCGGCGGCACCAACGTCTCATCACAGGGCGGCGCCGCCGACAGCGGCAAGGCCGGCGGCAACGCTGGCGGCTCCGGCGCACAAGGTCATAGCGGTAGCTGATACGACCGGGCCAAGCCCCCGAAGGGGGCGGACAGAATAAAGCCCGGGGTGTAAACCCCAGGTAATGGCGTCAATAAAAACACGTGAGCCCCGGAGGGGCGACAGAGATTCCGTGAATATAACTCTCACGCTCGACCTCTGTCGCCCCTCCGGGGCTCCGTCATTCCATGCTACCCGTTACCCCAGCGTTCCGCTGCGCTCCACGCTGGGCTTCATTCTGTCCGCCCCCTTCGGGGGCTCGGCCCGACTTCGTCAATCCGCAATCGCGTTAGTGGCTGGCGAGCCAGTCATAGAGGGGCTTCCAGACGAGTTCCCGCGCGTTGTCTGCGAGGAAGATGTCGGAGTGCCCGAACTCCACTGGGCGGCCCTCGGGGCCGTAGAGCCTGACGACGTTCGAGGTCACGTCGGCGCTGCCGAGGCGGCTAAGGGTGTCGAGCCCGAACTCGCCGAAGCCGCCGCCCGCGCCGACGTAGTAGACGGGGACGTTGACCGCCGCGAGGTTGTCGTCGTACGGCAGACTATCGCCGCACATCACACCCTCGGTCTCGACCTGTTCGGTCGTGCTCTGGTAGGGCGCCGCCGTCTGGTAGAAGTCGTAGAAGTATCCTTCCGAAGTGAACTGCAAGCCCGAAGGCAGCCCCGACGCGTCGAACGTGCCCGCCGCGAAGTGGTAGAAGGGCACGGGCGGGTAGGGCGCGAACAGCACGTGCGTGGCCGAGCCGACGAGCAGCGCCGCCTGCCTGTTGTTGAGTCCCGCCACCACGGGCGAAGCGTCCGCGGGCGCGGTGGCCGCGAGCACGCCGAGGTTGCGTACGAGCACGCCCTGCGGCGAGCTGTAGACGCCCGCCGCGAGTTGCTGCTGGCCGCCCGCGTAGCGCACGCACGCGCCCTGCCGCTGCTCCTCGTGCTCGGGGTTGAGCTTGAAGGCGATGTCAACGGGGATGAGCGCGTCTACCTGCCGCGCGGCTTCGGGCAGCGCGGCCTCCGCGTTGGCGTAGGCGTAGGCGATGACGCCGCCGCGGCTCCAACCTAAGAGTGCGACCTTGCCGTCGCCCGCGCCCGTCGCCTCGCGCACGGCGCGCGCGACGCCTATCCCCGCGGCCACGTCCGAGACGTGCGACGCGAGGTTCCAGTCCTTCATGAAGTTGAAATCGGTCGTGTCGGCCGGCACCTGCGTCCAGCGCAGGTCAATGCCCCACACGTCCAAGCCTTGCTGCGCGAGGTAGACGCCGATTGAGCGCTCGCGCGCGACGGCGCCCGAGAGCGTGCTGCTCATGAACGCCTCGTCGAAGCCCCAGAGGTCGCCGTGAACCATGAAGACTGCGCGCGTGGGACGGAAGGGGACGCCGTTCGCCCTCTCGCGCACAACGCGGTGTAGGCCGATGCGGTCGTACGCGCCCGCGCCGACCTTGAGCTTGAAGGAGTATTCGAAAACGTCCGCGACGATGTGGCGGCGCTCGACCGACTCGACGCCGCACGCCGCGCGCGCGAGCGCCGAAGCGGCTTGCGCGGCCGAGCACGCGGCCGAAGCGGCGGCGCGCACGTCCGCAGGCTTCTGCGCCGCGGCGCAGACGAACGAAGAAAGAATCAGGAAAGAGAGCAGGGCTATCCGGTTAAAAAGTCTCATGAGGTCTCCTTGAAAAGTTGAATGAGTGCGGGCACGACGACTTTCGCGCCCGTCAACTAACGCGCAGAAGTTCGGCGCGAAGGATCAGCTCTCGTCTCGGAAATTTTTTGTGTGCGGGTAAGGGTTTACTCAGACGACAAAGCGGCAGAGTCTTCGGGGTCTGCGTCGGCGATGAGGTCAACGCCCGCGTGCGCGAAGCGGCGAGCGGCCGA
This sequence comes from Pyrinomonadaceae bacterium, assembly GCA_035248785.1. Taxonomy (GTDB): domain Bacteria; phylum Acidobacteriota; class Blastocatellia; order Pyrinomonadales; family Pyrinomonadaceae; genus QHXN01. The sequence continues at coordinate 282 of DATFHD010000092.1, read as the reverse complement.
CGCGGCGCGCGCGTCACGCTCCTCTCCGAGCGACCACTGCGCGTGGCGCGTGAGCAGCGCCAGCGCGAGCGCACGCCCCAGAGTCATTGCGAAGCGGCGCGCACCGGCTTCGAGCGCGGCACCGCCCTCCGCGCTCGCGGCTTCGAGCCACGCTGACGCGTGCGCGACCGAATCGCGCGCCGTGCGCGCCGCGCCCGCGAGTCGCGTGTCACTCGCCGCGGCCGCGCAGGCTTCAATCTCATCCTTCAGCGCGGCGAGCGCGCCCACGTCCCTCGCCGCCGT
>DATFHD010000091.1:0-17362 GCA_035248785.1 Pyrinomonadaceae bacterium | reverse complement strand
TGCTCGGCGGGCGGGAGCTTGAGACGACGGCCGCGCTCGCCGCGGACGACGCGCTCCGGCAGGTGCCGGGCTTCCAACTCTTCCGGCGCACGGGCAGCCGCGCGGCGAACCCGACGGCGCAGGGCGCCTCTCTGCGCGGCGTCGGCGCGAGCGGCGCGAGCCGCGCCGTGGTGCTCTACGACGGCGTGCCTCTGAACGACCCGTTCGGCGGCTGGGTCTACTGGGGGCGCGTGCCGCGCGAAGGTCTGGAACGCGTGGAGGTCTTGCGCGGCGGCGCCTCTTCGCTCTACGGCAGCGGCGCGCTCGGCGGCGTCGTGCAGTTCGTGCCGCGCGAGGCGTCGGACACGCAGCTCCGGCTCGAAACTTCGTACGGCGCGCAGCAGACGGCCGACGCTTCGCTGTACGCTTCGACACTGCGCCGTGGCTGGTCGCTCGCTTTGGCGGCGCAGACGTTCGCGACAGACGGCTACGTGCTCGTTGACGAGCGCGAGCGCGGCCGCGTGGACACGAACGCCGCGTCGCGCTACTCGTACGGCGAGCTGTACGCAGGGAGGAAGTTGACGAACGGGCTGCGGTTCTTCGTTAGACCTTCCTACTACGGCGAGTCGCGGCGGAACGGCACGCCGCTTCAGTTCAACCGCACTCACATACGCCAACTCGCCGCGGGCGCAGGGTTAGACGCGACGCGCGCCGGCTCGTTCGATGTGCGCGCGTACGCCTCCGCGCAGGTATTCGACCAGAGCTTCACTTCCGTCAACGCAGACCGCTCGGCCGAGACTCTGACGCGACTTCAACGCGTGCCGGCGCAAGGCTCGGGGCTCTCGTTCCAATGGTCGCGGGCGTTTGGGTCGCGCCAGTCGGTCGTCTCGGGCTTCGAGGCGAGCGAGGTGCGCGGCGCGAGCGACGAATTGGTCTACGTCTCGGGCCGCCCTTCGTCGCTCGTCGGCGCGGGCGGGCGCGCGCGCAACTTGGGGCTCTACGCGCGCGACGCCGTGCGTCTGTCGAGGCGACTCGTCGTCACGCCCGGCGCGCGCCTCGACCGCTGGCGCAACTACGACGCGCGGCAGACGACGCGCGCTCTCACGGGCTCGACTTCCGTCGTCAGCTTCGGGGAGAGAACCGAGACCGCCTTCAGCCCGCAGCTCTCGGCCGTCTACACGCTGAGCGATTCGGTCTCTCTCAACGCGACCTTCTCGCGCGCCTTCCGCGCGCCGACACTGAACGAGTTGTACCGCTCGTTCCGCGTCGGCAACGTCTTCACGCTCGCCGACGAGAACTTGCGCGCCGAGCGTCTGACCGACGGCGAGGCCGGGCTCCTCTTCTCGCGGCGGGGGACGGCCGCGCGCGCTAACTTCTTCTGGATGGACGTGGCGCGCCCCGTCGCCAACGTGACGCTCTCGACGACGCCCGCGCTCATCACACGCAAAAGGCAGAACCTCGGGCGCACGCTCTCGCGCGGCTTCGAGGCCGAGATTGAAAGACGCCTCGATGCGCGTTGGAGCGTATCGGCCGGCTACCTCTTCGCCGACGCGCGCGTCACACGATTCCCCGCGGACACGACGCTCGAAGGCAACCGCGTCCCGCAGGTCGCGCGCCAGCAGCTCAACTTCCAACTGCGCTACGCGAACCCCGCACGGCTCGACTTCGCCTTGCAGGCGCGCGCCGCCGGCCCGCAGTTCGACGACGACCAGAACGCGCTGCGACTCGCGGGCTACTTCACGCTCGACGCCTTCGCCTCGCGCCGACTCGGCCGCGGCGTCGAGATGTTCGCCGCCGCCGAAAACCTCACCGGCCGACGCTACGAAGTCGGCCGCACGCCCGTCCTCACCCTCGGCCCGCCCGCGTTTGTGCGCGTGGGTGTGAGGCTGCGTTTGGGTGAGGGAAATAGACAGTAAGCGGATGGCGGTAAGCAGTTCGGACTCAGTAAGAGGCCGAAGAGACGGCACGCGAGCAGCCGCCGGAGGCGGCGGCAGAATAGAGCCCGGGGTGTCAACCCCGGGTACGGGCGTCGGTAAAAAACGTCGGAGCCCCGGAGGGGCGACAGAGGTTTTGCATGAAGGCCAGACGGCCGGAAACTCTGTCGCCCCTCCGGGGCTCCGTTATTTTTATGCCGCCTGTCACCCGGCGTTGCGCTGCGCTCCACGCCGGGCTCTATTCTGCCCGCCCGCTCCGCGGGCTCGTCGAACCTTCACTCTCCACGTTTGACTGGCATCAGACTAGCTGCTGCCTGCTCTCCTTCACAGCCTCCCCGTCGCGACCAGCAACTCGGCGTTGAGTATCGCCGCGCCGGCCGCGCCGCGGACGGTGTTGTGGCTGAGTGCGACGAAGCGGAAGTCGAGCACCTTGTCGGGGAAGATACGGCCGACGGTGACGCTCATGCCGCCGCCCGCGTCGCGGTCGAGGCGCGGCTGCGGGCGGTCTTGTTCTTCCCGGACGACGATGGGGCGCGCGGGCGCCGTGTGCAGCTTCAACTCCTGCGGGAGGGATGTGAATGAAGCGAAGGCTTCGCGTAGTTCTTCCACCGAAGCCCTGCGCGCGAGCTTGACGCGGACGGCGGCCATGTGGCCGTCCGAGACGTTGACGCGGTGCACCTGCGCGCTCACACGGAAGGGCGCGCCCTGAATCTTACCGCCCTCGAAGCGCCCGAGAATCTTCAGCGTCTCGGCCTCGATCTTCTCCTCCTCGCCACCGATGTAGGGGATGACGTTGTCCACTGCGTCGAGCGAGGGCACGCCGGGGTAGCCCGCGCCCGAGAGCGCCTGCAAGGTCGTCGCCACGCACGACTCTATCTGGAAGCGCGCGTGCAAAGGCGCGAGCGCGAGCACGAGCATGATGGTCGAGCAGTTCGGGTTCGTCACGATCATGCCGCGTTCAAGCTTGCGCGTCTCCTTCTGCCCGTCGAGCTGCGCGAGGTGTTTGTGGTTGACTTCGGGGATGAGCAGCGGCACGTCCTCGTCCATGCGGAGCGCCGAAGAGTTGCTGATGACGGCGTAGCCGGCGTGCGCGAAACCTTCTTCCGTCTCTCGCGCGATCTCGCCGGGCAGGCTCGAAAAGACTATCTCGCAGTCGAGCGGAGGCTCAATCGCTTCGACCTTCATCCCGCGCACGCGCTCCGGCATGTCGCCGGGCAGGCGCCACGCGCACGCCTCGCCGTACGCCTTCCCCTTCGAGCGGTCGGAGGCCGCCAGCGCGGCCACCTCGAACAGCGGATGACCCTCCAACAACTGTATGAAGCGCTGCCCCACAGTGCCCGTCGCGCCCAGAATCCCGACTCTGTACTTCCTGCTCATATGCCTCCGAAAACAGTGACAAGCTAGAAACCGAGGGGAGAAGTTTAGCACAGAGGCACAGAGACACAGAGACACGGCTTTGAAGTCATAAGACGACAAGCCGTGTCTCTGTGTCTCCGTGGTTAATTGTTACCGACTAACCTGCAACGCCTCTTTCATCCGCTTGACGCCCTCTTCGAGCACGGGCAGGTCTGCGCAGAAGGAGACGCGCAAGTAACCTTCGCCCTCCGCGCCGAAGGCCGCGCCGGGCACCGTGACGACGCGCGCCGCGAGCAGACGCTCGGCCACCGACACGGAATCGCCGTACGCACTCACGTCAACCATCGTGTAGAAGGCGCCCTCGGGCGCGACCGCGCGCAGATTCAGCTCGCTTGAGAGGAGGTTAAGCAAGTGGTCGCGTCTCGTGCGAAACGTGCGCCGCATCTTCTCTCTTTCGCCCTCGGCCTCTTCAGTCCACGCGGCGAGCGCGGCCTTCTGCGAGACGGTCGAGGCGCAGGTCGTCGTGTAGCCGTGCAGGACGAGCGCGCTCCTCACCACGTCGGCGTCGCCGCAGAGCCAGCCCAGACGCCAGCCCGTCATGCTCATCGCCTTCGACAGGCCGCCGATGACGAGCGCGCGACGCGGGCGGAACTCGGAGACGGACGCGGGGCGCTCGTCTGTGAAATAGAGCTCGCGGTAAATCTCGTCGCTGATGACGTACGCGCCCGAGCCTTCGAGCGCCGCGGCCAACGCTTCGAGTTCCGCGCGCGAGAGCACGCGCCCCGTCGGGTTCGAGGGGCTGATGCAGACGACGACCTTCGTCCTCGGCGTGAGCTGCTTTCGGAACTCTTCGGCGTCGAAAGCGAAATCATTCGCCGCCGGCATCCTGTAAAACTTCGGCACGCCGCCCGCCATCCGCACAATCGTCGGGTATGCGACGAAGCCGGGGTCTGGGATGAGCACCTCGTCGTCCTCGTCCACGAGCGTCAGCAGCGCGAGGTAGAGCGCCTCCTGCGAGCCCGCGGTGATGATGACCTGTTCGGGGGTGAGACTTAACTGCGTGTAGTCCGACGCGACGCGCTCGCGCAGGGCGGGCAGGCCGGCGTGTATGGTGTAGCCGTTCTGCTCCTCCGTGACGACGCGCGCGGCCTCGCGCCTTACGACATCGGGCGTCGGCAAGTCGGGCTCGCCGAGGCCGAGGTTGATGCTCCCCGGCAGCGCGCGGTCGAAGACCTGCCGGATCATGCTCTTCTGTATGCCGCGCAGTCGCCGCGCGGGCTCGAACTCGCTCAACGGAGATAGTCCTCCAACTGCACAGAGCGGTCTGTCTTCTCGTCGCGGTACTTGACGATGACGGGCGCGTAGAGCGAGAGGTTCCACTCGCGCCCGCGCTCGGTCGTCACGGCGCGCGAGCCGGGGACGACGACGGCGCCCGCCGGAATCTCAAGCGGCGCGTCCTGCGTTCTTCTGTAGACCTCGCCGCGCACCAAATCATAGACGGGGGTCGCGCCCGTCAGAATCGTCCCCGGCGCGAGCACCGCGCCCGCGCGCACGATCGTCCCCTCGTAAACTCCGCAGTTGCCACCGACCAAAACGTCATCCTCAATCACCACCGGCACGGCGCCGACCGGCTCCAACACGCCGCCTATCTGCGCGGCGGCCGAGAGGTGTACGCGCTTGCCCACTTGCGCGCACGAGCCGACGAGCGCGTGGCTGTCTATCATCGTCCCCTCGTCAACGTACGCGCCCGCGTTGACGTACATCGGCGGCATGCAGACGACGCCCGCGGCGAGGTACGCGCCGTCGCGCACGCTTGAGCCGCCGGGCACGATGCGCACGCCGTCCATGATGGTCGTCGGGCGCACGGGGTATGTGTCCTTGTCGAAGAAGCGAAGAGAGGCGTGCGCGCTCATGTCTGTGAGCGCGCCCATGCGGAAGCCTGCGAGGATGCCGCTCTTGACCCAAGAGTTGACGCGCCAGTTGCCCGACGAGTCGCGCTCGGCCGCTCGCACCTCGCCGCGGTTGAGCGCCTGCTTGAAAGCCTCGAAGACTTCGCGGTCGGTCGAGCTGAACTCTCCGCCCTTCGCGAACAACTCCTCGACCTGCTCACGCAGCGACATGCGACTTGCCCTCCAGAAGCCCCGTCTCTTCCAGCACCTCGCGCACGCGGCTCCGGGTCTTCTCGGTGACGGGCACGAGTGGCAGTCGCAGGTTCTCTTCGAGCAGCCCCATCAACGTCATCGCCGCCTTGACGGGGCCGGGGCTCGACTCGACGAAGTTCACGTCCATCAGAGGGAGCAGTCGGTAGTGAAGCTCGCGCGCCTCGTCCCAGCGCCCGGCGAGCGCCGCGTCAACCATCAGTGACAACTCGCGCGGCGCTTCGTTAGACGCGACCGAGACGAGGCCGTCGGCGCCGAGCGCCAGCATCGCGAACGTCAAAGCGTCGTCGCCCGAGAGCACCAGAAACCCTTCCGGCCGGCCGCGCAGGACTTCCATAATCTGCGCGAGATTTCCCGAAGCCTCTTTGACGGCGACGACGTTCGCGCAGTCGCGCGCGAGCCTGAGCGTCGTCTCGGCCGCGATGTTCGACGACGTTCGCCCCGGCACGTTGTAGAGCACGACGGGCGTCTCGGGCACGGCCTCGGCCACGGCGCGGAAGTGTTGATAAAGACCTTCCTGCGTCGGCTTGTTGTAGTAGGGCGCGACGACGAGCACGGCGTCCGCGCCGAGTTCGGCCGCGCGGCGCGACTGCTCGACGGCGTGCGCCGTGTTGTTGCTCCCCGTCCCGGCGATGACGCGCGCGCGACCACGCGCGACTTCGACCGTCGCGCCGATGACCTGCCCGCGCTCTTCGTCCGACATCGTCACGCTCTCGCCCGTCGTCCCGCACGGCACGAGCAGGCGCACGCCGCCCTCTATCTGCCGCGCGACGAGCGCGCGCATGCGTTCGATGTCGAGCCCGCCGTCCGCCCCGAACGGCGTCACCAAAGCCGTCGCGCAACCGCGCATCCATTCGACGTTCATCGCTTCTCACTTCCTTTGAGTATTTCGTCCAGTGTTTCCGAGAACTCGTAAACGCCCGTTCGACCCTGAATCCACCCGGCGGCGACGAGCGCGCCCGAGGCGAAGCCCTCGCGCGAGCGCGCCGTGTGCGTGAGCGTTATCTGGTCGGCCGCCGAGTCGAAGCCGACGCGGTGCGTGCCCGGGATGTGGCCCGCGCGCGTCGAGGCGACGGGCACGTCCGAGTTGTAAGCGGCGGCGACGATGTCGCGCAAGCGTAGCGCGGTGCCCGACGGCGCGTCGCGCTTGCGCGAGTGATGCGCCTCTTCGACGAAGGCCGCGTAGTCGAAGCCGCGAAAGAGTTCGGCCGCGCGCGCGACGACGCGGTAGAAGAGGTTGACGCCGACCGAGAAGTTCGCGCCGTAGATCATTGCGCCGCCCTCGCGCTCCACGCGCGCGCGAACCTCTTCGAGCTGACCGAGCCAGCCGGTCGTACCTTCAACGAGCGGGACGCGTGCGAGCGCGCAAGCCTCGGCGTTGCGCGCGACCGCCTCGGCCACGGAGAAGTCAACGGCCGCGTCGTGGCCGCCGAGGACTTCGGCCAACTCCTCCGCGCCCGTCGCCGCGTCGCGCGAGCCCAAAACGGTCGCCACCTCGTGCCCGCCCTCGACCGCGAGCCTTTCGACCAGACGCCCCATCGCTCCGTGTCCGAGCAACGCCAACTTCATCCGCCTTCCCCCTTCCGCCCGAGCAGCGTGCGCGCGAGGCGCGCGTAAGCGTCGGCCGCCTCTTCCAGTTCGCGCTTCGCGACGCGCTCGCCGTCTGTGTGCGCGTCGAGGATGGAGCCGGGGCCGATGAGGAGCGGCGTGCCCCAGTTCGGCATGTACGGAATGTCCGTGGTGAAGCGCACGACCTCCTGCTCGAAGCCTTCGACGGCGTGCATGCGCACGGGCTCGGCCGCCGAGAGGTATTCGATTGAAGCGCGGCCGGCCACGGTCTCTTCCAGAATGGATTTAACGACCGACGAAGGCGTGACCAGACGTATTTGCAACTCGGCCTGCGCGTCGGCGGGGATGACGTTGGGGCGCGTGCCTCCTTTAAGCGTGCCGACGTTGCAGGTCGTCTCGCCGAAGAACTCGTCGCGCGGCCAATCCAAGGCGCGTAGGTCTGAGAGCACGTCGAGCATCTTCTCAATGGCCGAACGCCCGCGTTCGGGGTAGGCCGAGTGCGCGGCGCGCCCTTCGGTCGTCAGCCTCAGACGCAAAGAGCCCTTCGAGCCGACGGCGAGCCGGTTGTCCGTCGGCTCGCCGTTAATCAGGTACTCGCACTCTCCCGCGCGCGTGTGCGTGTTGGCGGCGCGCGCGCCGAGGCTTCCCAACTCCTCGTCCACCGTGAAGAGCAGGCCGAACTCCGCAAAGCCCTCCTCGCGCAGTCGCGCGGCGGCCGAGACCTGCGCGGCGATGATGCCCTTCGCGTCGCACGAGCCGCGACCCTTTATGTGCGTCGCGTCCTCCGAAGAAGCGATGAAGGGCGGGACGGTGTCCATGTGCGTCGAAAGCACGACGCGCGCGCGCGCGCCCGTCGTCGCAAAGACGTTGGCGCGGCCGGGCTCAACCTCCTGCGTCTCGACGCGGAAGCCCAAGCCCTCAAGGTGCGACGCGAGGAAGCGCCCGACCTCCGCCTCCTCGCCGGAGACGGAAGGGATGTCAATCAGCGTCCTCGTCAGCTCGAACAGGTTCATGTCTAATGGCCGCCGATTTGGGCGAGCAGTTCCGAGGTGGCGCACTCGAAGAAGGCCGCGTGGAGGCGGCGGACGGCTTCGGCCGCGTGCTGCTCCTCGACGACGAAGGTCAGGTTGATGTTGGAGGCGCCCTGCGAGATGAGCAGGACGTTGATGTCCTTGATGGTCGAGAAGACGCGGCCGGCGATGCCGGGCGTCGTGCGCAGGCCCTCGCCGACGATGCAGACGATGGCGCGGCCGCTCTCGGCGTGTACGGCCGCGATGGGCTTCAGGTCTTCCGTAATCGCTTCGAGCGCGCTGGCGTCTTCGAGCGAGACCGAGACCGAGACTTCGGATGTGGTGACGAGGTCAACTTCGGTGCGGTGGCGCTCGAAGACTTCGAAGATGGCGCGCAGGAAGCCGTAGGCGCCGAGCATCCGCGCCGAGGTGATGTGCAGGATGTGTACGCCGGTCTTGTGCGCGATGGCCTTGACGGTGCGCGGCGTCATCTCGGCGTCGAAGTAGACGGCCGTCGCGGGCGCTTTGGGCGCGCGCGAGTTGCAGATGCGGACGGGGACGTTGCGGACGACGGCCGGCAAGATAGTCTTCGGGTGCAGAACCTTCGCGCCGAAGTAGGCAAGCTCGGCCGCCTCGCCGTATGAGAGGCGCGGGATGGTCTTCGCCTCTCGCACGATGCGCGGGTCTGCCGTGAGCACGCCCGACACGTCCGTCCAGATTTGAATCTCGCGCGAGCGCAGGGCAGCGCCGACGAGCCCCGCCGTGTAGTCCGAGCCGCCGCGCCCGAGCGTCGTGGTCGCGCCCGTCTCGGCCGAAGAGGCGATGAAGCCGCCGAGGACTGGAATCACGCCTTCGGCAATCAGCGGCCCGAGCACTTCGCGCGTGTGGCGGTCGGTCTCTTCTTTAAGAGGCGTCGCGCGGCCGTGCTGGTCGTCGGTGATGACGCAGCCGCGTGCGTCCGCCTGCCGCGCGTTCAGTCCGCGCGCGCGCAGCACGGCCGCGAGGAGCTTTGAGGACAACTGCTCGCCGTAAGAGACGACGAGGTCTTGCAGTTCCGGCAGCGGCCTTGACTCTTCGGAAGCCTCGCTGAGCGCGGAAGCGAGTTCACCGCGGGCTTCGTCGAGAACTGATTTGATGCCGGCGGCTTCTTCCTTCGACAACAGGGCGCGCGCGACTTCGGTGTGGCGCGCGAGGTGTTCGTCCAGCGCGGCGGCCGCCTCCGCGTGGGCGCCGCCGGCCGCCGCGTCGAAGGCCGCGAGCAGCGCGTCTGTGAAGCGGCTCATCGCCGAGACGACGACGACGGGGCGCCCCGCCCGCTCGGACGCGACGAGCGCCGCCACGCGCTCGAACGCCGCCGCGTCCTCGACGGACGTGCCGCCGAACTTCATCACAGTAGTCTGGTCTGTCGTCACTCTGAAACAACTCGCGGCGGCGCACGCCCGGGCAAACGCGGCGCGCCCGCCGTCCCGACTTTCGCAGTGTAGGTTCAGCCGAAGAATACAAAGGCGACTCGTAAAAGGCAAAGGCGTACGCCCTTCTTCACGGTCGGGCTTCCGTCCGGGCGGTCGTTGAACTATGCTTGAGAAAAATGGTGAAGAGAAAAGTTGAGCGGCGCGCGGGGCCTCTGGTCATCATCGGCGGCGCGGAGGACAGGGAAGAGGAGCGCGGTATCCTGCGCGAGTTCGTGCGCCTCGCGGGAGGCAAGCGTGCGCGGCTCGTCATCATCTCGGTGGCGTCGGACGCGCCGAGGGAGGTCGGCCAAATCTACGAGAAGACCTTCCGCGCGCTCGGCGTCAGGCAGGTGCGCGCGCTCGACATGGCGGGGCGCTCGGACGCGAACGGCGAAGAGGCGGTGGCCGCGGTCAACACGGCGACGGGCGTCTTCTTCACCGGCGGGAATCAACTTCGCATCACGCGGCTGTTAGGCGGGACGCGGCTCGACACGGCGCTGCACCGAAGGCACGAAGAGGGGATGGTGCTGGCCGGGACGAGCGCGGGCGCGGCCATGATGTCGAGCGTGATGATCGTCGGCAGCGCGCCGACGATGACGCTGCGCGCAGGGATGGTCGAGCTGGGCTCGGGCCTCGGCTTCCTGCCCGGAGTCCTCATTGACCAGCACTTCGAGCAGCGCGGCCGCCTGCGCCGACTGCTCGCCGCCATCGCGCAGCACCCGCACGAGCTCGGCCTCGGGATTGACGAGGACACGGGCGTGGTCGTTGACGGCCACGCCTTCGAGGTCTTCGGCACGGGCTCCGTCACGGTCGTGGACGCGGGCGGCCTCACCCACACCAACCTCGGCGAGGCCGAGCGCCACGAACTGCTCGCCATCTGCGGCGTACGCATACACATCCTCGCGCCCGGCTACCGCTTCGACTTGCAGAACCGCACGCCGCTGTTGGATTAGAGGTTAGAGGTTGGAGGTTAGAGGTTAGTAGTTGCGGCTGTCGCTTCGCCCGGATTTAACGTCTGGCGACTGACATAACGCTTTTACTAACCTCTAACCTCCAACCTCTAACCTCTAACTGTACGTCGGGGGACGGACGCGGCTTCAGCGCGGCGGGTATAAAGGTTTCAGAATCTAGACACAATATCTCCAAAGGTTCTCGGTTAGTATCGTCCGCCCCCTTGCCCCCTTCGTAAGGATTCCTCTACCCCGGCCGCGTCTCTGGCGCGCGTGAATTAAACAAGGCTGAGAGACAGATGGAACTGAGCGAGGCACGCGGCAGGCTGGTCGCCGTCGGCGGCGGCCGTATCAAGGAGGGCGACGCCCCCATCCTCAAGGAGTTCGTCAAGCTCGCGCGCGGCGCACGCGCTCGCGTCGTCGTGATGACGGTCGCGACCGACGAGCCCGCCGCGGCCGCGCGCGAGTACACCAACGCCTTCAAGCGACTCGGCGTGGACGACGTGAAGTCGGTGGACGTGTCCGCGCGCGCCGACGCCCTCAAGCCCGAATCGCTCGAAGCCGTCGAGCACGCCACCGGCCTCTTCTTCACCGGAGGCGACCAGCTACACATCACGAGCCTCCTCGGCGGCACAGAGATGCAGGCGCTCATGCACCGCCGCTACGAAAAAGGTCTGGTCATCGGCGGGACGAGCGCGGGCGCGGCGATGATGGGGAACTCGATGATTCTCGGCGGCGGCGGGGAAGAGAACCCGAAGGTCGGCGCCGTCGAGATCGGGCCGGGCATGGACTTGCTCATCGGCGCCGTCATAGACACGCACTTCTCGCAGCGCGGACGCCACGGCCGACTGCTCACGGCCGTCGCCCACTACCCGCAAGACCTCGGGCTCGGGATTGACGAGAAGACGGCGATGGTCGTCCACCGGAACGAGTTCGAAGTCATCGGCGAGGGCGCGGTCGTCGTCATAGACGCCGGCGCGATGACCTACACCAGTCTGCCTTACACGGAGAAGGGCGACGGCCTCTCGCTCTACGACGTGCGCGTCCACGTGCTCTCGGCCGGCGCGCGCTTCGACCTCTCGAAGCGCGCGCCGATTGTCGAGGAGGGCGAGCCGAAGAAGGGCAAGGCCGAAGACGGCGACGAGCGCGGCGAGAAGGCCGCGCCGAAGAAGTCCGCCGGGAAGTCCGCGAAGACCTCAAGCAAGTCCGCAGTGAAGTGAAGAAGCGCAAGGGGAAGCGATGAAGATCGAAGGGATACGCACTCTCGCCGGGCCGAACGTCTACACTCACCGGCCGGCCCTCCTGATGACGCTCGACCTCGAAGATTTGGCAGGGCGCGAGAGCCGCGAAGTCGAGGGCTTCAACGAACGCCTGCTCGCGCTCCTGCCGGGCCTCTCGGAACACCATTGCAGCCGCGGCTACGCGGGCGGCTTCGTCGAGCGCCTTCATGAAGGCACGTACTTCGGCCACGTCGTCGAGCACGTCGCCATCGAGTTGACGAACCTCGCAGGCGTCGGCGTCACGCACGGCAAGACACGCGCGGAAACGGAGCCGTCAGTCTACAACGTCGTCGTCGAGTACAAGGCCGAGCACGCCACGCGCTGCCTGCTCGAAGCGGCCGTCGCGCTCGTCGAGTGTCTGGTCAAGGGCGAGCCGTTCCCGCTCGAAGCGAAGCTCGCGGAAGCGCGCCGCGTCGCCGCGCGCAAGGAACTCGGCCCTTCGACGCGCGCCATCGTGGACGCCGCCGTGCGGCGCCGGATACCTTGGGAGCGCGTCGGCGTGGGGAGCATCGTGCGGCTCGGCTGGGGCGAACACCGCCGCTTCATACAGGCCGCCACCTCAGACCAGACGAGCGCCGTCGCCGTCGAGGCCGCGAGCGACAAGGAGCTGACCAAGCTCATACTCGAACAGGCTTCCATCCCCGTCCCGCGCGGCGTCGTCGTCACGACCGAGGACGAGGCGCTCGACGCGCTCGAAAGTTTGGGTGCGCCGGTCGTCGTCAAGCCTTTGGACGGCCGGCAGGGTCACGGCGTCTCGCTCGACCTCTCGACGCCCGAGCAGGTGCGCGAGGCTTTCCACATCGCGCGCGACTTCTCGAAGGAGGTTCTGGTCGAAGAGCTTCTGAGGGGGCGCAACTACCGCGCGCTCGTCGTGGGCGACGAGCTAATCGCCGCCAGCGAGCGCCTGCCCTGTCACGTCGTCGGCGACGGCGCGCACACGTTGGCGGAGTTAATCGAGATAGCGAACCGAGACCCTCTGCGCGGCGACGGGCACGAGAAGCCTCTCACGAAGATAGTCGTGGACGAGATCGTGCTCGCGTACCTTCGCAAGGGAGGGCGTACGCTCGCGGGCGTGCCGGCCGAGGGCGAGACAGTCGTGCTGCGCGACGGCATCAACCTCTCGACGGGCGGCGTCGCGCGCGACGTGACGGACGAAGTTCATCCTTCAGTCAAGCTCATGTGCGAGCGCGCGGCGCGCGCCGTCGGCCTCGACATCTGCGGCGTTGATTTGGTTCTCGAAAACATCTCGCAACCGTTCGAGCCGGGGCGCGGCGGCGTCATCGAGCTCAACGCGTCGCCGGGCCTGCGCATGCACCACTTCCCGAGCGAGGGACGGCCGCGCGACGTGGGCGCGAAGATAGTCGAAAAGCTCTTCCCCGCGGGCGACGGGCGCGTGCCGCTGATTTCGATTACCGGCACGAACGGCAAGACGACCGTGACGCGCATGATCGGCCACGTGCTCGCGCACACGGGCCTGTGCGTGGGCGTGACGACGACCGACGGCATCTGGGTCGGCGGCCGGCAGGTGGCGAAGGGCGACACGACGGGGCCGCACTCCGCGCGCGCAGTGCTCTCAGACCCGACCGTCGAGGCCGCGGTGCTTGAGACGGCGCGCGGCGGCATCGTCCGCCGTGGTCTGGGTTACGATTGGTCTGACGTGGGCGTGCTGACGAACATACAGCCCGACCACTTCGGGCAGGACGGCATCGAGGACTTGGAAGATATTCTCTGGATTAAGTCGCTCGTCGCCGAACGCGTGCGCGACGGAGGCACGCTCGTCCTGAACGCCGACGACGAACACCTCGCGCGCCTCTGCGACATCCCGCGCGTGCGCGCCGACCTGAAGCGCGTCGTCTACTTCACGCTCCACGCCGACCACGTGCTCGTGCGCAAACATCTGGACGCGGGCGGCACGGCCCTTTTCGCGCGCGACGGCTGGGTGGTGGAGGCGACGGGGCAGGAGCAGACGCGCGTGCTGAAGTTGAGCGACGTGCCCGTGACGCTCGGCGGGACGGCGCAGTTTCAGGTCGCCAACGTGCTGGCGGCCGCGGCCGCGTGCCGCGCGCAGGGCGTCGAGCGCGAGACGTTGGCGGCGGCGCTCGCCGCCTTCCGCAGCGGCGCGGACAATCCGGGCCGCGTTAACATCTTCCGAACGGCCTCGGGCGGTTACGTCATGCTCGACTACGGCCACAACCCCGAGGCGTTCGCGGCCGTCTGCCAGACCGCCGCGCGCTGGAAGGGGCGGCGCGTGAGGGGGATCGTCGGCGTGCCCGGCGACCGCAACGACGCACTCATCGAGCAGGCGGGCCGCATCGCCGCGCGCGGCTTTGAGCGGCTGATCGTCAAGGAGGACAGAGACCTGCGCGGCCGTCGGCCCGGCGAGGTCGCAGAGCTTCTGCGCCGCGCGATTAACGACGAGGCGCCGTGGCGCGAGTGCCGCGTCATGCACTCGGAAGAGGAGGCGTTGCGCAGAGAGCTTCAACAGCTCGCGGCCGGCGACGTGGTCGTGATGTTCTACGACAAGATGGAGCCGCTGCTCGGCGTGCTCGCGGAGTTCGGCGCCGAGCCGGCCGAGACGATTGAAGGTCTCCAAGCGCCCGAAGACGCGCTGGCAGCCGCCGCCGCGGCCGAGGCCGTGCGTCCGCCCACCCAACAGCAGATGCCGTTCGCCGGCGCCCGCAAGGCCGCGCGCCCCGCCAACTCGTCGCAGGACTGGCAGGGCTACATCTGGCGCTAAGGAGAATTTCAAATTTCAAATTTGAAATTTCAAATGGCGGAGCCGCTCGTGGAGGTCACGCGCGGCCCTTCCGTCGAGTCGTTTCACCGCGGGCACTTGGTCGCGGTCGAAGGCGGCGGGCGTCTGGTGGCGCGCTTGGGGTCGGGCGCGGCCGTGGCCTTCATGCGCTCGGCGACGAAGCCGTTTCAGGCTCTGCCGCTGGTCGCGTCGGGCGCGGCCGACCGCTTCGGGTTCGTCGGGCGCGAACTGGCCATCGCGTGCGGCTCGCACAACGGCGAGCGCGCGCACACCGATGCTGTGCGCTCGATGCTCTCGAAGGCGGGGCTCTCGGTCTCGGACTTGAGGTGCGGCGCGCACGAGCCGTACGGGAAGGGGGCGGCCGAAGAGTTGCGCGCGAAGGGCGAGCGCCCGACGGCCCTGCACAACAACTGCTCGGGCAAGCACGCCGGGATGCTCGCGCTCGCGCTGCACCTCGGCGCCCCGACCGTAGATTATTTAAAGCCGGAGAGCCCCGTGCAGCGCGCAGTCTTCCGCGCCGTGTCGCACTACGCGGAGGTGCCGGAGGCGGAGTTGGAGTTCGCCACGGACGGCTGCGGCGTCCCGACCTTCGCGCTGACAATCGAGCAGATGGCGCGCATGTTCGCACGCCTCGTCGCGCACGCGGACGCGGACGCGCGGCTCGGCGAGGAGCTGCGCGGCGTCGTCTGCCGCGAGTCGGCGCAGCGCGTCCTCTCGGTGATGCTCGCTTACCCGGAGATGGTCGAGGGCGAGGGCGAGTTGGACACCGAGTTGATGCGCGCGGGCGCGGGGAGATTCGTCTCGAAGGTCGGGGCGGAAGGCGTCTACGCGGCGGGCGTGCTGCCGTGCGAGCGGTGGCCGAAGGGGCTCGGGCTGGCTTTTAAGATTGAGGACGGAGACAAGGGCGACCGCGCGCGCAACGTCGCCGCGGTCGCCTCGCTCGGCCGCCTCGGCGTACTCGGCGACGCGGAGTTGAAGTCGCTCGCCGCGTTCGCGCACAAGACTTTGACCAACCACCGCGGCGACGAGGTCGGCGAAGTCCGGCCGTCGCAAGCCCTCTCATCCTTACAACTCGAAGTCTGACACTCCTGCGGGCGGGGAATTTCGCGCAACAGTCTGCGTAGAAACGCCCGGCGCGGTTCGGTGGCGGCCGTTTTTCGTGGGCGCGGCGGCGCCGGAACGCGCCTTGCACCTTTCGGCGTGCGGGGCGTTGTGCGGCTCCGGTTCCGAAATCAGAGGGGATAAGCAAGGGGTATAATTCGCATGGCGATGAAGATTGATTTCGAGAGAGACCTTGGCGGCGTCGCGGTCAGGACGCGTGCGCCGCGCGCAGGCGAGGCCGCGCCGCGTCCGACGGCGTGCGGCGTGCGCGTGAAGACAATCGCGCTGCCGACGGAGCACGGCGGGTGGGGCATCACACTTGAGCCGGTGCTGCTCGGGCTTCTGGTCGCGCCCTCGTGGGCGGGCGCGGGGCTGGCCTTGGCGACGTTGGGCGCGTTTCTCGCGCGCCACCCTTTCAAGATAGTCGCGGGCGACCGAAGGCGCGGGCGCCGCTTCCCGCGCACGCCCGTCGCGGAGCGCTTCACGCTTCTTTACTCGGCGGTCGCGCTCGCGGGCTTCGTGCTCGCGCTCGCCGCCGCGCCCGCTTACGCGTTCCTGCTGCCGCTCGCGTTGGCGGCGCCTCTGGCGGCGGCGCAGTTGTGGTACGACGCGGCCGGACAGAGCCGCGGGCTGTTGCCGGAGTTGGCGGGCTCGGTCGCGATGGGGTCGGTGGCGGCCGCGTTGGCTCTGGCAGGCGGCGCGGGGTGGCCGCTGGCCTTGGGACTGTGGGCGGTGCTCGCGGCGCGCTTCGTGCCGGCGATTCTCTACGTGCGCGCGCGTCTGACTGAACTGCACGGCAAAGAGTTCTCGCGCTGGCCCTCTCTGCTCGCGCACGCCGCCGCGCTCGGCGCGGTGTCGTTGCTCGCGGCGTACGGGCTGCTGCCGCGGCTCGCGGTCTTGATGACGGCCGTGCTTCTCGGGCGTGCGGCTTACGGCTTCGCGCGCCGTTGGCCGACGACGGCCAAACACGTCGGCTTCAGCGAGATCGCCTTCGGCGCGCTCACCGTCGCCGCGGTTGCCGCCGGAGTCGCGTTCGGGATATAGAACCTTTTAACCACAGAGACACAGAGGCACAGCTTTAAGCCTTAGCTTTTAGCTGTGCCTCTGTGTCTCTGTGGTTAACGTTCTTTACAGCCGGACGTACTCGAACTCGAAGGGCTTGCCCTTGATGCCGGTGGCGGGCGGGGCGATCCAGTTGGCGATCTTGCCGGGCTCGGTGACCGGGTGCATGAGGCTCTGGACGTACTCGCGGTCTTCGCGCGTGGGGAGCCATTCGGCTTTGCGCGCCTCGAACTCTTCGGCGGTGATTAACTGTCCGTCCAAGTCGAAGTGGTGGCCTGCGTACTCGCCGACGTGGCGGTGGAAGCGCGTCGAGGGCAGACGCAGTTTGTGGCCGACGCCCTCCTCGGCGATGTACTTGTTCCAGCGCTCCAAAGCGCGCTCGCAGTCGCGGACGTACTCGCCGCGCAGCACCTCGTTCAAGGCGTTGCGCATCGGCACCTCGCGCTCGCTGATGCGTCCGTCCTCGACGACAGGCAGCGTGAACGAGCCCTCGGCCAGCACGTGCTCGTCGTACTTCTTCTGCTCCTGATAACGACCCTTCAACCCCGCGGCGAAGAAGTCTGCGGCGTTCGAGCTGATCTCGCCGCCGAAGAGGTCGAGCGAGTAGCTGAACCAGTAGTTGATGTAGCGCTGGATGATGTCGAAGGGGATGCCGCCGACCTCGCGCACGTCCTCGTTCTCCTTCATCAACTGCGCGGTGCGGCGCACGACGCGCCCGACGCCCGTCTCGCCGACGAAGAGGTGGTGCGCCTCCTC
>DATFHD010000090.1:0-17198 GCA_035248785.1 Pyrinomonadaceae bacterium | reverse complement strand
GCTGATCCTGCCCAAGCGTCCACAGCGACGGCAGGGTTTGGCACCTCGATGTCGGCTCATCGCATCCTGGGGGTGCAGAAGCTCCCAAGGGTTCGGCTGTTCGCCGATTAAAGCGGTACGTGAGCTGGGTTTAGAACGTCGCGAGACAGTTCGGTCCCTATCTGGTGTGGGCGGAGCAGGTTTGAGGGAATCTGTCCTTAGTACGAGAGGACCGGGATGGATCCACCTCTAGTGTACGAGTTATCGCGCCAGCGGTAGCGCTCGGTAGCTACGTGGAGCATGGATAAACGCTGAATGCATCTAAGCGTGAAGCCAGACCCAAGATGAGACCTGCCAGTGAGACTCGTGGTAGACCACCACGTTGATAGGCTGGGTGTGAAAGCGTAGTAATACGTTTAGCTGACCAGTACTAATAAGTCCCTCGGCTTGACCGTAAAATTTACTGACGAGCAACAAGTGCTTGCACGGTTCGGCCTTCGACTTCACTATTCGATTCTCAAAGCTCTCTGAGCTTATGTTCTTTTAAGTTTTCCGGTGGTTTTGTCGAGAGGGTCACACCCGTTCCCATCCCGAACACGGAAGTTAAGCCTCTCAGAGCCGATGGTACTGCGCTGGAAGCGGCGTGGGAGAGTAGGTCGCCGCCGGATTAATTTTTAAACGACGAGCCCGCTCGGTCTTTAAAGACCTTGAGCGGGCTTTCGTTTTTTCGCCCTCTCTTGAGACAATGACGGCCGTAAGCTTTCGGCCTCGGACTTCGCGTAAACGGAGGGCGGCAAGACGCCACGCATGCGACAACTCCTGAGCATAATCCTGTTCACCTCGTGCCTCGCAGGCGCCGGCTGCGGCGGCTCGGGCACGCCGCAGAACTCTCTGCCGATTGACGCAGCGCCGCCGCGCACGCCCGCGAACGCCAACGCCTCGCGCAGCCCGGGGGCGGTGGCCGTGTACGGCTACGACGTGGTCAACACCTTCCCGCACGACCCGCAGGCGTTCACGCAGGGGCTCGTCTTCCACGACGGCGCGCTCGTCGAGAGCACGGGGCTCGAAGGCCACTCCAGCCTGCGGCGCGTCGAGTTGCAGACGGGAAAGGTCTTGCAGAAGGTGGACGTGCCGCAGTTCTACTTCGCAGAAGGGCTGACGCTCTTTGGCGGCAAGCTCTACCAGCTCACTTGGAAGGCCGAGAAGGGATTCGTCTACGACCCGCAGACGTTTAAGAAGACGGGCGAGTTCCCCTACGAGGGCGAGGGCTGGGGGCTGACGCACGACGCGGATTCCCTCATCCTCAGCGACGGCTCGAACCAGATTCGCTTCATAGACCCGAACACCTATCAGGTCAGGCGCACGATAAGCGTGACGGACGGCGGCAAGCCCGTCCTTGAGTTGAACGAACTCGAATACGTGAAGGGCGAGATTTTCGCCAACGTCTGGCACGACAACCGCGTCGCGCGCATAGACCCGCAGACGGGCCGCGTCAACGGCTGGATAGACTTCACGGGGCTGCTCAAGCCGGGCGAAGCCTCGGACGAGGAGGCCGTGCTGAACGGCATCGCCTACGACGAAGCGTCCGACCGCCTCTTCGTGACCGGCAAGCTCTGGCCCAAACTTTTCGAGGTCAGGCTAAAGCAGAAATGACCGGCCCGCGCATCCAATCTGCCTGAGAAGTTTTAGAGGCGTGATGTCTTTCGAGAGCTACTTCCGTGCGTGCTCCTACGCGATGATCGCGGGCGGCGTGCTGGCGCTCGCCGTCTCGGGCGGGGTCGGCGTGTGGCTGGCGGCCGTGTTCGCGGCGGTGCTCGCAGTCTCTTGGAGGCTCGCGGGGACGCGCTGGCAGTTGTCCGAGCGCGCGGGGATGTACGTCGTGCTGCTGGCGCTGCCGGCCTTCTACCTCGACTGGCGCTTACAGCGCGGCTTGGCCGCGGACGCCGCCGGACAGGTCTACGCGGGCGTGAGCGCGCTCGTCCACTTCACGCTCCTGCTCTCGTCCATCAAGCTCCTACAGGTCAAGTCAGACCGCGACTGGCTCTTCCTCTACCTGATTTCGTTCTTTGAAGTTCTGCTCGCCGCGGGCCTGAGCGTGAGCCCGACGTTTCTCGCCTCGCTCGTCGTCTACGTCTTCGCGGCGCTGCTCGCGGTCGTCTGCTTCGAGCTGAGGAAGTCGGCGCGCTCCGTCCCGCAGGCCGAGAGCCGCCTGCTCGTCGCCAACGACCCGAAGTTCCTGCGGCGCTGGCGCCGACGCCGCGCGCGGACGCGTGAAGGTAGGGCGCTCGGCCGCCTGCCGCTGGCCGTGGCCTGCCTCTTTTTAGCCATCTTCGGGCTGGCGCTCCCCGTCTTTCTCATCACGCCGCGCGCGTCCGAGGGGACGCTCCTGATGCCGGGCGGCGCGGCCTCTTTGGGCTTCGTCGGCTTCTCCGACAGCGTCACGCTCGGCGAGATAGGCCGGCTGAACCAGAGCAACCAGCTCGTGATGCGCGTCCGCGTCGAGGGGCCCGTGGGCGGCTCGCGCGGCCTGCGCTGGCGCGGCGTCGCGCTCAACAAATTCGACGGGCGGAGCTGGATTCAGACTGACAACAGGGCGCCGGCCGCTCTCGAACTCGACAACAACCTCTACAAGACCGGCGGCGAGACGGAAGACCTACGGCGGCTGACGACGCAGACCTTCTTCGTCGAGCCGCTCGACACGCCCGTCATCTTCGCGGCGCCGCGCGCGCTCGCCTTGCAGGGCGCCTTCCCCTTCGTCCGGCGCGACAAGGACGACGGACTCGCCTCGCGCCCGCACGACTTCGACCGCATCACCTACACGGTCTACTCCGACACCTACGAGCCGCCGCCCGAGCGCCTGCGCTCGGAGCGAGTGCCCGACCCCGCGCCCGCGGGGCGCAACCTGCGCCGCCCCGTCGAAGACTACCTGCAACTGCCCTCGAACCTCGACACTCGCGTCGGCAGCCTCGCCGTGATGGTCGTCTCCCGCGCGCGCGCAGGGAACGTCTACGACGCGGCGCGCGCCATCGAAGACCACCTCAGCCGCAACGCCTACGGCGGCGACTACCATTATTCTTTGGAGATGCGCGCGGGCGGGCCCGACCCGCTCTCCGACTTCCTCTTCAACGTGCGCGCGGGCCACTGCGAATACTTCGCGACGGCGATGGCCGTCATGCTGCGCACGCTGCGCATCCCGGCGCGCGTCGTCAACGGCTTCCAGTCGGGCGAGTACAACTCGGCGGCCGACGCCTACGTAGTCCGTCAGGCCGACGCGCACTCGTGGGTCGAGGTCTACTTCGCCGACGCAGACGCGTGGGTGACGTTCGACCCGACGCCCGCTGACGGCCGCCCCGCCGGCACGAGCGGCGAAGGTTTGGAGGGGAGCCTGCGGCGCTACGCCGACGCGCTTGAGCTGTTCTGGATTCAGCACGTCGTCGCCTATGATAGGCGCGACCAGCGCGCTCTGGCCCGAACACTCTCAAGCCAGATCGAATCTTACAGCCGCGCGGCCTCGGACTCGGCCGACGGCGTCGGCGCGCTGTTCGCCGCGTTGCTCGGCGGGCGCGGGGTCTCGGCGTTGTTCGCGCTCGCGGCTTCGCCCTACGGGGTCGCGTCCGTGGGCCTGCTCCTGTTCGGCGTCGGATTTCTCTGGCTGCGCCGCGGGGGCCGTCTCGGCTTTGGACGCGCGAGGAAGCATGATGAAGGCAACGCCCGGGCGACGGTCGAGTTTTACCGGCGCATGAACGCGGCGCTGGCCGCGCGCGGGCTGACGCGTAGCGCCGACCAGACGCCGCTCGAATTCGCCGAGGCGGTCGGCACGCCCGAAGTTTTATCTATCACGAAGGCTTACAACAGCGTGCGCTTCGGCGCGGCCGGCCTCACCGACGCCGAGGCGGCCGAGGTCGAGCGCTGCCTTCGCACAATGGAAGAAAGAAATAATTGAAGTAATGAAGAAAGTCGGATTCATTAGTCTGGGGTGCCCGAAGAACCTCGTTGACAGCGAGGTGATGATGGGGCGTCTGAAGCAGGAGGGCTACGAGATTACCAGCGACGCCTCGGAGGCCGACACGCTGGTCGTCAACACGTGCGGCTTCATTGACGCGGCGAAGAAGGAGTCTGTGGACGCCATCCTCGAAGCCGCGCGTCTGAAGTCGGAGGGGAAGTGCCAGCGCCTCGTCGTCGCCGGCTGCCTCGTCGAGCGCTACCGCGACGAGCTGCGCGCGGAGATGCCGGAGGTTGACGCCTTCATCGGCACGAGTCAGATCAACGACATCACGACCGTCGCCGACTCGCGCGTCAATACGCGCTCGCTCCCCGTCCTGCCCATCGGCGACCAGACGGCGACGTACCTCTACGACGAGTCAACGCCGCGCGTGCTCGCCACGCCCGGCCACTACGCCTACGTCAAGATCGCCGAAGGGTGCGACCGCCCTTGCGCGTTCTGCTTCATCCCGCAGATGCGCGGCCACTTTCGCAGCCGGCGCTTCGGCTCGGTCGTCGCCGAGGCGAAGCAGTTGACCGAAGCAGGCGTCAAGGAGATCGTCCTCGTCGCGCAGGACTCTTCGCGCTACGGCGAAGACCTCGGCGAGCGTGACGCGCTGGCGCACCTCATGCGCGAGCTATGCGGCTTGGAAGGCGTCGAGTGGGTGCGCGTGATGTACACGTACCCGACGCACATCTCCGACGCCTTCCTCGACGTGCTGGCCGAGGAGCCGAAGGCCGTCAAGTATCTCGACATGCCCTTGCAGCACGCCTCGCGCAACGTCCTGAAGCTGATGAAGCGCGGCGGCGACCGCTCGTCGCTCGAACGCCTCATTGCGCGCGTGCGGCGTACGGTGCCCGGCATCGTCGTGCGCACGACCTTCATCACCGGCTTCCCCGGCGAGACCGAAGAGGACTTCGAGGAGTTGCTTGCCTTCGTCAAGTCGGTCGAGTTCGACCGCGTCGGCGTCTTCACCTACTCCGACGAGGAAGGCACGCCCGCTTACGATTTGCCCGACAAGGTTGACCCGAAAGTCGCCCGTAAAAGACGCGACCGACTGATGCGCGCGCAGTCGCGCATCTCGCTGAAGAAGAACAACGCCCGCGTCGGTCAGACTGTGCGCGTACTCTTCGAGGGCGCGTCCGAAGAGACAGACCTGCTCTGGCAGGGTCGCACCGAGACGCAGGCGCCCGACATAGACGGCTGCGTCCTCATCAACGACGCGCCCGAAGGCTTCACGCCCGAGCCGGGCCAGTTCGTCAATGTCGAAATCACCGAAGCGCAGGAGTACGACCTCGTCGGCAGGATAGTTTAAGAGCCGTCAACACAGTCTCCCCATGCCGAAGCCGAAGGAAACCAGCGACTCGCTCGCGCACCCGGTAGTCGAGCCGGCGCACATCGTCGTGCCGGAGCGCAGGCGCACGGGCGCCGACTACGTCGCGCTCGCTCTGGCGACGTGCGGCGTCGGACTGATACCCGTCGCGCCGGGGACTTGGGGCTCGGCCGTGGGCGTGCTGCTGTACGTCGCGCTCGGGCGCGGCGCCGAGCGTGTCTTCGACTACGCCGTCGAGCGCGGCCTCAACCTCTCGCCGCAACAGTTCCCCTTCGTGCTGAACACGGTGCTGCTAGTTGCAATCCTCATCGTCGCGCTCGCGGGGACGTGGGCGGCGACGCGCGCGGAGAAGCTTCTGGGGAAGAAAGACCCGGGCGCGGTCGTCGTGGACGAGGTGGCGGGCCAGCTCATCGCGTTCCTCTTCGTGCCGTGGCTGTCGGGGCGCTGGACGGTCGTCGCGGGCTTCCTCGCGTTCCGGCTCTTCGACATCTGGAAGCCTTACCCCGTCCGCCGTCTCGAAGGCTTGGGCGGCGGCCTCGGGATCATGGCCGACGACATGCTCGCCGGCTTCTACGCGGCGGCGGCCGTGTCGCTGCTGGTCACGCTGCATCTACTCTACTACTGACGAAAAGGGAGGCGAGGATGGAAGAGTCGAGAGACCCGAAGGCCCCGGCCGAAGGCGACGGCGGCACGCCCGAGCGCGACGCCGAGGCGACGAGCAGCGAGACGCTGAGCGACATCGAGCAGAGTGAGAAGGTGACGGGCGGCTCAGCCGTGGGCTCCGAAAGCAGCTCGCTCGAAGGCGCCTCGCCCAAACCCGATTCCGGCGGCGAAGGCCGCGCCGACGGCAGCGAAACCGGCGGCCCAATGTAAGAACAGAGGTTAGAGGTCGGAGGTCAGAGGTCAGTGAAAGCAATCTATCAAACTGACCTCTAACCTCTAACCTCTGACCTCTACTCACACAATGCCTGACATCAAAATTTTCGTCGCGGACGACGTGAACGAGGGCGGGTTGGAG
Organism: Pyrinomonadaceae bacterium; assembly: GCA_035248785.1. Taxonomy (GTDB): domain Bacteria; phylum Acidobacteriota; class Blastocatellia; order Pyrinomonadales; family Pyrinomonadaceae; genus QHXN01. The sequence continues at coordinate 10,886 of DATFHD010000090.1, read as the reverse complement.
CCCCTGCGCGCCGCGGGCTTCGAGGTCGAGAAGCGTACGGGGCTGAAGGGCGCGGAGTTGGCCGAGGCCGTTGCGGGCGCCGACGGTCTCGTCGTGCGCAGTGAGACGAAGGTGACGGCCGAGCTGCTCGAAGCCGCGGGCCACCTGCGCGTCATCGGCCGCGCGGGCGTGGGCGTGGACAACATAGACGTGCCGGCGGCCACGCAGCGCGGCGTCGTTGTGATGAACGCGCCCGACGGCAACACGATGACGACGGCCGAGCACACGATGGCGCTGCTGCTCGCGCTCGCGCGCCGCGTCCCGCAGGGGCAGGCGAGCCTGAAGGCGGGCCGGTGGGAGCGCAAGAACTTCGTCGGCGTCGAGCTGCGCGGGAAGACTCTGGGCGTCGTGGGCTTGGGGCGCATCGGGCGCGTCGTGGCGAGCCGCGCGCTCGGGTTCGAGATGAAGGTCGTCGCCTACGACCCTTTCATCGTGCCCGAGCAGGTGCGCGAGCAGGGCGTCGAGATGGCTCCGCTCGAAGAGGTCTGCCGCCGCGCGGACTTCCTCACGGTACATTCGCCTCTGACGCCCGAGACGCGAGGCATCATCGGCGCGCGCGAGTTCGCGTTGATGAAGGGGGGCGTGCGCGTCATCAACTGCGCGCGCGGCGGGCTCGTTGACGAGCGCGCGCTGTACGAGGCGATACGCGAAGGGCGCGTGGCCGGCGCCGCGCTCGACGTGTTCGAGCAGGAGCCGCCGAAGGCCGACAACCCTCTGCTCTCGCTCGAAGAGGTCGTCATCACGCCGCACCTCGGGGCGTCCACGCGCGAGGCGCAGGAGGGCGTCGCCGTCACGGTCGCCGAGCAGATGCGCGACTTCTTCCTGACGGGCGCGGTGCGCGGCGCGGTCAACGTCCCCTCGCTCGGCGCGCAGGAGTTGAAGGCGCTCGAACCTTACATGAGTCTGGCCGAAAGGCTCGGGCGCTTTCAGGCGCAGCTTGTTGACGAGCCCGTTCGCTCGGTCGAGATAGAGTACGCGGGCGAGGCTCTCTCGTTCGACGCGGCGCCGGTGACGCGCGCCTTCCTCGCGGGACTGCTGCGGAACATGAGCGCGCGCGTGAACGTCGTCAACGCGCTCCTCATCGCGGAGGAGCGCACGATTCAGGTCACAGTCGCGCAGAGGCACGGCGCCGGGGCCGAGACGCGCCAGCCACTGCGCACGCGCGTCCGGACAAGGACGGGCGAGCACACTGTCGCGGGCGCGCTCTTCGGCCCGGAGGCTTCGGGGCGCGTGACGGAGATAGACGGCTTCCGCATCGAGGCCATCCCCGCCGGCCACATGTTGCTGACGCGCAGCAGCGACGTGCCCGGCGTCATCGGCCGCCTCGGCACCATCCTCGGCGAACACGGCGTCAACATCAGCCGCTTCCACCTCGGCCGGCTCGCGCGCGGCGGCGAGGCCATGGCCGTCATCGAGACCGACGCCCCGCCCGACGACGCAACGCTCGAAGAACTGCGCGCCTTCGCCCCCGTCCTCTCCGCCCGCCGCATCGCTCTAGGAGACTAGAAGGGGTGCCGGGTGCCGGGTTAAGAGCTTATCTTCTCTGGCACCCGGCACCTGACACCCGACACCCTTTATTCGATGATGAAGTTGGCGCGCTGCGAGGCGGAGGTCTTGGCCGTGCGGTCAATGGCGGTGATTTGCAGGGCGTAGCGGCCCGCGGGGAAGTCGTTGAGATTCAGTTCGGCCATGTAGGGCACGTGCGTGATGTCGAGTATGCCTTCCGACCTGAGCTTCGTGAGCGGCGCGGTGAAGACGGGCTGGTCGTCGCGGAAGATTTGAATCTGAAGCGCCACGTCGGGCTGCTGTGCGTCGGCCGGCGCGGCGTTGTAGACGAAGGTCAGGAAGCGTATGAAGGAGGTGCGGCGGAAGCGTCGGCCGACGCTGAGGAGCACGCTGTGCTGAATGTCCTCGGGCTTCACGACTGCCAAGTCCTCGCCCGGCGCGCGCTCGCCGAGGAAGATGCTGCTCAGCGAGAGTTTGCTCTGACTCAGCTCGGGCACCTCGATCCAGCGCATCGCGCTGCCCGTCCGCCCGCTCGCCGTGTCGCGCGCGGCGGCGCGCACCTGATAGAGCCCCGGCGTGAGCGGCGATTGGAAGCTGTAGACGACGTGCTGCTGCGAGGCGGGGATGGACGGGTCGGGCGTCACCGTCAGCCTCTGGCCGAACTGCGAGACGGTCTTGCCGTGGTCGTCTATGACGACGCCCAGCACGTCGAAGTCCGCGTGGCGCCGCTCGCCCTCCTGATAGGTCAGTGCCTCGCGGTCTATCTCGACCGAGGTCGTCAGAACCGTCCCGGCCTTCGGGTCGTGGAAGTAGCCGACGGCCATCGTGGTCGGCAGCGTCTCGCGCGGGAACGGCGCGCGCAGCGCCGCGAACAGGTCGCGCTCGGCCGGCGACTGCTGCCGCTTCGGCTCCGTCGCCGCCTCCTGCTTCTTCTCGTCCTTCTTCTTCTCGGCGCGCGGGGCCGGCGGGGGCGGCGTAACGTTGTAGAAGCCTTGGCGGACGACGACCTTCAAATCGGAGCGGCCGCGGACGGCGACCTCGATGCGCTGGTACTTGGGCGCGCCGCCGCCCTGCGCCGGCTCGGGCCTCCACGCCAGAAGGTAGTAGCGCGCCGTCTCCTTGATGGCGCCCGAGACGGCTTTGTTGAGCGCGTTGGTGTTGACGAGCGCGCGCCCGCCCGTCTCGTTGGCGAGTTGGAAGAGCGGCGCCTGCATGTCCGAGATTTCGCGCGCGTTGACCTGCGAGAGCTGTCCCGACGCGTCGAAGTTGTTCTCGGTGATGTCGCGCACGTCCGTGCGCAGGCCCTGCGCGTCGAGCGAGTAGATGACGACGCCCGCGCGCGCCGCGGCGTCGGCGATGCGACGCATGCGGTCGTGCAGGAGGTTGTCGCCGTTGTCCACGAGGAAGCCGTCCGAGATGAAGAAGAGGAGCTTGCGGCCGGGCAGCGGGCCGAAGCCGCGCACGGTGGATTCGAGCGTGCCGAGCGTGCCGAGCGCGATGGCGGTTGACTGTTGCAGGATGGCGCGTGCGCGCGCCTGCACCATGTTCTCGGCCGACTCGCGCCGCATGCCGGGGTTCTCGCGCAGGAGCGCGTCCACGAAGTAGCCGGTGACCTGCTGGTCGTAGCGCTCGATGGCCGCCGCGTGCGACTCGGTCATCGTCGGGCGGTCGCCGTCGCGCACGCTGTAGGAGCGCGGGTTCAGGCGCGCGGCCGCGGCGCGCAGCACGGCCTTGTTGTCGGTCAACTGCTGTAGGAACCCGATCTGCCCGGTCGCGGAGATGACGACCGCCTCGTCGTTCTGCCCGACCTCCTCGTCTATGAAGCGCAGAAGGGTCTTGCGTATCTGCATGGAGCTCGCGGGCGAGAGGTGCATGTCGTCAACGAAGAAGACGACCGTGCGCCCGCGGTCGAGCGGGACGACGGCGCCGCCGCCCTTCACGCCGGAGGCGCCGCCGCGCGCCGCGGCGATCTGCGCGTCCTCGTCCACGGTGCCGGCCTCGACGCGCTCGAAGAAGGCGACCTGCTGCGCGCGGCCGTCAACCTTCAGCTCGAACTGCTCGGGCTTGAGGCCGTCAACGAACTTGCCCTCCTTGTCGAAGACCATCACGTCCGTCTGCACGAGGTCGGTGCTGATGCGGACGACTTCCTCGTCGTCCTTCGCGGGCGGTGTCGTGGTCTGCGCCGGCTGCTGCGCGGGCGCGGGCAGGCAGAGCGCGGCGAGGATGGGGATGAGCGCGAGGCGCGGGCGCTTGAACTTTTCCGTGTGCATGGCCGGAGAACCCTGTGAGTCGCCGGGGAGACGACCCGCGCATCTTACCACGCGCCGCCCCGCGCGGAGGAGCGAAAAACGCCCGCCCGGCGCGGGAAACTTTCGCGGGGCGATTCCGTATAAAATCGCGTACTTTTAACTCTTAATTGTACGCGCCTGCGCACACTCCTAAAGAACCTTGAGCGAGCAGCAACCGACACTCAGGCTCGAACGCGTCACGAAGCGCTTCGACGACTTCACGGCCGTTGACGAGCTGAGCATGGAGGTGCGCGCCGGGCGCGTCTTCGGGCTGCTCGGGCCGAACGGCGCGGGCAAGACGACGACCATCCGCATGATAGTCGGCATCACCGCGCCCGACGAAGGGAGGCTCGAACTATTCGGCCAGCCCGTCACGCCCGAATTGCAGAACCGCATCGGCTACCTGCCGGAGGAGCGCGGCCTTTATAAGAGGATGAAGGTCGGCGACCAGCTCAAGTTCTTCTCGGAGCTGAAGGGCTTTTCCGGGCGCGCGGCGGACGAGGCCGTTGACCGCTGGCTTGAGAAGGTGAAGCTCTCGGAGTGGAAGCGGAAAAAATCTTCCGAGCTGTCGAAGGGGATGCAGCAGAAGGTTCAGTTCATCGCGGCCGTCATGCACGACCCAGACCTCCTCATCCTCGACGAACCATTCTCGGGGCTCGACCCCGTCAACGTCGAGCTGCTCAAAGACCTCGTGCTCGAACTGAAGGCGGCGGGCAAGACCATCATCTTCTCGACGCATCAGATGGAGGTGGCCGAGCGCATCTGCGACGACATCTGCCTGATTAACCGCTCGCGCAAAGTGCTCGACGGGAGCATACGCGAGATCAAGAGCGGCTTCGGCCGCAACTCTGTCGCGCTCCGCTTCGAGGGCGAAGGCGGCGGCGCGCTCGAAGACGCGCGGCTGGTCGCTTCCGTCGAGCACCACAGCGATTACATGGAGGCGCTGCTCGCGCCCGGCGCCGACGCGCAGGAGCTTCTGCGCCGACTGCTCGCGGCGGGCGCGCGCGTGACGAGGTTCGAGCTGGTCGAGCCTTCACTACACGACATCTTCATCGAAAAGGTGAGCGGCGGATGAGGAAGTTCTGGGCCGTCGTCAAACGCGAGTACGTCCAGCGCGTGCGCAGCCGGATGTTTCTGGTCGTCACCGTCGGCGCGCCTCTGATGTTCGCGCTCTTCACGGTCGTGCCCGTGCTCATGGCGAGCATCAAGACGGGCGGGCCGACGCGCGTCGCCGTCTCGGACGAGACCGGGCGCATGTTCGAGCGCGTGCGCGACGCGCTGGTGAGCGGGCGCGGCGACGACGACGAGGACGAGGACGAGACCGCCGCCGCGGCGCCCGAAGCGATGAACCAGAACAGCCGCGCGCATCTGGAACAGATGGCGAAGGCTTCGGAGCAGGGCTTCGAGGTCGAGCGGGTCGAGGCGGGTGGCCGCACGACCGAAGAGATAAAAGCGCAACTGAACGGGCGCGTGAGTCGCGGCGAGCTCGACGCCTACATCATCCTGCCGCGTGACGTGCTCGGCGGCGGCGAGGCGCAGTACTACGCGCGCAACGTCGGCGACGTTTTCACGCGCGGGCAGGTCAGGGGCGCGCTCGTGAGGGCCGCGCGCGAGGCGAGGCTCGACGAGCGCGGCATCGGCCCCGAAGTGATGCGCGCCGTCAACCAGCCTTTGAGGGTGAAGACGGCGAGGGCCGGCGGCGGAGGCGAAGAGGATAAAGGCCAAGCCTTCTGGCTCGTCTTCGGCGTGGGCTTCGTCATCTACCTCACGATTCTCATGTACGGCCAAGTCATCCTCGGCGCCATCATCGAGGAGAAGGAGACGCGCATCGCCGAGATTCTGTTCTCGTCCATCCGCTCGTTCCCTCTGATGTTCGGCAAGATGATCGGCGTCTCGCTCGTCGCGCTGACGCAGTTCGCCATCTGGGGCTTGGCGCTCGCTGCACTCTCGCTCTACGGCGCGGCGACGCTCGCGGGGCGCGGCGGGCTGCCCGAAGAGTTCCAGTTGAACATCCCCGCGAGCGTCTACGCGTACCTCGTCCTCTTCTTCCTGCTCGGCTACTTCATCTACGCGAGCCTCTACGCGCTGGTCGGCTCGATGGTGACGACCTCGCAGGAGGGCGGGCAGTTGGCGATGCCGATTATCATCGTCCTCGTCATAGGCTTCTACATGGCGTTCCCCGTCATACGCAGCCCGGGCTCGCCGTTCGCGTTCTGGATTTCGCTCGTGCCGTTCTTCGCGCCGATCACGATGCTGATACGCATCGTGACGCAGACGCCGCCCTTCTGGCAGATCGCGCTCTCGCTCGCGATAGGCTTCGCGACCGTGGCGCTGCTGCTCTGGCTGGCCGCGCGCGTCTACCGCGTCGGCATGCTCATGTACGGCAAGCGCGCGACGATACCCGAAGTGTTGAGGTGGATTCGCAGACCTTGATGAAGTAAGCGTGTTATGCCAATCGAGATTGAGAAGAAGTACGGGCTGAGTGTCGAGCAGTTCGGGCCGCTGCGGCGAAGGCTGGAGGAGGCGGGCGCGGAAGGGAAGGGCGCGGCCGAGTTCGAGGAGAATACAATTTACACGGGGCCGGGGCTCGACCCGGCGCGGCGCGTGCTGCGTCTGAGACGCAAGGGCGAGCGCGCCGTCTTCACTTTTAAAGAGCGCGATACCTCGGGCGCGGCCGTCAAGCGCCAGCGCGAAGAAGAGACGGAAGTGTCGGACGCCGCGGCGCTCGCCGCCATCCTCGAAGCGCTCGGCTACCGGCCCGTGCTCGTCTACGAGAAGCGGCGCACGACGTGGCGGCTCGCGGGCGCGGAAGTCGTCCTCGACGAACTGCCCTTCGGCCTCTTCGCGGAGATTGAGGGCGAAGAAGAGAACATCATCGAAGCCGAAAAGCTGCTCGGCCTCGACGAGGCCGAAGCCGTACACGAGTCTTACCCGGCTCTCACACTACGCCACGGGACGAAGAAAGGCGACGTGGTCGAAGCGCGCTTTCAGTCCGCGACGGATGGACGTTGAGGGGCGGCGCGTTGATACCTTCAGGGAAGCTGTAGCGGGCGTTCGCCCTGCGGCGTGCCGCTCTTGCCGGACGGCAGGAGGTCTGAGAAGTCGTAGACGATGCCGCCGTCGTCCTCGACCACGGGCGTCGCCGCGCCCTGCAAGGCCATACGCTCAAGCGCATCGCGGCTCTCCGCGATACTGAGGCGGCAGTGGAGCGCGACCATCCCCACGGTCAGCCGGCACCCTTTCGCCTCGGCGAGTTGAAGGATTCTGTTCTCCAAGTCAACGTCCGGAGGCGCGGGCGTGCTGCGCATAAACTTCCACGCGGTGAAGACTCCGGCCGCGGCCAAGCCCCCGAAGAGGACAATCATCCCGACCAGCACGCCCGTCTCCTTCGGGTCGCGCTTGACGACGAGGTCGCTGACGGCCGCGACGACGAAGAAGAGGCTCAAGAGGGCGAGGCCGATGCCGAGGATGCCGCAGCCGTAGCGCAGCACGCCCGCCGCGGAACCCGTCGGCCTCTGTTTCTGATTGGGGATCATCGGGAGCTTTACAGACGCGCGGTAATCGCCAAACGAGCGGCGAGTATAGACGGCGGTCGGTGGGCTTTCAAGTGTTGCCGGCGCGCGGGAGTGTTGGGATTAGCGATGAGGCTGCTTGTGCGCCTCCGCGTAAATCTTCAACGCGGCGTTGATGCGAGTCTGGAAATCTTCACCCTGCTCTTTGAACCACGCCAGTACGTCCGCATCAACATCTAAGGTGACGGACACCTTCTTACCCGGCACCCGCAAGCGGGCGCCGGCGAAGAATGCCTCGTCCAGAGGCGGGATGTCAGAAGTATCAATCTCCTCGTCAGTCATCTGCTCAACCTTCGCCCAATTCGTTTCTGAGGGCTTCCTCGAATCTTGCGCGTTCATGTTTTAGAGCCTTCCGCAAAGAAATAACCCGAATCACGTCCTCGCTCTCGGTATAAACGACCACGACGACGAAATTCTTGAGAAACCCGACGCCCACTCACCGCTCCTCGCCATAATCCTTTCTCCTATCGAGATTCGTCAGCATGGGGGCATCGAAGATTTCCCCGGCATCAGCAAAATCCAACCCATGCTTGAGAACATTCTCCCGATTCTTTCCTTCATCCCACACGAATCTCACACGGAGAGTTTAAAGGCAGGGTGACCTTGAGACAAGAGTAATATCCGGGAGCGGGGTCAGCTAACGGCGATTGCGCCGAACGACCCAGACTCCTGCATTAAAAAGCGGCCGCGCTCGTTGATGAGCGCGGCCGCTTTCCGGGTGACGGGGACGGGGCGGGGATTACATGCCCATGCCGCCGCCCATGCCGCCGGGCATGGCGGGCGTCTTGTCGTCCTCGGGGATTTCGGAGATGAGCGCTTCGGTCGTCAGCATGAGGCCGGCGATGGAGGAAGCGTTCTGCAAGGCCGAGCGGGTGACCTTCGCGGGGTCAATGACGCCCGCGTCAACGAGGTCTTCGAAGGTCTCGGTCGCGGCGTTGTAGCCGTAGGACTCCTTCTTGGCCTCGCGCACCTTCTCGACGATGACGGCGCCTTCCTTGCCGGCGTTCGAGACGATCTGGCGCAGCGGCTCTTCGAGCGCGCGGCGGACGATTGTCACGCCGATCTGCTCGTCCGCGTCGCCCTCGCCCTCTTCGTTCGCCTTGAACTTGTCGAGCGCCTTCGCCGCGCGCACCAGCGCGACGCCGCCGCCGGGGACGATGCCCTCCTCGACCGCAGCGCGCGTGGCGTGCATGGCGTCCTCGACGCGGGCCTTCTTCTCCTTCAGTTCGGTCTCTGTGGCCGCGCCGACGCGGATGACCGCGACGCCGCCGACGAGCTTCGCCAGACGCTCCTGCAACTTCTCGCGGTCGTAGTCCGAAGAGGTCTCTTCGATCTGCGCCTTGATGGTCTTGACGCGCGCGGCGATGTCGGCGTCCTTGCCCGCGCCCTCGACGATGGTCGTGTTGTCCTTGTCAATCGTGATCTTCTTGGCGCGGCCGAGGTCGTCGAGCTTGACGTTTTCGAGCTTGATGCCGAGGTCTTCCGAAATGACCTTGCCGCCCGTGAGAATCGCGATGTCTTCGAGCATCGCCTTGCGGCGGTCGCCGAAGCCGGGCGCCTTGACGCCCGCGACGTTCAGGGTGCCGCGCAGCTTGTTGACGACGAGCGTGGCGAGCGCTTCGCCTTCCACGTCCTCAGCGATGATGAGGAGCGGCTTGCCGAGCTTGGCGATCTGCTCAAGCAGCGGGAGCAAGTCCTTCATCGAGGAGATTTTCTTCTCGTGGATGAGGATGAGCGGGTTGTCGAGGACGGCCTCCATGCGCTCGGGGTCTGTGACGAAGTAGGGCGAGAGGTAACCGCGGTCGAACTGCATGCCCTCGACCACGTCCAGCTCGGTCTGCATCGTCTTCGACTCTTCGACGGTGATGACGCCGTCCTTGCCGACCTTGTCCATCGCCTCGGCGATGAGTTCACCAATCGTGCTGTCGCCGTTGGCCGAGATGGTGCCGACCTGCGCGATGGCGTCGCCCTTGACGGGCTTGGCCATGCGCTGAATCTCGCCGATGGCCTTCTCGACGGCCTTATCAATGCCGCGCTTGAGGGCCATCGGGTTGGCGCCGGCCGCGACGGTCTTGACGCCCTCGCGGAAGATGGCCTGCGCGAGGACGGTCGCGGTCGTCGTGCCGTCGCCGGCAACGTCCGAAGTCTTGGAAGCGACCTCGCGAACCATCTGCGCGCCCATGTTCTCAAGGCTGTCCTTGAGCTCGATCTCCTTGGCGACGGTCACGCCGTCTTTGGTGATGGTGGGCGAGCCGAATTTCTTGTCGAGGACGACGTTGCGCCCCTTGGGGCCGAGCGTGATCTTGACCGCGTCGGCGAGCTGGTTGACGCCGCGCAGGATCGCCGCGCGCGACTCCTCGCCGTGGATTACTTGCTTAGCCATAACAATTTTCTCTCCTTCGGTATGACGACTTCAAAGATTCTGGACACGGAAAAGGCGGCCGCAGTCCGTAGACTACTTGCCGCCCTTCTTGCTGCCGCTCGCGGCGCCTGCGCGCTCGATGACGCCGAGGATTTCGTCCTCGCGCATGATGAGGTACTCCTCGCCGTCGAGCTTAATCTCGGAGCCGCTGTACTTGCCGAAGAGCACGCGGTCGCCGGCCTTCACGTCGAGTTCGATGCGCGTGCCGTCGTCCTTGCGCTTGCCGTCGCCGACGGCGATGACCTCGCCCTCCTGCGGCTTCTCTTTGGCCGTGTCGGGGATGATGATGCCGCCGCGCACCTGTTCGCCCTCCTCGATGCGCTTCAGGATCACTCTGTCGTGCAGGGGTTTGATGTTCGTAGCCATAAAGCTCCTTTCCGCTTTCGCCGTGGATGAGTTGGTTGGGTTAGATTGCTTCCCGCCGGAGGCTATTTGTCGGCCGCAGAAGGCCGTTAATTACTAAGGAAAACACTATTTTTTTAGCACTCCATCTACGGGACTGCTAAAAATATAGCATTTCGGAAAGGTTTGTCAACCCGTTGCCCATCCGGCGGGAAGCCGCCAAACTTTTACATGCCCGCCGCAGATTTCGCGGCGTCTCTGCGGCAGGTATTTACGGCGAATACGACCGGCCGGGAGTGTACTGAAACCACACGAATGTCATCTTTGCAGCGCCGGAAGTCATCTTTGCACCGCCGGAAGCCAACTTTGCGGCGCCGGAAGCCTTCTCCAACACGTCGGAAGCCATCTTTGCAGTGACGGAAGCTACCTTTGCAACGTCGGAAGCCATCTGTAACACTCCGGAAGCCGTCTCCAACGCTCCGGAAGCAATCTTTGCAGCACCGGAGGTTATCTTTGACGCTCCGGAAGCCATCTCTGACGCGCCGGAAATGAGTTTTGAAGGCCGGGAAGGCTTCTGCGTCGGTCAGAATGAAGGCTCGGAAGCGCGAAATAGACGCGGCGCAGTAGCGGTCAGTACCGCCCGCGGTAGCGGGTGGGTCTATGTTGCGCGGGGAGCCGGTTTTCGGTAAGACGACCCACCCGCTACCGCGGGCGGTA
>DATFHD010000089.1:0-13266 GCA_035248785.1 Pyrinomonadaceae bacterium | reverse complement strand
TCGGACTGCTGCGCCGCGGGCGCCGCGGCGGTGCCCGCGCCCTGCTCGCCGCCGCGCGACTGCGACGGTTGAGGCTGGTTCTGATCGCTCGTCGTCATCGTTTCTGCCTCCGGAGTTTCGGGAGCGGCCGCGCCGCGTTCGTCACAACGTCCGCCGCAAGGGAAAAGCCCCTCCGACGCTTGCCGAGCGAGGCGGGCGTGTGGGGCTTTTTCGTTCTGCGGGCGTCGTTGGCGTCTCTTCCGCGGCGCGCCGGTCTTGCTTGGCGGGGGGAACTCGCGACGCGCCAAGGCCCGTCACAACCCCTCTGACTACTCCGTCTCCTGCTCGGCCGAGGTGGACTCGGTCTTCTTCGAGCGGCGCCCGCCGCCCGAAGCCTTCTTCGTGGACTCGGCCGAAGAAGTCTCGGCCTTGCCGCCCGCCTTCGCCGACTTCTTCTTGCCGGCCGCGGCCTTCGCCTTCTTCGAGTCGGCGGCCTCGCGCTCGCGCGGGTTGTCTACCAACTCGATGTATGCCAACTCGGCGTTATCGCCGTCGCGGTGGCCGAGGCGGATGATGCGCGTGTAGCCGCCCGGGCGCTCGGCGTAGCGCTTACCCAGTTCGTCGAACAGGCGCTTCAAGGCGGCGACGCCGGCCGTGCGCGGCGCGCGCGGCTGGTTGCGCTTGCCCGTGGAGACGGCCGCGCCGCTGTTGCCCGCGTGGAAGAAGCCTGCCGCCTGACGGCGCAGGTGGAGCGACTGCGCCGCAGCGTCGTCGCCCGTCAAGGCGTGGGCGCGCTTCGCCAGAGTGATGACGCGCTCGACGAAGGGGCGCAGTTCCTTCGCCTTGGGCACCGTCGTCTTGATGCGCTCGTCGCGCGCGTTAATCAGCGAGGTGGCGAGGTTGCGGAGCATGGACATCCGGTGCTCGCTCGTCCGCCCGAGTTTCCTGTGTGCATTCAAGTGTCGCATGACTGAAAAGTCCTAAACGATGAAACTATGAGTGGCGAACGCCGGGCGGGAGGTCGCTTTCGACTCGCCGCCCGGCGTTCCACCTTAAATCTATTCTTCGTCGTCCTCGTCGTCCGAGTACTCGCTGAGGTCTATGTCGGAGCCGCCGGTGCCGGGGATGGGGTTGCCCTGCTCGTCGAAGGCCATGCCGAAGTCGAGCCCCATGCCGTGCAGAATCTCCTTGATCTCGTTGAGAGACTTCTTGCCGAAGTTCTTCGTCGCCAGCATCTCGCGCTCGCTGCGCTGGACGAGGTCGCGAATCGAACGGATGTTCGCGTTCTTCAGGCAGTTGTAGGAGCGCACCGAAAGCTCAAGCTCGTCCACCGAGCGGTCGAGCACGTCGTTGCGCGGCAGCGGCGGGCGCTCGATGTTCTGGTAGGCGAAGTCGTCTGTGTCCTCCTCGAAGTTGATGAAGATCTGCATGTGATCCTTAATCAGCTTCGCGGCGAGACCGATGGCATCGTCCGGTTTGACAGAGCCGTCCGTCCAGACCTCGATGGTCAGCTTGTCGAACTCGGTGTTCTGGCCCAGACGCGCGGCCTCGACCGTGTAGTTGACCTTCTTGACCGGCGTGTGGACGGAGTCAATCGGGATGTAGCCGAGCGACAAGTCCTCGTCGAAGTTGCGCTCGGCGGTGACGTAGCCGCGTCCGCGCTTGAGGCGCATCTCGATGGTGAGCGAGCCGCCCTCGCTGACCGTCGCGATGTAGACGTTCGGGTCTAAGACCTCGATGTCGGCGTCGTGCTCGATGTCTGCCGAGGTGACCTCGCCCGCGCCGTCGCGGTGGATGGTCAGCGTCTTCGCCTCGGTGCCGTGGAGCTTGAAGGGAATCTGCTTCAGGTTGAGGATGACGTCGGTCGCGTCCTCGACCACCCCGCGGATGCTTGAGAACTCGTGCTCGACGCCCTCGATCTTGACGGCGGTGATGGCCGCGCCCTCAATCGAAGAGAGCAGCGCGCGGCGCAAACTGTTACCGATGGTCGTGCCGAAGCCGCGCTCGAAGGGCTGGGCCGAAAAGCGGCCGTAGCGCTCGGTCAGCGTCTCGCCCTCGACGGCGAGGCGGCGCGGCATCTGAAAACCCGTCCAGAGGTTGTGTTGATCCATTGCCATAGTCGAAATAAACCTCGTATGAAAAGGGGCAACCAATGCGTGTAGGCGACACGCGCCCGCGGCCTCTCTTGAAAAGCCAACGGTCGGCGCGCGTCGCCAAGACGCCTCGCGTTACTTGCTGTAAAGCTCGACGATGAGCTGCTCGTTGATGGAGCGATCAACGTCGTCGCGAACGGGCAGCGTCACGACGCGCGCGCTCATCTCGGCGCCGTCGGCCGGCACGATCCAGTTCGGGCGGCCGCGCCCGCCGGCCGTCTGCCAAGCGCCCTCGACGTGGGCGTTGCGGCGGCTCGACTCCTTGATGCTGACGGTGTCGCCGGCCTTGACTTGGAACGACGGGATGTCAACCTTGCGCCCGTTGACCTCGATGTGCCCGTGGTTGACGAGCTGACGCGCCTGCCGCCGCGACGTGGCGAAGCCCGCGCGGTAGACGGCGTTGTCGAGGCGGCGTTCGAGCAGGCTGAGAAGGTTCTCGCCCGTGATGCCCTTCATGCGCGCCGCGCGCTCGAAGTAGTTGCGGAACTGGCCTTCGAGCACGAAGTAGATGCGCTTGACCTTCTGCTTCTCGCGGAGCTGTAGGCCGTAGCCTTGGAGCGCCTTGCCGCGGCGCATCGAGTTGCCGTGCTGTCCGGGCGGCTGCGTGCCGCGCTTCTCAATCGGGCACGACGGCTTGAAGCAGCGGTCGCCCTTCAGAAACAATTTCGCGCCTTCGCGGCGGCACAGACGGCACACCGCGCTACGATACCTAGCCACTTATTTTTTGCCTCCGGTCTAAATGTCAGACGGAAAAGTTTACAGACCGCGCGCACACACGGCGCTCGGCCCTTCGTCCTTTAGGTTAATCGGCTTTTAGCTGTCGGCTGTTAGCTTTTAGCCAAACCTGTTCTGGCTAAAAGCTAACAGCCGACAGCTAAAAACTTCTACTTAAACTCTGCGCCGCTTCGGCGGGCGGCAGCCGTTGTGGGGGATGGGCGTCGTGTCGCGGATCGAGGTCACGCGGATGCCCGCCGAGTTGATGGCGCGGATGGCCGACTCGCGGCCGCCGCCCGGGCCTTTGACGTGTACCTCGGCCTGCTGCATCCCGACCTCCTTGGCCTTGTTCGCGGCCTCGTAGGCGGCCTGCTGCGCGGCGAAGGGCGTGCCCTTGCGCGAGCCGCGAAAACCCCGCGCGCCCGAGGAGGACTGCGCGACGAGGTTTCCTTCCGTGTCCGTGATCGAAATCAGCGTGTTGTTGAACGACGCCGAGATGTGCACGATCCCCACGGGGATGTTCTTCTTCTCCTTCTTGCGGAAGGTCTTCTTCTTGCCGGTTGTCGCTTTTGCCATGATTCAGCTTTTAGCTAACTAGCTATCCTACTTCTTGCCCGGCGCCTTCTTCTTGGCGACGGTGGCGCGGCGCGGGCCCTTGCGGGTGCGCGCGTTGGTGTGGGTGCGCTGGCCGCGGACGGGTAGGCCGCGGCGGTGGCGCAGGCCGCGGTAGCAGCCGATGTCCATCAGCCGCTTGATGTCCATCTGGACGCGCTTGCGGAGGTCGCCCTCGACCTCGCCCTGCCCCTCGATGGTCTGGCGGATGCGGTTGAGCTGCGCCTCGTCGAGGTCGCGCACGCGGATGTCGCCGCTGACGTCGGCCTCCTTCAGGATGGAGGTCGCGCGCGAGCGGCCGATGCCGTAGATGTACGTCAGCCCGATTTCGATCCTCTTGTTTACGGGGAGGTCAACGCCGACTACACGAGCCATGTTAGTTCTATCTCCGAGTCTTTAAATAAAAAATTCGCCTACCCCTGCCGCTGCTTGTGCTTGGGGTTGGTGCAGATCACGCGCACCACGCCCTTGCGGTGGATGACCTTGCAGTTGTCGCACATCTTCTTGACCGAAGCCCTGACTTTCATCTCAACTCACCCCTCCGACGGGAATCGCCGGGTCATTTGTAGCGGTACGTGATGCGCCCGCGGTTCAGGTCGTACGGCGAAAGCTCGACCAGCACCCGGTCGCCCGGCAGAATGCGTATGAAGTTCTTGCGCATCTTGCCCGAGACGTGCGCGAGTACCTGATGCCTGCTCTCCTCCAACTCGACGCGAAACATCGCGTTCGGCAAAGTCTCAAGGACTTTCGCCATCACTTCAATGGCTTCTTCTTTCGCCATAGCCCGCTATAGTCTCTAGTTCAAAACCTGACTAGGCCGGCAAACTGCGAATAATAACACACTTAACCTTCGCCTCCAAGCCGCGAAGGAGGTTACTCCCTTCAGGCACTCGCCGTCCCGGCCTGCGCCGAGCCCTCGGCCAGACGGGTCAGGACTTCCGGCCCCTCCTCGGTGATGGCGACCGTGTGCTCGACGTGCGCGGAGGGGCGTCCGTCGAGCGTGACGACCGTCCAGCCGTCCTTGAGCGTCTTTGTCTTGTGTGTGCCCATGTTTAGCATGGGCTCGATGGCGAAGACGTAGCCCGAACGGATTTTGATGCCCGTCCCCGGCTTTCCGTAGTTCGGGATTTGCGGGTCTTCGTGCATTTTTCTGCCGATGCCGTGGCCGACGTAGTCGCGCACGATGCCGTAGCCGTGCGCCTCTGCGTGCGACTGCACGGCCCACCCGATGTCGCCCAGATAGTGGCCCGGCCAGCACTCGCGGATGGCGCGCTCAAGGCACTCCTCGGCGACGCTGATGAGTTTCAGCCTATCCTCGCTCACTCGGCCGACGGGGACGGTCGTCGCCGTGTCGCCGACGTAGCCTTCGAGCGTCACGCCGCAGTCAATGGAGAAGATGTCGCCCTCCTTCAGCTCGTAGGCCGAAGGGAAGCCGTGGACGACCTGCTCGTTGACGGAGGCGCAGATCGAGTAGGGGAAGCCGTGGTAGCCCTTGAAGGTCGGCAGAGCGCCCGCGTCGCGGATCATCTTCTCGGCCGCCGTGTCGAGTTCGAGCGTGGTGACGCCGGGGCGCACCATCCCGCGCAGCGCCTCGCGCACCTGCCCGACGAGCCGCCCGGCCGCACGCATCTTGTCCAGCTCCTTTTTCGACTTCCCGATAATCATTCGCCGGTGACTGCCTTTTCGATGTCCGCGTAAATCGCCTCGGTGTCGCGCGCGCCGTCCACGCGGGCGAGGCGCCCCGTCTTCTCGTAGAAGTCGAGGAGGGGGCGCGTGTCGCGCTCGAAGGTCTCGACGCGATCCCTCGCCGTGTCGGCGTTGTCGTCGGCGCGCTGTACGAGCCGCGTCTCAGGGTGGAGGTCGCAGAAGCCCTCGCGCGCGGGCGGCTTGAAGTAGACGTTGTAAATCTCGCCGCAGACGGGGCAGCTCCGCCGGCCCGTCATACGCTTCTCAAGGATGTCGTACGGCACGTCCACCAGCACCGCGAGGAGCGCGTGCCCCTGTTCGGCGGCGAGCACTTCGAGCATCTCGGCCTGCGCGGTCGTGCGCGGGTAGCCGTCGAGGATGTACCCCGAGCGGCAGTCGGGCTGCGCGGTGCGCTCGCGCACGACGCGCATCGTCAGCTCGTCGGGGACGAGCTTGCCCAGCGTCAGCAGCGGGCGCAACTCTTCGGCGAGCGGCGTCTCGGTCTTCAAGATCGCGCGGAACATGTCGCCGGTCGAAATCTGCGGCAGCCCCAGCCGCTCTTGCAGCAGGCGCGCCTGCGTCCCCTTGCCCGCGCCCGGCGCACCCATGAGGACGATGATTTTCGACATAGGGAGAGAGATTAGAGGTTAGAGGTTAGAGGTTAGTAGTGGTCTTTAACTGACCTCTAACCTCTAACCTCTGACCTCTGCTTTTTAACTCCTCCGGCCGCGCAGGCGGCTGCCCGGGCCGAAGAAGCCTTCGTAGTTGCGCATGACGAGTTGCGACTCGATCTGCGCGACGGTGTCCATGGCGACGCCGACGAGAATCAGAAGCGACGTGCCGCCGAAGTAGAACTGGTAGCCCATGCCGTGCGGAATCCACCCCAAGCCCGGCGTCCCCGTCACGAACTCCTCGACGCGGCCGCCGAAGAACGGCAGGCGCCCGACGTTGAAGCCCGAGAGCATCAACTGCGGGATGAAGGCGACGAGCGCGAGGTAGAGCGCGCCGACGGTGGTCAGGCGCGTCAGAATCGTGTTCAGGAACTCGGCCGTGTTTCGGCCGGGCCGGATGCCGGGAATGAAGCCGCCGTGCTTTCGCAGGTTGTCCGACACCTCTTCCACGTTGAAGATGATCGTGATGTAGAAGAAGGTGAAGAGGACGATGAGCGAGAGATAAATCAGCTCGTAGTAGGGGTCGCCGCCGTGGAACCCTTGGAAGAAGTTGTGCACCCCGTAGCGCCAGTCCTGCACGTTCGGGTCGAAGGAGACGAACTGCAAGACGGTCTGCGGAATCGCCAGCACCGACGAGGCGAAGATGACCGGGATGACGCCGCCCATGTTGAGCTTGATGGGCATGTGCGTCTGCTGGCCGCCGACGAGCTGGCGGCCGACGTGGCGCTTGGCGTAGGAGATGGGCACCTTGCGGCGGGCCGACTCGACGAAGACGACGAAGGCGATGAGGCCGATGAGCACGGCGGCCATCGCGATGACGCCGATGACGGCGAAGGTGTCGCCGCTCCTCAGCCGCTCGACGACCTGCGGGACGCCGCGCGAGGGCAGGCCGATGACGATGCCCGCGAAGATTAGCAGGGAGACGCCGTTGCCCACGCCGCGGTCGGTGATCTGCTCGCCGAGCCACATCACGAAGATGGTGCCCGTCGTCAAGGTAATCATCGTCGAGATGATGAAGCCCGGGCCTTCGGCGCCGACGGCGTTGGCCTGTAGCCAGCGCGCGACGATGAAGGTCTGGAACATGCAGAGCACGACCGTCAGATACCGGTTGTACTGGTTGAGCTTCTGCCGGCCTGCCTCGCCCTCCTCCTGCAAGCGCTTGAGCGACGGGAAGACGGTCGTCATCAACTGCGTGATGATGGTCGCGGTGATGTAGGGCGTCACGCCCAACGCGAAGACCGAGATGGTCTGGAAGTTCCCGCCGGAGAAGAGATCGAGCACGCCGAGGAGCGTCGTGCCGACTTCCGCCCAGACGCGGCGGAGTTGGTCGCGGTCAACGCCGGGCGCGGTGATGTGTGCGCCGAGGCGGTAGACGGCGAGCAGCCCGAGCGTAAAGAAAATGCGCTTACGCAGGTCGGGCACGCTGAACATGTTGCGGACGGCGGCGAAGAACTTATCCATGGCTTTATCGCTTTCGGCGGTCGGCTTTCAGTCTCTCATCCCGGCGGACGGCCCCGGTTCGGTCGGTTCTTAATGATAACAAAGCTGACCGGCGAAACTGAGCGCTGACGGCCTCTCTAGCAAAACAACGCTGAAGACGCTTCGCGAGGGTTCGTCCCCCGTCCGGCGCCTTCAGCGTGCGATGTTCGTCGGCTTTTCAGAGCGGCGCGCGCGGCGCCTACTCGTTGACGGGCACGAGGGCGTCGGGCTTGTGGTGCGGCGTGATGACGTTGGCGGTGCCGCCCGCAGCCTCGATCTTCTGGCGCGCGCCCTTCGTGAAGCGGTGCGCCGAGACCGTCAGGGCCTTGGTGATGTCGCCCGTGCCGAGCACGACGATGTCGCGCTTGCCCTTGGCGATGACGCCGCGCTCGTGCATCGTCTCGGGCGTGATGGTGTCGCCGGCCTCGAACGACTGTTCGAGCGTCGAGAGCGTCACCTCGATCCACTGCTTCTTGAAGATGTTGGTGAACCCGCGCTTGGGCAGGCGGCGCTGGAGGGGCATCTGCCCGCCCTCGAAGCCGACCTTGCCCGAGTAGCCCGAGCGCGACTTCTGACCCTTGTTGCCGCGCCCCGCGGTCTTGCCGAGGCCCGAGCCGGGGCCGCGCCCCACGCGCTTCTTCTTGTGCGTCGAGCCCGCGGCGGGCTTAAGATTGTTCAGACCGATTGCCATTGCTCACTCCGTTCGCAGTCTTCGATAAACTGAAAACTACTATTCGATAATCCGTATCAGGTGCGGGACTTTCTGCACCATGCCGCGCATCGAGGGCGTGTCGGGGCGCTCGACGATCTGGTTGAGCTTCGTGAACCCGACCGAGCGCACGACCTCCTTCTGCGTCTTGGGGAAGCCGATGGCGCTGCGGTAGTACTGGATGCGAATCTTCCCGCCGCCCGTCTGCTGATTCTTCTCTTCAGCCATTTTCAAACCTCTTACAGTTCTTCGACCTGCTTGCCGCGCAGGCGCGCCACCTCGAACGGGTCTTTCATGTTGAGCAGCCCGTCGAAGGTCGCGCGGACGACGTTGTGCGGGTTGCCCGAGCCCAAGACCTTCGTCCGCACGTCGTGGACGCCCGCGGCCTGCATGACCGCGCGCACCGCGCCGCCCGCGATGACGCCCGTGCCTTCGCTCGCCGGCTTCATCAGGACGCGGCCCGCGCCGTGCGCGCCGACGATGGGGTGCGGCAGCGTGTTCTTGATGAGCGGCACGCGGATCAGGTTCTTCTTGGCCGCCTCGATGGCCTTCTTGATGGCGACGGGGACTTCGCGCGCCTTGCCCGTGCCGAAGCCGACGTGGCCCTGCCCGTCGCCGACGACGACGAGCGCGGCGAACGAGAGGTTCTTGCCGCCCTTGACGACCTTCGTCACGCGGTTGATCGAGATGACCTGATCGGTCAGGTCAAGCCCCTGCGCTTGGATTCTCTGTCTCGGTTGTCGCATTGCTCACCTTTCGGAAACTGCCTTTAGGCCGCGGCCTCCGCGCCGCCCTCGCCTTCCGCCTCTTCGGCGCGCTCGTTCTTGTTCAGGCCCGCCTCGCGCGCCGCGTCCACCAGAGCCTTGATGCGCCCGTGGAAGCGGAAGCCGCCGCGGTCGAAGACGACCTGCTCGACGCCCTTCGCGATGGTGCGCTCGGCGATGGCGCGGCCGACGCGCTGCGCCGCCTCGATGTTGCCCCCCGAAGTGCCGCGCAAGTCCTTCTCCACGGTCGAGGCCGAGGCGATGGTCACCGCCTGCTCGTCGTCAATGACCTGCGCGTAGATGTGGTTGAGGCTGCGGAAGATCGCGAGGCGCGGGCGCTCGTGCGTGCCGCGCACGCGGCGGCGGATGCGCGTGTGCACCGCCCTCCTGACCGCTGCTTTGTCTTTCTTTGCCATTTCCTTTTTCGCTCCTTAGTCGCCGCGCATGCCGATGCGGCCCATCCGCAAGGGGTGATTCTCTGACGAGAGAACCGCGGGACTAAACTCGTAAACCTTACTTGCCCGTCTTGCCCGGCTTGAGCTTGAGCTGCACGTCGGCGTAGCGGACGCCCTTGCCCTTGTACGGGTCGGGCTTGCGCAGGCCGTGCATCTCGGCGGCGACCTGTCCGAGCTTCTGCTTGTCAATCCCCGACAGCGTCAGCGTCAACTGGTACTGCTGGATGCTGGCCTTGGCCGCGACGCGCTCGCCCTTCACGTCAATGCCCTCGGGCAGCGGGAACTCGATGGGGTGCGAGTAGCCCAACGAGAAGACGATCTTGCGCCCCTGCACGTCGGCCTTGTAGCCGACGCCGACCACGTCCATCTGCTTCGTGAAGCCCTCGGTGACGCCGACGACGGCGTTGTTGGCGAGGGCGCGCGCGAGGCCGTGGTTGGCGCGGAACTGGTCGGAAGCGCGCTCGGCCTGCAACTGCCCGTCTTCGAGCTTGAAGGTGACGCCCTCCGGAATCGGCGTGCGCAGCGTGCCCTTCGGCCCCTTCACCTCAAGCTCGCGCGCGTGGACGGTCACCGTGACGCCCTTCGGAACCGCGATAACTTTTTTACCAATGCGAGACATAACTTTAACCTTCGGTTAGGTGTCGGATGTCAGGTGCCGGGTGTCAGTAAGAGCCTCTTACCGGCACCTGACACCCGGCCCCCGGCACCCTAGTAGATTTCGGCCAACACCTCGCCGCCGACGTTCTCGCGGCGGGCGCGCTTGCCCGACATCAGGCCGCGCGAGGTCGAGACGATGTTGACGCCGTAGCCGCCCAAGACCTTCGGAATCTCGGTCGCGCCCATGTAGACGCGCCGGCCGGGCGTCGAGACGCGCGAGAGGTGCGTGATGGAGGACGCGCCGCGCGCGTCGTAGCGCAGGAAGATGCGGATGGTGCGCTTCACGCCCTCGCCCTTGACGACGAAATTGTTGATGTAGCCCTCTTCCTTCAGGATGCGGGCGATTTCCAGCTTCAGCTTCGAGGCGGGGATGTCCACGCGCGAGTGCTTGGCCGCGATGGCGTTCCGCATCCGCGTCAGCATGTCGGCAATAGGATCGGTCATTACTCTTTCAACTCCACGTAAGTTCGCCGGGTTTCGGCCCGCCGACGGGCGAAGGCCGACTGCCTGCGATGAAACTCTTTCGGACTACCAGCTCGACTTGACGACGCCGGGAATCTGCCCTTGCAGCGCCAGCTCGCGGAAGCAGATGCGGCAGAGCTTGAACTTGCGCAGGTAGCCGCGGGGGCGGCCGCAGCGCTGGCAGCGCGTGTAGGCGCGCGCCGAGAACTTCGGCGTCCGCTTCGCCTTCGCGATCATGGATTTCTTGGCCATTCTCTTCTCTTCTCTCTCCTGACTTAAAGCCTTACTGGCGGAAGGGCATGCCGAGCGCGCGCAAGAGCGCACGCGCCTGCTCGTCGTCGCGCGCGGTGGTGACGATGGAGATGTTCATCCCGCGCGTCTTGTCCACCTTGTTGAAATCAATCTCGGGGAAGATGAGCTGGTCGCGTATGCCGAGCGTGTAGTTGCCGCGCCCGTCAAACGCGCGGGGCGAGACGCCGCGGAAGTCGCGCACGCGCGGCAGCGCCACCGACACCAAGCGGTCGAGGAACTCGTACATGCGGTCGCCGCGCAACGTGACCATCGTCCCGATGGGCATCCCCTGACGCAGCTTGAACGAGGCGATGGACTTCTTGGCGCGAGTCGTCACAGGCTTCTGGCCCGTGATGGCGCGAATCTCGTCGGCGCCCGTGTCCACGATCTTCGCGTTGGCGATGGCCTCGCCGAGCCCCATGTTGATGACGATCTTCTCAAGGCGCGGAATCGCCATCGGGTTAGAGATGTCGAACTCCTTGGCAATCGCCGGGGCGATCTCCTTCTGGTAACGCTCTTTCAGTCTGGCTGCCATTGTTTTAAAAACCTCCCCGCATCTGCTTCCCGGGTCTCACCTCCTAGAAGATGTTTCCGGGGGTGCGGTTCTCCTCAAACCTTATTCCTTGTCGAGCCCCTGACCGCTGCCCGCGGCGACGCGCGTCTTCGTGCCGTCCTCGGCCACTTCGTAGCGCGCGCGGGTGGGCTTGCCGTCGGCCGGGTCTATGAGCTGGACGTTCGAGATGTCTATCCAGCGCTCCTTCTCGATGATGCCTCCGGGGCGGTTGGCGCCGGGGTTGGGGCGCTGGTGCCGCTTGATGACGGCCGTGCCCTCGACCTTGACCCTGCCGCGGACGGGGTCAACTTCGAGCACGCGCCCGCGGCGCGGGGTGCGCTTGCCGTTGCGGTCGAAGATGTTGTAGTCCTTGCCCGCGATGACGACGACTTGGTCGCCCTTCCTGATTTTTGCCCGCCTCGTACCCTTCGTTGCCATTGTCTTAAATCACCTCCGGCGCGAGCGAAACGATCTTCATGAAGTTGCGGTCGCGAAGCTCGCGCGCCACGGGGCCGAAGACGCGCGTGCCGATGGGCGTGTCGTCGGGCTTGATGAGTACGCACGCGTTCTGGTCGAAGCGGATGTAGGTGCCGTCCTTGCGGCGGACTTCCTTCACCGTGCGCACGACGACGGCGTTGTGCACCGTGCCCTTCTTCACCGCCCCGTCGGGCGCGGCCTCTTTGACCGTGACCTTAATCTTGTCGCCGAGGCTGGCCCGCGTCGCCTTCGTCGAGCCGCCGATGGTCTGGATCATCTCGACGCGCCTCGCGCCCGAGTTGTCCGCCACGTCAAGCGACGTTTGCATCTGGATTGCCATAGCTCACTCCGTTAAGGGTGCCGGGTGTCGGGTTCCGGGTGTCAGGGAAAACCAGCCTTTAACCGGCACCCGGCACCTGACACCCGAAACCTGCCCTTACTTCTCAGCCTTCT
Source organism: Pyrinomonadaceae bacterium (assembly GCA_035248785.1). GTDB lineage: Bacteria > Acidobacteriota > Blastocatellia > Pyrinomonadales > Pyrinomonadaceae > QHXN01. The sequence goes on along the minus strand of DATFHD010000089.1, from coordinate 1,151 downwards.
GAATAATCTCGACGACGCGCCAGCGCTTGTGCGCGGAGAGGGGGCGGGTCTCGACGATGCGAACCTTGTCGCCGACGGTCGCGCCCTGCTCGTTGTGCGCCATGAACTTCGACGTGCGGCGGACGTAGCGGCGGTACTTCGGGTGCTTAATCAACCTGTCCACGCGCACCACGCAAGTCTTCTCCATCTTGTCCGACGCCACGACGCCGACCTTCTCGGCGCGGCGGCTCGTGCGCTTCGCCTCGCTGCCCGTCGCGTCGCCGGCCTGCGCGTCAACGCCCGAGCCGAGCGACTGCGCCAAGGTCTGTCCGGACTCGGTCGCGTCGGCGGCCGCGTCCGCGGCGTTCGTCGTCACTTCTTCTTTGCTCTCTTCTGCCATCACAAACTCCAATTACCGGCGCTTACTCAGTCGCCGCCTGCTGCTGCTGCCGCTCGCGCATCAAGGTCTGGATGCGCGCGAGGCTCTTCTTCTCGCGGCGGACGGTCTTGACGGCGTCCACCTCGCCGAGCGCGAGCTTGAAGTTGAGGCGGAAGAGCGACTCCTTCAGCCGCCCGGCCTCTTCCTTCAACTCCTCGTCCGACATGTTGTGCAGGCGCTCTAGCTCGTCGTGTCTCTTCATCGCTTAAACCGCGCCCCCTTCCTGCTCCGCGCGGGAGACGAACTTGCACTTGACCGGCAGCTTCTGCGCCGCCAGCCGCATCGCCTCGCGCGCCATCTCTTCCGACACGCCCTCGATCTCGTAGAGGATGCGGCCCGGCTTGACGACCGCGACCCAGTGGTCGGGAGCGCCCTTGCCCTTGCCCATGCGGGTTTCCGCGGGCTTCTTGGTGATGGGCTTGTCGGGGAACATGCGGATCCAGATTTTGCCGCCGCGCTTGACGTGGCGCGTCATGGCGATACGCGCGGCCTCGATCTGCCTGTCCGTAATCCAGCCCGGCTCCAAGGTCTTCAGGCCGTACTCGCCGAAGCTGATGTCGGCGCCGCGCTGGGCCGTGCCCGTCATGCGCCCCTTCATCTGCTTACGGTGCTTTACCTTCTTCGGCATCAACATGATGAATGCACCTCTGAAAATTAACTCTCAACAAACCGCCGACGACTCTCTTATCTTCTTCCGCCGCCGGGGCCGCGCCCGCGTCCGCCGCCGGGGCCG
>DATFHD010000088.1:0-41331 GCA_035248785.1 Pyrinomonadaceae bacterium | reverse complement strand
GAGGAGGCGGAGGCGTGGGGCGCGGCCCCGTCGGCGGCGGGCCGCCCGCGGGCGTCGGCGTCGAACGCGGCATCGGCCGCTCCTCCGACGCGTCGGTGGGGCGCGCGGACACTGGGCGCGGCAACGCCTCGGACAGGTCGGGCGGGCGCTCGGACGCGGGGTTGGAGCGCGCGCGCCTGCGTGAAGATAACTCGCGCCGCGCCGACGAAGACCTGCGCGAACACCCGGGCACGGCCGCGCTCCTGCACACGACGGCGAACGATTTACGCGACGGTTATCAGGCGGCACTCGCCGCCAACCCGAGCCTGAAGTTCGGGCAGTACGTCGCCGCGACGCGCTTGGCCGCCAACCTCGGCGCCGCGCACCCTAACGTCACGCGCGAGGCGATACTCGCCGGGCTCGCCCGGGGCGACAGCATCGGCCAGACGCTGCGCGACCTCGGCCTCGGCAAAGACGAGGCGAAGGACGCCGAGCGCCGCGCCGAGCGTGAGATTAAAGAGAGCAGGCGGCGTTCTTAACGCCCATGAACCAACAAGGCGTAAACCGTGAACCGTGAACCGTGACGAGAGGGAACACGATTCTTCTTGTCACGGTTCACGGTTCACGGTTCACGCCTCTTATCATTCCGGCAGTTGTTCCGTCTGAAGCCCGACGGGCTCAGCGCCCGAGCCTTTGACGGCGTCAATGACGCGCGCCACCTCGCCGTAGCGAACCGTGCGAGGCGCGCGGACGAAGACCGTGCGCTCGACGCGTTCGTCGGGCGGGAGGTCTGTGCGCGCGGCCAGCTCCGCCTTCCACTTGCCCGTCATCTTGCGCTCGCGCCACTCGGCGGCCAGCCGCGCGGCGACCGCACCCGCGTCGCCTGCCGAACCTTCGGCGATCACTTCGTTCCCCATCAACAGCTTCAGAGAGAGGTCGGGCGCGACGGCGACGACGAGCGTCAGCGGGCTCTGCATGGCGTGCTGGCCCAGCTCCTCGCTCGGCTGCGGCACGAGCGTCTTGAAGCGCGCCGGCTTCAGAGGCGTGATGACCATGAAGATGATCAGCAGCACCAGCAGAATATCTATGAGCGGCGTGACGTTGATGGACGGCTTCGTCCGCGTCGGATTCTCGGCCCCCGCGTCTCTCATGCTTCACCTCGTTCGGAAAGAAGTTGAACGCGCGCCCGCCCCGAAGGCGAACCACTCCGCGCCCGCGCGGCGCGCGGGGCTTTCGTCGTAAACGGTCGGCGACTTTTTCGACACCGCGCGCGCCGAACCTGTTCCGCGAACCTCCGGCCGCTCGCCTCTATTTAAAAAGTCGGGAGCCTGCGCAAGTCCGCGTCCGCGCGCGCGTTCACACACCGGGAACCGACCGAAGAACAGTCTTGAGGAGGCAAGCCGATGAAACACTTTCCGGGTTCGAGGAGTCTGGCGGCGCTCGTGTGCGCGCTGTCTCTGCTGGCCGGGGTTCTGCTGGGCGACGCGCCCGCGCGCGCGAAGGGCAACAGGCAGGTCAACGGTTGGACTGTGCTCGCGCCGGTCAGCTACAAGAACCTGACCATCTTCCCCGTGCGCGGCGCAGACCTCGCCGGCTCCGCCGACTACATCACGCTCGACGAGGGGACGAAGGCGGGCACGGTCGTCATCACAGAGAAGGGCACGCAGGCGGCGCGCATCGTGCGCCGTCCCGCGAACGCGAGCGCGAACGCGCGTCAGCAGTCAATCGCCTACACGAGCGGCGCGTCGGTGAACGAGCTGGCGCTCGTCAACCGCTCGGGCAAGAAGCTTCTGCTTCTGGCGGGCGAGGTCGTCGTCGGCGGACAGCAGGACAGGATCGTGCAGGAGGACAGGGTCATCCCGCCCGTCAGCATCCCCGTAGCGCTCAGCGTCTTCTGCGTCGAGCACGGCCGCTGGACTCCGCGCGCGGCGAGCTACGGCGGCGGCGCGTCGGCGGCCGTCGAGGCGCCCGCGCCCGCGAAGTTCTCAAGCCTCGGCGCGGTCGCGCACCCGAAGCTGCGCGGCACGGCGCAGGACAAGAAGGCGCAGAGCGAAGTCTGGAAGGAGGTCAGCGAGAACAACGCGAAGCTCGGCACGTCGAACGGCACGGACACATATCAGGAGGTCTACACGAGCAAGCAGGTCGGCTCGCAGATGGACGACTACGTGCGCGCGCTCGAACGTGAGGTGTTGCAGCCCGGCGTGGTGGGCGTCGTCGTCGCCCGCAACGGGAAGCCGGTCTGGGCCGATGTCTTCGCCAGCCAGCGGCTCTTCGCCTCCTACTGGCCGAAGCTCCTCAAGTCCTACGTCGTGGACGCGCTCGGCGAGGAGAAGCCCGGCGCGCGCGCCACGGTCGAAGAGGCCACGCGCTACCTGCAAGAGCGCGACGGCACGGTCTCGACCACGACGCAGCAGGGCGTCTACCAACTCGTCAAATACGAGCAGGCGTCTTACGCCGTCTTCGAGCTGCGCGACATTTCGCTCACCTCGCCCCTGCGGCTGCACTTCAACAAGATGGATCGGTGAGGCAGAGGTTAGAGGTTGGAGGTTAGAGGTTAGTAGTCGCGTTTAGCGCTTCGCCCGCTTGGCGGCCGGTGACTTCCACTAACCTCTAACCTCCAACCTCTAAACAGTCCGGTCGTAAACGTCCTTCGCGCTGTCGAGGAGGCCGCGGCGGTCTATGACGAAGTGGAGGCGTGCGGGCGCGTCGCCGCCCGTGAGGTTTTCGACGAGCTGTTCGAGCACGTCGAAGCGGTCGCGCTCGGTGATGCCCTGCGCTTCGAGGTGGCCGCCGCGGCGCATGCGTCCGACGAGGTCGGGCAAGGTGAGTCGCCCCTCGAAGGTGCGTCCGCCGTGGCGGTGCGAGCGGCTGACGAGGTACTGCACGAGCAGCACGTCGTTGTAGAGCGCGGGCGCGAGGAAGAGTCGAAAGCCTTCGCGCTCGAAGCCTTCCGCGAGGCGCTGCGAGCGGCGCACGGCGCGGACGCCTTCGAAGGCCGCGGCCCAGTCCGTCTTCGGCTCGCGGCGTTGCAGGTACTCGCGCGCGGCCGCAGGCATCCAAGCCGCGTCCGTATCGAGGTCGAGCGTCTGGCCCAGACGTTCGAGCCACTCGAAGAAGACCTGCCGCGCCGTTCTCTTCTCCTCGTGAATCTGGAACTGCTCGTCCTTCGTCGGCAGGCGCTTTAAGAGAGCCTTGCGCGCGGCGTCTGAAGCCTTACCTTCCAAACGGTGGACGGACAGGCCCGCGTGCCAGCGCTTCGGCGCCTCGCAGTATGGACAGTGCGGGTTCTTCTCGCCGGTCGGTTTGAAGAACGGCCGCTGCGGCTCACGCGCCGTCAACTCGGCGACCGTCGGCGCGTAACGACGTATCTCGTTGTACGCCGTGCGCGGCGCGAGCCCGAGCTGGTTGGTGAAGAGCTTGAAGATGCACGCGAGGCACAGCGTCACGTCATGCCGCGTGACGGAGCCCGCCGGGAACTCAGAGAAGTCGAGCACGTCCTTCGGCTGCTTCTTCGCCGCCGCCTGCTTTGCTGTCCCCGCCTTCGTCGCCGAAGCCTTCTTCGCCGCCGCCTTGACGGCCCCCGCGCCTTTCGACTTAACGGAGCCCGCGGCTTTCTGACTAACGCCCGCAGCTTTCGCCTTCGTCGCACTCGCGGCCTTCGACTTCGACGCGCCGGCCGCCTTCGTCTTCGTGGCGCTCTTCTTCGACGGAGGCGGCGCGGCCTTCGTCTTCGAGGCAGCGGGCTTCTTTGAAGCCGCGGGTTTCGACTTCTTCGCGGCGGCGGGCGCCTTCGACGGCGCGGCGGTCTTCGGCTTGGGTCTGGTTTTAGTCGCAGGCATGGTTGTTATGATTCCGCCACGCATTATACTTTAGCGGCCTGCATGCCCGCAGCCGTAGAGGAGGATGATGAAACTGCGCCGCACGATTCTGCTTCTGCTCTCGCTCCTTCTGGCTTTCCAGCCCGCGCCCGCGCGCCCGCGCGCGAAGACTGTCCCGCGTCAGCGCGTCACGGTGGACTTGCTCATCAGCGGCGGCAAGGTCGTTGACGGCTCGGGCGGCGAGCCCTTCGTGGCGGACGTGGGCGTGCGCGGCGACCGCATCGTCTTCGTCGGCGACGCCGCGCGGGCCGGCGTCACGGCCGCGCGGACGATTAATGCCAAGGGGTTTGTCGTCGCGCCCGGCTTCATAGACCCGCACACGCACACGCTCGAAGACCTTTCGAGTCCCGCGCGCAGGGCGAACGAGGACTACCTGATGCAGGGCGTGACGACCGTCTTCACCGGCAACGACGGCGCCGGCCCCGTCCGCGTGGCCGAGACGCTGGAAACGTGGCGGCGTGGCGGCATCGGCACGAACGCCGCGCTCCTCGTCGGCCACGGCACCGTGCGCCAGCAGGTCTTGGGGATGCGCGACGCCGCGCCCGACGACGAACAGCTCGCGCGCATGAAAGCGCTCGTCGCGCGCGCGATGGACGAGGGCGCCTTCGGGATGTCAACGGGGCTCTACTACGCGCCCGGCAGCTTCGCCAAGACCGAGGAGGTCATCGAACTCGCGCGCGTCGTCGCCGCCGCGGGCGGCGTCTACGACTCGCACATGCGCGACGAGAACTCCTACTCCATCGGCCTTCTCGGCTCAATCGAAGAGACCATACGCATCGGCCGCGAGGCCAGAATCCCCGTACACATCTCGCACATCAAGGCGCTCGGCACGGAGGTCTGGGGCAAGAGCGAAGAGGCGATACGTCTCATCAGACAGGCGCGCGCCGCGGGCGTCGAGGTCACGGCCGACCAGTACCCTTACACCGCCTCGGGCACGAGCATCACGGCCGCGCTCGTGCCGCGCTGGGCCGAGGCGGGCGGCGCCGACGAGCTTCGCAAACGCATCGAAGACCCTTCGGTGCGCCCGCGCCTAGTCGCAGACATGGAGGCGAACCTCAAACGCAGAGGCGGCGCGCGTTCGCTTCTCATCACCTCGGCGCGTGATAAGAGTATCGTCGGCAAGACGCTCGAAGACGTGGCGAAGGCGCGCGGCCTTCCGCCCGTCGAGGCGGCGATTGAGATTGCGAAGAACGGCGGCGCTGCGCTCGCCTCCTTCAACATGAGCGAGCGGGACGTGGAGAACTTCATGCGGCAGGACTTCGTCGCCACGGGGTCGGACGGCTCGACCGGCCACCCGCGCAAGTACGGGACGTTCCCGCGCAAGCTGCGCGAGTACGTCTACAGGAAGAAGCTCATCACGCTCCCCTTCGCCGTCCGCGCCGGAACGTCTCTGACGGCCGAGACGTTTCGCCTGCCCGAACGCGGCCTGCTCAAGGTCGGCTACTTCGCGGACGTGATCGTCTTCGACGAGCGTACCATCGCAGACCGCTCGACCTACGAGCAGCCCGAGCTGCTCGCCATGGGGATGCGCTACGTCGTCGTCAACGGCCGCGTCGTGGTGGAGGAAGGGAAGTTCAACGGCACGCTCGCCGGCCGCCCGCTCTCGAAGCGTTAGCCGATGGAGACGAGGGCGGGCGCGTCTTCGGGTTCGGCGTGGCCGAGGGCGGAGTCGAGTTCGTCTTCGACGCTGCCGTTGGCGGCGCGAAGGTTCTTGAAGTCGAAGTGCGTGGGGTCGAGCAGGTGCGAGGGCACGACGTTGGTGAGCGCGGTGAGCATGGAGGCGCGTACGTGCGGAATCTCCTTCTCAAGTTCTTCGACCAGCCGCTTGACGCGCGCTCGCTTAAGGTTCGTCTGCGAGCCGCAGAGGTCGCAGGGGATGATGGGAAAATTCTTCTCGGCGGCGTACTCGGCGATGTCCCGTTCGCGGCAGTATGCGAGAGGTCGTATGACGGTGTTGCGGCCGTCGTCCGAGCGCAGCACGGGCGGCATCGCCTTGAGCTGGCCGACGTAGAGGAGGTTTAAGAGGAAGGTCGCCGTGATGTCGTCGGCGTGGTGACCGAGCGCTATCTTGGTGCAGCCCTCCTCGACGGCCGTGTTGTAGAGGATGCCGCGGCGCAGGCGCGAGCAGACCGAGCAGAAGGTCTTGCCCTCGGGCACGAGCCGCTTGACGACCGAGTAGGTGTCGCGCTCGACGATGCGGAAGGGGACGCCGCGCTCCGCGAGATAGTTCGGCAGGACGTGAGTCGGAAAGTTCGGCTGACGTTGGTCTAAGTTGACCGCGAGTATGTCGAACTTGACGGGCGCGCGCTTCTGCACGTCGAGCAGAAGGTCGAGCATCGTATAGCTGTCCTTGCCGCCCGAGAGGCAGACCATCACGCGGTCGCCGTCCTCGATCATCCCGAAGTCCTTAATCGCCTCGCCCATCTGGCGCAGCAGCTTCGTCTTGATTTTGCTTTCGACGAACATCCCTCGCGTCCCTGACTCCTTCGTCAACCCTTCGGCCTCAGCCCCGGCACCTCCAAATGTTTTAAGCCATCAACGTGCGCGACGCAACCGGCGCGCTACTGACCCGTCCCGCCGCGAAACGGATTGAGTTTGCCGCGATAGCAATTGAGATTGAGGCGATAGCAAACGAAATTACCGCGATAGCAACTGAGATTGCGGCGATAGCAATTGAGATTGAAGCGATAGCAGTTGCTATCGTCACGGTAGCAACTGCTACCGCTCCGATAGCAGTTGCTACCGTGACGATAGCAACTGCTATCAGGGCGATAGCGACTGCTACCGTCGTAATAGCAGTTGCTATCGGAGCAATAGCAACTGCTATCGGAGCAATAGCAGTTGCTATCAGAGCGATAGCAACTGCTATCGGAGCAATAGCAGTTGCTATCGCTCTGATAGCAGTGCGTTTTGTGACAAAAAAAGTCCGTCCCGGCGTGGCCCGGACGAAGATAAACCCCGTATTTGCGCCAGTTTATGCAAAACTGCCGTCTACCGGCCGCCTACTTCCCCAGATGCGTCCGGAAAAAGTCCACGGTGCGGCGCCAAGCGTCGGCGGACGCTTCCCGGTCGTAGACTTCGGGGCGCGTGTCGTTGAAGAAGGCGTGGTCGGCGCCCGGATAGATGTGCGTCTCGATTGCCTTGCCGTGCTCGCGCACCGTCTCTTCGAGCGCGCGGACAACGTCCGGCGTGACGAACGTGTCCTTCTCGGCGAAGATGCCGAGCACGGGCGCGCGAAGGTTGTCGAAGTCGGGCTCGACCTTCGGGTGGATGCCGTAGAAGACGACGCAGGCGCCGACCTGCGCGTTCTTCGACGCGGCGTAGAGCGAGAGCGCGCCGCCCATGCAGAAGCCGACCGTGCCGACAGAGTCGCCCGCCGTCGCCTCATGATTCAATAAATACTGAACCGCGCCGCGCAGGTCTTTCTCGGCCTGCGCGATGTTGAGGGCCATCATCATCTTGCCGGCCTCGTCGGGCGAGCGCGCCACGTCGCCGTGGTACAGGTCTGGCGCGAGCGCGACGAACCCCGCGGCGGCGAAGCGGTCGGCCACGTCTTTGATGTGCGGAACTAAACCCCACCACTCCTGTATCACGACGACGCCGGGGCCTTTGCCGCCTTCCGGCACTGAGAGGTAGCCGCGGGTCGTCCCGCCGTTGCTCTGAAACTCGATCATCTGGCCGGCCATCTCGGTCTCCTCTTCTGGTCTGTCCGCGCTGTCGGCGCGGGAATCGCTGGAACCTTTCCGCCGCGCGCGGCGAATAGGTGTCGGCGTCAGTTTTAAGCTCAGGCGTTCGCCAGCCGTTTTATCGGCTGCGCGCCGCCGAAGTCAAGTTAAGCCAAGTTAAGCCCAGTTAAGCCGGGCGCGGCCTGCGCGCCGCTTGACACTCCGCGAAGGCGGCTCGGATAATGCCGCCGCGTAAGTTTAAGAGCCCGGCGCACGCCGCCGCCGGACTCTCCCCGGCCCGACTTCAGCCCGATACCAAAACTCAACGAGACCGCCGACCGAGGCGGCCCCTCACCACGTAAGTAAGAGGTTTTATGCACATCCCCTTGAAGAACAAGCTCGCCCGCTTCGCACTCGCACTGACACTGCTTCTACTTCCCTTGGCTGTCGCGCGCGCCGCCGCCGCGGGCGGCGAGGTCTCCGGCACCGTCACCGACCCGAAGGGCGCGGTCGTCGTCGGCGCCTCGGTCGAGGTCGTTGACGCCGCGACCGGCGCGGCCGTCGCCACCGGCGCGACCGACGGGCAGGGCAGGTACAGCCTGCCGAACGTCCCCGCGGGCGCGTACGCGGTCGTCGTCCGCGCCGGAGGCTTCAAAGAGGCTCGGCGCGAGCAACTGAAGGTCGAGGAGGGCAAGCGCGCCTCCGCCGACTTCAGGCTCGAAGTCGCGCTCGCCGAAACCTCCGTCACCGTCTCGGCGGCCGTGAAGGGCAACGCAGACCCCGTCTACCAGCAGCTTCGCCAGCAGGGCGAGTCGCCGCAGGAGTTCGCGGGCGACTACGCGCAGGTCAACGGCCTCGTCCTCAAGCGCGACGCCGCCACCTTCACACTGCGCTCGGGCGAACTCTACTTCCTCGCGCCCGTAGAGGGGCGCGTCACCGGCGCCGTCTTCATCGGTGAGGGCGAGATGACGTTGACGCCGCCCGTCGAGTGCGAGAAGAAGAGCCTCGCGCTCTTCACCGGCCAGCCTTCCATCACCGAGCAGTTCACCAAGCTCACGCTGCGCTTCACAGACAAGACCTTCGAAGAGATCAAGGCTTCGCCGCAGGCGCGGATGGCGACGGGCGGCGCGCAGTCGGCGCGTGCGCGCGACATCTTCCGCGACAACCAGACGCTCCTGCGCAGGGAGCTTCGCACCAACGCCGAGCTGCGCACCCTCGTAGACCTCTACACGCCCGAGCGCCCCGGCTTCTTCGTCGCCTTCATCGGCGGGAAGCACTTCGAGAAGCTCGTCTTCCAGATAGACCCGCTCGGCATCCCCGAAGTCTCGCCCGAGGAGGTTCTGCTCTCAAGCTACGGCGAGACGGACGGCGGCTTCTGGACGGCCTTTCACCTCTCGGACGAGTACAGGCAGGGCAAGGGGAACAGCGACGAAGACCACCGCATCTTCGACATTACGCACCACGACATTGACGGCGCCATCAAGGGCACGCAGATAGCCGCCACCGACACCGTCGCCTTCACCCCGCTCATCAAGGGCACGCGCGTCCTGCCGTTCGAGCTTTACAGGACGCTGCGCGTGAGCCGCGTCCGCGACGAGCAGGGGCGCGACCTACAGTTCATACAGGAAGGGAAGGAGCGAGACTCGGACTTCGCCCTCATCTGGCCCGAACCCCTTGAGGCCGGCAAGAGCTACAAGGTCACGGTCGAGTATCAGGGCGGCGACGCGCTGATTAACGCGGGCGGCGGCAACTTCTTCGTCGTGCCGGACGCGCGCCACACTTGGTATCCGAACAACGGCGGCACGCAGTTCGGCGACCGCGCCACCTTCGACATGACCTTCCACTACCCGAAGGGCAAGATGCTCATCGGCACGGGCGCGCAGCCCGTCGCCGAGGTCGTTGACGGCGACATCGCCGTCGCCAAGTGGTCGAGCGGGCAGACCGAGTTGGCCGTCGCGGGCTTCAACTACGGCATCTTCAAGCGCAAGGCCGTCGAGGACAAGGAGTCGGGCTACGAGATAGAGTTCTACGCCAACGAGAATTTGCCCGACTTCATGCGCGGCGCCGAGAACGCAGGGGTAGGCTCGATGTCCACGACCGCGATGGCGAACTCGGCCATCGCCGACGCGCAGAACTCTACGCGCATCTACAACGCCTTCTTCGGCAAGCTGCCCTACACGCGCGTCGCCATGACGCAGCAGCCCGCGCCCAACTTCGGGCAGGCGTGGCCGACGCTCGTCTACATGCCCTTCACGGCCTTCATGGATCCGACGCAGCGCTACCTCGCGACCGGCGGCAACATCCGCGCGGCGACCGACGACTTCTTCAAGTACGTCGGCCCGCACGAGGTCGCGCACCAGTGGTGGGGCCACATCGTCGGCTGGAAGTCTTACCGCGACCAGTGGATGAGCGAGGGCTTCGCCGAGTTCTCGGCCTCGCTCTACGCGCAGGCCATTGACGGCAACGACAAGTTCATCAAGTTCTGGGAAGACCAGCGCCAGATGATCGTGGAGTCGCGCCCGCAGACGAAAGACCGCAAGCCCTACACCGTCGGCCCCGTCACGCAAGGCTACCGGCTCAACAGCGGCAAGACCGGCAACGTCGCGCGCTTCATGATCTACCCGAAGGGCGCCTACATCCTGCACATGCTGCGGATGATGATGTACGACCGCAAGACGCACGACCAGCACTTCTCCGAGATGATGCAGGACTTCATCAAGGCTAACTACAACAAGGATGTCTCGACCGAGGACTTCAAGCGCGCCGTCGAGCGCCACATGACGAAGGAGATGGACATACAGGGCGACGGCCGCATGGACTGGTTCTTCGACGAGTGGGTCTACGGGACGGAGGTGCCGAGCTACAAGTTTGAATATTCCGTCAGCGGCAACACGCTCTCGGGGCGCCTCACGCAGTCGGGCGTCTCGGACAACTTCCGGATGCTCGTCCCCGTCTACCTCGACTTCGGGCAGGGCTGGACGCGCCTCGGCTCGGCCACCATCACCGGCAACACGACCGTAGACCTCGGCCAAATCCCCCTCCCGCAGGCGCCCAAGCGCGCCGCCATCGCCGTCTTCAAAGACGTGCTCGCCGTCAACATGGATAGCGACAAGAAGTGAAGGGCAGTAGACAGTAGACAGTAGTCAGTAGTCAGTAGCCAGTAGAAGAACTCCCTTGTTACGAACCGCGGCTGTCAACATCAACGCCCGCCTGCGGAGCCTACTGACTACTGACTACCGACTACTGTCTACTTCTTTTTCCCATTTACTATTCCCCCCGATTCCCTTATCATCGGCTGCGCTCTCGGAGAGTTCTGAAAGCCAGTCGAAGCCGCGGCGGTCAGCCGCCGCAGACAATCTCTCCTGACTTGATTCCTTTTTCAACGGGCGGCTTCCGGCGCGCGGCCTTCGCGCCCACGGCGGCCAGTCGCCGCCCACGCGGGGCCTTCGGGCCGCGCCCGGCTTGAAACCAGAACGGAGTTCGCAAACAGGGAGAAAGAGAAATGTTCAGACCCGGTAGAAACCCGAAGGACACGCACACCCCCGACGACACGGCCGACCACACCCCGCAGAGCCCGGCTTCTTCGGCCGGCGGCTACGGCGCGGGCGGCTCGGCGGCCCCGGCCGGCGGCGCGTCGGCCGCCACCCCGACCGAAGCCTACCAGCAGCAGGTCTACACGCAGACCACCTCCCGCGCCGTCACCGAGAGCGAGTCGCTCGCGCGCGACATCAAGGAGGGGACGCTCACGGGCTTCGTCGGCAACGGCACGTCGCTCACGGGCGAGGCCAACTTCAAGGGCATGCTGCGTGTGGACGGCGCGCTCTCGGGCCGCGTCTCCTCGGCCGACGGCACGCTGATCGTCTCGACCAACGGCCGCGTTGACGCCAACGTCGAGGTCGCCGTCGCGCAGATCTTCGGCACCGTCAACGGCGACATCATCGCCACCAAGCGCATCGAGATGGGGCGCGTCGCCAAGGTCACCGGCAACATTCAGACTCCCGCGCTCGTCATCGAGAACGGCGCCATCTTCGAGGGCAGTTGCCGCATGGCGCAGTACAAGGAGCCAGCGACCGCCCCGGCCTCCGACACCGCCTCGGCCACGGCCGCGGCCTCCGGGTCTTCCGCCTCCGCCTCGACAGGCTCGACAGGCTCGACAGGCTCGTCCGGCTCATCAGGTTCCACCGGCTCGGGCGCATCGAAGTCGTCCTCGGCGTCCACGTCCCCCTCTTCCTCCTCATCGAAGGGCGGCTCGTCGTCCTCCTCCGGCGTGACGGACGCGACCGACAGCGTGAGCTAAAGACGCGCGCGCGCTTCAGACAACCTGCGCCTGACGAACAGTTCCCCCGCGTCCTGAAGAGGGCGCGGGGGCTTTCGCTTTTTCGGCGGCGCGGGCACGGGATTTGTTACCCATCACGCGGAGGCTGTGGTGCGCCACTCCGCGGGGAGTTTCCCCGGATTCAGGCCCGAGGCTTGGGGGAATTTACCCGGAGGGTGGCGGGCGCGGTCGCCTTGAGTTTGGCTCGCGCGGGTGTGTAGAATGCTTGTGTTCACGACCGCCCCGGGATTTCCCCGTCACGGAACTCTTAAAGTTAATGAAGAAGTCGCTTCCCGCAATCTCCAACCGCCCGCACACATCTGACAAAGGATTGACCGAAGAGTATGAGCGCTATCATCGAGAACCCGCCCGTCGAGGCGCGGGAGAGAGACGTTGAAGAGGTCGAGACCGTGACCATCCGCTTCGCCGGAGACTCCGGCGACGGCATGCAGCTCACGGGCACGCAGTTCACCAACACCTCGGCCATCGTCGGGAACGACATCTCGACGCTGCCCGACTTCCCCGCCGAAATCCGCGCCCCCGCCGGCAGTCTTCCCGGCGTCTCAGGCTTCCAGCTCAACTTCTCCAGCCGCGACATACGCACGCCCGGCGACCAGCCGAACGTGCTCGTCGCGATGAACCCGGCGGCCCTCAAGGTCAACCTCCCCGACCTCGAAGACGGCGGCACGCTCCTCGTCAACACAGACGAGTTCAACAAGGAGAATTTGAAGAAGGCCAACTACGCGTCGAACCCGCTCGAAGACGACACGCTCAAGGGCTACCGCGTCCACAAGCTCCCCATCACGAGCATCAACATCCGCGCGCTGCAAGAGGCGGGCGTCAAGCTCTCGCGCAAGGAGATGGACAGGTGTAAAAACTTCTTCGCGCTCGGCATCCTCTACTGGCTCTACGACCGCCCGATGGAGCCGACGCTCGAATGGATTCGCTCCAAGTTCAGGAAGAACGAGGAGGTCATGCGCGCGAACGAAATCGCCTTGAAGACCGGCTACAACTTCGCCGACACGACCGAGGTCTTCACCACGCACTACAAGGTGAAGAAGGCCGTCATCGCGCCGGGCAAGTACCGCAAGATTACGGGCAACGAGGCGACGGCCATCGGCTTCATCACCGCCGCCGAACTCGCCGGCCGCCCGCTCTTCTACGGCTCGTACCCCATCACGCCGGCCTCCGACATCCTGCACGAACTCTCGCGCCACAAGAACTTCGGCGTGAAGACGTTTCAGGCGGAGGACGAGATTGCCGCCGTCTGCGCCGCCATCGGCGCCTCGTTCGCCGGCCACGTCGGTTTGACGGGAACGAGCGGCCCCGGCGTCGCCTTGAAGCAGGAAGCAATCGGCCTCGCCGTGATGACGGAACTGCCGCTCGTCATCGTCAACGTGCAGCGCGGCGGCCCCTCGACGGGCCTGCCGACGAAGACCGAGCAGGCCGACTTGTTTCAGGCCGTCTGGGGTCGCAACGGCGAGTGCCCGGCCATCGTCATCGCGCCCGCCACTCCGGCCGAGTGCTTCTCGATGGCGATTGAGGCCGTGCGTCTGGCTTACAGGTACATGTCGCCGGTCTTCTACCTCTCGGACGGCTACCTCGCCAACGGCGCCGAGCCTTGGCTCGTCCCGGAGATTGACCAACTGCCGAAGATCGAAGTGAAGTTCGCCGCAGACCCCGCGAACTTCATGCCCTACGCGCGCGACGAGGAGACGCTCGCAAGGCCCTACGCCGTGCCCGGCACGCCCGGACTCGAACACCGCATCGGCGGCATCGAGAAGCAACACCTCACGGGCAACGTCAACTACGACCCCGAGAACCACCACTTCATGGTCTTGATGCGTCAGGCCAAGGTTGACCGCGCCGCGCAGGACATCCCCGACGTGGAGGTCTACGGCGACCCGACGGGCGAGGTGCTCGTGTTGGGTTGGGGCTCGACCTACGGCTCGATTACGTCCGCGGTCGAGAAGCTGCGCGCGGAAGGGAAGTCGGTCTCAAGCGCGCACCTGCGCCACCTCAACCCCTTCCCCTCGAACCTCGGCGACGTGCTCCGCAGCTTCGAGCGCGTCATCATCCCCGAGATGAACCTCGGCCAGCTCTGCACGATGATCCGCGCCAAGTACCTCGTGGACGCCGTCGCCTTCTCCAAGGTCAAGGGGCGCCCCTTCCAGATACGCGAGATCATCCGGAAGGTCGAGGAGTACCTGTAAAGCGAGGGAACGATGAAGCCCGGCGCCGCCACGCCCGCTGACACGCCCGTCCGCGAAATCTACGCGGAGGGCCTGCGCTATCTTATGGGCGAAGGCGGACTCAACAACGCGCTCGCGCGCCTCTGCGAAGACCTCGACCGACACCGGATAGACTACATGGTCATCGGCGCGGTCGCACTCATGGCGCACGGCTACCCGCGCTTCACCGAGGACATATACCTCGTCCTGACGCGCGAAGGGCTTGAGGCGTTCCACCGCGAGTTGGTCGGGCTCGGCTACGTGCCGGCCTTCGAGGGCGCGCGCAAGCGCCTCCGCGCGACGCGGGGCGGCGTGCCCGTAGAGGTCATCGTCGCGGGCGAGTTCCCCGGCGACGGGCGGCCGAAGCCGGTCAGCTTCCCAGACCCCGCGGCTGCTTCGGTCGAGATTGACGGCGTGCGCGTCGTCACGCTCGAAAAGCTGGTCGAGCTGAAGCTGGCCTCGGGCATGACCGCGCCCGACCGGCTCAAAGACCTCGCGGACGTGCAGGAGTTGATCAAGGCGCGCGGACTCGGCGCCGACTTCGCGGAGCGACTCGACCCATACGTGCGCGGGGAGTACCTGCGGCTGTGGGAGGGCGTCGAGCGGAGCCGTCGGCGCGGCGGCGAAGAGTAGAGGGCTTCGATAACAGTCACGGCAATCATTCGAGAGGAACCAGAGATGAGCACGAACGGCAACGGAAACAAGAACGGCGAGGTGTTGAAGAAGGGCGCGGACGAGACGAGTGTCGAGGGGCTGGGCGGCAACGTGAGCGGCGCGGGGCCTTCGCCCGAGAGCGAGCCGGGTTCGGTGACGGCGGGCAAGGCGGCGCCCCCGCCGGGCAAGCTCACGAAGGCCGACTTCTCCTCCGATCAGGAGGTGCGCTGGTGCCCGGGCTGCGGCGACTACGCGATACTTAACAGCATCCAGAAGGTGATGCCCGACCTCGGCATCCCGCGCGAGAAGATCGTCTTCGTCAGCGGCATCGGCTGCTCGTCGCGCTTCCCCTACTACATGAACACCTACGGCTTCCACACGATCCACGGGCGCGCGCCGGCCGTCGCGACCGGCATCAAGGCTTCGAACCCGGAACTCTCCGTGTGGGTCGTGACCGGCGACGGCGACGGCCTCTCCATCGGCGGCAACCACTTCATGCACGCGCTCCGGCGCAACCTCGACCTCAACATCATCCTCTTCAACAACCGCATCTACGGCCTGACGAAGGGGCAGTACTCGCCGACCTCGGAGTTCGGCAAGAAGACGAAGTCAACGCCGATGGGCGTCATAGACTACCCCGTCACGCCGCTCTCTCTGGCGATTGCTTCGGAGGCGACCTTCGTCGCGCGCTCGATAGACATTGACGTGAAGCACCTCTCCTCGATAGTCGAGGCGGCGGCGCACCACAAGGGCGTCAGCTTCGTCGAGGTCTACCAGAACTGCAACATCTTCAACGACGGCGCGTTCGAATCGTTCACCGAGCGCTCGGTCAGGCCCGACCGCGTGCTCTACCTTGAGCACGGCAAGCCGATGGTCTTCGGCAAGAACCGCGACCGCGGCATACGCATGAACGGCACGCGCCCCGAGGTCATCCAGTTGGGTTCCGAGACGGGCCTGAACGAATCGGACTGCCTCGTCCACGACGTGCACATCGAAGACCCGTCGGTCGCCTTCATGCTCGCGCGCATGGAGCAGCCCGAGTTCCCGCAGCCCGTCGGCATCTTCCGCGACGTGCGCCGCGCAACCTACGAAGACCTCCTCGCACACCAGATCGAGGAGTCGGTCGCGCGCACGGGCCGCGGCGACCTCCACAAGCTCATCCACAGCGGCGACATGTGGGTGGTGGAATAAGTCTGAGTGAATCAGGCGGCGGGGCGCGTCCTCCGGCGCCGAATTTAGTGGAACGAAAGAGGGCGGCCGTCGGAACTAAACGACGGCCGCCGTCGCGTTCGGGGCGCGGGCGAAGTAAACGGCCTCTCGCCTTTGACAAAGCGCGTGCGCGGATTTAAGTTCTGAATAAGAAGGGCCACCCCAAATTTTCATCGAGGAGAATACGTCTAGTAATCATATGGCGAAGTCGTCCGGTCACAAGGGCATCAGTCGCATAGACAGCCCGCAGAAGAAGATGCACGGCTGGTACGTGCGCGTCAGGTACAACAAGGAGACGAAGTCGAAATTCGTCACGGATCGTCAGCACGGAGGCAAAGAGTCCGCGCTCAAAGCGGCCGTCGAGTGCCGCGACGAGATGGAGCGCGAGCTGGGCAAGCCGCGCACGGACTGGGTCATCGTCGGCCGCAACCCGCGCAACCCTCTGGGCGTCGCGGGCGTCCGCCGCGCGGTGAAGAAGTACAAGGGGAAGGACGGGAAGATTTACGAGAACGAGGTCTTCGAGGTCTCTTGGAACGCCGGCCGCGAGAAGAAGG
The DNA here is from genome assembly GCA_035248785.1 of Pyrinomonadaceae bacterium. Taxonomy (GTDB): domain Bacteria; phylum Acidobacteriota; class Blastocatellia; order Pyrinomonadales; family Pyrinomonadaceae; genus QHXN01. The sequence goes on along the minus strand of DATFHD010000088.1, from coordinate 24,846 downwards.
GGCGCACCAGCGTCTCGATCAGGAAGTACGGCGAGCTGCGCGCCTTCCGCATGGCCTGCGCCATCCGGCGCGAGAAGGAGCGGCAGATGTACGGCGAGCCCGTGCAGGCCAAGTGGGCGCAGGCGCTCGGCAAAGTCTGCGCCGCCTGATAAATCATTGCCGCGCGCCGCGGGGCGCTGCGTAGTCATTACGTCTTGATTCACAGACGCGCCCCGCCGGTGTTGCCGCGCGGGGCGCGTCTTTTAAACGGCCGCGCGCGGCCCCGAACGTGTGAGCGCGATGCCTTGGTTCAAAGCCTCCGACGCGAAGCCGGCCGAGGGCGAGCGCGTGCTGATACACGACGGCGCGAACGAGCGCATAGAGTTCGGCCGCTACGAAGGCGGCCGCTGGTACGTCGAGGACGCGAGGGACGGGAGCCTGCGCGAGATAGGGGGCGTGACGCGCTGGGCGCCGCTCCTCGAAGCGGAAGAGTACGACCCCGCGGAGGATTAGGGCGCGGCGCGCGTGAAGTTATGTCTGAGAAACAGGGCGACTGCTACGTTGATGTCTGGCGCGAGGCGGACTTCGGCGGCGAGATGATCAGAATCGAAGGCCCGGCCGAGTACGCGACGCTCGAATTCGAGCAGGGCGACTGGGGCGACCGCATCGGCAGCCTGCGCGTCGGCCCCAACGCCTTCGTCATCGCCTACCGCGGCCGCGACTTTCAGGACGGGCCCGTCACCTTCGGCCCCGACGACGAGTGCGCAGACCTCGGCCAGTTCAAATGCGACGACGACATCGAGTCAGTCAAGGTCATAGACTCGCTCAAGATATTCGCCCGCGTCGAATACAACTCCGACCTCAAACTCGACAGCCCCGACGCCGACACGGGCAAGCGCCGGAAAGGCAAAAAGCGTTAGCGAGCGTGAACTTCCGATGAACTCGAAAAATCTCACGCGCGCCTTGCTCCTGCTGCTGACGCTCTCGCCGTGCGCGCTCGCCGCCGACAAAATTTCCAAGGAGACGATCGAGTACGAGGGAAAGAGGCGGACTTACTACCTCTTCGCGCCCGCGTCTCTGAAGACGCCCGCGCCGCTCGTCTTGCTGCTGCACGGGTCGGGGCGCAACGGGCTCTCGCTGGTGGAGAAGTGGAAGGAGTTGGCGGCGCGCGAGGGCTTCGTCGTCGCGGGGCCGGACGCGAGCAGTTCGCAGGGGTGGCGGACGCCGGAAGACGGGCCCGGCTTCATACACGAACTAATCGAGGCTTTGAAGGCCAGATACCCTTTAGACCCGCGCCGCGTCTACCTCTTCGGGCATTCGGCGGGCGCCGTCTTCGCGCTCAACCTCGCTATGATGGAGTCGGAGTATTTCGCGGCGGCCGCCGTCCACGCGGGCGCGTGGCGCGAGCGGGACGAGTTCTCCGTCATCGAAAAGGCGAAGCGCAGGACGCCTCTGGCGATCGTCGTCGGCGACCGCGACCCCTTCTTCCCCTTGGGCGACGTGCGCGCGACGGAGGCCGCGCTCAAAGGGCGCGGCTTCGAGGTCGAAGTGACGGTCATGAAGGGGCACGACCACTGGTATTACGACCTCGCGCCCGACATCAACCGCGGCGCGTGGGATTTCCTCGCGCGGCGCGCTCTGGAGGCCGAGCCGAAGTACGAGACTTACACGTTCGCGGGCGCGGGAGCGGCCGGCGACTTCAACGCGGCCGTCGTCGAGATTAACGCGCAGAGGGCGAAGGCGCGCGACGCACTGAATCGCGTCAGCGCCTTGGAGGTGGGTCTGCCCGGCAAAGATTTAGTCAGGGACAGGCCGGCGTTCGCCGCCGCCGCGCGCGAGCAGGCCGCCGCGTTCGGCGAAGGCGCCGCAGCCTTCCGCGCCGCCTCGCTCACGGCCGAGCGCGCGAGCAAGTTGAAGGTCGGCGACAACTACCGTCAGTACCTCACGTTCGCGGCGCAGGCGGACGCGAAACGCGCCGAGGCTCTGGACATAATGAAAGAGCGCGCCGGGATGCTCTTGAGCGACGAGCCGCAGAACGCGGTCACGAACAGGATGAACGAGGCCACACTCAGGGCCGCGAAGCTGAACGACGAGGCCGACGAGCTCGACCGGAAAGCCGCGGGCGCGATGAAGGGGCCGTGAGCGATTCCTTAAAAAAACGTCCGCCTCGAACTCATCACGCGAGCGCAATATTATCGCAACCAAACGGGGCGGGGCGGCCGCTACTATGTACTCACCTAACGGGCGTTCCTTCTGAGAACGAGTGAAACTTTGGGGCAGGCCACGCGAGTGGCCAATGGGGTCGGGCTTGGGGGAGTCCGACCCCAATCTTTTTTTATGAGGTAGGTTCCGCGGTCTCAGAGACCGAGAAGCGCCGCCACTCAATCTTGAGTGGCGGCGCTTCTACTTTAAGCGTGCTCGCGCACGCTTCGGCGGGCAGGGATGCCCGCGCTCCCGGCGAAGAGCAGACGGTTAACTCGTCGCCTTCTTGTCGCAGTGCGCGGCCGCCCACTTCTCACAGTCTTTCTGGCTGTCGGGGCCGTAGACCTGTCTGTAGATGGCCGGGTAGATTTCGCCCTCGGGAATCACCTTACAGCCCTGATACTTCTTGCCGGTGTCCTCCACGAGCGCGATGACGATGTAGCCTCTCACCCTTAAGTCGGATTTGTCAGACATGAGGTCTCTCCTTCCGTTCGTGTGTAGTTTCAGGTAAGGCTCGCGGGCGGAGCGCGCCCGCGGGCGGGTAGTGGTCAGGTTCCCCCCGTGCTCGTAGAAAGTTTTGACGACGGACTGCGGCGTAAGGCGCCGCGGGCTCCCGCCCGTCGTGAGCGGCCGTCCGGGTTTACTTCCGGCCTTTGCCCGAAGTCTTACGCGACGACTTCTGGCGGGCTTTGAACTCTGCTTCGCCGTCGGACTCGCCGGCCTTCGTGTTCGCCGGTATCGCGGCCGGGACGGAAGGGCTGTTGTCGCGCGGAGCCTCGCCGCGCGTGCCCGTGCGCTGGTACGAGTCGTCGCCGAAAAACTTGCTCGCGGCCTTGCGGCGTCCGCGGAGCGCCGCCGTCTCCTGCTGGGCCTCTTCTACCTTGGCGGGCTGACTGCGCTCGTCGCCCATCTGCTGCCCGCGCCTCTTTTCGGGAATGCCCGCCTTCGCCTGCGTCTTCCTGCTCGTCGCCATCCTTGTCCCTCTCTGTCCTGAACTTTGAAAGACCCTAACGGCCGCGCGCGCGGACGGGCTCGGGCTCCTGCTGCTGCGCCGCGCCGCGCGACTCTTCCGCTTGCGGGTCTGCGGGCGGGGGCGGCTGCGCGACGAGCTTTTCGAGCGTCTGCTCAAGCGCCTCGCCGATGCGCGAGACGTAGACTATCTCAAGCTCTTTGCGCACGTCTTCGGGGATGTCTTCGGCGTCGGGCTCGTTGCGCGCGGGCAGCACGACGCGCTTGAGCCCCGCGCGGTGCGCGGCGAGCACCTTCTCCTTGATGCCGCCGACGGGGAAGACCAGCCCCGAGAGAGTTATCTCGCCCGTCATCGCCGTGTCGTTGCGCACGCGCCGGCCCGTCATCAGCGACGTGAGCGCCGAGGTGATGGCGACGCCCGCCGAGGGGCCGTCCTTCGGGATGGCGCCCGCGGGCACGTGCAGGTGCATCCCGTAGTTCTTGAACATCTGCGGGTCTATGCCGAACTCCGAGCCGTGCGACCACAGGTAAGAGCGCGCGGCGCGCGCAGACTCCTGCATGACTTCGCCGAGCTGGCCGGTGAGTTGGAGGCCGCTGCTTCCGGGCAGGAGCGTCGCCTCGATGAAGAGTAGCTGTCCGCCCGTCTCCGTCCAAGCCATGCCGGTCGCGACGCCGGGCGGCATCTCTTTGCGCGCCTCTTCGGGGTAGAAGCGCGGCGCGCCGAGCAGTTCCTTCACGTCCGAAGCCTCGACGCGAATCTTCTCGGCCTGACCCTCGGCGATGCGCAGCGCCGCCTTGCGCGCGACGCGTCCGACAGTCCTTTCCAGTTGACGCACGCCGGCCTCGCGCGTGTAGCGCGCGGCGATGAGCATCAAAGCCTCGTCGGTGATTTCCAGTTGACCTTCCTGCAAGCCGTTCTCGCGCGTCTGGCGCGGGATGAGGTAGCGCCGCGCGATGTGCATCTTCTCCTGCTCGCTGTAGCCGACGAGGCCGATGATCTCCATGCGGTCGCGCAGCGGCCCCGGAATCGGCCCGAGCTGGTTCGCCGTCGCGATGAAGAAGACCCGCGACAGGTCGAAGGGCAGGTCTAGGTAGTGGTCGCGGAACGTCGAGTTCTGCTGCGGGTCAAGGATTTCCAGAAGCGCCGACGCGGGGTCGCCGCGGTAGTCGTTGCCGAGCTTGTCTATCTCGTCGAGCATCATCACGGGGTTGTTGACGCCCGCGCGGCGGATGGACTGGATGATGCGGCCGGGCATCGCGCCGATGTAGGTGCGCCGGTGGCCGCGCAGTTCCGCCTCGTCGCGCACGCCGCCCAGACTCAGACGCTCGAACTCGCGCCCCATCGCGCGCGCGATTGAACGCCCGAGCGAAGTCTTGCCGACGCCCGGCGGGCCGACGAAGCAGAGAATCGGGCTCTTCGAGTCGCGGCGCAGCTTGACGACGGCGAGGAATTCGAGGATGCGCTCCTTTATCTCTTCGAGCCCGTAGTGGTCTTCGTCAAGTATCCGCCGCGCCTCGTTGAGGTCGAGCTTGTCCTCGCTCGACTTGTTCCAAGGCAGTTCGAGTATGAACTCAAGGTAGGTGCGTATGACGTGGTAGTCGGGCGCGGCCTGCGGCAGGCGTTCCAGACGGCGCAGCTCGCGGTCTGCCTCCTTGCGCACCTCTTCCGGAAGGTCTGCGGCGCCCAGACGCTCGCGCAGCATGTCGGCCTCGGCCGCCTCGCCGCCTTCGTCCTCGCCCAGCTCCTTCTGGATGGCCTTCATCTGCTGGCGCAGGAAGTAGTCGCGCTGCGCCTTCGACATCTCGCCCTGCGCCTCGGCCGCAATCTTCGTCCGCAGCTCCATGATGTCTATCTCGTGCGCGAGCCGGCCGTAGGCGATTTGCAGGAGGTCGTCCACGGTGTCGGATTCGAGCATCTGCTGCTCCTGCGCGACGCCGAGGTTGAGGATGGAGCCGAGGAAGTAGGACAACTGCACGGGGTCGTTCGCCGACAGCACGGCGTTGCGCACCTCGGGCGGAATCTCGGGCAGCATCGCGAGCGCACGCTGGACGAGCGCCTGCACGTTGCGCGTCAGAGCCTCGACGGCGTCCGCGTCGCGCACGGCGGGCGCAGGCAATATGCGGACGCGCGCGCGCAGGTGCGGGTCGGTCTGCGTCCAGCGGACGACGCGTACGCGCTCCGTTCCGTGGACGATGAGTTGAAGGCCCTCGGGCGTGCGCATCATGCGCTTGACCATGACGAGCGTGCCGACTTCGTAGAGGTCTGCGGGCGGCGTGGCCTCTGCGTCGACCGAGCCGCGCTCCTCGCGCACGGTGACGCAGGCCAGAAGCTTCTCCTCGGTCGAGAGCGCGGCCTCGACCGCCGCGACCGAACGCGGGCGACCGGCGGCCAGAGGGATGACGGTGCCGGGGAACATCGTCGTCTGCTGCAAGGGGAGCACCGCGATCTCGAAGACCTGCGAGGCCGCGCCCTCCTCAGTCCCGCCGGTCTGCGAGGCGTAGGCGCCGCCGCTTCCCTGTTCCTTCGAAGAGTGCAGGGCGGACTCCGGCGTCGTCCCACGCCCGCCGGGTGCTTCGGCCTGAGAGTTCTGCGGTGCGTCCGCTGGCGCGTCGTTCGCCGTCTGCTGCTGCGCGTCTGTCGGAGTCTTCTCTGGCATGCGCTTGATTGTCCTCGTCAAGTTTGGAGGGAGAGCTTCGGGTGATTAACTTTTCAGCCGCACTCCTCGGGGCTTTGCAGGCGTAGGATGAGCAGCCCGTCCCTGTAATGCCGCTCGACCCGCGCGCCCTCGATGGGGCAGGGGAAGCGTATCGTCTTCTCGAAGCGGCTGTAAGTAATCTCAAGCTGCTGGTACGAGACGGACTCGGTCAGCGTTTCGTCGCGGCGGATGCCCGCGACGAGCAGCGTGTCGCCGCTGATTTCCACGCGCAGCTCGTCGGGCGCGACGCCCGCCAGCTCGACCTTCACCACCCACCCGCCCTGCGTCCTGTACACGTCGGCCGCCGGGTACCAGAAGTTTTCGGAACAACGAAGGCCGCGCGCCTTCGGCATCATACGCAGGTATTGCTCGATTGACTTAGCCATAAAAAAGGGTGTCGGGTGCCGGGTGTCAGGTCGGTTGTCTTTACCGGCACCTGACACCCGGCACCCGGCGTCAGCCAAAGATTCTGTTCCAGAACGACGCGCCGCTCGAAATCTCTTCGAGGGCTTCGCCGAGTTCGCGGTCGGCCTCGGTTTCCAGCGCGATGTCGGCCATCGAGATGATGCCGCGCAGGTTGCCCTCGCGGTCAACTACGGGGAGGCGGCGCACCTGCTTGTCGCCCATCCTGCGTATCGCCTCGATGACGCGGTCGTTGGGGCGGACTGTGTGCAGGTCTGTCGTCATCACCTCTTCGGCGCGGGTCTGGCGTGCGTCGCGCCCTTCGGCCAGCGCGCGGATGACGATGTCGCGGTCTGTGATGAGCCCGACGAGGCGGCCGTTTGCGGCGGTGCGCGCCGGTACTTTCTGGACTTCGGTGACCGAGTCGGAATCGGTCTCGCCCGGCTCGACGACCGGGATGACGCCCGTGTCCTCGTCCCTCATCATGCGCGCGACCTCTTCGAGCGTGGTCGAGCGCTCGGCGACCGTCACGTCCCTCGTCATGATGTCGCGGCAGCGCAGGTGCGAGCGCGCCGCGCCGCGGCGACGAATCGGCCGGCCGTACTCTCCGGGCGGCGGAGGCGGCGGCGGGCGGCGCCCGTACTCGCGCGGGCCTTCGCCGTACTCGCGCCCGCCCTCGGAGTCGCGCCCGCGGTCGTAGTCGCGTCCGCGCGCGTCCGCGTCGTAGAAGTCGTCGCGGTAGAAGTCGCCGCGGCCGTAGGCGCGGTCGTCGTAGTCGCCGCGAAGCCCCGTGCGGCGTCCGCCGCGCGGCACGTCGCGCTCGTCGTACTCGTAGCGCGGCGGCCCGAAGCCACGCCCGCCTTCACCCCTGCGCGGCGGGCGCGGCTCGCCCGCATAAAAGTCGTCGTCCCAGTCGCCGCGGTGTCTGGACATCTCCGGAAAACCCTCCCGAAATTCTCTCGGACACTTCCCGCCCGACGCATGCGCACGCGTGCGCCGACGCCGGGACACTTAAACGGTTTGCAGCCGAGGGGAACTTGAGGCCGATTATACTCGCTTCGTTTGAGATTGCCAGCGGAGTAATTGGCGGACGTTCGGCTGGTTTGTTACGATGCGGGCAGAGTTATGCAGCCATCAGGTCGAAGGTTCAATAATCCGAAAACACCTGTGCGCGAGGGGAAGCTCGTCACGGTCGGGCGCGTCGAAGATTTGCCCGAGGGGCGCGGCGCGACCGTCGAGCTGCACGGCGGGAAGGAACTCGCGCTCTACCGCATCGGCGGGCGCTTCTACGCCGTCGAGAACTTCTGCCCGCACAAGGGCGCGCCGCTCGCCGACGGACAACTCCACGGCCACGCGGTCGAATGCGACTGGCACGGCTGGCGCTTCGACCTGCGCTCCGGCGCCTGCCTCAACCGCCCCTCCGAACCCGTCGAGACCTACGAGGTCGTGATCGAAGACGGGTGGATAAAGATAAGAGTGTAGCCGTCAGCCGTCGTTGCCGATGGCTTCGACGGGGCAGGCCATGAGCGCCTCTTCGCAGAGGTCGCGCTCGGCCTGCGTCTCGGGCTGTTTGAAGACGAAGGAGTAGCCGCCGCGGTCGGCGCGTGTGAAGCAATCGGGTGAGGTGTCGCGGCACACGTCGCAGTCTATGCAGTTCGTGTCCACGTAGTATGTGCCCGGCACGTTCTCGGGCACGCGGTCGTTCGGGTCAGCCATAAAAGGGTGTCGGGCGCCGGGGGCCGGGTGTCAGGTAATCGGGTACGCGAGACGCGGCTTTCTACCCGGCACCTGACACCCGGTACCCGTCACCTGATTTGCAGCATCCGGTCGAGGGCGACGCGCGCCCACCGGGCAGTCTCTTCGGGGACGGTGATCTGGTTGACGACTATCCCTCGGACGAGCGAGTCGAGCACCCACGCGAGGTTCTGCGGCGCGATGCGGTACATCGTGGCGCACATGCAGAGGTCGGGCGCGAGCAGGCGTATGTGCTTGTCCGGGTGCTGCGCCGCGAGCCGGTTGACGAGGTTGACCTCGGTGCCGACGGCCCACGCCGAACCTGCGGGCGCCTCCTCGATGGCCTTGATGATGAACTCGGTCGAGCCGTTGAGGTCAGACTTCTCCACGACGCCGCGCTCGCACTCGGGGTGGACGAGCACCTTGATGCCGGGCACTTCGTTGCGCACCTGATCCACGTGCCAAGGGCGGAAGCGTCCGTGGACGGAGCAGTGGCCCTTCCAGAGGATGAGGCGCGCGCGGCGCAACTGTTCGGGCGTGTTGCCGCCGAGCTCCTTGTCCGGATCCCAGAGCGCCATCTCTTCGAGCGGGATGCCGAACTTGACGCCGGTGTTGCGGCCGAGGTGCTGGTCTGGGAAGAAGAAGAGCTTGTCTGCCTCCTTCAGGTACTTGTCGAAGAGCGGGACGGCGTTCGACGAAGTGCAGACCACGCCTTCGTGCTCGCCGCAGAAAGCCTTGATGGCCGCGGACGAGTTCATGTAGGTGACGGGCACGACCTTCGACTCGTCAAGAATCCCGATTGACCGCAACTGCTCCCAAGCGTCTTCGACCTGCTCGGCCGTCGCCATGTCGGCCATCGAGCAGCCGGCGCCGAGGTCGGGCAGAATCACTTTCTGGTCGCCGGGCTTGAGGATGTCTGCCGACTCGGCCATGAAGTGGACGCCGCAGAAGACTATGAAGTCGGCCTCGGGGCGCTCGGCCGCCAGCTTCGAGAGCTTGAAGGAGTCGCCGGTGATGTCTGCGTGGCAGATTACGTCGTCGCGCTGGTAGTGGTGGCCGAGGATGACGAGGCGCGGGCCCAGTTCGCGGCGCGCGGCCTCGATGCGCTCGTACAACTCGGCCTCCGACAGCCCGAAGTAGTCTTCGAGCGCCGGCGCCTTCACCCCAACCCCGACAGTCTCAAACGCAGTCGTCATCTTCTACCCTCTCTGTCAACACGGGCGAAATAAACACCGCCCGCGCGAAACGCGAAATATAAGCCTTCAAAGCGGCGACCCGCAAGCGCCGCCGCGGGCTCTCGCGGGTCGTCGTTTAGATGCGGGGCGGGCGGGAAAAGTAGGCCGGAAGGGGCGTGCCGCCTGTCCGCGCCGCGCGGCACGCTTACCGCGGCGGGTCAGCGCTTCAACGTCTGAGGGCCCTATGGAATCGTCGGGCGAACTCCGGCGCACGCGGGTCGGCGTTCGCCTCCAGCGCCTTCTCAAGCGGGGTGAAGACCATTTTCAAGCCGACCTTGTTGGGGGGGCGGTTCTCGGCCGGGTTACCCTCCTCTATCTCGAAAGCGCTGACCAGATACTTAATGGCCTCGGCGTAATCTTTTTGAAAGAGGTAAGTGCGGCCCAGTTCGGTCTTGACCTTGGCGATGCCCGAGAGATGCGCCTCCTCCTCCAGCCTTAACGCCTCCTTCAGCGCCTTGATCGCCGCCGGATAAGATTCGCGCTCTCGGAGCGCCATCCCTTTGACCGTGAGGGCTTGGGCCTGAGGGACGGTGTTGGCGGGCTTCCGCTTGAAGTACTGGTACGCCTGATCGGCCTTCGTGACCGCCATCTGGAGGAGCCTGTCCGGCGACCCGTGACGCCGGGCAATCTTCCTGTAGATGTTCGCCTCCGACAGATAGGAGTGACCCAGTTCCGGGCTCAATATTTTCTGGCGCAGCTTCACGCTCTCCTGAGCCACGCTGAGCGCCTCGTCGAGCTTGGTGCGGGACTCGATCTGTTTCAGGGGGTCGTCCTGTGAGAAGAGCTCGTCCGCCTGATTCTGAAGAATCGTCGAGAGGGTGTTGAGGGCGGAGGCCTTTCCCTCCTCGTTCTTGCGCGTCTCGTCCCCGTGCCGAATCAACTCGTCGCGACACTCGACGGCGTCTCGGGCGGCCCGCTCGGCCTCGTCGAGCAGCATCAAATCTCTGAGCGCCGTCGCCTCTGTGTTCTTCCAACGGGCCTCGTAATCCAGCCGTTCCTTATCGGGATAGATTGTATCAATCACGTCTCCGACGGGGCCCAAGGCGTTCTTCGCCCCCTGATTATCGTTCACATACCGGAGTTGCTTCGCGAGGGATATGCGGAGGTTAATCTCGGCGGCGTAATGCCCCAGCCTGTGCGTCGCGTTGATCGCGATCTTCGTCAACTGGATTAACTGCCGGGGCAGCCTCTCCTTCTCCAGAACGATTCCCAGTCTCCGGGCGACCTCCTCGTACTTCTGCGGGGTGCGTTCGCTCACCCAGAATTCGAGGGCGTTGAGGATTTCGTCTATCTCGTCGAGCACTTCGTTCTCCGAAGCGCGGTCGGAGAATTTCAGATACCAGTGGGCGTGTTTGAGCCTCGCGGCGAAGAGCAGGTCGGCCGCCCCCTCCGCCTTGAACTCGCCGGCCTTCAGGCGGGCGAATCTGAGGATGAGCTGGTGCAGGATGTAGCGCCGCTTCCCCGTCCGGGAGAGGCCGGCGTTGTTGACCAGCCCCCGGCCGAACAGCTCTTCGAGGAGCGACTCGTCGCCGAAGACGCCGCCGGCGCGCGTCGAAAAGCCCCGCTCCGACAGGACGGAGAGCTTACAGAAAAATCCAACGCACTCAGGCGATAGCCCCTTGAGGCTCAGGTTGATCGAGGCGAAGAGGCTCAGGTCAGGGTCGTTTACGTTGCCCCCGACCCTGACCTTCCGGAGCCCACGCTTCTCGTCCTCCAACTCCGTCAGGAAGTCCGCGAGGCTGCTGTTGACGCGGAAGCCTTTGAGCATCTGCCCCACCAGCTTGATGCCGAGGGGCAGCCCGTCGAGGAACCCGACGATCTTTTCCGCGGCCGAGAGTTCCTTCAGAACCCGCGCCCTCCCGATCCATTCCCACAGCAACTCGACGGCGTCGTCCTGCCCGAGGGGCGGGAGGCGAATCAGTTTGAAAGGCGTGGGCAGCGAGTCGGCAACGTCGGGCGCGCGCGCGGTGATGATGACGGCGTAGGCGTCCTCGTCGTTGGGGAGCAGCCCCGCCACGAGGTTGTGGTCTTCGACGTTGTCGAAGACGAGCAACATTCGACGATGCGCGAAGACGCTCTTGAAGAGGCTCAGAGAGGGGACGCCCGCAGGGATGTTCGGGACGAGGCGGCCGACGAATTCGTTCACGACCTCGTGCATGCTCTCGCCATCGGCACGCCGCGAGATGACCCCGTCGGGGAAGCTCTCCTTGTGGAGGTGGCCGAAGGCGTGGGCGAGGGTTGACTTGCCGACACCCATCGGAATCTTGTCGCCGACGATGCAGCAGACCTTCCTGCCCCTCTCGCCGCCGACGAGTATTGCCTCCAACTCCAGCAACTGCTCCCTTCGCCCCTTGAAATGGCTTTCGTCGTAAAAGTTCGGCGAAATGTCGACCTTTACCTCGCCGGACGGGGTGAGCGCCGCCGACACGCGCTGCCTGAGCTCGTCCTTGATCTCTTGTACGTCGGCCTGAATTTCTTGTACGCCGGCCCGTGTCTGTACGGCCACCCCGTGAGTCCGTTCGACCACTTCGTATGTCCGCGTGGCGGTGGTGTGTGTCTCGGCTATCAGTCTTCTGTATCCGTCGGGGTCGAAGAGTTCCGCCGTCAGCTTCCGCAGGGCCTCGGTCTCGGACAGCCGCTTCTCTTCGAGCTGGCTCAGACGTTCGTTCAGCAGCGCGAACTCGGAGCCCAGTAGACTCTGTAGCCCGTCGAATCCTCCAACGACGTTCGCACCGAGCCTTTTGACCAGAGCGATGGTGTGGAAGGTTGTGGCGTACATGAACCCGCGCCTGACCAGCGGGTCGGTCTTGATGATCGTGCCGAGCTGCGCGCGCAGGTTCTGGAAGAGCGCCTTTTTCATTCTGTCGCGTAGCTCGTCCGGCAAAGTCGCGTCCCACTCCTGCGGGAGCCCGTGTTCCCGCAGCGCCCAGCCGGTGAGGATGCCGCTCAGATTCTTCCAGAGTAGCGCCTCCGCGTTCGCCTCTGTTTCGACAGCATCTACGATGGTCAGCGAGTCATCTTCTGCCGGCGCGCCGTTGTAGAAGATGGACTCCAGCATAAAAGTCCTGTCGTCTGCCTGTGCCTCTTTGAGCTTCCTCGCCAGAAACTCGACCAGCCCGGCGTCGGACTCGAGCGCGCTCCGCGACAGGGGCCTCGTCTGAGCCTCGGCGTACATCTGCCCGCTCAGCTCTTTGAGGTTCCTCTCCCACATGCCGACGATGGCCCGCGCCAGATGGTGATTCAACAGCGCGTCCTGAGACTGGAAGTATTCGCCGTAGTGGTCGCTCAAGAGGTTGATGGCGACGCCGCCCGAAGTCCGGACGGCGCTGTCGAGCGCCTCCTTGACGCGCTCGGGCACGACCTCGGCCGCGATGTCGCCGACGAAACTCCCGACGACGGGAATCAGCAGGGAGCCGATGGAGCGAGAGAGCAATTTGGCGGCGGAGGTTGCCACTTCAGTAATCCCCGACCCCGGAGCCGGAACGATGCCGGGCCCCGACAACTTTGCTTGTGTGATCCTTGAGGGGCTAACCCCGAAGGAGGCTTATCGGGCCGAAAGTACGGGTGGCCGAGCGGATTATAACTCAGGCCCCGCCCGCTGCCACGAGCTTTCGGTGGCGCGCCTTTGCGGGCGGTGGGCAAACGCGTAGACGCGCGAGACGGGCTCGAAGCCTTCGAGCCCGTCTCGCGCGTCTCGTGTGGATAATCTGTCCTGAGCTTACGGGTGCGTCATCTCCTCGGGCCTGACGTACTGGTCGAACTGCTCTGCGGTGAGCAGGCCGAGTTCGACGGCAGACTCGCGGAGGGTGATGCCCTTCTTGTGCGCGTTCTTGGCGATGCGCGCGGCGTTGTCGTAGCCGATGTAGGGGTTCAAGGCGGTGACGAGCATGAGCGAGTTGCGCAGGTTCTCTTCGATGCGCGCGCGGTTCAGCTCTAGCCCCTCGACGCAGAAGTCCACGAAGCCGCGGCACGCGTCCTTCAAAAGCCGTATGGAGTGGAGCAGGTTGTGAATCATCACGGGGTTGAAGACGTTCAGCTCGAAGTTACCCTGCGAGCCCGCGAAGCCGATGGCGGCGTCGTTGCCCATCACCTGCACCGCGACCATCGTCATCGCCTCGGACTGCGTCGGGTTGACTTTGCCCGGCATGATGGAAGAGCCCGGCTCGTTCTCGGGCAGGACGAGCTCGCCTATCCCGGCGCGCGGCCCCGACCCGAGCCAGCGCACGTCGTTCGCGATCTTCATCAGAGACGCCGCCAGCGTCTTCAGCGCGCCGCTCGCAAACACCATCTCGTCGTGCGCCGACAGCGCCGCGAACTTATTCGGGTGCGGCTTGAAGGGCAGCCCCGTCAACTCCGCAATCTTCGCCGCCGCGCGTTCGGCGAACTCCGGGTGCGAGTTGAGCCCCGTGCCGACGGCCGTCCCGCCGATGGCTAAATCCAACAGCCCCGGCATCACCGCTTCGAGCCGTTCAATGTCGCGTTCGAGCAAAGCGGCCCAGCCGCCGAACTCCTGCCCGACGGTCAGAGGCGTCGCGTCCTGCAAGTGCGTGCGGCCTATCTTGACCACGTCGGCGAACTCGCCAGCCTTCGCGTCAATCGCGTCGCGCAGGCGCTTCACCTCGGGTATCAACTTCCGCATCTGCTCGGCGGCGGCGATGTGCATTGCCGTCGGGAAGGTGTCGTTCGAAGACTGCGACATGTTCACGTCGTCGTTCGGGTGGACGGGCTTCTTCGAGCCCATCACGCCGCCCGCGATCTCAATCGCGCGGTTCGAGATGACCTCGTTCGCGTTCATGTTCGTCTGCGTGCCCGAGCCCGTCTGCCACACGCGCAGAGGGAAGTGCTCGTCCAACTTCCCCTCGATCACCTCGTCCGCCGCCCGCACGATAAGGCGTGCCTTGTCCGAAGCGAGCTTCCCCAACTCCTCGTTCACCAGCGCCGCGGCCTTTTTGAGAATCCCCAGCGCGCGCACCATCTCGCGCGGCATCACGTCGAACCCGATGTTGAAGTGGTGGAGCGAGCGCTCGGTCTGCGCGCCCCAGTACCTGTCCGCGCGCACCACAATCTGCCCCATCGAGTCCGACTCAACACGCGTCTCCGCCGCCCTCTGTTCCGCAGCTTCTTTACTCATAAGAGGGTTCATCCTTCAAGAAAGGTAAGAGAGCTTTACCACTCCGATTCTACACCCGCCGCGCGGCCGTTGGCACACGGCGCCGGAGTCAACGCAGGCGCGCGAAGAGCGTCACGATGTAGACGGAGTAGAGCAGCGCGTTCACTGCGATGAGCAGTTTATGAAACCACTCGCGCCGCGTGAAGGCCGCCACCGCGCCGAGTGCGAAAAAGACTAACTGGATGCCCGTGTTGAGCGGCGCGGGCAGCTTGCCTTCGAGCACGATGTCCCTCAAGAGGCTCACCACGATGACCGCCATTATCAGCCCGAAGAACCAGCGGGCGTGCGCGTAGTAGTTCGCGCGCAGGTCTACCTCCGACGCCTGCGCGCCCCAGTCGGGGAAGATGAGTGCCGAGATCAGGTAGAGCAGTATCGGCTGAAGCAGCACGACGAGGAAGCCTAGGAAGTCCCAGTCGCGGTGCTGGCGCAGCCCGAACATCGCCCACCACGTCTGGACGTGTATGACGAGCAGGAAGCATGCCCACGCCGCCACAGGCCAGTACCAACGCACGCGCTCGCGCGCGTTGATGAGCCGCCCCACGCCCGTCAACAACTGCGTAATCCCCAACCCGAGGATGATCGAGATGAGTACCGCAAGGTAGTTGAACTCGTCCACGCCGCCACCTTCCGAGGAGTTAAATTTAGGAAGACTGACCCTCCACCCTGCTCAAGTCTTGCCGCACCGCGTCCTTCTTCGGCGAATTCAACTCCTCGAAAATAACCAGCGCCTCCCTCAGCAACCGCGCCGCCCCCTCCCCATCACCCTCCTTCTCCGCCAACAACCCCGCCGCATACTTCACACTCGCCACCCTGAACTTGTCCGACAAAGCCTCGGCCATCCGCAAAGCCTCATCGAACAGCCCGCGTGCTTCGGAGAGCGAGCCTTGTCTAATTTTCAGGATACCTATGCTCTCAAGACATTCGGCTATATTTTGCTTATGCCTTAGCTTCCTAAGGATAGTAAGGCTTTCGTTGAGCAGACTCTCGGCTTTTGGAAAATTCCCCTCACTAATGCTAATGATTCCTAACTGGTGAAGTGTGGTGGCGATGCCGCTCTGGTCTCCGAGCCTCCTACTGATGTCCAGGCTCTCGCCGTAGAGGCGGCGCGCCTCCTCCATCTCACCCTGATCCTGTGCGAGCATCGCCAGATGGTGCAGAGTCTTGGCGATACCCCTCTGGTCTCCGAGTTTCTCCTCAATGCCCAGGCTCTCGCCGTAGAGGCGGCGCGCCTCCTCCATCTCACCTTGCCCTTGTGCGAGCCATGCCAACTGGTGAAGTGTGGTGGCGATACCCCTCTGGTCTCCGAGTTTCTCCTCAATGCCCAGGCTCTCGCCGTAGAGGCGGCGCGCCTCCTCCATCTCACCCTGATCCTGTGCGAGCATCGCCAACTGATGAAGTGTGGCGGCGACGTTCGATTGTTCTCCGAGCCTTCTTTTAATGTTTAGGCTCTCGTCATAAAGGCGGCGCGCATTATCTATGGCCCCTTGCTGGTGGTAACACATCGCTATATTGTGAGTGATATAAGCAATCCAACTCTCATTTGCTAAATTTCGTGCTGCAATCAATGCTTGCTCTCCTCTGCGTATTGCCTCATCCCAATAACCTCTCACATCCAAAAATTTACGAACGGCGATGTAAAAGCGCACTGTGCTTCTTAAATCGCCCAAACCTAACGCAATATCCATCGCGCTTAGAATGTTATCTTTCTCAGCTTCTATTAGATTCAACTGCTCGGCTGTGTCCCTAGAGTTAGCTTCTGCGTAGCGTAGGAAGCGGTTGACGAGCCGCTGGCGGAAAGGCTTGGAGCGTGGGTCGTGTGAGAGGCGGGCTTTCGCGAACTCGCGGGTTAGCCCCTCAATAGCCAGACGTTGGCCGCCGCTGGGGGGCAGCAGCCAGAGAGAGGCTAACGTCTCCTGCGCCCTTTTGAATTTCTTCTTGTCTTTATCCTTACCGAATCCTGCGACTTCAGCGAGCGCGGAGCGCGTCGCGCTCGGCATGAAGAGGGAGAGCGCGAGCAGCACGGCGCGCCCGCCCTCCCCCATCTGCGGCAGTTTGAAAGAGCGGTCGAACACGCGCTCGGCGGCGTCGCCTTCACCGTGCTTCAGGTCGCTCAGCACCTCTTCCGGGTCGTTGGCGAGGTTTATCTGCCTGACTACCCATTGAACGACGAGCGGGTTGTGTTCCGCCGTCTCAAGGATGCGCCCCCGGATTTCTTCGGTGTAGATGCCGGGGTTGATGGTCTGCTCTACCAGCCTGTCCAGCAACGCGCGGCCTTCTTCGGCCTGCATCGGGCGGAGCAGGACGGAGCGCGCCTCGTTGATTAACTCTCTCGTGGTAATCAGCGCCGGGCAGCGCGCCTTCTCCGCCAGAAAGTTGACGCATAGCGGCTGTTCGTCGAGCGGGATGGTCTCGAAGTTGTCGAGGACGATGAGCGTCGGGGCTTCGGCGATGAGCGCGCGCACCGCCGCCTGTTTTGGTTCGAGCGCGAGCGGGCGCAGGTCTGTGCGCCCGAACTGCGCCGCGATGTCGTCGAGAAGCGTCGAGAGCGTGAAGTTCGCCCGCCCGTCCGCAGACACCCAGACGACGCGTTGCCCCACCGCTTCCAGCCCACGCGCGGCCTCCGCCGACAGCGTCGTTTTGCCCACGCCTCCCGCGCCCCAGAGCGCGACCAACTGACTCCTGTGCGGCGCAAGCTCCTCTTGCAGACGCGCCACAATGTCCCCGTTCGCGTCGTGCCGTGGGACGAAGCCGACCGTGGGGCGGCGGGGGATAAGTGATTGCCGCGGGGCGTGCGCCGTCTCCTCCGCAAACGTCTCCGGTTGCCCCTCACGGCTGGAAAGCATTTCCTCGACGACGCGGCGGATGCCTTGGGTGACATTCAGGAAAGCCTCGTCGCTGTCGGGCCAGCGCGTGATGGGGACGGTGCCGGTGGGTAGGGCTTGGAGCTTGCTGAAAGGGGCGCGTTGCCACTCGCAGGGGCGCAGGATGACGGGGACGACGCGGGCCTCGCCGGCCTCGTGCCTCTCCATCGCGCGGGCGACTTCGATGTCGTAGCAGTACTTCGATGCCAAAAAGTCCGGGCTGGCGAGCAGGAGGATGATGTCCGCGCTGTTCAGGTGCTCGTCAATTCTGCCGTCCCACTCCTGCCCCGGCGTAATCCGGCGGTCGTGCCAGCCGCGTATGACGCCCTCGTTCTTCAGCATGGCGAGGTGCGTCTCCAACTCGTTGCGCAGTTCTTCGTCCCTGTGTGAATAGGAGTAGAAGAGTTCGAGAGGTTCGGGCGCGGTGGTTTGAGGGGCCACGGGCAGAGTGCTCCTTTGGCTACTTGGCCGGCTGTTTCTTCTCGATGAAGTCGGAGAGGAGTTCGGCGTAGTCTTTGGAGTTGAGTTCTTTGAGGCGGGCGAGGTGTAGGAGTGCGGCGTCGCGCTGGCCGAGGGAGGCGCGTGCGAGGCCGGCGAGGTAGATGGCGCCTCGCGCGTCGGGCGAGAGTTTGAGGGCACGGTCGGCCGAGGCGGCGGCCTCTTCGTACCGGCGAAGGTTGTAGAGCGATTCGGCGAGGGCTTCGTGCGCGTCCGGGTCTGTGGGGCGGCGCTCGGCGGCGCGGCGCAGGTGCTCGGCGGCCTCCTCGAAGCGGCGCGCGGCGTTGCAGACCAGCCCGAGGCGCAGGAGCGCGGGCTCGTAGTCGGGGTCTATCTGAAGCATCCCGCGGAACTGCTCTTCGGCCTCATTCAGGCGGCCGGCCCTGAGGTGTTCGTCGCCGGCCGCGTTGTAGGCGCGCGCGGCCGCGAGCAGAGAGTCGTTGGCCTCCTTCTCGCGCCCGAGTTTTATCTCGGCGAGCGCGAGGTTGAAGTAGGCTTGGCCGTAGTTCTGGTCGAGCTCCGCGGCGCGTCGGAAGGCGGCGGCCGCCTCGTCGAAGCGGCCGGCGGCGAAGTGAGCGCTCCCGAGGTTGTTGTGCGCGGCGGCGAGCTGCGGGTAGACGCGTATCGCCTCGTTGTACTCTTTGACGGCCTGCTCGACCTTGCCCTTGGCGAACTGTTCGAGGCCGCGAGCGTTGTGCGCAAGGGCCTTCTGCTCCTCGGGCGAGACGGCGCGGACGACGCCCGGCGCGGACGCCTTATTCGCGTCCGATGGGAAGTTCGAGTCGGACTTGCCCTCCTCGAAGCGGCGCCGCTGCGTCTCGGCGACGGCGCGGTTCGCGTCCTCCATCCGGTGCTCCATCAGCTTCCGGTAGGCTTGGGAAGAGTCCATGGCGCCGGGCATCTGCGCGCGCAACGGTGCGGACGCAAAGGCGAGCAGGAGCGCGGCGAGCGGCAGGAGTTTAGGGAGCGCGCGGGCGTCGGGGCGAAGAGAGTTCATGGCTGCCTCCTCGGGCGAGAGACGGGACGTTGCGGCACGGATTATACGCCGGAAGCGTCCGGCCGCAACGTCTCTGAAGTTGGCGCTCGGCCTCCTCGATGTTGATGAAGGCAGCGCTCAGTCGGCCCCCTCGACCGGCGCGCCCGACTCCTCCCAAGCGTGCCAGCCGCCGGCCATCGAGTAGACGTTTGTGTAACCCATGCGTTGCAGGTTGTCGCAGGCGAGTGCGGAGCGGTAGCCGCCGCCGCAGTAGAGTATGAGTTCGGCCGTGTGGTCTGGGACTGCGCGCTCGATGTCGCGCTCGATGACGCCGCGGCCGAGGTGTTCGGCGCCGCGTGCGTGGCCGCGCTCCCACTCGTTGTCCTCGCGCACGTCTACGAGGCGCGCGCCCTGCTTCATCCTGTCCAGAGTCTGCTCGACCGTCACCTCTCGGACGCGCGTCTTCGCGTCGTCAACCAGTTTCAGGAATCCTTCGGTGTGCTCCATCTACGGTGCGCCTTCCTTTGCAGGTTTGACTTTCGTTTCGGCGGTTTGCTACATGATAGCGCTTCCCCGGATTCCTGTGGAGTGTTCGATGCGTAAGATAATCGCGGCCTTCCTGTTGTCTTTCACTTGCGCCGCGGCGCTCGCCGGCTGCCGCACGGCCACGACGGGCGACGGCAACCTCGGCGCGGCCGCCGGGGGCACAGACCTCGGCGCGCTCGGCGTTGACGGGGTGATTAAACAGTTGAGGGACTTGACGGAGGAGCTGGCGGGCAGGGTCGAGAAGGCCGAGGACACGAAGGCGGGCGTGGCCGACGCACAGAAGCTTCTGGACGCGCGCCGGGGCGAGATGACCGCGCGCATCGGCGCCCTCAAGCGCGGCGCGCTGGCGCAGGACGCGGCGGGCCGCGGGCGCTGGCTCGAAGCGGAGGTGGACGGCACGCAGCGCGTCAGTCAACTTAAAGTGAAGTACCTCGACGCCTCGATGCGCGACCCCGAGTTGAAGGCCGCGCTCGACCGCCTCGCGGCCGACTACGACGAGATGTTCAAAGACCGCTGACGCCCGCGGCCGCCGGGCGCCGCGTTGGAGTAAACGGGCGCGGGCGTCTATAATGCCTTTTGCAAAACTTCCAGCGTGAACCGTGAACCGTAAACCGTGACAAGAGAAAGCCGGGTTTTATCTTGTCACGGTTTACGGTTCACGGTTCACGGCTTTCTCAGGAGATACAAACTTGTCTACGGAACAGTTCGACGTGACGGTGATCGGGTCGGGGCCGGGCGGGTACGTGGCCGCGATACGCGGGGCGCAGTTGGGCTTGAAGGTGGCGCTGGTGGAGAAGGACAAGCGGCTCGGCGGGACTTGCACACTGCGCGGCTGCATCCCGACCAAGCAGCTTCTGATGTCGGCGCACTACTACGAGAAGGCGCACAAAGACCTCGCCGACTTCGGCGTGCAGGTCTCGGACGTGCGCCTCGCCTTCGAGGACGTGCAGAAGCGCAAGGCGAAGGTCGTGACGAAGAACTCGAAGGGCATCGAGTTCCTGATGAAGAAGAACCAGATCACCGTCTTCAAGGGTGCGGGGAAGCTCGCCCTGCCCGGCAAAGTCACCGTCACGGGCGAGGACGGCAAGGCGCAAGACATCAACACGAAGAACATCATCATCGCCACCGGCTCGGTCGTCCGCCCCATCCCCGGCTTCGAGACCGACGGCGAGCGCGTCGTCAACTCCGACCACATCCTCGAATTAGAGAAGGTGCCGAAGTCGCTCATCGTCATGGGCTCGGGCGCGGTCGGGACGGAGTTCGCGTCCGTCTACTCGCGCTTCGGCGCCGAGACGACGCTCGTCGAGCTGCTGCCGCGCATCATGCCGCTCGAAGACGAGGAGATTTCCAAGGCGCTCGAACAGTCGTTCCGCAAGCGCGGCCTGAAGTGCATGCCGGGGACGAAGCTCGAAAAGGTCGAGAAGACCGACGCGGGCGTCCGCGTCACCGGCAAGGACTCGAAGGGCGGCGACGTGACGCTCGAAGCCGAGATGCTTCTGGTCGCCGTCGGCCGCATGCCTTACCTTGAAGGCTTAGGGCTCGAAGGGACGAAAATCAAAGTCGAGCGCGGGACGATTCAGGTGGACGAGTTCTGCCGCACGGGCGAGCCGAACGTCTACGCCATCGGCGACGTGATTCCGACGCCTTGGCTCGCGCACCTCGCGTCGAAGGAGGGCATCCTCGCCGTCGAGCAGATCGCAGGCCAACATGCGCAGCCCATCAACCTCCGCCACGTGCCCTCGTGTACGTACTGCGACCCCGAAGTCGCGTCGGTGGGTTTGACCGAGGCGAAGGCGAAGGAGCTTGGCTACGACGTGAAGACGGCGAAGTTCCCGTTCAGCGCTTCGGGCAAGGCGCGCATACTCGGCGAGGAGGAAGGCTTCGTCAAGGTCGTCAGCGAGACGAAGTACGACGAACTTCTCGGCGTCCACATCATGGGGCCGCACGCGACCGAGATTATCCACGAGGCCATCGTCGCGCTCCACCTCGAATCCACGGCCGAAGAGCTGGGCCGCGTCATACACGCGCATCCGACCGTCTCCGAAGCCGTCATGGAGGCCGCCGAGGGCATCCACGGCCTGACGATTCACTTCTAAACCCGCTCTATGAAAAACACCCCCACGACTAAAACCGGCAAGGGCGCGAAGGGCAGGGCGAAAGAGGCGCAGGCGCCGAACGGCAGCGCCGCCGCCGCGGAGCCCTTCGTCTTCCTTCCGCCGCCGCGCGCGGAGGCGCTGTCGCTCGCAGACCCTCTGAACGAGCAGGGCGAGCTGGTCTGTACCGGCGAGACGACGCTCAGCACAGAGCAGTTGCTTGAGCTGTACCGCTGGCTGCAACTGACGCGACTCGTCGAAGAGCGTCTGGTCAACCTGTACCGGCAGACGAAGGTCGTCGGCGGCGTCTTTCGCTCACTCGGACAGGAGGCGACGGCCGTCGGCACGGCCTACGCGCTCGCGCCCGGTGACTTCGTCGCGCCGCTCATACGCGACCTCGGCGCGGTGCTCGTCAAGGGCATACGACCTCGGGACATCTTCGCGCAGTACATGGCGAAGGCTTGGGGGCCTTCGGAGGGGCGCGACCTCAACATACACTTCGGCGATTTGGAGAAGGGCTTCATCGGCCCTATCTCGCACCTCGGCGACATGATTCCCGTCATGACCGGCATCGTGCTCGGCGCGCGGATGAAGAAGTTGGACGCGGTCGCGGTCGCCTACATCGGCGACGGCGGGATGAGCACGGGCGCGTTCCACGAGGGGCTAAACTTCGCCGCCGTGCAGAAACTCCCGCTCGTCATCGTCGCCGAGCACAACTGGTACGCCTACTCGACGCCGACCTCGAAGCAGATGGCCGTCGCCAACCTCGCCGACAAGGCCGCGGGCTACGGCATCCCGGGCTACGTCGTGGACGGCAACGACGTGGTCGCGTGTTACGAAGTGATGAAGCGCGCGGCCGACTTCGCGCGCGGCGGGGGCGGCGCCGTCCTCGTCGAGGCCAAGACCTACCGCCGCAAAGGCCACGCCGAGCACGACGACCAGCGCTACATCCCCGCGGGCGAGCTCGAACACTGGGAGCGGCGCGACCCCGTCGAACGCTACCACCGCCACCTGATTTCGAAAGGCGTCGCCACGCAGGAGAAGCTCGACGAAATCACGGCCGACGTGCGCCGCGAGATCGAAGAGGACTCGGCATGGGCCGAATCCTCCCCCATGCCCGACGCCGAGAAGGCCGCCTACAACGTCTTCGACAACTCGATAGTGCCGCCCGCGTTCAGGCCGAAGGTGTTGGAGAACTAGAGATGTTGCGACCGACACACAGACACGAGGCGCGCCGCCAAGCGTCTTCTACTCTCGAACCCGTTTCCTACGGAGAGAAGAAGATGGGACTCACCTACGCGGACATCGAACTCATCAGCGCTGACGACCTCGCGCTGCACCGTCGGGGCTTTCTTCCGGAAGAAGGGATAAAGCGTATTCGCGTCAGCGCCCTCGTTGACACCGGCGCATACATGCTGGTCATTAACGAGCACATCAAGCAGCAACTCGACCTGCCCGTGATAGAGGAGCAGACCGTGCAGTTGGCCGACGACACCGTGCGCCGCGTTGAAATTGTCGGGCCGGTTGAAGTCAGGTTCGAAAATCGCTCGACGACCGTAAGGGCGGTGGTCTTCCCGGGCGATTCAGAGCCCCTGCTGGGCGCGATTCCTATTGAAGGCATGGACGTGGTCGTTGACCCCAAGCAGCAACGACTCATTGTCAACCCCAAAAGCCCCAACATCCCTATGACCTACGTCAAGTGACGGCGAGGGCTTGAGCACGAGAATGTCAGCAACAGCAAAGAAAGAGCACAAGTCGAACCGGCCGGAGCGCGGCGGGGTGGTGACGTTCGTCGAGGCCATAAGGCAGGGCCTCTGGGAGGAGATGGAGCGCGACCCGTCCGTCTTCCTCATCGGCGAGGACGTGGGCGCGTACGGCGGCGCGTTCAAGGTGACGGACGGGCTCTTGGACGAGTTCGGCGAGGGGCGCGTGATTGACACGCCGATTTCGGAGGCGGCGATTGTCGGCGCGGCGTGCGGCGCGGCGCTGATGGGGATGCGGCCCGTCGCGGAGTTCCAGTTCATAGACTTCATCTCGCCCGGCTTCGACATGCTGACGAACTACGCCGCGAAGTGCCGCTACCGCTGGGGCGCAGGGATAGCCGCGGTCTTCCGCGGGCCGTGCGGCGCGGGCGTCCACGCCGGGCCGTTCCACTCTCTGAACGCCGAGGCGTTCTTCCTCAACACGGCGGGCCTCAAGATGGTCGAGCCCTCGACGCCCTACGACGCGAAGGGGCTCATCAAGGCGGCGATACGCGACCCAGACCCCGTGCTCTTCTTCGAGCACAAGAAGCTCTACCGCCTGCCGCGCCTGCGCGAGGAGATTCCCGAAGAGGATTACGTCGTAGAGATAGGCAAGGCGCGCGTGCGGCGCGAGGGGCGCGACCTTTCGATCATCACCTTCGGCGCGCAGGTCTTGACGGCGCTCGACGCCGCAGAGCAGTTGGAGAAGGAGGGCTTGGACGCGGAGGTCATAGACCTGCGCACGCTGGCGCCGATGGACAGGGAGGCGATTCTCGCGACGGCGAGGAAGACGAGCAAGGTCTTGATACTTCACGAAGCCTCGCGCACGGGCGGCATCGGCGGCGAGATAGCGGCGACCATCGCGGAGGAGGCTTTCGAGTGGCTGGACGCGCCGGTCGTGCGCGTGGCCGCGACCGACACGCCCGTCCCATACTCGCCGCCGCTCGAAGAGTACCACCTGCCGCAGGTGAAGGACGTGCTCGACGCGGCGCGTCGGCTCGCGGCTTACTGAAGAAGAACAAGGGGCAGACTTTCAACTTCAAAGGAGAGTGACTGTGCCGAAGTTTCTCATCGAGCGTGAAATCCCCGGCGCGGGCGATCTGTCCGCCGAGGAGCTGCAATCCATCTCGCAGAAGTCGTGCGGCGTGCTGCGCGAGATGGGGCCGCAGATTCAGTGGGTCGAGAGTTACGTCACGGGCGACAAGGTCTACTGCGTCTACATCGCGCCGGACGAGGCGGCCGTGCGCGAGCACGCCACGCGCGGCGGCTTCCCCGCCAACCGCGTCTCCGAGATTAGACGCATGATTGACCCGACGACGGCGGAGTGATGAAAGCAGTAGTCAGTAGACAGTAGTCAGTAGTCAGTAGCGCTCCGCGATTCGCGCGCCGCCGCTTTCATGCTGACCTCGCAGCCGGGAAAGGTTCTTCTACTGACTACTGACTACTGACTACTGACTACTTTTCAGGAGCGTTTATGGCAACGGACGTGGTGATGCCGCAGATGGGCGAGTCCATCGCGGAGGGGACGATAACGAGATGGCTGAAGAAGGTCGGCGAGAAGGTCGAGCGCGACGAGCCTCTGTTCGAGATTTCGACCGACAAGGTTGACGCCGAGATTCCTTCCCCGGCCGCCGGGACGCTGCAAGAGGTGCGCTTCAAGGAGGGCGACACGGTCGAGGTCAACACCGTCGTCGCAGTCATCGGCGAGGGCGACGCCGCGGCCGCGCCCGCCGCAGCGCCGAA
>DATFHD010000087.1:0-31340 GCA_035248785.1 Pyrinomonadaceae bacterium | reverse complement strand
GATTAAAAGGCTGCAATCGGAAGCCCCTTCGACGGGCGGCGACGTTGCCGCCGTCGCGGTCGGACTCCTGAAGATGACGCGGCCGCCTTCGGTGCCGACGCGGGACGCGCCCGACCGCGGCGGGGCCGACGCGCCGGAGAGAGAGCGCGGCTCGATAAAGGTTGACGAGCAGTCGCGCAGGGACTTGATCAACTGGGTCGCGGCGTGCGCCGCGGCGACGACGGCCGGCCGTATGAGCAGCTCGCACGCGCTCTTCAACAGCCTGCCCGCCGTCATGCAGGAGATTGAAAAGTACGCGCCGGGGCAGGCGGCCGCGGTGCGCGTGAAGGCGGAGGAGTTCCGCCGTTCGCTCGGCCCTTCGGCGAGGGCTTGGCAGAAGTACGAGGGCTTGCGGCAGCAGGCTTCGCCCGACGCTCTGCTTGAGGCGGCCGCGCAGGCGCCGCCCGAGGTCGGCGACGAGTTGTACGCCGACGCCGCCTTCAAGCTGCTCGACGGCGACGACCCCGACCGCGCGCGCCAAGCCGTCAACAACATCTCCGACCCGCAGCGGCGCGCGCTCAAGAGCCGCGCGCTCGAACAGCAGTTGCTCGAACGTTCGCTCGTGCGCGGCAGGCTCGACGACGCGTCGCAGCGCATCCCGCCCGACGCCACGACTGAGGAACGCGTCTCGACCCTCCTCTACCTCTCGAAGCTCGCGGCCCAGCGAAAGGACGTAGCCCTCGCGCGGCGCTTCGTCTCCGAGGCCGAGACTCTGGTCGGCGGCGACGCCCGGAACGGCTTTCAATTTTCGGCACGGCTACAGATCGCGCGCGCCCTCTCGGGGATAGACCCGAAGCGGGGCTTCGCGATCCTCGACGACCTCGCAGACCGGCTCAACGAACTGCTCGCCGCGGCGGCCGTCGTGGACGGCTTCGGCCCCGACTGCTTCAGCGAGGGGGAGCTGAAGCCGCTCGCGGGGAACATGTGGGGCGAGTTGGTGAACCAGTTCGGCGAGGGGCTGTCGGCCCTCGCGCCGAAGGACTTCGAGCGCGCCCTCTCCGTCGCGCTGAAGTTGCAGAGGGACGAGGTGCGCGTCTCCGTCTCTCTGCGCGTGGCCGAGCGCCTGCTGTCCGACGCCGAGGCGCGGCGGCGTGGCCGCGCTTCGGCCGACGCGCAGTAGCGCGGCGACCGTCTCCCGATGACGCGCACGTTGCGGAAGCATGCCCCGGAGGCGTACACGGGCGGCCGCGCCGTCGGGCCGTCGGCGTGGCACGCGTGGAGTTCGAGTCTTATCCAAATGTCGGTCGTAAGGAGGAGACAGCATATGAGAACGGCTCTGAGAAAAAATTTGGGGCTGACGCTGGTGGTCGGCCTGATCGTCGTCATGGGGGCGGCGGCGTTCGCGTTAAGGGGCGCGGGCGCCTCGGTGGTCGTGCCCGCGGGCTACGACACTTTCACCACGCCGTCGGACGCGCAGTCCTACGACAACTTTTCTTCGCACCCGATCCCGGCGGGCTTCTTCGGGACGGGCTCGTTGCAGTACACGGGCGGGCTCACGCTCAAGGGCGGCCCGCCGGTTGACCAGACGCGCTTCGGCACCGCCGACACGGTCATCCACCGGCTCAGCGACGTGACCGTGCCCAACGACACGGCGCTCGCGGTGGAAGGGCTCTCGTTCGTGAGTTCCTCGCCCATCACGGTGCAGTTCTCCGACGGGCACAGCGAGCAGTGGAACGTCACCGTCAACCAGTCGCCCACCGGCTCCGGCGGGACGATGCACTTCAACTCCGACGGGACGTTCACCTCAAGCCTCGCCATCTACCCGAAGTACACCTTCACGAGGACGGGGAGCACGACCCGCGTCCTCGACACAGGTCAAGGCGGCGGCGCCGCGCCGATCAACCTTTCGAGCAGCAACGGCACTTGGTCGCAGTCCGGCTCGGTGACCGTGATTAACCCCGGCTCGGAGCAGAGCCAACTCCAACGGCACAACGTACGCCCGCCGTGCCCGTCGCCGAGCCCGGTACCTACCGCGACGGTCGGCGGTTTCAATTCGACCAGAACGTCCAGCAGCACCACAACGGAGGCCGCTATTGCCAGCCCGTGCCTCGCCACGGACGCCACGGCCGCGCAATAACGCAGCCACTTGAACGCGCGCGGGGGCGGCCCCGACGCCTGCCCCTGTGCGCACTTAAAGAGATTGAGAAGGCTCCGCAGAATTATCTTCGGCATCTCGCCCGGGGAGGCGAGTTTCAGACGGCGCGGCTTCGACTGCCGCGACGAGATTGTGCGTGCTCGTCTGGAGCGAATCGGCGCGACCTTCCTTCGGGGCTACCACGCGGCGCTCGAAACGCGAGGCGACAACTCGCTCGCGCTACAACTGAACTCGGTAGAGTCCGACTTTCGCGGCTTCGCTTTCGAGGGCGCGGCAATGGCGCTCGCGCTGCTCGACGGCCTGCTGCCGTGGGGCGGCGGGCGTCTTAAGTCCTTCGCGGCGGGTGTGGGGCGCGCGCACGAGTACATGCTCTACGTGGGCGCGGGGTGGGCGTTCGCGCGGCTCGGGCGCGACCCGGCGCGCGCGCCGCAAAGTCTCGACCCGCTGCTCGGCTGGCTCGCCGCCGACGGCTACGGCTTTCACGAAGGCTACTTCAAGTGGCCCGCTTACGTCGCGCGGCAGCAGCGGCCGCGCCGCCTGAAAGGTTACGCGCTGCGCGCCTTCGATCAGGGCTTGGGTCGAAGCCTCTGGTTCGTCCGCGGCGCGGAAGTTCAAAAGATTGTCGAGACTGTCGGCACGTTCGCGCGTGAACGCCGTGCAGACCTTTGGAGCGGCGTCGGCCTCGCGTGCGCTTACGCGGGCGGCGCCGACGACGTGAGTGTCGAAGCCCTGCGCGCGGGCGCGGGGCCGTTCGCACCCCAGCTCGCGCAGGGCGCGGCCTTCGCGGCCAAGGCGCGCGAGCGTGCCGGCAACACGGCGGCACACACCGAGCGCGCGTGCCGCATCCTCTGCGGGATGACGGCCGGCGCGGCGGCGTCGCTTACCGACGCGGCCTTAATTCATCTTCCGCCGGACGACGCCGACGAGCCCGCGTACGAACTCTGGCGACGAAGGATTGCCGGCGCGTTCGGCCCGCCTTCATTTCAAATTCTTAAGGAGCGTTTCGCATGAAGAGGTTAACGAGCGGCTTGCGGCGTTACGCGGCGCACGCGTTGGCCGTGGTCGCGGTCGCGGCCGTGTACGGGGTGGCGCGGCTGCCCGCGGTGTCGAGCGCGGAGCGCGCCTCGATGGCCGCGCGCTTCGCCTTCGAGCGGCGCGCGCTGCCGGAGCTTAATCACTCCTCCCGACTCGCGCGGGCCGTCCACCCTTCGATGAAGAGAATCTCCGCGTGGATATCTTCCGTCGGCGCGGCGGTCGCGCTCGCAGACCTCGACGGCAACGGCCTGCCCGACGACGTGTGCCACGTGGACACGCGCAGCGATCAGGTCGTCGTCTCGCCCGTGCCGGGCACGCCGGCGCGCTTTGCGCCGTTCGAGCTGAGCGCGGGCACGCTGCCTTACGACGCGGCGACGACGGCGCCGATGGGCTGCCTCGCGGGCGACTTCAACGAGGACGGCCTCGAAGACGTGCTGGTCTATTACTGGGGGCGCACGCCGATACTCTTCATGCGCCGCGCGGCGCAGCAGCCGGCGGCGCCCGCGCGGCTTTCGCGCGACTCCTACGTCGCGCGCGAGCTGATGCCCGCGCAGGAGCGTTGGTACACGAACTGCGCGACGCAGGCCGACCTCGACGGCGACGGCCACGTAGACCTCATCATCGGCAACTACTTCCCCGACGGCGCGCGCGTGCTCGACGCGAACGCAGACGGGCGCGAGCAGATGGCCGAATCGCTCTCTCGCTCCTTCAACGGCGGGCGCGACCGTCTCCTCCTGTGGTCGGGCGCCGCGGCCGGCGCGGAGCCGGGTGCTCAGTTCGACGAGGCGAAGGGCGCTCTGAGCGAAGAGGTGGCGAAGGGTTGGACGCTCGGCGCGGGGGCCGCAGACCTCGACGGCGACCTGCTGCCGGAAATCTACTTCGCCAACGACTTTGGCCCCGACCGCCTGCTGCACAACCTCTCGACGCCCGGACACCTCCGCTTCGAGCCGCTCGAAGGCGAGCAGAGCTGGCGCACGCCGCACTCGAAGGTGCTCGGGCGCGACTCTTTCAAGGGCATGGGCGTTGACTTCGGCGACGTGAACGGCGACGGCCTGCTCGACATCTACGTCAGCAACATCGCCGACGAGTACGCGCTCGAAGAGAGCCACTTCGTCTGGGTCAACACGGGGCGCACGGAGTTGATGAAGAAAGGCGTCGCGCCCTTCGTCGAGCGCAGCGAAGCGTTGGGCCTCGCGCGAAGCGGTTGGGGCTGGGACGCGCGGTTCGTTGACTTCGACAACGACGGCGTGCCCGAGGCGATTCAGGCGACGGGCTTCGCGCGCGGCAACGTTGACCGCTGGCCCGAGTTGCAGGAGGTCGCCATGAGCAACGACCAGTTGCAGGGCGACCTGCGCATCTGGCCGCGCCTCCAGCCGGGCGACGACCTGAGCGGGCACGGCCACGACCCCTTCTTCGTGCGAGCCTCGGACGGCCGCTATTACGACCTCGCCTCCGACCTCGGCTTAGACCAGCAGCAGATCACGCGCGGCATCGCCGTCGCCGACGTGAACGGCGACGGCCGCCTCGACTTCGCGCTGGCGAATCAGTGGATGGACTCCTACGTTTACCTCAACGAAGGGCGTCAGGCGGGGAGCTTCCTCGGGCTCAACCTGCTCCTCCCGACGGAAGGCGAACGCGCCGACGTGAAGACGACCGAGCGACCCGGCAACCCCGGCGCAGACCTTCGCGGCTACCCCGCCGTCGGAGCGCACGCGACCCTTTATCTCCCTGACGGGCGCCGCATGGCCGCGCAGGTGGACGGCGGCAGCGGTCACTCGGGCAAGCGGAGTCCGGGGCTGCACTTCGGCTTAGGCAAGCTCGCGGCCGACACTCCGCTCCGCGTTGACCTCGACTGGCGCGACGCGCGGGGGCAGGCGCGTCACACGTCTTTGAAGATGGGCGCGGGCTGGCACACGGTTCTGCTCGGCAGTTAAGAGGGGGAGAAATGGACGACAGGCAGAGACAGGAGCAGGCGAGACGCCTCGGGGGCTTGCGGCGCTTCGCCGTGGCGATAACCGTCCTCAACGTTCTGGGCCACACGGTCTTCGGCTTCGAGCCCGCGTGGGCGCAGCCGCTCGTGGCGCTGGCGACCGCGTACACGATGGAGCTGCTGCTCGAAACGGTGGACGCGTGGGCGCACAGGCGGCGGCCGAAGTTCATGGGGACGCCGCGCGAGTTCGTGGACTTCATGCTCCCGGCCCACATCAGCGCGCTGGCCGTGGCGATGCTGCTCTACGCGGACGAGCAGTACTGGATGATCGCGTTCGCGACGGCCGCGGCCATCGGCTCGAAGACTTTGCTGCGCGCGCCCGCCGGGCGCGGGCGCCGCCACTTCTTCAACCCGTCGAACTTCGGCATCACGCTGACGCTCCTGCTCTTCCCCGTCGTCGGCATCGCGCCGCCCTACCAGTTCACCGAACACTTCGGCGCGGCGGGCGATTTCGTTCTGCCGTGCCTCATCGTCTGCACCGGCACCTTCCTGAACGCGAAGTTCACGGGGCGACTGCCGCTCATCGCCGCGTGGCTCGCGGGCTTCGCGCTGCAAGCCTGCGCGCGCGGCCTCATCTTCGGCACGCCCACGGTCGCGGGGCTGACGCCGATGACGGGCGTGGCCTTCATCCTCTTCACCTTCTACATGGTGACCGACCCCGCGACCACGCCGGCGCGCACGCGCAGTCAGATTTTCTTCGGCGCGGGCGTCGCCGCCGTCTACGGTTTCTTAGTCGTCTGCCACATCGTCTTCGGGCTCTTCTTCGCGCTGACAATCGTCTGCGCGCTGCGCGGCGTGAGTCTGTATGCAGACGCCTTCGAGGCGCGGCAGCAGGAGCGCGCGCGCCTCGCGCTCCAAACGGGGGCCGTCACCGGCGAGGCTTGAGCGGCGAAGTTCGCGGGCGAGGGGTGAACGATGAAGAGCAGCATCGCAATCGTCGGCATGGCATGTCGCTACCCGGACGCGAGTTCGCCCGGCGAGCTTTGGCGCAACGTGCTCGCGGGCCGCCGCGCCTTCAGGCGCATCCCCGCGGAGCGCCTGCGGCTGGAAGACTACTTCTCGGCGGACGAGCGTGCGGAGGACGGCGTCTACTCTTCCGAAGGGGCGTTCATCGAAGGCTACGAGTTCGACCGCGTGCGCTTCCGCATCGCAGGGAGCACCTTCCGCTCGGCCGACCTCGCGCACTGGCTCGCGCTCGACGTGGCGGCGCAGGCCCTCGCGGACGCGGGCGCGTCCGAAGGCGAAGGGCTTCTGCGAGACTCGACCGGGGTCTTCCTCGGCAACACGTTGACGGGCGAGTTCTCGCGCGCCAACACCCTGCGCCTGCGCTGGCCCTACGTCCGCCGCGTCGCCGAAGCGAAGCTCATCGAGCGCGGCATGCCCGCGGACGAGCGGCGCGACTTTCTCAAAGAGTTTGAAGAAGCATACAAACGTCCCTTCCCCGCGCCCGGCGCGGAGACTCTGGCGGGCGGACTGTCGAACACCATCGCCGGCCGCATCTGCAACCACTTCGACTTCAAGGGCGGCGGCTACACGGTTGACGGCGCGTGCGCTTCCTCTCTGCTCGCGGTGACGAGCGCGTGCTCGGCGCTCGCCGCGGGCGACCTCGACGCGGCGCTGGCGGGCGGCGTGGACTTGAGCGTTGACCCCTTCGAGCTGGTCGGCTTCGCGAAGGCGGGCGCGCTGGCGCGTGAAGAGATGCGCGTCTACGACCGCCGCTCGGCGGGCTTCTGGCCCGGCGAGGGCTGCGGGTTCGTCCTGCTGATGCGGCTCGAAGACGCGCTCGCCGAAGGCCGCCGCGTCTACGCCGTCGCCAAGGGTTGGGGCGTCTCGTCCGACGGCAGCGCCGGCATCACGCGGCCCGAAGTCGAAGGGCAGACGCTCGCGCTCGAACGCGCTTACAGGCGCGCGGGCTACGGCGTCGAGACGGTCACATACTTCGAGGGGCACGGGACGGGGACGGGCGTCGGCGACGCGACCGAGTTGAAGGCGCTCTCCGAAGCAAGACGGCGCGCGGCCTCTTCAACACACGCGGCCGTCGTCGGCTCAATCAAGGCCAACATCGGCCACACGAAGGCCGCGGCGGGCGTGGCCGGACTGTTGAAGGCCGCGATGGCGCTGCACACGCAGATGCTCCCGCCCACGACCGGCTGCCGCGAGCCGCACGCGGAGTTGACGGGAGAGCGGGCGGCGCTGCGCGTGTTAGCCAAAGGCGAGCGCTGGCCGACGGAGCTGCCCCTGCGCGCGGGCGTGAGCGCGATGGGATTCGGCGGCATCAACACGCACGTCACGCTCGAAGGCTTAGGGGGAGCGCGGCGCCGCACCGTCAGCGCGCGCGAGTGCGCGCTGCTCTCGTCGGCGCAGGACGCGGAGCTTTTCCTGCTCGCCGCGCCCGACCGCGAAGGCTTGCTCGCGCTGGTCGAGAAACTTTCGGGCTTCGCCGCGCGGCTTTCGCGTGCGGAGCTGACAGACCTCGCCGCCTCACTCGCAAACTCGCTCGACGACGGCGCGCGAACGTGGCGCGCGGGCCTCGTCGCCTCGACGCCTTCGGAGTTGGCATCGCGTCTTCAGACGCTCCGGCTCTGGATAGACGGTGACGCTCAAGCTGCGACCGACTCGCAAGGCACCTTCAAACTCGACGCGGGCGAGGGCGTCTTCTTCGGTCGCGGCGACAGGGCGGCGCGCGTCGGCCTCCTCTTCCCCGGACAGGCCGCGCCCGTCTACCTGAACGGGGGCGCGCTCGCGCGACGCTTCGAGTTCGTCGAAGAGTTGTACAGGCGCACGCGGCTGCCGCAAGACGGCGACACGCGCGAGACGGCGCTCGCGCAGCCCTCGATTGTCACGGCCTCGGCGGCGGGCCTGCGCGTGCTCGACAGGCTCGGCGTCGAAGCGCGCGTAGGCGTAGGGCACAGCCTCGGCGAGTTGGCCGC
Organism: Pyrinomonadaceae bacterium; assembly: GCA_035248785.1. Taxonomy (GTDB): domain Bacteria; phylum Acidobacteriota; class Blastocatellia; order Pyrinomonadales; family Pyrinomonadaceae; genus QHXN01. The sequence continues at coordinate 23,251 of DATFHD010000087.1, read as the reverse complement.
GCTTCACTGGGCCGGGGCGTGTGACGAGGACGCGCTGCTGCGTATCGCACGCCTGCGCGCGCGCGCGATGAACGAAGGCTGCGGCGTCGAAGGAAAGATGATCAGCATTAAGGCCGACCCGGCGCAGGTCAAGGCGATGCTGAACGGCGACCGCGTCGTCATCTCGGGCTTCAACTCGCCCCGACAGACGACGGTCGGCGGAGAGGCCGCGGCCGTCGAGAAGTTCGCCGCGCGCGTCAGGGCGCTCGGCCATGCGGTCGTCGGCCTCAACGTCTCTCACGCCTTCCATTCGCCGCTCATGGCGGACGCCGTGTCTCCGCTGGCCTCGGGGCTCGCGGGCGAAGAGTTCGGGCGTTTGAAAGGCAGAGTCGTCTCTACCGTCACGGGCTCGGCGCTCGCGGGCGAAGAGGACTTGCGCGAGTTGCTCTGCCGGCAGTTGACCGCGCCCGTCCGCTTCACAGAGGCGGCGACGGCCGCGGCGTCCGAAGTGGACTTCTTCGTGGAAGTCGGGCCGGGACAGATACTCTGCAACCTAGTCGCGGAGTTCTCGGACGTGCCCTGCGTCTCGCTCGACGCCGGGGGCGAGTCTTTGCGCGGGACGCTCAAAGCGGCGGGCGCGCTCTTCGCCGCGGGCGCGTGCGCCGACGTGAGTGTGCTCTTCACGGGTCGTTACGCGAAGCCTTTCGGCCTCGACTGGCGCCCGCGCTTCTTCGTCAACCCGTGCGAGCTTGCGCCCGAAGTCGGAACGCCGCGGGCCGACGTTGAGAGCGGCGACGCGTTCGCGGCCGAGATTGCCGATGACGCTTCGAGCAGCGCGAGTCATGAAGAGGGCGCGGTCGAAGCGCGCGCGGTCGGGACGGACGAGACGGCGTTGGAGCTTGTGCGCCGCCTCGTGGCCGAGCGCGCGGAGTTGCCTGCGAGCGCAGTCCGCGACGAGCACACGCTCCTCGGCGACCTTCACCTGAACTCGATAACGGTGAGCCAGTTGGTCGTCGAGGCCGCGCGCAGCCTCGGGCTCCCGCCGCCGGTCGCGCCGACCGAGTACGCGCACGCGACCGTGGCGGAGGTGGCCGCCGCCCTCGAAGATTTGGACGCGAGCGGCGCGCATGCGCCCGTCGAGCAACACCCTTCCGGCGTGGACTCGTGGATTCGCAGCTTCACGGTCGAGTTGGTCGAGCGGCCTCTAAACGGCGGGGCCGAGTTGAAGGGGCGCGGCGTCTGGAACATCTTCGCGCCCGAAGGCCACACGCTCGCCTCAACTCTGCGGGACGCGTTCGCTCAACTCGCGGGCGGCGGCGCTATCGTCTGCCTCCCGCCCGAAGCGGACGAGCGCCACGTCACGCTTCTGCTCGAGGGCGCGAGGGCGTTCGCGTCGGACGAGGGCGCGACCCACTTCGTACTCGTCCAGCACGGGCGCGGCGCCGCGGCCTTCGCGCGGACGCTCAAGATGGAGACGCCGGGCGCGCGCGTCTGCGTCTTGAACGTGCCGCACGACCACCCGCGCGCGGCCCGATGGGTGACGGCCGAGGTTCAAGCCGCGGACGGCTACGTCGAAGCTCATTATGACGAAGAAGGCGTCAGGCGTGTGCCGTTGCTGCGCCTCCTGCCGCCCGCGCCTGAGACGCGCGAAGCGCCCCTCGGCCCCGAAGACGTGCTGCTCGTGACCGGCGGCGGCAAGGGCATCGCGGCCGAGTGCGCGCTCGCGCTCGCGCGCGAGACCGGCGCGCGGCTCGCACTGCTCGGGCGCTCACGGCCCGAAGACGATGAAGAGCTTTCCGCCAACCTCGAAAGGATCGAGTCGGCCGGAGTCGTCTTCCGATACTTCTCGGCGGACGTGACCGACGAGACGGCGGTGCGCGAGACGGTCGCTCAAGTCGAGTCGGGGTTGGGGTGTGTGACGGCGGTGCTGCACGGCGCGGGCGTGAACACGCCGCGGCTGTTGAGCGCACTCGACGAGGAGACGTTCCTGCGCACGCTCGGGCCGAAGGTGCGCGGCGCGCGCAACGTGCTCGCGGCGGTTGACCCGGCGAGGCTGCGGCTCTTCATGACCTTCGGCTCCGTCATCGCGCGCACAGGGATGCGCGGCGAGGCGGACTACGCTGTCGCCAACGAGTGGCTGACGAACTTAACTGAAGATTGGCAACGCGAGCACCCGCACTGCCGCTGCCTCGCGCTCGAATGGTCTGTCTGGTCGGGCGTCGGCATGGGGCAGCGCCTCGGGCGCGTGGACGCGCTCGCGCAACAGGGCATCTCGCCCATCCCGACGGACGAAGGCGTGCGGGTTCTTCGTCAACTGCTCAAACGGCCTTCGACTCCGGCGGCCGTCGTCGTCACGGGCCGCTTCGGCGAGCCGCCGACTCTCACAGTCGAGCGCCCGGCGCTCCCGCTCCTGCGCTTCCTCGAAGAGTGCAAGGTCTTCTACCCCGGCGTTGAATTGATCGTCGAGGCGAGGCTTTCGGAGGAGACCGACCCGTACCTGCGCGACCACGTCTTCCGCGGCGAGCAGCTCTTCCCCGCCGTGTTGGGTCTTGAGGCGATGGCGCAGGCCGCCAGCGCGCTCGTCGGCGAGTGCGACCCGCCGAGTTTTGAAGACGTGAAGTTCGAGCGCCCCGTGGCAGTCCCGCGCGGCGGCTCCGTGCGTGTGCGCGTCGCCGCGCTCGCGCGCGAGACGGGCGAAGTCGAGGTCGCGCTGCGCTCGGAGCAGACGAACTTTCAGATAGACCACTTCCGCGCCGTCTGCCGCTTCCGTAAGCCGTCGTTAACTGAACGTTCGTTCGACGACGAAGACGCGGCGCAGGACGTGCCGCCCGTCGCGCTCGAACCCGCGCGCGACCTGTACGGAAGCATCCTCTTTCACGGGGGACGCTTCCGCCGCCTGCGCGGCTACAGGCGTCTGGCCTCGACGGCGTGCGTCGCCGAGATTGAGCGGGACGACGCGGCGCAATGGTTCGGGCGCTACACGCCGGGCGCGCTGCTGCTCGGCGACCCCGGCCGAAGAGACGCGACGATTCACGCGATACAGGCTTGCGTGCCCGACGCGACCATCCTGCCGGTCGGCGTCGAGAGATTGGAGGTCGCACGCGTGCAGACAAACTCGGACTGCGTCATCAGCGCGCGCGAGCAGGAGTATGACGGCCGGACTTTCACTTATGACGTGGACGTGAGAGAGGCGGGCGGGCGGCTTCTGGAACGTTGGGTCGGCCTGCGCCTTCGCGTGATAGAGGGCGCGGCCTTTCGCGGGCGCCTGCCCGCGGCGCTCCTCGGGCCTTACCTCGAACGGCGCATAAACGAAGCGCTCGGCCGCGACTCGGTGTCGGTAATCGTCGAGCACGACACGTCCGCGTGCGAGCGCCGCGTGCGAACAGACCGCGCCGTCCGGCGCATGCTCGGCCCCGAAACGAAGCTCGCGCGGCGGCCCGACGGTAAGCCGGAGCTTTCCTCGAAGTACGAGTTTCATTCAAAGCGACACGTCTCCGCGTCGCACTCGCGCGAGCTGACGTTTGCGGTCGCCGGCGCGCGCCGGCTCGCGTGCGATGTCGAGACTGTGGCGGCGCGCGACGCATTGGTCTGGCGCGACCTGCTCGGCGCGGAGCCGTTCGCGCTCGCCGAAGCGGTCGAGCGCCTCTCGGGCGAAGCGCTCGACTCCGCAGCCACGCGCGTCTGGGCCGCGAAGGAGTGTCTGAAGAAGGCCGGCGCGTCCGCCGACGCGCCGCTCACGCTCGGCCCCGCGGACGGCGACGCGTGGGTGACGTTCGAGTCTCCGACTTACTCCGCGCTGACTTACTCCGCGGAACTACTCGGCAGCGAGGGATGCTTCATCTTCACGGTGCTGACCGAGCGAGCGCCGCGGGGCGAAGACGACGTGGCGAGCGCGCCGCTCGCCCTGACCTCCGGCGTCGCCCTGAGGTGCGAAGATGCGGGCTTATGAATACAGGCATGTGGTCGGGTTTGAGGAGACGAACCTCGTCGGGAACGTCTACTACGCGAGCCACGTCCGCTGGCAGGGGCGCTGCCGCGAGATGTTTCTGCGCGACCACGCGCCCGAAATTCTCAGGCAGCTCGGGGAAGGTCTTTGCCTGATTACGACGCGCTGCTCCTGCGAATACTTCGCGGAGCTGAACGCGTTTGACGAGGTCTTGATCCGGATGCGCCTCGCCGCGCTCGCGCAGAACCGCGTCACCATGTCTTTCGAGTACTGGCGGGTCGCCAACGGCGACGAGGAGCTGGTCGCGCGCGGCGAACAGCAGATCGCGTGCATGTTGAGAAAGGGGGAGAGGCTGGAAGCCGTGCCCGTCCCCGGCGCTTTGCAGGAGGCGCTCCGCGCGTACGCGTGAAGGCTTCGAAGGGTCGTGTTGCAAACATTACTTTGAAGATGGCTCCGTGAATTGAAGAGGCGGCGCGAGCGTGAGGACGGAAGGCACGCGCTCGGGCGCGGCGAGCCTCAGCAGGCCGTAGCCGATGCCGGCCAGCCCTGTCATCAGTCCGGGCGACTCGACGCCGGACGGCAAACCGCACAGCCACCCTTCGCTCCCGATGCTCTCAAGAATCACGCCCGCGAGCCGAACGACTTCGGACGCGCAGCGCCGGTCGCCCGAGGCGCGCGCGTACTCGGAGAGCAGTTCGATGTTGCCGAGGTCGCCGTGACAAAGGGAGTGGTTCTGTCCGAAGCCGTGTGCCGCCGTGTGACGCACCGCCCGCTCTATTTCGGCGCGCGTCTCTTCGTCGCCCAGTTCCGCGAGCGTGCTCAGACGCGCCAGCCCGATGCCCGGCGCCCCGTAGCACCAAGCGGTAATGCTCCGCGGCTCCGCCTGTCCCTTCCGCCGCCAGAAATTCCCCGTGTCGCGCTGGTCGAGCCAGTTGCCGTGCTCGTGCGAGAAGAGGCTGCGCTCGTACTCGATGCCGGCGAGCGCCGCGGCGCGGAAGCGCTCGTCGCCGGTGAGCGCGGAGAGCTTGAGCAGCGCCCACGCAATCCCCGCCGCGCCGTGGGAGAACCCGCTCGGCGGCCTCTTCGCGGGCGCGGGAGTTATCCAGCCGAGCCCGCGCTCCATCTTCAGAGCGCCGGCAATAAGTTTCTCACCGCACAGCGCCGCGGCGGCGAGCACCTGCGCTGAAGGGGCGCAGAGGTGGAGGCTGAGCAGGCCGCCGACGCACCCTGCGGCGCCGCCAATGATGTCGAAGCTGTCGTCCTGCTCGATGAGCGGAGGGAGGAGCGCCGCGACCTCGTGCGCCTCTTCGAGCAGGCGCGGCTCGCGCCAGAGCACGCCCAGATGTGTGAGCGCGTAGACGACGCCGCCCCAGCCGTCGAACGCGCCGACGCGCTTGACGGTGAGGCGCCCGCGCTCAACCTGCCGCCGCATGGTCGCCAGCGTGGCGCGCGCGAGGTCGGTGTACTCCTCGTGCCGCGCCAACGCGCCGAGGTGCGCGAGGAAGAGGGCGACGCCGGGCAGCCCTTCGTAAAGGTTATGGTCGAGCGCACGCAGCGTGAGATTCCGCTCGCGCACCGAGTCGAGGCCGAACCACGTCGCGCCTGTTTCGTCGCGCAGGGCGATGGCGGCCAGCCGGTCGCCCACGGCGCGCGCGGCGTCGAGCAGCGCGGCATCGTCGGCCGCAGAGCGCGGCTCTCTCATGTCGTAAGCAGGCCAGTCGGCCGCCGTCAGCTCGACGGACAGGGTGGTCAGCGAGGCGCGGATGAACCAGACCTGCCGGGCGAGGTCTTCCTCGTCGAGACGGCGCACTCTCCGACCCACCAGCGACAGCCCGGTCTCGTCGAAGAAGTCCGCGACGGGCTCGGCCGAGTCGCCCCACAGGTCGCGCGAGTCGGGCCGCGTCGAGAAGAACGGAACGTCGCCGCGCAGCAGGTCGGCGCGCTCGGCTGCGATGACGCTCTCGCGGTAAGGGTGTTTCTCGATGCCGACCCAGAGGCGGTCGAAGAAGCGTTCGAGGTCGAGCGCGTCGCGCAGGAGGTCTGGGTGATAGCTCTCGCTCAACAGCAGACCGTAGGTGTGCGTGTCGCGCACGATGACGCGGACTTCGTCCGCGGCGAAGCGCGCGAGCGGGCCGCCCTCCGATAGGAGGCTTTCGCGCTCGCGCATGAGCAGGCGATACGTCGCCGCGAAGCCTTCGACGATCTGCTCCGCGTAGTCGGACGCGTTGACCTCTTCGCCACGGAGGCTCGGGCGGTGTGAGCCGCCGGACAACTCCGACCTGTCCCGCGCGACGCGCATCTCGTCCGTCCCCGCGCCCTCAAGCTTGACGGCGCGCTCCGGCGTCTGCTGACCCGCGACCGCGCCGAGCCCGCTCACGTCGAGCCCTTCGTACCCTTCCTTAGCGAGCATGCGCTGCGGCAGGAGGCCGACGCGCAGGACGGAGTGGAGTGCTGTCTGCGAAGCGAGGAGCAAGTCCGGCTGCTTGATGTCCGCACCCCTGACGCGCGGCTGGAAGAGAGATTCGAGGTCAATGAGGACGGGGTGCTCGCCTTCGGCAATCAGGTTCTCGAAATGGAAGTCGGTCGCCTCCAGCGCGTAGAGGAGCGCGAGGTAAGCGCCCTGCCGCACGTAGAAGCGACGCACCTCTTCCGCGGTCTGACAGGGGCGCGGCGCGACGAACTCGACCCACCCGTGCGCGCCCCGCTCTAAGACCTTCAGGCGGCGGAAGGGCGGGTGCGCGCCGCGTCGGTCGAGCCATCCCAGCAACTCCTGAAAGTGTACGTCTACGGAGAGCGGGCGCGGCTTGTAGACCACGCGGAAGCCGGACGAGAACTCCGCGATCATGACCGAGCGCCCGCCGCGGTGCGCGTCCCCCGCGTCGCCCTTGACGCCGACGAGGGGCCCGGGATCCGCGTCGGGACGGAAGGCCGCGCGCAGCCCGTTCCAGTCGGCGCAGAGCCGTTCGAGAAATTCGAGGCTCGCACAGACCCAACTCTCGACGGCGCAGGTCACACGGCGCGCGAGCACCGCGTACTCCCGCAGGATGGACGCGGCGCGTTCCGCGTCACGCAGACGACCGACGAAGCTCTCGAACCGCTGCTCCGGCGTCTCGCCTTCGAGTTCTCCCTGAAGGCGTGCGACGTTCAGTTCCAGTGTAAGGGTGCGCCCCACCATCGAGAGGAGTTTCGGAGGCAGCCCGACCGCAAGCACTTCATGTACGGTGTCGGGGTCGAAGGGCCGCGCCGCGTGGCGCGACGCGATCTCGTGCGCGCCCTCGCGCACGCGCGCGTAGCCCCGACGGAGCAGCGGCCCGATTAAATTCAGAAAGCCCGCGACGGGCCTGTCGCGCATAGTTTCCGGGAGGCGGCCCCTTACGTCTTCCGACGCGGGAGACTCCGTGAAGGCCCGCGCCAGCTCTTTGAGCCACCCGGCTTCCTGCGCGTGGCGGGGGCACACGTCAGACGCGGGGGTGCCGAGGAGCCGCCGAAGTTCGTCCTCCGTCGTCGCGTCGAGCGCAAGCCTCCGCCGCCATTGCTCGTCGTCGCCGAACGGCGTCTGCGCACGCCACGCGCTCAGGCGGCGTTCGCCCAAGGCTTCGTCGAATCCGCCGGATGACTGCCCGCCGCGTGCGCGTAGCGCCGAGAGGCGTTCGGGTAAGGTGGCCGCACGACACCATTCAGGCGAATGAAAATCGAGGCGTCCAACGTCGCTAGTCGTCTGCATTCTGGTGTAGCGTCAGACTCGTCAACCACAGAGACACGGAGGCACGGCTTAAAGCTCTTAGCCGTGCCTCCGTGTCTCTGTGGTCAACTCTCACCGTATACACTCGCCTGCCGCTCAGAACGTGCAGGTGATTTGTCGGGTCGCCGTCGTGCAGGTACACGTCCAGTAGGTTGTGGCGAAGCCGACCTCCGACCCGTCAAGGTCTTCGTCGGCCAACTCAATCGCGCCCGCAGGGTTCTCGGGCATCCCGGCAAGTTCGGCCGGGCCGAGGCTGCTGCGGTATTCGGGGTCTTTCCAAGCGCGAATCACATCCGCTTTCGACATCCGTTCCTCCTCTCCTCACAAAGGTTAAGGTACGTGAGGTTTCACCGGACTGGTCTTCCGGTCGGGCAAACGCAAGATCATTCCTCGGGCGGCGCGGGAGGGTTACAGTCACACCAGCCGTGCGTGAAACAGACTCCGCAGTCCGTGCAGACGCACACGCCGCAGACCAGCGTCCCATTGCAAGCCCTTGCGCAGCAGGTCGCGGCGGGCGCGGCCAGCGACTCGCCGGGCAGTCTCTTCTCGGCGTCCAGAACCTGCACGCCGAACGACAGGCCGCCCCCGTCGAGTTTCGTCGAGCCTTTATCAACCAGCAGAGTGTCTACCGGCTCCAACGTCTCTCCGCCTTCGCGCTGAGCCACCCGAAACACTCGCAGCTCCACCTTGCTGCCGCCCTGTTCGCGGATGGACGGGACGATTGCCAGCTTCTTCCCGTCCCGCTCTACGCTGATCGTGCCGCCCACAGCCGCGGTCACGTTGGCCCAGTGACCGCCCTCGAAGGTGAGCCGGAGTTTCACGGCCCTCACCGAATCCGCCGCGCCCCGCGCCGACGCGGGCGCGGGCATGCCGTGGCCCCAGACGATCATGATGAGCCCTGACACGGTCAGCAATACTGCCGCCGTCCGTTTGACGATGCGGTGAGCTTTAAACATTGGCGTGCTCCTTTCTTTGGCTTGTCTTCTTGTAGAGAGGTGGTGCTCCGGCATCGGGGGCATGCCGAACGGGGCCGACGGGCGAACTATTCTCTGAGGCAGGTGCGCGCAATATACTCCCGGCCGCTTGAGTTTTCAAAGGCGACGGCGGGAGCGACCGAGGAGAACGTCGGCGATTGTCTCGGAGACGGGCAGGCCGGCGTAGCGTTCGAGCCAGAAGAACTCGCCGACGGGGTTGACTTCCAGAAAGACGTGCCGCCCGTCGGGCGTGACGATGATGTCAACCGCGCCGTAGTTGAGGACGAAGTAGTCCATCAGTCGCAGGAGTTTCTCCTCAACCTCGCGCGGCAGTTCGTAGGGCCGCCAGTCCTCAATCATGCGGCGGCCGTCGCGCCGCCAGTCGTGCGCGGCGCGCTCGGAAGACTGCGAGTCAATGGAGGCGGCCATGACCCGACAGCCTACGACCGTGACGCGAAGTTCAAGCGCCTTCGGCACCATCTCCTGAAAAGTCATGGGGCAGAGCTTCAGGCCGGAGAGGTCTGTCAGGTCTTCGGGCTTTACCGGGTTGGTGAAGACGACCAACTCCTGCCCGCCCTCGTAGACGGCGAAGGACGAGAGCATCTTCGTCACCACACGGCCCTCGCAACTTTCGGCGAAGGCGCGGACGGCCGCGGGGTCGTTCGTCGTCAAAGTGCGCGGGACTTCCAACCCGACTTCGCGCGCGACCTGCAACTGTAGCTGCTTGTTTTCGGCGTGGCGGATGTGCCGTACGTCGTCCATGCGAAACGCTTTGAGGCTGGCGAGGAGCCCCTGCGCGGCGGCGCGCGTCTCGCCGAGCGAGGCCCGGCGCAACTGCCCGTCGAGAGTTGTCGGAATCCGCGCCCCGAAGTTGAGGCGTCGGTGCCAGACGGCCGTGACTTCACGCAGGTCGAACTCGCCCTCGTCGTTCGTGAGCGTCAGGCGTTCCTCGTCGCCCCTGCCGTAGAGGGCCGAGAGTCGCACCTCGGTCGGGTAACAGTCGGTGTCGAAGCGGAGCGCCCGCCCTCCCTTGCGCTCGACGGCGCGGGCCACCATCGAGACGCTCTCGTTGTCGTCGCTGCGCGTGATGATGAGAACAGTCGTCATAAGAATCTTCGAGTGACGAGTAAGAAGCTGTCTTCACTCGTCACTTAGCAGAGCGCGGGCGATTGTCTCGGAGATGGGCAGGCCGAGGTCGCGTTCGAGCATGCCCCACTCGCCGCCGGGATTCACCTCAAGAAAAACGTGCTCGCCCGCCGGGGTGTAGATCAGATCGACCGCGCCGAAGACGAGCCCCAACTCCGACATCAGTGCGTGCAGGCCGCGTATGACCTCGGCCGGAAGCTCCGTCTTCTGCCACCGACACTCGCCCGGCGCGGCCCTCCGCCAGTCGGTCTGTCCGCGCGACGTGCCGCTCGCGTCGAGCGCGCCCGCGAAGGCTTCGCCCGCCACCCAAGCGACCCGCAGCTCGCGCGCTTTCGGAATCAGCTCCTGAAAGACCATCGGGCTGTGGCGCAACCCTTCGGCGTCGTCGAGGTCTTCTTCGCGGATTCGGGTTGTGTAGACGAAGAGGGGTGCGGCGTTCATGCTGACCGTGAGCGGGCGGAGGAGCTTCGCCACCATCTGACCTTCGGTCTCGGCGAAGAACTGCCGGGCCGCTTCGGGGTCGTTGGTGACGAGCGTGCGCGGGACGTGAAGGCCGGCCCCGGCGGCGATGCGGAGTTGGCGCTGCTTGTTCTCGGCCGCGCGCTCGCGCTGTAGGTCGTTGACCCAGCGTGAGCCGTGCAGCGCGTCGAGGAAGCCTTCGAGCGCGGCGACCGACTCCCTCACGCACATCTCGCGGAAGCGCTCGTCGAGGTCTTCGTCCAAGCACGGCATCCAAAGCTTTCGAGCCCAGACGGCACGTATCTCGTCGGCAGAGACCCGCGCGCCCGCGTCCGTGACGAGTTGCGCGGTGCGGCCGTCGCCCGCGCGCGACGAGAGCTTGACGGAGGTTGGGAAGAGGTCTGTGTTCAGGCGGAAGGCTCGCGCGCCCCTGCGCGTGAGGGCCTGCGAGACAAGGTCAATTGTGTAGAAATCGCCGCTGTGTGTGAGCAGCAGGACGGCGTCGGGCTGTGCTTTTGAAGTCATGAGATAGAGACGAGACGGCCAGAAGTGCCAGCCCGCGGCGGCCCGTTTCCGTCGCGGGTCGCGCCCCGGTGGGGAGAGCTTTCGCCGGCAAGGGGTTTGACGCGGGCCGGCCTTCCGAACGTCTCGCGGGCTGGCTTACGCGGGCGGATTCTTGACGGACGCCCGGTTCACCGCGAGGAGCCGGCCGTTAGCTATGCCACGGTTCACCCTCGTCCGAGTCAGACGGGTACTTCATGGTCTGATCCAGCTCGTCCAAGTCAGAGGGGAACTTCAGCGTCGCGGAGGTCTGCCCAGTGTTGTCTTGGCCTTCGAGGAATCGCGCGAAAAAGGGGAGGCTGCCGTCTTGCTTTGAAGTGCCTTGACGGACGCCCGAATCTTGATCGTCTCGCATGCTTTTATCTCCTGAAAAGAAGCTGAGTTGAGGTGAGGTGCGCGGGGCTCGGGAGATGCTGTGACGAGAGCTATCTCTACGACGAAACTTATTAAATGTCAACGGCGTCGCGGACAGAGTTTTCGAGCGGTCGCCCTGACCCCTCAATTACGCTCGACTGCCGGCCGCTACAGAGTACGGAAGTGTGCGCTTACGACTCCAGCATCAGCACGGCCGGGACGCGTTCCGGCGCGGCTAAGCGCAGCAGGCCGTACCCGATGCCGGCCAGCCCATTCATCAGCCCGGGTGACTGTACCGTGAGGGGCGTGCCGCACAGCCATCCGTCCCGCTCGATGCTCTTCAAGACGCCGGCGGCGATGCTCTCCGCCCTGAGACGTAGCGCCGCATCGGACAGCGCGTCGCCGGCCTGCAAGAGCAACTCCAGATTGCCGAGGTCGCCGTGGCAAAGGGAATGATTCCTCCCGAAGCCGCCGCCCAACGTGACCTTGAGGGCGGCCTCCAAGTCTTCGCGCAGCACCTCGTCGTCGGCGTGCCGCAGCATACGCGCCCGCGCCAGCCCGATGCCCGGCGCTCCGTAGCACCACGCGAGTGTCAACCTTTGCGCATTCTCCCCGCCCGGCCGCGCGGCCGAATCAGGGTCGCCGGGATCGAGCCAGTTACCCGTCTCGGCGGAGAACTGGCTGCGCTCGTAGGCCACGGCCTCAAGGGCTGCACGCCGGAAGCGTTCCTCGCCGGTCAGGGCCGACAACTCAAGCAGCGCCCACGCGACGCCCGACGCGCCGTGCGAGAAGCCCGTCGGCGGCCTTGCCACGTCTACGCGTATGAACCATGCGAGGCCCTGCTCCATCGGCTGCGCGCGTTCGAGCAGGCGCGTGCCGCACTGCAACGCGGCCACCAATGTTCCCCGCGAGGGAGCGCACGCGTGCAGGCAGAGCAGGCTCGCGAGACAGCCCGCGGCGCCGCTGATGATGTCGTTGTGTTCGTCCTGCTCGACCAAAGGCGGCAGCGCCTTAACGATCTCTTCGGCCTCTGCAATCAGGCCGGGGTCGCCCCAGAGCCGGCTGAGGTGCGTGAGCAGGTAGACGATGCCGCCCCAGCCTTGGAAGGCGCCGACCATCCTAATCTTCGTCCCCGCGTGCGACAGCCCGCGCCGCAGGGTCGCCAAGGCGACGCGCGCCAAGTCGGTATAGCGGCCCTCGCCGGTCAGCGCGCCGAGGTAGGCCAAGAACAGGATGATGCCGGGAGTGCCGCCGTAAAGGTCTTCGCCCAGCGGCACGAGCGCCCAATGTTGTTGGCTGTATGCGAGGCCGAGCCACGTCGCGTCCCTTTCGTCGCGGAGCGCCAATTCTTCCAGCCTGTCTCCGACCCGCCGCGCCTCCGCCAACAATTGTTCACGAAGTATTTCCCGGCCCGACGGCTGCCCGGACTCTTCCAAACGGTAGCCGGGCCACGACCAGTCCTCCTCGCCCGAGGCCAGCGTCGCCAGCGACGCGCGGATGAACCAGACCTGCCGCGCGAGGTCTTCGTCGCTCAGTCGCCCCAAGCGACGCCTGACGAGGGCCAGCCCCGGCTCGTCGAAGAAGTCGCTGACGCGCGCGCCCGCGCTGCTCCAGATGTCGCGCGAGTCCGTGCGGGCGGTGAACTTCGGCACGCAGCCTTCGAGCAGGTCTGCGCGCTCGGCACTAAGAACGCGCGTGAGACGCGGGTGCTCTTCGACCCCAAGCCACAGCCGGTCGAAGAAGCGCTCACGCTCAAGCTCGTCGCGCAGCAAGTCGGGATGAAAACTCTCGTACAGGAACAGCCCGTAGCCGCGCGTGTGCCGGACGACGGCGCGCACCTCGTCCCCGGCGAACGCCGCGAGGGGGCCTTCGTCCGCCAGCAGCTCGGAGCGCCGCGCGCGCAGTAACTCGTAGGTGCGGCTGAATCCGTTAACGATCTCTTCAACATAGTCGAGCGTCCGGATTTCGCCGCCGGCCAGCCTCGGGCGGTTGCGCGCGCCCGGCATCGTGACCTGCTCGAACCTTGCGCGCATCTCGTCCGTGCCGCCTTGCTCCCATTGCAGAATCTTGTCCGGCGTGAGTTGCCCGGCGACCGCGCCGAGGCCGCTGAGGTCTACGCCCGCCCGTGCGTCGGCCGCGCCGACGCGGAACGGAAGCAGGCCGGTGCGCAGCACAGACCGCGCCGCAGTGTGCCGGGCCAACTCCAACTCCGGCCGCGCGCCCCGGCCGTCCTCGATGCGCGGGTGGAAGAGCGTCTCCAGATCAACGAGGACGGGGTGCTCGCCCGCCGCGATTAAATTTTCGTGATGGAAGTCGGTGGCCTCCAGCGCGTAGAGCAGCGCCAGATAGCCGCCCTGCCGCTCGTAGAAGCGGCGCACCTCCGCGACCGAGGCGCAGTCACGCGCGCGCACGAACTCGACCCAGCCGTGTGCGGAGCGGTCAAGGATCTGAATCGTGCGGAACTCGGGCCGCGCGCCGCGCTCGTTGAGCCACGCCAGAAGATTCTGGAAGTGCACGTCAACGGCCAGCGAGCGCGGCTTGTAGACGAGTTGGTGGCCCGTGTCGAACTTGATGCGGACGACGGAACGCCCGCCGCGGTGCGTGTCGCCGAGTCCGCTCTCCACCTCAGAGAGCCGCGCGGCACCGTCAATCCGGAACAGTCGGCACAACTCGCGCCAGTCTTCGCCGAGCCTCGCGAGGAATTCCAGAGACGACTCGGCCCACTGCTCAAGCGTGAGCACGAGCTGGCGAGCCAGCACCGGATATTCGGCCAGAAGCGCGAGCGCCGCCCCTCGCTCTCGCAGTCGCGCGGTGAAGCTGGCGAAGCGCTCCGCAGGCGTCCCGCCTTCGAGCAGACCTTGCAGCCGGGCCACGTTCAGTTCCAGCACCATCGTCCGGCTGATCATGCCGAGCAGGTGCGCGGGGACGTTCGCGTACAGCAACTCTAAGGCGCTGGCGGCGTCGAAAGGCGCACGGGGCTGTCGCCGCACGAGGGCCTGTATGCCTTCGCTCAGTCGGGCGCGGAAGTGTGCCGAGAGCGGCGTGACGGCGTTTAAGAAGGCCGCGGATTGTGCTTCCGCGAGTTCGGGCGGGAGGTCGGGGGCCGGCGTCGCGCGGGCGTCGGTAGCGGAGAACGCCTGCGACAGCTCGCAAAGCCAACGCGGCGGGTCGGTGACGACGTCGCGCAGACGCTCGGCCGGCACGGCCAAGATGTGAATGAAGTCCCGCTCGGTCAGACCGTCCTGCGCCAAGCGTCGCGCGAAGAGAGAGTCCGACTGAAAAGGGGCTTGCGAGCGCCACTGGCGTAAAAACTCTTCGGCGGACTCAGCCTCCGACTTCGCCCCGCGCCCTGACGCCAGAGCGCCGCTCCGGAGCAACGCCGCGCGTTCGTTCAGAGTTAGCGCGTTATACCAATCCGGGCTTTTCAGGAGATCGGCCGGGTGTGGCAATGCCCTTGATTCCCCGCAGGAGTAAACCGCGATATACCGCGGGTGGACGCCCGCCGCAACGTCACACGTCTTACAGATGCCGGCGGGCGGGCCGTCTCGCGAGACGGCCCGCCCGCGCGGTTAAGGCACCCGTGCTTCAACTCCGCATGCGGTGCTGACTAAAGGGCGAACTCCTTACGGGCAGCATTGCCGCCAGCCGCGGAACGTTAACTCCGTACAGGTCATGGCCGTCGTCAGGGCAATGATCTCGCCCATGCCCGAAGCCTCTTTGATCTTCTCGTCAGTCACTTCGAGCACACCAGCCGGGTTAGGCGGAAGCATCGCCTGCTCGGCCTCGCTCAGCCGGCGCCGAAACTTGGCGTCTTTCCACGCGCGAATAATTTCACTCTGCGACATGAGGCACCTCCTTCTAGCTGTGCGATGCTGACCGCGTCGCTCGTTACGGTGAGCGCCCTCCGTGGGCCGGTCAGCGCGCGAGTTGTCACGTGGGTGGGGTGTGCAGACTGCGTACGCGAGTCTGAAGGGCGGGCCTAGATTACACCAAATAGAAAGACAATGCGAAGGTCATTTCAATACCCCGGTGACGCCTTCGTGGGAGGAAACAGATGCTTTTATGATTCCATTTATTTTAAGAAGGAGGAACCCGCCTTGTCGAACATCGAGTGAAGAATGCGGATGAGGCCCTGTCTCAGCCTCCCCGCCGCCTCCCTGATCATCCTCTTTGCCGCGCTCCTGCCGGCATACGGGCAGAACCCGGCCAGAGCAAACTCTGAAGAGAATCGCCCTACCCTTTCAGACGCGGAAGTGCGGGGAGATACTCCCGCCGACACGACACTGCCCGCTTCGAATGAAACGAATAAATGGCGGAGAGGGTGGGATTCGAACCCACGGTGGCCTTTCGACCACTCCGGTTTTCGAGACCGGTGCACTAAACCACTATGCGACCTCTCCGCAGGGGAGAGATTAGAGGTCAGAGGTTAGTGAAGACCGACGCTTCTACTAACCTCTAACCCCTAACCTCTAACCTCTGCCTTTCTTCTGGCCCGGAAGAACTCCTGTATGAGCGCACGGCAGTCGTCGGCGAGGACGCCGGGCGTGAGTTCCATCCGGTGGTTCAAAGAGTTTGCGTCGCAGACGCGGAAGACCGACTCGACGGCGCCCGCCTTCTCGTCGCGCGCGCCGTAGACGAGCCGGCGGACGCGCGCCTGCACGAGCGCGCCGGCGCACATCGCGCACGGCTCGATGGTCGAGTAAACGACCGCGCCCGTCAGCCTGTAATTCCCGACGCGACGCGCCGCCTCGCGCAGCGCCAGCACTTCGGCGTGCGCCGTCGGGTCGCAGTCGGTGCGCGTGCGGTTGCCGGCGATGGCGAGCAGCGCGCCGTCCGAGCCGACGACGCAGGCGCCGACCGGCACCTCGCCGCGCCCGGCCGCCTCGCGCGCCGCGCCCAGAGCCTCGCGCATCCAGCGCTCGTCCATGTCCGGCGTCGGCCTGAGAACTTCTCGCGCCTGCATTGTCACTCGCGCCGGTTTTCAAGAAGCGGCGAACAAAAAACGACTATAGGGAGCGCCCGCGCGCCTGTCAAGCAGGCCCGTTTTGGGCGGCCGCGCGCGCGCCGGACGTTTCTTGTCCAACCGAAGGCGGCGCGTGTTATTATCCGTTTCAGCCGGGCCGCGCCCCCTCCTCCCGACGCCCCGGCGGGCCGCCGCAAGCTGAGAGGAAGATGAAGACAGACCTGCGCCCCAGAGCCGTAGAGCAGTCGGCCGCCACCGCCAAGACCATTCAGACCACGCGCCCGGCCGCCGCCGACTCGCCCGAGACCGCTCCCATCCACCAGACCATCACGCCCGAGCAGGCCGCGCACGCCGCGCAGCTACAGCAGCAGCGCGCCGCCGCGCCGCCGCCGCAGCGCCGCGCCACGCAGGCCGAGTTCAATACGGCGATGGTGCACTTCTACCGCGGCGAGGTGACGCGCGCCAACACTTGGCGCAACCGTCTGGACACGACGACGAACTGGGCCGTGCTGACGACGGGCGCGACGCTCTCGTTCGCCTTCTCAAGCCCGACCAACCCGCACTTCGTCATCCTCATCAACACTGTCCTCGTCGGCTTCTTCCTCTTCATGGAGGCGCGGCGCTACCGCTACTACGAAATCTGGTCGAGCCGCGTGCGGATAGTCGAGACCGGCTACTTCACGCAGATACTTCTGCCCGAGCAGACGCCCGACGACTCTTGGATGGCGCTGCTCGTTGACGACCTGAAGACGCCGCACTTCACCATCAGCGAGTGGGAGGCTCTGGGGCGGCGCCTGCGCCGGAACTACATGTGGATTTTTATTCTGCTCGCGGCCTGCTGGAATTTGAAAGTCTACATCCACCCCGTCCCGGCCTACGACTTCAACGCCTTCATAGATCGCGCGACCATCGGCGTCGTGCCCGGCGGCGTCGTCTTCCTCGTCGGCATCTTCTTCAACGTCGGCCTCATCTCCTTCGCCATCGCGACGATGCGCTTGCAGGAGGCGACGGGCGAAGTCCTGACCGAGCGCGACTTCGACTTCCACCCCTTCCAACGCGTGGGCCAGTGGACGCGCGCCGCCGCAGACAAGCGCCGCACCGCCACCGTCCGCCGCGCCAAGCGGGCGCGCGAGCGTGCGCGCCGCACCTCCGCAGGCTCCGCCACCGGCGAGTGGCGCCGCTCAGACCTTCAACGCACGCAGACCTCCGACGACATCCACCGCACGCAGTTCCCGAACAGGGACACGGTGATAAAATGAGAGGTTAGAGGTTGGAGGTTAGAGGTTAGTTCAAGCCCTTATTCAGAAGGGCGACACGTTTGCGGGTCGCAACTACTAACCTCCAACCTCTAACCTCTAACCTCTAACCTCTATTCCTATGCTCGAACTCGACGGACAATCACTCACGCTCGAAGAGGTCGCGCGCGCGGCGCGCGGCGAGGAGGAAGTGTCTCTGGCCGCGGGGGCGCGGGCGCGGATGGAGGCGGCGCGCGCGGCGGTCGAGCGCATCGTGGCTGAGTCGCGCGTCGTCTACGGCGTGAACACCGGCTTCGGGAAGCTGTCGGACGTGACGGTGCCGGCCGACGGCCTGCGCGAGCTTCAGATCAACCTCGTGCGCAGCCACGCGTGCGGCCTCGGCTCGCCGCTCTCGGAAGAAGAGACGCGCGCGATGATGCTTCTGCGCGCGAACGTGCTCGCGAAAGGTTTCAGCGGCGCGCGCCCCGTGGTGGCCGAGACGCTTCTGGCGATGCTCGCGCGCGGAGTTCACCCCGTAGTGCCCGAGTCGGGCTCGGTCGGCGCCAGCGGAGACCTCGCACCGCTCGCGCACCTCGCGCTGTGCGGCGTCGGCGAGGGCGAAGCCTTATATAAAGGAGAGCGCCTGCCGGGCGGCGAGGCTCTGCGTCGTGCGGGGCTGGAACCTTTAACGCTCGAAGCCAAAGAGGGGCTGGCGCTCCTCAACGGCACGCAGGCTTTGACGGCCGTGGGCGCGCTCGCGCTCGAACGCGCCGAGCGCCTCGCGCGGACGGCCGACGTGTCGGGCGCGATGTCTCTTGAAGCTCTGAAGGGCACGCCCGCAGCCTTCGACGAGCGCATACACCTCGCGCGCCCGCACCGTGGGCAGGTCGAGTCGGCCGCGCACCTGCGCGAGCTGATGAAGGAGAGCGAGATACGCGCCTCGCATGAGGTGAACGACCCGCGCGTGCAGGACGCCTACAGTCTTCGCTGCATGCCGCAGGTTCACGGCGCGGCGCGCGACGCGTTCGCGCACGCGCGCTCGGCCGTAGAGATAGAGACCGGCGGCGCGACCGACAACCCGCTCGTCTTCGCCGAGACGGGCGAGGTCGTCTCGGGCGGCAACTTCCACGGCGCCCCGCTCGCCATCGCCTTCGACTACTGTTCAATCGCGCTCGTCCACCTCGGCAACATCGTCGAGCGAAGAGTTGACCGCCTCGTCAACCCCGACAAGAACGAGGGGCTGCCCGCCTTTCTCACGGCGCGCGCGGGCGTCGAGTCGGGCTACATGGTGCCGCAGATCGTGGCGGTCGCGCTGCTGAACGAGTGCAAGGTGCTCGCGCACCCGGCCTCGACGGACAACCTGCCGACCGACGGCGGCAAGGAGGATCACGTCTCGATGGGGATGACGGCGGCCGTCAAGCTCCGACGCATCGTGGAAGCGGTCGAGCGCGTCGTCGCCATCGAGCTGCTGGCGGCTGCCGAAGGGCTCGAATACCGCGCGCCGCTCAAGCCCGGCCGCGGCGTACGCCGCGCACACGAAGCCGTCCGCGCACACGCCGCGCGCCTCACGCGCGACCGCCCGCTCTCCGAAGACATCGAGCGCGTCGCCGCCGCGCTCCGCCGAGGCGAGTTCGACGTGTGAGTGCGCCAGCGGACAAGTCGGGTCGGAACTTACTTATTTGTTGACTTGTGGCCGCGGCGGGATTATCCTGCGCGCGTACGAGGCGGTAGTTCTTTAACCTTCACAACCCTTCCCGGGACTTTCTCAGTCCCGGCGCGCGTCCCACGGCGCGGACGGCCCCCGAACGGGCGCCCGCAAAAACCTCGCCTCCCTACCATCAACGGCCTGCCGCCGAGCGCGTCAAACACCCCGTGCGGGCGTCGGGCAGGAGGTTCCCGTCATGAACTTCAATTCGCCCCTTTTCCTCCTCTGCTCTCTGGCCGGCGTGCTGCTGGTCTTGGGCAGTCTCTTCCTCCTCTGGAAGGGCGTCATTGACCTCAAGCCCGGACAGGGCGTGACCGAGATGAGCGTCGGCGGCAACACCATCAAGACGCCCGTGCCCGCCGTCGTGATGTTCGTGCTCGGCGTCGCGATGGTCATCTTCCCCGTCTACAAGAGCCCGGACTTGTGCCCCAACAAGAAGGCCCACGAGCCGCAGGAACTGGTCAAGCTGCTCGGCAAGGTCTCGACCGCCGCGAGGGTCGAGGTTAACGCCGTCGTGGACACGCAGGAGGCTAATTCCAGCAAAGCCTTCGCCCTCTCCGTGCCTTACGTGCCGAACCGCCGCTACGTCGTCCGCTACCTCGACGCCTGCGGCCACGAGTTGGACAACGAGACGTTAATGCTCGGGGGCGGCGAGCATTCGCACGAACTCAACGGCCTGAATCTTCAGGGCACGGAGCCGGCGACGGCTCGTTGCCCCGAGCAGCAATTCAAGTCCGAACAGACCGAGTCGGCCGACGTGGCCGCCAAATACGGGAGGTGAGAGTCATGACACATCGCAGAACGACCTACGTCATCGTGTTGGCCGGCTGCCTCGCCCTCGCGGGCGCGGCGGCGGCCCGGCAGGCGAAGCACTCGCTGAGCGGGCGCGTCGTGCTTGAGGCGTCGGGGCCGGGCCGGAGGCCGTCCGCGCTCCCGCGCTTCACCGCGCGCCTCTACGCCCCGAAGGAGATGAAGCGCCCCACCGTCGTCACCTACACCGACGCGGCCGGCAACTTCAAGTTCGAAGGGCTCGACGCAGGCCCCTACCTGCTTGAGATTTATCAGGAGAGCGAGAGGGTCTACCAGAAGGAGCTGGCGGTGGACGGCCAACTGCAACAGCCGCTCGTCATCACGCTCCGGCCGCGCGCCTGACGCGGCCGCGTCCGCCTCGGCACGCGCGCGCCCCGCTCGCGCGCGTGCCTTGCTAACTTTTCCGAAGTTTTCATCAAATTTCATTGACTCGCCGGACGGTTTCACGTAGAAGTCCTCGACTTCAGTTTGAAGACCGGCGCGGGCTCCCGACCGCCCCGAGGCCCGAGGGGAAGCTTTATGTCACAGGTGACGACGGCGGCCGCGCCCGGCGCGACCGTGGAGGAGGCGAGGGCGGCGGCACCCGTGCGCCTGACCGAAGGCGGCGAGAACCTGCTCGGCGAGGCACTGTCGGCGCGCGTGCGGCTCGACTCGGTGGACGCGGTGCGCGGCATCGTCATGGTCGTCATGGCGCTCGACCACGTGCGCGACTTCTTCCACTCCTACGCCAAGGCGTTCGACCCGACCGACCCTTCGAAGACGTGGACGCTGCTCTTCTTCACGCGCTGGGTCACGCACTTCTGCGCGCCGACCTTCGTCTTCCTCGCCGGCACGGGCGCCTTCCTCTCGACGCGCCGCGGCAGGACGAAGCCGGAGCTTGCGCGCTTCCTGCTGACGCGCGGGCTGTGGCTGATTCTCTTAGAGCTGACGCTCGTGCGCTTCGGCTGGTTCTTCAACTTCGACTACCACTTCGTCTTCGTGCAGGTCATCTGGGCCATCGGGTGGTCAATGATTGTGCTGGCGGGACTCATCTTCCTGCCGACGCGCGCGATTGCGGCCGTCGGGCTCGCGTTGATCTTCCTGCACAACCTGCTCGACGGCGTGCGCTCGGAATCTTTCGGCTCGCTGAAGTGGCTCTGGGTCGTGCTGCACGAGCAGAACGTTCTGATGCCGCGGCCGGGCTACCTCTTCCTCGTCGCCTACCCGCTCGTGCCGTGGGTCGGCGTGATGGCCGCGGGCTACGCCTTCGGCGAACTGCTGACGCTTGAGCGCGAGAGGCGGCGGCGGATTCTCTTCACTATCGGCGGCGCGGCCGTCGTGCTGTTCGTCGGCTTGCGCGCGCTGAACGTCTACGGCGACCCGCGGCCGTGGGAGTTTCAGGAGCGCGGCGCGTGGTACACGTTCCTCTCATTCCTGAACACGACGAAGTACCCGCCGTCGCTCCTCTTCCTTTTGATGACGCTCGGGCCTTCCGTCATCGCCGTCGCGCTCTTCGACCGGGGCGAAGGCAAACTACCTCCCGTCCTCCTGCGCCCGTTCGTCGTCTTCGGCCGCGTGCCGATGTTCTACTACCTCCTGCACGTGCCGCTCATGCACCTTGTAGCAATCGCCTTCGCCTACGCGAAGTACGGCCGCGCCGAATGGCTCTTCCTCAACTGGCCGCCGCCGGGCCAGCCGCAGCTTGAGCCGCCCGGCTACGGCTACGACCTGCTCGTCGTCTACCTCGTCTGGCTCGCGGTCGTCGCCGCGCTCTACCCACTCTGCCGCTGGTTCGCTGACGTCAAGCGCAGGAGACGGGACGCGTGGCTGAGTTATTTGTGAGCAGTCAGTAGTCAGTAGAAAAAAGGCGGCGCGTCTCAGCTTCAGGGCCGGGCGCGCCGCTTTGTATTTCTACTGGCTACTGTCTACTGACTACTGTCTACTTCCCTCATGCCTTCTTCTTCGCCTGCTGCTTCGGCTGCTTTGGCTGCGGGGCGCCGCCGGTGTCTAGGTTGGCGGGCGCGGGGTAGCCTTTGCCGCGCAGGGCCGCGATGTCAATGACGACCTCCTTCTGACCCTTGATGGTGTAGGTGATGTGGTCGCTCTTCTTCTCGTCCTTGGCCTTGGGCGACTTGGGCGTCGGGCTGGGCGAGGCGTCGCCGGCCGGGTTGCCGTGCGCGTCGCGCGCCATCTGTTGGAGCGCCTGCTCGACCTGCGCGCGCTCCTGCTCGGTGAGGTCTTCGGGCTTCACGCCGTAGACTCCGAGCACGCGCCGCAGGTTCTCCTCGGTGTTCGTGCCCTTGTCGTACACGTCGCGGTAGATGTGGAGCCGCCCGTCCTCGACGACGATCGTCTCGTAGCGCAGCTCGACCGGCACGGCCGAAGAGAGCTTGACCTGCTTCGTCTCCTCCTTCTCCTTCGCGTAACCGGCCACGTCCTCGGGCGTGAGCTGCGCGCCGCCCAATCCGGCGAGCACGACGGCGAAGTCCTGCACCTGCGGGCTGGTCAGCCCGACGCAGCCGTGCGAGGCGAAGCCGCCGAGCTTCGCCGGATTCTTGCCGCCGTGTATGAGCGAGGGCAGGCCGATGGGAATCTTGATGGGGCCGAGCGGGTTGTCTTTGCTGCCTGCCTCGACCTTCTTGCCGGGCTCGAACTTGCCCTTGACCCAAGGCTCGTCGGGCGGCGTCCAAGTCGGGTTGAAGATGATGGTGTCGGCCTTCCTCATCCCCTGCGGCAGAGGGAACTCGGGGTAGCCGATGCCGACCTTGTAGGTCTTGACGAGCTTGCCGTTCTGAAACACGTCCATGCGGTAGGCGGGCGCGTTGACGACGATGCGCGTGTCCGTGGGGACGGAGTTGGGCTGCGCGGAAAGCGCGCCGCCGCCGCCCGCCCAGCGCTCGCTGACGAAGGCGTCGAAGGCCGTCATCTTCTCCGCGCCGATGACGCCTTTAATCTTCTCCGCGGCGCGTTGCGTCGCCTCGGTCGTGGTGCCGGACTGCGCGCCCGCCTCGTCTAGTCCCGCGCGCCCCTCGCCCGCGACCTTTTTTAAGTTCTCGACCTGCTCGTCGGTCAGTTGCAGCTTCGACTTCAGCTCGCCCGCGAAGGACTCGTCCGAGAACATCGCGTCGAGCACGGGCAGCGTCACCGGCAGGTTCGCGGCCTCGGCGTTCGACGCGGGCGTGGCCGACGGCGCGGGCGACGCGGGCGGCGCGGCGTTCGTGTTCGCGGTCGTCGGCGCGGCCGTGTTCGTCGGCGCCGTCGTCGTGCAGCCAGAGGCCGCCAGCAACACCACCGCGGCGACGAGCGCCAGCGGCGACTTCAAAATCGTCTTCAAAACTTCGGTGCTCATCTGTCTTCTAAAACTCCTCGATTCTAAAACTCGCGCGTCGTTCGTTCGG
>DATFHD010000086.1:0-31054 GCA_035248785.1 Pyrinomonadaceae bacterium | reverse complement strand
ATCACGCGCCCGCCCGCATCTCCCGCGGAGCATGACAACACTCGTGTCGCGGGTCGCGTGCATGCGCTTGTTAGACCGCCCCAAAGTGGCGGGTTGCAACTTCCGCGTTGGCAGCCCACCACATTCAGGCGGTTCTAACGCTGAGTAGACGTACTACAAGCCGCCGGTAAATACGCCCATTTAGGCGTATTTACTTTTATCCCGGCGTAACGTCCGCCGATAATTACGCCCGATTGGGCGTCTAATTCGGCCACGGCCGTCATTTCCCCTTGATTTAGAGCACCCCGGGGCGTATTTTGCATCCATAATCCCGCCAGATTATACGTCCCGTTCGGGCGTCACCTCTTACCACAGGAGTGTCAGCCATGTCCCGACTCCTCGACCAAGTGCGCGAGGCCGTGCGCACGCGACACTACAGTATCCGCACCGAGGAAGCTTACATCCGCTGGGCACGCGCGTACATCCTTTTCTGCGGCAAGCGCCACCCGGCTGAGTTGGGCGCCCGGGAGGTCTCCGCCTTTATCTCCCACCTAGCGGTTGAGCGCAAAGTTGCCGCCTCCACCCAGACTCAGGCCCTTTCGGCCCTGCTCTTCCTTTACCGCGAGGTGCTCTCGCTGCCCATCGGCTGGGTCGACGATGTCGAGCGCGCGAAGAAGCCCAAGCGCCTGCCCCTCGTCTTCACGCGCGAGGAGGCGAGGGCGGTGCTGGGCCATTTGCGGGAGGAGGCGTGGCTGATGGCCTCGCTCCTCTACGGGTCGGGGCTGCGGCTGATGGAGTGCGTCCGCCTCAGGGTTAAGGACCTCGACATTTCGCGGCTCGCGATCACCGTCCGCGACGGCAAGGGCGGCAAGGACCGCATCACGGTGCTCCCGGCCCCTCTCGCGGAGCCCCTAGAGAGACAATTGGAGCGGGCGCGGGCGTTGCACGAGCTAGACCTGCGCGAAGGGTTCGGCCACGTCCACCTCCCCTACGCCCTGGCCAGGAAGTATCCGAATGCGGACCGGGAGTGGTGTTGGCAGTACGTCTTCCCCGCCCGCCACCGCTCCCACGACCCTCGTTCGGGCCGGGAGCAACGGCACCATCTCGCGGAGACCGCCTTGCAGAAGGCGGTCAAGCGCGCCATCAGGGAGGCCGGGGTGGCCAAGCCCGGGAGTTGCCACACCTTCCGCCACTCCTTCGCCACACATCTGATCGAGGCGGGCTACGACATCCGCACGGTGCAGGAGTTGCTCGGGCACGCGAGCGTGGAGACGACACAGATTTACACGCACGTCCTCAACCGAGGCGGGCGCGGCGTGAAAAGCCCGCTCGACGAGGATTGAAACATATCGCGGCGGCGCCTTACAATCATGCCTCGTGCGGACTTCAGTTTGGGCTTACACTCCAATAAGGCTATGGAATGAGTCCTGCGGCGCCCTCAAAAGGCTTGACGGCTTTTTGACGGGTTTGGGGGAATGGGGGATTCAGGGTAAGCGGGGGAACGCAGTCCGCACTTTCCCCCGAAGGAGAAAAGGTGCGGTTAGAACCGGCCGTAGAAGTCAGACAGAAGGGGCACTGAGGTTGTTCATGGCAGCAGATTACCGTCCGACATATCTGGATTTATACGAATCGGGGGAGCTTGGGCGGAGGGTTGAAGCCCTCGAAAGGATGCTGCTGAGTTGCACGGTCTGCCCGCTCGACTGCGGCAACGACCGCACGCGCGGCGAGTTGGCGCGCTGCTACTCGGCGGCGCTGCCCGTCGTCTCCTCCTACACGCCGCACTTCGGCGAGGAGCCGGCGCTCGTGGGCGCGGGCGGCGCCGGCAACATCTTCTTCGGCAACTGCAACCTGCGCTGCGTCTACTGCCAGAACTACCAGATTTCGCAGGCGCACAAGGAGCAGGTTAAGAACGAGGTCACGCACGAGCGTCTGGCCGGGATGATGTTGGAGCTACAGTCCAAGGGGTGCCACAACATCAACTTCGTCAGCCCGACGCACTTCGCGCCGCAGGTCGCGCGCGCGGTGCTCATCGCCGCCGAACGCGGGCTGAAACTTCCAATCGTCTACAACACGAACGCGTACGACTCGGTCGAGGTGCTGCGCCTGCTCGAAGGGATAGTCGGCGTCTACCTGCCCGACCTCAAGTACGCAGACTCTTCGGAGGGCTACACCTACTCGAAAGTCCCGAACTACACAGAGCACGCGCGCGCGGCGCTGAAGGAGATGTACCGGCAGACGGGCGACGAGCTGGTCTTCCGCGAGGACGGGACACTCGTGCGCGGCCTCGTCGTGCGGCTGCTGGTGCTGCCGAACGACATCGCGGGCGTGCGCGAGTCTCTGGAGTGGATACGCGACTGCTTGAGCCCGCGCGTGGCCATCTCTTTAATGGCGCAGTACTACGCGACGAACAGGGCCGCGACGGACGAGCGCTACATGCTGCTCTCGCGCCGCATCACCGAGTCGGAGTGGTGGCGCGCCGTCTCGCTGCTCGACAGCCTCGGCATGGAGGAGGGCTGGATGCAGGAGTACGACGGCGCCTCGCACTACTACCGCCCCGACTTCACAGACCCCGAGACGCCCTTCAAAGACATACGCGACTTTCAAAACACTTGAGGAGCCCCCGAACGTGACCACAGACATCGGAGCCCCAGCGCCCGACTTCACTCTGAAGGACGGCGAGGGTAAGGACTGGCGGCTGAGCGACCAGCGCGGGCGCGTCGTCGTGCTCTTGTTCTACCCCGGCGACGAGACGCCCGTCTGCACCAAGCAGATGTGCTCGGTGCGCGACAACTGGGAGGAGTACCAGAGGACGGGCGCGGAGGTCGTCGGCGTCTCGACCGACTCGGTCGAGTCGCACAGGAAGTTCGCCGAGCACCACTCGCTGCCCCTGCGCCTGCTCTCAGACCCGGACAGGCGTGTCGCGGAGCTGTACGGCGCGAAGTCTTGGCTGCCGGGCCGCGCCGCACGCGCCGTCGTCGTCATAGACGCCCGAGGGGTCGTGCGCCACAACAGGGCGCAGCCGCTCTCGCTCTTCCGCCCCAAGGACGACGAGGTGCTCGCCGCCATTAGAGCGGCGCAAGCGCCGCAGTAGACAGTAGTCAGTAGTCAGTAGAAAGACGTATCCGTCGTCTATTCCTACTGACTACTGACTACTGTCTACTGTCTACTCCTCCTCACCTCGTGTTATCCTTCCGTCACAACTTCTAACGGTAATTTGTAAGGAGAACTCAATGGCGGAACAGGTAAAGTGCGCGCGCTGCGGCGAGACGCGCGAGGGGTTGGGTTACGCGCCCTTCCCGAACGAGTTGGGGCAGCGCATCGGCTCGGAGATTTGCGGGGTCTGCTGGAAGGAATGGCTTCAGCGCCAGAACATGATCATCAACCACTACGGCCTCGACCTGATGAACGAGGACGCGCAAGCCTTCCTCTTCGACAACATGAAGGCGTTCTTCTTCGGCGGCGGCTCCGCCCCCACCGCCCAGATAGACACCTCGAAGGAAGGCACCGTCAAGTGGTGACGCCGAGAGGTCAGAGGTTGGAGGTTGGAGGCTAATGAGCCCGCGGCCACGGCCCGGGTTGAAAGCGCGCGACGCGCCATCCGCAACTACCAATCTCGAACCTCCAACCTCTAACCTACATTTTCCCCTTGTCCCTCCGCCGCCCCCGGCATTAAGATTGGCCAGTTTTCGCCCCGCACACGACAGCCCTTTAAATCCCGTCGGCCGCGACCCGCGCGTCCGACGGCGGGCACGCGTGCGGGACAACGACCAACCACATGGGGTGAAGACCCGGGAGAGGATAATGAAGAGTAAAACGCTTCTTGCTGCTCTGGCCGGCGCGGCGCTGGCCCTGTCGACCGCCGGCTGCGGCGGCGGCGACAACGCGAACACGACGAACGCCAACGCCAACGCCAACCGCGCCGCCAACGCTAACGCCAACGCGACGCCCACCGCCACGCCCGCCGGCAGCGCCTACAACCGCAACTACAACTCGAAGGAAGAATACAAGAAGGACGAGGCCAACTACCGCGCCGAGGCCAAGAACAAGAACGAGTCAATCGGTCAGGGGCTTGAGGACGGCTGGATTCACCTCAAGGTGCGCGCCGCGCTCGCCGCCGTCAACGACCTGAGAGACTCGACCATCAACGTGGACGTTGACAACAACGTCGTCACGCTGCGCGGCTCGGTCGCCAACGCCGCCTCGAAGAAGGCCGCCGAGGACGCCGCCAAGAAGGTTGACGGCGTCAAGAGCGTCACCGACAAGCTCGAAATCAAGGCCGACACCGGCGGCAACAAGAACGCCAACGCGTCGAACTCGAACGCGCACGCCGCGGCCAACGCCAACAAGAAGGGCTGAGCGTGTCGAAGGCAAAAGGCAGAGTGCGAAAGGCAGAATGAGGACGGGCTACGGCGTGTCCTTCGTCATCGCTCGACGATGAAGGCCGCGCCGCCCGCCGTCTTCACTTTTGCCCTCTGCCTTTTGCCTTCACGCTGAAACTTTTTCCCCGCGGCCCCCGTAGCTACGCGCGCGCGAAAGCACAAAGGGCCGGAGACCGCGGCGCAGGGCATGCCTTACTGCCGGCGCCCGCGCGGCCACGCGTGCGGCGCGCGAGCCCCCGTGTTTTAACCGTCAAAATTCGGCGCGTGCTTCCCCGAAGCTTCGGCGGCCGTCGTCTGCCGCCGCGCGTGGGGCGCACGATTCTTTAAGTCTCTCGGCAAAGTCTCTCGGCAGGGAACCACCTTTATGCGACCAACGTTGAAACGAACTCTCGCGGCCGCGTCCGCCGCTCTCGTCGCGGCCGCCGTCTGGTTCGCGCCGCAGGCGGGCGCGCAGCGCGCGCGGCCCGGCGGCGGCGTGGACGTTTACGCCATCACCAACGCGCGCATCGTCACCGTCTCCGGCCCCGTAATCGAACGCGGCACGGTCGTCCTACGCGACGGACTCATCGCGGCCGTCGGCGCAAACGTCGCCGCACCGCCCGACGCTCGCACCGTTGACGGCACGGGGCTGACGGTCTACCCCGGACTGATTGACGCCAGCACGACGCTCGCCATCCCGCGCCCGACGCCTTCGCCCTCGCCCTCGGGCGGCGGAGGCGGCTTCGGCGGACTCTTCGGCCAGACCGCGCCCTCGGCCGTCTCGCCGAACTCGACGCAGTTGCCCGGCCTACAGCCCGAGATACTCGCCGCGGACATCATCCGCCCCGGGGGCGCCGAGATAGAGGCCGCGCGCTCGGCAGGCATCACGGCCGCGCAGACCGCGCCGCGCGGCAATGTCTTCCTCGGACAGTCGGCCGTCATCAACCTCGCGGGCGACACGCCGCAGCAGATGATCGTCCGCACGCCCGTCGCGCTCTACGTCGGCCTCAACCCCATCGGGCAGGGCAACTACCCCGGCTCTCTGATGGGCGTCTTCTCTTCGGTGCGGCAGATGCTCCTCGACGCGCGACGCTTCCGCGAGGCGAACGAAATCTACGAGCGCAACCCGAGGGGTTTGAGAAGGCCGGAGCAGGACAAGTCGCTCGCGGCGCTTTTGCCCGTGCTCGCCCGGCAGGTGCCCGTCGTGATGCAGGCCGACCGCGCGCGCGAGATCGAACGCGCCTTGGACTTGGCGCAGGAGTTTAACCTGCTGATGGTCATCAA
Organism: Pyrinomonadaceae bacterium; assembly: GCA_035248785.1. Taxonomy (GTDB): domain Bacteria; phylum Acidobacteriota; class Blastocatellia; order Pyrinomonadales; family Pyrinomonadaceae; genus QHXN01. The sequence continues at coordinate 25,433 of DATFHD010000086.1, read as the reverse complement.
CGGCGGGCTCGAAGCGGACAAGGTGGCCGCGCGCCTGAAGGCGGCGAACGTGCCCGTGCTGCTGTCTCTCAACTTCCCGAAGCGGACGGCCGCCGCTTCTCCGGAATCAGACCCCGAGCCCTTGCGCGTGCTGCGCGAGAGGGTCGAGGCGCCGAAGACCGCGGGGCGGTTGGCAGCGGCGGGCGTCCGCTTCGCCTTCCAGTCGGGCGGGATGACGACGATGACGGACTTCCTCTCGAACGCGTCGAAGGCCGTCGAGAACGGCCTCTCGCGCGACGAAGCGGTGCGCGCTTTGACTTTGAGGCCCGCGGAAATCCTCGGCGTGCAGAATCAGCTCGGCACGATTGAGGTCGGCAAGATAGCCAACCTCACCGTCACGCGCGGCGACCTGTTTGATAAGAACCGACGCATCGCGCAGGTCTTCATTGACGGCCGACAGATGGAGCTGCGCCCGGCCGCCGCCGCCCCCGCGGGCGGCGCCAACGCCTCGGGCACTTGGGCTCTGAACGTCAACCTCGGCAGCTCGGCCAACGAGCGGCAGGAGTTGAGCGCGACGCTCACGCTACAGCAGCAGGGCGAGCGCCTTACGGGGTCGCTGCAAGGCCAGCTCGGCTCGGGCACCATCGCCAGCGGCACGTTCACGGGCTCGGACATCAACTTCACCGTGCCCGTCACGCTGCCCGCGCCCGCCACACAGACGACCGACGCCATCTTTACCGGCACCATCACGGGGAACCAGATGAGCGGCACCGTCCAGATCGTCGGCCGCGGCCCGGGCACCTTCACAGGCACGCGCGCCGGAGGCCCGCCCGCTGGCGGGACGACTCCGGGCGGAACGACTCCGCCGGGAGGCGCGCGGACGGCCGCGGCGGGGCCGTCGCTCGGCGGGACTTGGAGCATCACGACGCAGGCCGGGCAGCAGCAGATACCCGGCACGCTCGTCCTCGAACAGCGCGGCGGCCGCCTGACCGGGCGCGTCGAGACGCCCTTCGGCAACGCCGACATCACAGAGGGCTCGGCCAACGGCAACTCGTTCCGCGTCACGGCCAACCTCAACATCGAGGGGCAGAGCACGGACGTGACGTTCGAGGGCACCATCAACGGCAATCAGGTGAGCGGCAACGTCACCTCCGCGCGCGGCACGTTCCCCTTCAGCGGCACGCGAACGCCTTGAAGGCCGTGACAGGTGAACCGTAAACCGTGACAAGAAGGAGCAGCCTTCAACCCGTCACGGTTTACGGTTCGCGGTTCACGTCTTGTCACGGTTCACGGTTCACGGTTCACGCTTTCGGAGAAAGATAATGAAGAGACTCTTAACAATCGCCATCATGGTCGCGGCCGTCGGCGCGGGCGTTTCGGCGCAGACGCGCGGGGGCGGCGGGCGCGTGCGCGAGTCGGCGTCGGCGCCGCCCGCGACGGCCGCGCCGCAGGACACGCTGATACGCAACGCGACCGTGCTCACGGTCTCGCACGGGACGTTGCAGAACACAGACGTTCTCATCCGCGACGGCAAGATTTCGGCCGTCGGTCAGAACCTAAAAGCGCCCGAGGGCGCGCGCGTCATTGACGCGACGGGCAAGTTCGTACTGCCCGGCATCATTGACGCGCACTCGCACTCGATGATGGACGGCTCGGTCAACGAGTGCACCAAGTCCGTCACCTCCATGGTGACGACGCGCGACATCCTCAACCCGACCGCGATTAACATCTACCGCGAGTTGGCCGGGGGCACGACCGCGGCGCTCCTGCTGCACGGCTCGTGCAACTCCATCGGCGGGCTCTCCACCACGGTCAAGTTCAAGTGGGGCCACCCGGCCGCGGACTTCCCCGTGCCCGGCGCGCCGCCCGGCATCAAGTTTGCGCTCGGCGAGAACCCGAAGCGCTCGAACTTCAACATCCCCGGCTTGCAGCCGCGCTACCCCGCGACGCGCATGGGCGTCGAAGAGACCATCCGCGACGCCTTCGTGCGCGCGCGCGACTACAAGAAGGACTGGGACGACTACCGCGCCGCGACCGCGCGCGGCGAGAAGAACGTCATCCCTCCGCGCAGGGATTTGGAGCTTGAGCCGCTCGTCGAGATTCTCGAAGGCAAGCGCTACGTCCACTCGCACTGCTACCGCGCCGACGAGATTCTGATGCTCATCAACATCGCAGACGAGTTCGGCTTCAAGGTCAGGACGTTCCAGCACGTGCTCGAAGGCTACAAGGTCGCCGCCGAGATCGCGCGCCACGGCGCGGGCGCCTCGACCTTCACAGACTTCTGGGGCTACAAGATGGAGGCTTACGACGCCATCGCCTACAACGCGGCCGTCCTCGTCCGCCACGGCGTCGTCACCTCGGTCAACTCCGACTCGGACGAGCGCGCGCGCCGCCTCAACATCGAGGCCGCCAAGACGATGCGCTACGGCGGGCTCTCGGAAGAGGAAGCGCTCAAGCTCGTCACCTTAAACCCTGCGATTCAACTCGGCGTTGACAAGCGCATGGGCTCGATTGACGTGGGCAAGGATGCGGACGTGGTCATTTGGAGCGCGCACCCCTTTTCGGTCTACGCGCACCCCGAGCAGACCTTCGTGGATGGCGAACTGCTCTTCGACCGCGCCGCCGACATCGCCCGCCGCCCGCAACTCGAAGCCGAGCGCAAGGCACTCGAAGCGGCCGACGCCAACCGCGCGCCCGGGCAGGGCGCGACGCCCGCGCGCACGCCGCCCTCCATCCGCCGCGCTTACACCGATGACGACGACGTGCAGGACGTGCAGGAGGACAACCAGCGATGAAGACTTTTAGAACTTTCGCAACTGTCGTCCGGCCGTTCGCGGGCGGCGGACGAAGCGCAACGCTTCTCGCCGTCGCGCTCCTGCTCGTGCTTCCCTTCGCGGCGCGCGCGCAGGACACAGACCGCGCAGACCCTTCGATGACGAACACGCCCGCGCCGACTTACGTCATCAGGAACGCGCGCGTCGTCACCGTCTCGGGCGCCGAGATGGAGAACGCTTCGGTCGTCATCAGCGGCGGGCGCATCGCGGCCGTCGGCGCAAACGTCTCGGCCCCGGCCGGCGCGCAGGAGATAGACGCGCGCGGCCTGACCGTCTACCCCGGCATGATTGACCTCGGCACGCAGATGGGGCTCAACGAAGTCTCAAGCGTCGGCGCCACCATAGACACGAACGAACTCGGCGACATGAACCCGAACGCCGCCGCGGTCTGGGCCGTCAACCCTTCCAGCTCGCACATCGCCGTGACGCGCGTCGAGGGCGTGACCTCCGTCCTCTCCCTTCCCTCGGGCGGAGTCATCTCGGGGCAGGCGGCCTTCATCAACCTCGCCGGCACGACCCCGCGCGAGATGGCCGTCGTGCCGACGGCCGCGCTCCTCGTTAACTTCCCCGTCATCGGCGGCGGGGGCGGCTTCGCCGCCTTCCAGCTCGCGCAGCAGGGCATCACGCAGGACGCCATCACCGCGCGCGACCGGCGCGTGGAAGAGCTGCGCCGCATGCTCCGCGACGCCGAAGCCTACGGCCGCGCGCAGGACGCCTACGCCAAAGACCCGAAGTCCGTGCCGCGCCCGCCGAGCGACGTGAAGCTCGCGGCGCTCGTGCCTTACGTACGCGGCGAGCGCCCCGTCATCTTCCGCGCCGAGCGCGACCGCGACATACGCGCCGCCGTGCGCTTCGCCGAGGAGATGAAGCTCAAGGCCGTCATCATCGGCGGCAGCGAGTCGGGCCGCGCCGCGCAGTTCCTCAAAGAGCACAACGTGCCGGTCATCCTCGACAGCGTGCTCAACATGCCGCTGCGCGAGGACGACCCGTACGACTCGCTCTTCGAGAACGCGTCGAAGCTTCAGGCCGCGGGCGTCCCGTTCTGCATCTCGACGGGCGACTCGGGCGCGCACGTCCGCGACCTTCCGTTCCACGCCGGCATGGCCGCGGCCTACGGATTACCCAAGGGCGAGGCGCTCAAGGCCGTCACGCTCTACCCGGCGCAGATACTCGGCGTCGCCGACCGTGTCGGCTCGGTCGAGCAGGGCAAGCTCGCCAACCTCGTCGTCACCGACGGCGACCTGCTCGAAGCGCGCACGCACGTCCGCTACCTCTTCATCAACGGCCGCCAGATACCGCTCGTGAGCCGCCACACGATGCTCTACGACCAGTTCAAGGACAGGAAGTAGACAATAGTCAGTAGAAGAAATCGGGCGGTGCGACTCGGCGACGAAGCCGACGCACCGCCCGTTCTTTTCCTACTGACTTCTGTCTACTGGCTACTGCCTACTTGTTTTTACAACTAGCTCGCAAGGGAATTGCAACCAACGCCCGCGGCGGACGGCTTATCGTTTCGGGCGAACAGAAAATCACTGCCCGACAACCCGACACGTGTATGTAAGCGCCTCGCCGCAGGACTCACGCTGTTGTCTTAAGGTCGCAGTGAATCGAGATTCCAACAGTCTAAGGGAGAGGGATAAGATCATGAAGACTACCGGGACAATCCGCAGCCTGCTGGCCGCCTCGGCGCTGGCCGTGGCTCTGGCTCCTTCGGCGCTCGCGCAGGACACGCAGAACAACACTTCTTCGAGCGCGGCGCGCGCCAGCATCGCCGCCGGGCAGAAGACAAAGCTCAAGGGCGCCGTCGTCAGCCGCACCGACACTTCGTTCGTCGTGCAGGACGACGCGACCGGCGCGCAGACCACCGTGCTCTTCAACGACCGCACCAGCGTCAAGACCAAGGGCGGCTTCTTCGGCGGCGGCACGAAGTACGCGCTGACCTCGGTCACGCGCGGCCTCCACGTCGAGGTCGAGGGGCGCGGCGACTCTTCCGGCAACCTCGTCGCCGACAAGGTTCGCTTCAGCGACACTGACCTGCGCACGGCGCGCACGCTCGACGCCAACATCACCCCGGTCGAGGGGCGCGTCGGCACGGCCGAGAACCGCATCGGCGAGGCCGAGCAGAACGCGCAGCGCATGTCGGGCCAGTTGGACGAGCTGGCCGCCGTCTCTAACGCCGCCGCGGGCGGCGCCGTCGCCGCGCAGGAGCAGGCCGACCGCGCCGTGCAGGGCGTGCAGGTCGCCAACGAGCGCATCAACAACATAGACGATTACACGCCCGAGCAGTCCATCAAGGTCAACTTCCGTGCCCGCAGCGCCGTGCTGACGCCCGAGGCGAAGGCTTCGCTCGATCAGGTCGCCGATTACGCGAAGAACGCGAAGGGGTATCTGATTGAGGTGACCGGCTTCGCCTACGAGTCGCGCGACAAGAACGTCAACCGCCGTCTGAGCCAGCAGCGCGCCGAGTCGGTCGTGCGCTACCTCGTCGAGAACCACAACGTTCCGCTGCGCCGGATACTGACGCCCTTCGGCTACGGCGCGATGAACGCGCTCAACGAGAACAAGACCCGCGACGAGCGCGCCGAGAACCGCCGCGCCGAAATCCGCGTGCTCGTCAACCGCGGCCTCAACGGCGCCCCGGCCGACGGCACCAAGATTTCCGCCGCGACCCAGCCGCAGTAAACGCGGTAGACAGTAGTCAGTAGTCAGTAGTTTAAAAACATCGGGCGGTGCGTCGGCTTCGTTGCCGAGTCGCACCGCCCGATGTTCTTCTACTGACTACTGGCTACTATCTACTGTCTACGCCCTCACGGCAGGTTGACGAAGCCGCCGAGGAAGTTTCTGGCCGAGGCCGTGTCCGTCCTGTAGATGACGTTGGTCGCCTTGCAGAGCGCGTCGCCGGTGATGGTCGTGCCGGCGATGATGTTGGTCTCGGAGGCTCCGGCGCCGAGGAAGTTCGGGCCGCCCGAGTCGCCGTAGCAGGCGCCGCCGTCGCCCGTCGCAGGGTTCTGCGAAAGGCGCAGCCAGCCGGGGTTGACCGCGTCGAGCGAGGCGGTCGAGAACTCGCGCGTGTCGAGGTAGGCGATGACGGGGCCGCCCGGCTGGTTGACAGGCTCCTGCCCGCCGTAGCCGACGACCGTGAACTTCTGGTTGACCTTCAGAGCGTCCAACTGTCCGGCCGTCGGCAGCCGCGCGGGCGCGATGTTGGTGATGGGCTTGTCGAAGACGACGACCGCGATGTCGTGCGTGTCCGACTGCGCCTGATTGTACTGCGTGTCGTAGTAGTAGGTGCCGGCGTAGAGCTTCGACTTCGAAGAGTACTTCGTGTCGAAGGTGACGTAGACGCGGGAGGTTCCGATGTTGCAGTGCGCGGCCGTGAGGAAGACCGTCGGCGAGATGAGCGTGCCGGAGCAGTAGGGGAAAGTCCCCGACGAGAAGGTGCCGACGAGCGCGCCGACCTCCGGGTGGCGGTTGCCGTCGGGCTGGCCGTAGGTGATGGCGAGCGCCGTCAGCGCCAGCGCCGACACGAGTACCAAAGCGAGGGTCGTGTTCCTGAGCTTGAACATTCTTCGGTCTCCTTACAGACGGATTCTTCGGACTGCCGGGTTGTCGAAACGGATGCGGGGCGTTCACCCCGGGTGAAACGCTCAATCGGCGCGCGGTTCCGCCGAATGACTGTGAGTGCCGGAGAGACTAACCCGCGCTCTGGTTGAAGTCAATTCGGCCCGTCACCCCGGAACGACCAACTTCGACGGCGGGAGCATCGCGGGCTTGCCCCGGTGCTGCCAGCAGCGGCCGGGGCCGCGCACGCGGCGCTGGCAGGGCGTGCCCTTCTTCGTCCGCGCGCCGCAGATGTAGACCACCTCTTCGGGGTCTGTCGGGCGCTCGTTCGCGGTGCCGTCGGGGCCGTACGAGGGCTCGGGCCTCACGTTCGCGCCCTCGCGTGTTTCGCCCGCCGGACGCGGCGCGGCGGGCGCCGACAGCGGCACGAGTCCCGCGCCGCCGCGCTCGACGATTAAAGGCGGCCGGGCCGGCGACGCAAAACGTCCGAGCAGGAATCCGCCGCCGCCGAGCAATACTAAAAGCAGACCAGTTGCGGTCAGACTCCCGCGCCCTTGGCGCCGCTCGCACGCCTCGCAGAAGCGCCGGCTCGTCCACAGACGCCAACGCGGACGCACGACGCGCTCGCCGCACGAAGAGCAGAAATTCGGCTTGTACAAGGCTTTCGCATCTCCTACGCGACTGAGGACGCCTGTCGGCGGCGTCGTTTACGGAGACGCTCTGTGGAGTCGTGGCGGCGAACCCTTTGAGCTTGAGTTTCACCCGAAGACGGCGCGCATTATACGCCCGCACGCCCACGCCGGGAAGGATTTTCGAGCCCCGGCGACAGTAAACTTCGCCCTCCTTTCAAGTCCACAAAAGCACGCCGCCTGTGTTTCACGCGCAACCACGCGTTGCACGCGTGGAACGAGAATGGTATATTATTCCCCGCTCGTGCTCGACCCACGCGAAGTCTTTAACGTCAGAGCGTCCGGCCGAGCGCACGCCGAGGAGCGATGCGCCTGAAACTCTATTGCAACCGCTACGGGCATTTTAAGGACGCGCTCGTCTGCTCGGTGAACTGCGTCTACCGAACGCGCTGCAACGACTTCGCACTCTTCTACGACGAGCGGCGCGCGGAGGTGGACGCGCTCGTCTCTGAATACTACGACGCCCGCCGCACGCAGGAGGGGCAGAAGCCCCGCCCGGCGGCCGACACTGAGACGGCGCACTCCGCCCCGGTCGCGAGACCCGAGGAGCTGCGCAAGCTGATACGTCTGGAGGTTTTAAGAGAGATGGCCGAGGCCCTTTACATCTGGATAGACAAGGAAGACCGCGCCGAGCTGCTGGAAACGACCGAAGTCCTGCGCCGCGCCGAGCGCGGGCAGAAGGCGAAGAACATCTACCGCGTCTCGCAGGAGATGGAGCTGCGCTACCAGCTCGTCCCGCGCAAGCGTATTGACAAGGCCAAGCGCGCGGCGGCCGTCGAGGCCGAGCGCGCCGAGGCCCGCCGCACGCGCCGCACGCCTTCGCGCCCCTCTGCGCCCGCGCCCGTCCCCTTCCCGGCCCCCGTCGCCGCCGACGAAGACGAGCGCCAATCGCCCGCCCCTCGCCGCGCCCGCGCACGCGCCGGAAGGTAAAGAATGAATTAACAGGGGTGGACAGGATGGGTAGGATAAGGGATTTAAAATCTTAAACCCCAATCCCGAACATCCTGTCCACCCCTGTTAATTCCGCTTCCCGCAAATCGAACTGCACGCCGGTACCCGCCGTCCCTCCCTCTGGCAACTCATCACGCCGGGAGAGCACCAAACCTGTCCGGCGAGCTTGCGCGTGCGCGCGCGCGTCGGCATACTTATCCCGCAACCATGCGTTTTCGAGCGATGACTTTCACCGCCATTTTCCGCAACAATCTACGAAAAATAGTCTGCGCCGCAGTCGCCGTCGTCTGCCTCTCGGCGGCCGCGCGCGCGCAGGCGCAGGACGAGCCCGTGGTGACGGTCGAGAGCAACCTCGTCATCCTCAACGTCGGCGTCGCGGATCGCAAGGGGCAGGCCATCACGAACCTACAGCAGTCGGAGTTCGCCGTCTACGAGGACGGAGTGCGCCAGTCGCTCGTCAGCTTCGAGCCGTCGCAGGCGCCCTTCAGCCTCGTGCTGCTGCTCGACATGTCGGGCTCGACCATCAACTTCCGCCCGACGCTCAAGCAGTCGGCGCTGCGCTTCATTGACGCGCTCGGCCCCGAAGACCGCGTCGAGGTCGTCGCCTTCAACGACAAGGTGCAGACGCTACAGCACTTCACCTCTGACCGCGGCAAGATCGCCTTCGCCATCGAGGAGTCGAAGGGGCGCGGCAACACGAATCTTTATCAAGCCCTGCGCTATTCTCTGGCCGAGTTGTCGAAGGAGGGCAAGCGGCGCAAGGCCGTCGTCGTCCTCTCCGACGGGCTCGACACAGACGAGCGCAAGCTCGACGGCGAGCACACGGCCGAGGCCAAGACCGGCGAGGAGGCCGTCGCCTCGGTCAAGCCCGAGGAGAGCGCCGCGCTGCGCACAGTCCTCGACACGGCCGACCGTCTGGGCGTCACCATCTACCCGCTCGCCCTCCCCTCGGCCGACCCGAAGACGCTGCTCCCGCTCACGCCGCAGCAGTCGGCCATCTACGCGGCCGCGCGCGCGCGCATGCAGTCACTCGCAGACCGCACGGGCGGGCGCCTCCACGAGATACGCCGGCTCGAAGACATGGGGCGGCTCTACGCAGAGGTCGCCGCCGAGATGCGCACGCTCTACAGCCTCGCCTACCAGTCCTCGAACGCCCGCGCGCGCGACGGCAAGTGGCGCACGATTACGGTCGAAGTCTCCCGCGCCGACGCCATCGCGCGCTCGCGCCCCGGCTACTACGCGCGCTGAAAACACACGGCTTTTCCGGGCGAATACGCCCCGCCCGCGCCCGCTTGACACTCCCCCGCCCGGCTTTTAATATCTTTCCAATCTCTTCACACAAGAGAAAAAGCACCCGTAGCTCAGTTGGATAGAGCGTCTGACTACGAATCAGAAGGTCGCATGTTCGAGTCATGCCGGGTGCATCAACGGATGCGATGAGAAACGGCCACTAGAGATAGTGGCCGTTTCTCATTTCCGCTTTCCTCACCTTACGGCCGTCTAGCCTACCTTGGTCATGAGCCTGCGCTTGAGAGCGGAGAGCGAGCCGCGTAGGGTTCGTGCCGGCTCCTTGCGCGGCCAGACGTTCACCGAGCTTGAGAGGTGAACTTGGACGTAGTTGCGCGGGGCCGCGGCCGAGGTGATCTCGGGGACGGAGTGATACGAGCCGTTCGTGCAGGGGAATGCGACCATCAGGTTGTGGCGCGGCGTGACGCGCCCGCCCACCGTCGTGCGCGCGCGTGCGCCCTCGGCGCCGTGCAGGAGCAGTTCGCCCCCGCGCATACGGTTCTCCTCGTGGTCGCACATGTAGATGAGCATTGAGACGAGGCGGCGCGCGTGGTCGAGGTGGGGGCGCCGCGAATAACCGACGCGCCCCTGATGTATGTCCATCCGCACCCAGAGCTCTTCGGGGCTGTGGACGACCCTGCGCAGCGTCGCGCGCTCCTTGTCCACGCGGTCTTCGCGATAAGGCACGTAGCGCGCCCCGCCGAGGTCTACCTTGCAGCCCTCGCGCCGCCAGACTTCGCCGAACTGCCGCGCGGCCCACTCGACGAACGTCTGGCTGTGGAAAGTGTCGAACAGCGCGCGCCACGCGGGCTCCTCTTCCAGCAGGCGCTCGTACGCCTCGTCGCCCCAGTAGAGCGAGAAGCCTGTGGGCCCCGTGCTCGGCGGGCAGGTGGGGAACGAGCGGCACAACTGACTGTACTGTTCGGGGGCGATGAACTGCTCGCTGATGACATGCGGGAACGGCTCCGGCCTCAAGTCGAAGGTCGTCAGCTCACAGATACCCGTGCGCAGGTGCGAACCCTGCTGCCCGTTAGATTCCGTCATCCGATACGGCCGTCTCCTTCATCAACAAAGATGGCCGGCCGACGGCGGCGGCGGAGCGCTCGCCCAGAACGTCGTCATAAACTTTCTCGTAGCGCCGCGCGGCGGCGGCGATGGGGAACAGCTCGGTCACGCGCGACAGCGCCGCACGCCCGAGCGCCGCTCGCCCCTCGGCGCCGAGCGCCAACATCTCCGCGCACGCCGCGGACAGCGCGGCAGTGTCGCGCGGTGGCACGACGCGCCCCGTCTCGCCCACTATCCACGCGGCGTCGCCGACGTCTGTGACGACGCAGGGGACGCCGCAGGCCATCGCCTCGCCGATGACGATGGGGAAGCTCTCGCCGTAACACGAGGTGAGTGAAAATATGTCGAGCGCGGCCGTGATGCGTTCGATGTCGTGGCGCTCCCCCAGCAGGTGCGTGCGCCGCGCGAGCCCGAGGTCTTGAACCAGACGGCGAAGCGCGACGTTGCCGCCGTCCACGCCGCGCCCCGCGAGCAGGAAGTGCGCCTCCGGGTGCGCCTTCGACACGTCGGCGGCGGCGCGCAAAAAGTTGGCGTGATCTTTCATCGGGTGGTAGCGGCTCACCGTGCCGACGAGGAGCGCGTCTTCGGGCAGCCCGAGTTCGGAGCGCACGGAGGCGCGCGCGGCCGGCAGAGGGGTGAACGCGCTCACGTCTATCCCGTTCGGGATGACGCAACTGTTCGCCGTGTTGAAGCCGAGTGGGCCGTGCTTCGCCTGCCCGTCGCGCGAGACGAAGATTATCCGGTCGGGCAGGCGTGACAGGAGCGCGCACGCCCTGATGACCGCCGCCGTGCGCCACTTCTCCTCGGCCAGCGTGTCCACCGAGTAGTGTATGTTCCAGAGCACGGGCGCCCCGACCGCCGAGAGCAGGCTGGCGAGCTGCACCGCGAGGCAGCTGTGATACATCCACCCGACGACGAGGTCGGGGCGCAGGCGGCGAATCAGCCGTATGAGCCGCCAGAGGTCGAGCGGCGTCGGCCACTCCGGTCTGACGCCGAGCGTGTGCAACTCGACCCCGAGCTTCTCGACACGCCCCCGCAGAGCGCCCCCGTTCATCAGCGAGACGACGACGGGCTCGAAGCGGGCGCGGTCTGTCGCGGCCAGCAGCTTGCAGAGCATGACCTCGGCGCCCCCGACCGAGAGGTCGCTGATGACGTACAGCACCCTGAACGGCTTGGCCGCGGGCGGCGGTGAGGAACGTGGGTGCGGGGCCGGCCCTCCCGCGGCGGCGTATGTGAGTTGCGACGACGCTGTCTCCATCTACCTCCCTGAACGGCCCTCTGACGACGTGAATGAATGCGAACGTGTGAAGGCCATCCTACCAGAAACCGGCGGCCGACACAGACGCCGCGACAAACTCTTTGCGGCAAGACACGCGCGGCCGGGGCGGCTCTTAACCGAGTCTGCCCAGCGCGCCCCTCAGCAAGCCCATCCCGCGCTCGTACATGGCGTCCCTCTTCCGCACGAGCCGCTCCCACTCCTCCGCGGCCCCGCCGCTCAGCAGGCGCCCGGTCAGCCCGCGGAGGCGCGCCTCGATGTCGCGCCCGGAGGGCGCCGGCGACCATTCGCCGAGCTGGTAAGTCTCCACGAAGCCGTGCGTGCGCTGATCCGCGTCGAGCAGCACGAAGGGGACGCCGAGCGAGAAGGCGACGACGGCCGTGTGCAGCCGCCCCGTGACGACCGCGCGCGACGCCGACAGCAGCCGGAAATACTCATCCGGCCCCCGCGGGCAGACTACCGTGCCGGGCAACACGCCGCCGAAGAGCTTAGTAGCGAGGCCGAGGTCGGAAGGGTCGTTGCAGGCCACGACGACTTCGTGCCCGCCGTCGGCGAGCGAGCGCGCCAGCGCGGCCAGCGCGCGGAACATCACGCGCCCGCGCAACCTCAGACGCCAGAAGCGACTCCCGCCCGACCAGAAGCGGCGCGGCGGCGTGACGATGAGGACGTGGCCGCCCGCGCCCGCCCGCCGCGCGGGCCGGTTGAAGATGAAGGTCGCCGGGTCGCCCGTCAGCTCCGCCCCCGAGACCCCGAGCCGGCGCAGCCAGTCGAACGTGAGCACGTCGCGCGCGCCCGAAAGGGACGCGCGCCCGTTGAGCAGCAGTATCTCGCGCCGCGCGCGCGCCGACGGCCTGTGCGGGCGCGAGAGGAAGTCGGAGCCCGTGCCGAGACCCATGAGGAAGAGCGGCACGCACAGCTCGTCGAGCGCGCCGGGTTCGAGGTGGACGCCCCACGGCCAGCGCAGGCTGCCCTCATAAAGATTCGAGCCGCCGACGACGACGAGGTCGGCCTCGCGGTTGGCGCGCGCGACGGTCTCGTGCGTCAGGCCGTAGCCGGTCGCGTCCTCGCCGCGGCTGTTAACGTTGAAGAGGTCGAAGGAGGCGCCGGGGACGACCTCGCGTATCATCCGCTCGATGCCACGCTGGACGAAGTGGTCGCCGACGTTGCGCGTCTTCGGGTAGAAGTGGTGGATGCGCATCCGCTACAGCCCCGGCTCCGCGACGCCCGCCGCCCCTTCGCCCGCGCCCGCGCCCGCGCGGAGACGCAGCCACACCGGCACGTTGCACAGCACGCGCTGGATGACGGCGCCCGCCAACTGGGCGCAGGCCATCCCCGCCGCGTCGAGCATCCCGGCGGCGGCGAAGACGAGCACGACCGACGTGCTCAGGAGCAGGCCGAGGTTGTACCACCTCAGCATGTCCAGCCCGAGCGCGAGCGGGCGGAAGACGGCCGCCGCCAGCATGAGCGACGCGACGACTAGCAGCACGTAGAAGACCGGCAGCGCCGCGAGGTATTCGGGCCGCGTGAGCCACGCGACGAGAGGGCGGCCGACGAGCAGTCCGCACGCCACGGCCGCAAGCCCCCACGCCGCCGCCGCCAGCACGTAGCGCGTCACCATCCGCCTCGCCTGCGCGAGCCTGCCCGCGGCCGCGAGCGAAACCAACTGCGGCGTGACGGCCGTCTGCGCGTTGGACTGCAAGAGCGACAGCGGCGCCGTCAACTGCCTCGCCACGCCGTAGAGCGCGACCTGCGCCGGGCCGGCGAAGAGACCCAGCAGGAAAACGTCGCCGGGGTCGTTGGCGAATTTCAGGTAGCCGGAGAGGTTGCTGTGGAGCATGCATCCGAGCAGCTCCGGGCGGTACCTTTTTAGCCCGCGCGCCGCGGCCTTCAGGTCGAGCCCCGAGAGCTTTGGTCTCAACAGGCGCAGGGCGGACACGAGCGGCGGCACGCTCTGGATAAGAGAGCCGAGGGCGAACGCCGCGACTATCGCCCGCAGGTCGTACGCGTCGGCGGCCGAGAGGTAAGCGGCGAGCGCGGCGAGGGTCGCCAGCCCGCCGAGCACCTGCGGCACCACGACCGCGGCGAACCGGTCGTGAATCCGCAAGACCGGCTCGTAGACTTCGCGCAGCGACGTGAAGAGTACGGTGCAGACGTAAATCCTGAAGAGCGGCGCGAGGCCGGGGCTGTGGTAGAAACGTCCCGCCACCCACGGCGACAGAGCGAAGACGGCGCCTGCGATTAGCAGCCCCGCGGTGAGGCTCAGAGACAGGCACAGGAGCAGCAGCCCCCGCAGCGCGTGCGCGTCCCCTCGCCCCTCCAACTGCCTGAAGAAGCGGAACAGCGCGTCGCTCACGCGCAGCCCGGCGAACGACTCAAGGAAGGCCGGGAGATTGACCACGACCAGCATGCGGCCGAAATCCTCGACGCCGAGCGCCTTGGTCAGCAGCGCCGTCTGCGCCAGCTTTAACACCACCGACGCCCCGGAGCCGACCAGCCCCACGGAGAGATTGCGCCCGAAGCTACGCCACAGAGGCGCGTCCCGTGTGTCGGCCGCGGGCTTCACGGCGCCGCGACCTCCCGCGCGCCTATCGCTTTGCCGTAATCGTCTCACACAGTCTGTCGGCGACGGTTTCGCCCACGAGGCGGTGGCCCAGAACGTTCCAATGCCCACGGCCCTGTGTGCCATGGAGGATGGCGCCGTTCCGCTCCGCGTACGCTTGCAGCGCGGGGGCGAGGTTCAGCACGTCCATGCGCCCGCGCTCGCCGAGGGCTCGGACGCGGCGCTCCGGGTAGAAAAGGTCTTCGGCGCCGAGGCTCCGCATGAAGCGCTGGCGCACGGCCGGGTCGGGGTAGACCTGTATGCCGTTGCTGCCCGTCACGACGAGGAACCGCGCCCCGCGGGCTTCGACCTCGTCCCGCATCAGCAGGATGAGACCTTCCGTCACCTTCCACGCGTCGCCCCACGTGTCGTCTGCCGGTTCGAGGTAGACCTGTGAGTCGAGGCCGGGCTCGTACCCCGGGTCGCTCGCGTTAGCCGGGTGCGCGGGCGCGTCGGCGCGAGCGGCCTCGCGCGCCCTGTAGAAGAGTCCAGCCAGCCGCACGTTCTCTCTCAGCCAGCCGAGCAGACTCCCGAGCCGCGACTCGCGCAGACGGAAAAGCAGCGACTCGTTCCGCTGCTTAAGCAGCGAGTCGTCGAGCACCAGAGAGCCGTTCTCGTAGACGAAGTACGGCAGCGGAGCCCCTGCGTACTCGCGGCTGAGGATTTTGGAGTTGTCCCTGATGTCGTTGCCGGTGGTCACGAGGAGCATGACCACGTCCGGCGAGTATTGCCAGACGCGCCGCCGCAGCGTTATCAGCTCGCGCGCGGTCGAGAAGCCGGAGACGCCGAAGTTGATGAACTCCACACGTCGCCCGCCGAGCCCCGTGCAGGACGACTGTAGCCGGCGCTCCGCGACCGACCAGAAAGTATTCTCCAACGGCACCTGCAAGGCTTCCGCGTAGGAGTCGCCGAGCACGGCGACCCTCAGGGTGCCGGGCGGCTTCTCCTTCGAGTGCTCGCGGTCGCGCAGCCCGTCGGAATTAATCTTGATGTACGTCTCGGCCTCACGCGTCCACCAGCCTTCGGCGCCGGGCCTCAGCGAGTAGCCCACGTCGCTGTCTTCCCGGGAGAGGTTCAGGTACCTGAAGCCGACCACGCGCAGGCCCGCCTCGGCGACGAGCAGGCCGGCCAGAATCCCGCCGAGGATGGTCAGCAGGCGCACCCGTAAACGCAAACGTGTCCTATGCTCCTCTGGCATCAGGCTCTAGAGGTAAGAGAAAAGGGATGTAAGCGCTTCCTTGAAATCGTTACGGATATTATGACCCGGCCGCCGACTCAATCAAGTATCACACTCCGGCGCGGGCCGAGCCCGGCCGAGCAGGCGCGCGCCGCCCTCCGCCGCGAGCACCATCAGCAAAATCAGGAACAGGTAGCGTATGCGGTACAGGGCGCCGACGTTGGTCACCACCAGCCCGAGCGCGAACATTCCCACGGCCGACAGCAGAAAGAGCAGCCACGCGGAGAGCCTCCGCCGTCCGCTCCACAGCCCGTAGACGGCCAGCGCCTCGACCAGATACATCAACAATGTCTCGACGCCGACGAGCAGCCTGCCCGCAGAGCCGACCGTCTTCCCCGAAGTGAACCACATGTCGGGGAACGGCGCGAAGAAGCCGACGGCCGCCGCGCGCGGCGCGTAGCGCAGGATGTCGGCGAGCCCGTTGAACTGAACGTCGTTGTCAATGTTCGAGCCCGCGTCAGGGTACAGCCTGATAAAACGGTGGCGCGTCACCGCGACGTACGCGGCCGCGCGCCCCCACGGGGTTCCCGACAAAGCCGCTTTAATCTCCTCCTCGCCGCCGGGCCGCGGATGATTCGGATTGTCCGGCTTCTGATAGGTCGGCACGACCTTCATGACGCACACACTCAGCGCGAGCGTCAACGCCATCCCGGCGAGCGCGGCCGGGCGCGCGCGACGTTCGAGGAGCTGCCGCGCGACGAGCAGCCCCGCCCCGAGCAGCGCCGCCGCTAGCATGATGGCGGCCAGATTGTCCCTTGCCAGCCAGACGACGGCGGCCGCCAGCCCGCCCGCCGTTCCCCACAGCAGCGCCCCCGGCCACGAGTGGCCCCGGGTCAGCCAGCGCTGAAGGATAAGGACGTAGGTCAGCATCCCGATGAGGAACAACTGATCCCTGAGCAGTTGCGTCGTGTGGATTAAGAGCGAAGGCCAGAGCGCGACCGCCGCGGCGGCGAGCAGCCCCGCGCGCCGCCCGAACGCCTCGCGCCCAAGCTCGAAGACCAGAACCAGAATCAAGAGGTAGTAGAGGACGTTCAGCGGCTCGGCGCTGACGACGTTCGTGCCCGCCAGTCCGCCGAAGAGTGCGAAGCAGATTGAGTAGGGCTTGACGTGAAACGGCTCGTTCGCGTTGGCCCAGCCCGCGAAGTCTCCGCGCCGGAGGGCTTCGCTCAGCCCGACGGCCGCGGCCTGAAATTTCAGGCCGTCCGGCGCGAACGACACCGCGATGCCGTCGCGGTTGAACGTGCCCGGCAGGAGCCCGTACCGCCCGAGGCCGAAGACGGCCACCGTCACGGCCGCGTGGAAGACCGCCGCGGCGAGCAGGAGACGCGCCGGGCCGAGCCCTTTCCTAGTCGCCCGGATTGCCGAGAGGGCTCTCTCAATTCTCTTCATCTGCTGTTTAAGAGTCCCAAGAGTGAGGCTTGGTCTTGATAACGGCTGACAACCCCCGCCCTGATGGATTCTGTCTGTATATAAAATCTGTCCCTATATAAAAATGTGTGTCACCCCGTAAGTCAAGCACGGACGCCGGACGCGCCCGCACTCCGGAAGCGCGGCGACAAATTAAGCGCGGCGCAAGTGATCCATTCCCCGGGCCTTTTCCGCGTTAGTCGGTGAGGCACCATCGGGGCCGCAAGCTCTGCCGGTCAGACTACACAGGGAGGTCATCATGAAGTCAGTCTACAAATTCATAGCCGTGCTGGCTCTTTTATCCGCCCTCGGGGCAACTTCATTCGCGCAGTCCGCTCGCCGCACGGTCGTCCAAATCCCGTTCGACTTCGTCGTCGGGGGCAAGACTCTGCCCGCCGGCCGCTACCGCGTCGCCCCGCTCGGGTACGACTCCTACTCGACGTGGGCGATTCACAGCACGAGCCGCAACGCGGGCGCCATCGCCATGACCACGTCCATCGGCGGCGGCTCGGCGCAGAACCAGTCGCGGCTCGTCTTCCGCAAGGAGGGCGGGACTTACTTCCTCGCAGAGGTCTGGACTACGGCCGACAGGGCGGGCCGCGCCATCAAACGGCCGGGCCGCCGCGCCGACACGCAGTCGGCCGACGCCGGGAAGCTTGACTCCGAAACGGTCGTCATCGCCATGAGCACGCAGGAATAGTCGTCAGTCTACACGCACACTCTCTGGGAGGCGGGCACTCCCGAGGACAGGATTACCCGCCCGCGTTGAAGGGGGCCGGCTCGGTCGAAAAACCGGGCCGGCCCCCTCGACGCTTGCGCGCGCCCTCGCGCCTCTTCGGCCGGCGAAATAATGCTTGAAGAAACGCGGCGGATAAAAGAGAATGTGCCGCCAGAAGCTCCTGCGAAACTCCGCCCCGAAGGACAAGCCGAAGCCCATGAAGATGATCGCCCGCGCGCTCGCGACACTGCTCTTTATTCAGACCTTTTGCCTGCCCCTGCAACAAACCCGCGCGGCCACGCCGCAAGTGAACGGGCGCGGCGTTGTCGCCGACGAAGTGCCCGACAGCGACGCCTTCTACCGCGCCGCCACGCGCCCGCGCCCCGCGCGCGACTACACGCGCCGCGTCAACGAGCTCCTCGCGCGCATGACGCTCGAAGAGAAGGTCGGGCAGATGACGCAGCTCGAAATCGGCATGGTCACGACGGGGTCGGATCAGTCAATCCGCATTGACCCGTCGAAGCTTGAGAAGGCGGTCGTCAAGTACGGCGTCGGCTCCGTCCTCAACGTCAGCGGGCAGGCGCTCACCGTGGACGCTTGGCACGAAATCATCCGCCAGATACAGGAGGCCGCGGGCCGAACGCGCCTGCGGATTCCCGTCATCTACGGCATAGACTCCATCCACGGCGCGAACTACGTGCGCGACTCGACGCTCTTCCCGCAGGAGATAGGCATGGCCGCGACTTGGAACCCCGCGCTGATGCAGCGCGCCGAGGAGCTGGCCGCCGCCGAGACGCGCGCCGCAGGCATCCCTTGGTCTTTCTCGCCCGTGCTCGACATCGGCCGCCAGCCGCTCTGGCCGCGCTTCTACGAGACGTTCGGCGAAGACCCTTATCTGGCCTCGGTGATGGGCGCGGCCTTCGTGCGCGGGTTGGAAGGCGAAGACCTCTCCTCGAACAAGAGCGTCGCCGCGAGCCTCAAGCACTACATGGGCTACAGCTTCCCACTCAACGGGCGCGACCGCACGCCCGCGTGGATTCCGGAGAACTACCTGCGCGAGTACTTCCTGCCCTCCTTCGCCGCGGCCGTGAAGGCGGGAGCGCATACAGTGATGGTCAACTCGGCCGAGATTAACGGCACGCCCGGCCACGTCAACCGTCACGTGCTGACCGACATCCTTCGCGGCGAGCTGGGCTTCAAGGGCTTCGTCGTCTCGGACTGGGAGGACATCAAGAAGCTCGTTACACAATGGAAGGTCGCGGCCGACGAGAAGGAAGCCACGCGCATGGCTATCATGGCCGGGATTGACATGAGCATGGTGCCGTCTGACTACAGTTTCGCGGACATCCTCGTCCAACTGGTCAAGGACGGCGCGGTGCCGATGTCGCGGATTGACGAGGCCGTGCGCCGCATCCTGCGCGTGAAGTTCGAGCTGGGCCTGTTCGACAACCCCGGCCCCGACGCCTCGCTCAAAACGGTCGTCGGACAGAACTCTTCGCGCGACGTGGCGATTCAGGCGGCGCGCGAGTCTCTGACGCTGTTGAAGAACGAAGGGAGCCTGCTCCCCTTGAGCCGCGGGCGTAAGGTGCTCGTCACTGGCCCGACGGCGAACTCGCTCGTCCCGCTCAACAACGGCTGGACGTACGTCTGGCAGGGCTCGGAGGAGTCGCTCTACCCGAAAGACCGCCCGACGATTTTGCAGGCGCTCGAAGCGAAGCTCGGCAAGAACCTCTCGTACGAGCCCGGCACGCGCATCGTCAGGCCCGCGGGCTCGCCCCCGAACAGCACGCCGACCGACGTGAACGAGGAGGTTGACATCGCGGCGGCCGCCCGCGCCGCGCGCGACGCGGACGCGGTCGTCCTCTGCCTCGGCGAAGGCTCCTACGCCGAGACGCCCGGCAACATCACAGACCTGAATCTGCCCGACGTGCAGTTGAAGTTGGCCGAGGCCATCCTTGCCGCGGGCAAGCCGGTCGTGCTCGTCCTCGTCGAAGGCCGCCCGCGCATCATCAACCGCATCGCCGACCGCGCGCAGGCGATACTGCTCGCACTCAACCCCGGCAACGAGGGCGGCGCGGCGGTCGCCGACGTGCTCTTCGGCGACTACAATCCCGGCGGTAAACTTCCCTTCACCTACCCGCGCACGGCGAACGGCTTCGTCACCTACGACCACAAGCTCTTCGAGACCGAGGCGACCAGCTTCGGCAACATGGCCTTCAACCCGCAGTTCGAGTTCGGCCACGGCCTGAGCTACACGACCTACGCTTACAGCGATTTGAAAGTCAGCCCTCAAACAGTTCCGATGAACGGCACGGTCAACGTCAGCGTCACGGTGCGCAACACGGGACAGCGCGCGGGCAAGGAGACCGTCATCCTCTACGTGCGCGACGTGGTGGCGTCGCTCGCGCCGCCGGGCAGGCGCGTCCGCCGCTTCGCAAAGGTCTACCTTGAGCCGGGGCAGAGCCGCGCGCTCAACTTCACGCTGCGCCCCGAAGACCTCTCCTTCGTCGGCGCCGACAACCGCACTGTAGTCGAGCCCGGCGACTTCGACGTGATGGTCGGCGGACTCGAAGGCCGCTTCACACTCCAAGCCGGCGCCGCGCCCGCGCGCGGCCGTGTGCAAAGGCCGGCGCGCAGGTAAAGCAGAAGCCTGAAAAGCGAGGGACGAAGATGAGAATGTTGCTGCGCGCGTTGTTGCTCGTGCTGCTCGCGGCCGCGGGGGTGTGCGGTCAGGACGTGGTGGGTTCCGTAGGCAGAGACGAGCCTAAATCGAGAATCCCGCTCGACGGCGTCTGGCAGTTCCGAGAGGCGGGCAAGGGCGAGTGGCGGCAGGCGACCGTGCCCGGCTCAGTCCACACAGACCTGCTCGCGAACAAGCTCATCGAAGACCCTTTCTACCGCGACGACGAGCAGAAGCTTCAATGGGTCGGCAAGACCGACTGGGAGTACCGCACGACCTTCGACGCGACGCCCGCGCTCGTCCACCGTCAGCACGTCGAGCTCGTCTTCGAAGGACTCGACACCTACGCCACCGTCTTCCTCAACGAGCAGCCCGTGCTCGAAGCCGACAACATGTTCCGCACGTGGCGCGTTGACGTGAAGGCGGCGCTGAAGCCGGGCCGGAACACTCTGCGCGTCGTCTTCCGCTCTCCGATTAACGAAGTGCTGCCGCGTATGAAGGCGCTCGGGTACGAGCTGCCCGCCGTCAACGATCAGGGCGAGAAGACCTCGCCGCACACGCGCAAGGCGCCTTACCAGTACGGCTGGGACTGGGGCCCGCGCTTTGTCACCTGCGGCGTGTGGAAGCCCGCGCGGCTCGAAGCGTGGGACAGCGCGCGCCTCACAGACCTGCACGTCATACAGAACAGCCTCGGTAAAGACGCCGCGCAACTGACGGTTGAAGTCGAGGCCGTCAGCGCGGCCGACGTGAACGCGCTGCTCGTCGTCGAAGACCCGTCCGACCGGCGCGTCTCCGCGCGGCAGCCCGTCGCGCTCCGCGCGGGCGCGAACCGCTTCGCCGTCAAGCTCAACATCCCGAACCCGCAGCTCTGGTGGCCCGCGGGCTTGGGCGCGCAGAAGCTCTACACGCTGCGCGCGCGCCTCTTCAGGGGCGGCGACACCAAGAAGCCGACGGACGAACTCTCGACGCGCGTCGGCCTGCGCACTTTGGAGTTGAGACAACAACCCGACGCCGAAGGCAAGAGCTTCACGTTCGTCGTTAACGGCGTGCCCGTCTTCGCCAAGGGCGCGAACTGGGTTCCGGCCGACAGCTTTCCGACGCGCGTCACCCGCGCGCGCTACCGTCAACTGATTGAATCCGCCCGCGACGCCAACATGAACATGCTGCGCGTGTGGGGCGGCGGCTTCTACGAATCGGACGACTTTTACGAGCTGTGCGACGAGCTAGGCGTTCTGGTCTGGCAGGACTTCATGTTCGCGTGCAGCATGTATCCGGGCGACGAGAAGTTTCTGGCGAGTGTACGCGCAGAGGCCGAGGACAACGTGCGGCGTCTGCGCAACCACCCGAGCGTCGCGCTGTGGGTCGGCAACAACGAGGTCGAGACGGCTTGGCAGCACTGGGGCTGGAAGCAGAACCTTCCGGCGAAGCTGTGGGACGACTACATGAAAATTTTCCACGGCGTACTGCCCGAGGTGGTCGCCGCTCTCGACCCTTCGCGCACCTACTGGCCCAGCTCGCCGAGTTCCAACCTCGAAGAGGATTCCGACTCGCAACGCATGGGCGACGTGCACTACTGGGAGGTCTGGCACGCGTCGAAGCCCTTCGACTATTACGAGCGCCAGCACCCGCGCTTCATGAGCGAGTACGGCTTCCAGTCCTTCCCGAATATTGAAACTGTCAACGCTTACACGCTCCCCGCCGACCACGACATACAATCGCCCGTCATGCTCGCGCACCAGAAGCATCCGCGCGGCAACCAGCTCATACGCGAGTACATGCTGCGCGACTTTCCGGAGCCGAAGGACTTCGAGTCGTTCCTCTACGCGAGCCAAGTCTTGCAGGCCGAAGGCATCAAGGTCGGCGCCGAGCACCTGCGCCGCATCATGCCGCACAACATGGGCTCGCTCTACTGGCAGTTGGACGACTGCTGGCCGGTCGCCTCTTGGTCGAGCATTGATTACTACGGCCGCTGGAAGGCTCTGCAATATTACGCGCGACGCTTCTACAGCCCCTTGCTCGTCAGCCCGCACGAGGAGGGCGGGCAGCTCAAGTTCTACGTCGTCTCAGATCGTCCCGAGCCTGCGCCCGCGCGCCTCTCCATCTCCGTCCTCGACTTCGACGGGCGCGTCCTGAAGAAGACGGAGAGGGACTTGACCGTCGCGCCTCTGCGCGCGGACTCCTACATGAGCCTGACCGACGCGGAGCTGCTCGAAGGCCACGACCCGCGCTCGGTCTTCCTGCTCGCCGAGCTCACGGTCGGCGGCCGCGTCGTCTCAAGTAACGAGCACTTCTTCCGCCCCTTCAAGGAGCTTCAGCTCCCCGCCCCGCGCGTGAACGTGACATCCTCGAACGCGCCCGGCGGCTTCCGTGTCACGCTCACGACCGACAAGCTCGCACGCGCCGTCTACCTCTCCGCGCCCGGCGTCGAAGGCTCCTTCGGCGACAACTTCATTGACCTCGTCCCCGGCCGCCCCGTCGAACTCAACTTCCGCGCCGGCGGACGCACGAGCCTCTCCGAGTTCCGCAAACAACTCAAGGTCAGGACGCTCGTGGACGCCTTCCGCTGAGAGGGTTGTTAGATGGCCGCGACGGGCGCGAACTTGTCTGCGAGGACGAGGCTGAGGGCGCCCATCAGGCTCGCCTCGTCGCCGATGGTGGAGGGCGTGATGCGGGCGGGCGGCAGGTCGCGGCGGACGCTGCGCATGACGGCCTCTTCGAGGACGCCGGAGACCAGTTCCCACGCGCGCGTGATGGCCCCGCCGACGACGACTATCTCGGGGCTGAAGCCGACGACGAGGTTCGAGATGCCTCGGCCGAGGTGGTGCGCCGTCTCGTGCAGCGCCTCGCGCGCCGCACGCTCGCCGCCGAGCGCGCGGTCAATGAGCCGCGCGAAGCCGACGTGCGGCGAGCCCCCGCGCGCGGCGTAGCGCGCCACGGCCGCGCGCCCCGAGGCGAAAGCCTCCCAGCAGTCGTAGCTGCCGCAGGAGCACGGCACGGGCGCGCGCTCGCCGATAATCATGTGGCCGAACTCTCCCGCCGCGCCGCCCTCGCCGCGGTATATCTGGCCGTCGAAGATGATGCCGGTGCCGACGCCCTCGGAGATGAAGACCATCACGAAGTCGCGCGCGTCCGAGACCTCGGCGCGGCCGAACCAGAGCTCCGCGAGCGCTGCGGCGTTGGCGTCGTTGTCCACGGCCACCTTCAGCCCCGTCGCGGCGGACAGAGGGCGGCCCACTTCGAGGTCGCGCCAGTTGAAGTAGGGGACGTAGATGAGCTTGCCGGTCGAAGGGTTGACGAGTCCGGGGAGGCTGACGCCGATGCCGGAGATGAGGCCGGGGCCGATGGCCGTGAGGCGGCGGGCGGCGGCAGCCGCGCGCGCGATGGTTCTGTCGAAGTCGCGCTCGGTCTCGAAGACCTCGCGTTCGAGGACGCGGCCGGCGAGGTCGCTGGCGGCGACCGTGGTGTGCGTCGGCGCGATGTCTATGCCGACGGCCGCGGCGCCGTTGGCGCGCAGCGCCAGCAGCGTCGGGCAGCGCCCGCCCGTTGACTGCCCCGCCCCGATCTCCTCAATCAGTCCCTCTTCGAGCAGCGAGTCAACTATCTCTGAGATGGTCGAGCGCTGAAGCTCCGTCCGGCGCGCGATCTCGGCGCGCGAGATGGGGCCGCGGTCGCGCACGTAGTTGAGCACGATCTGCCGGTTGATGGCGCGCATCGTGCCGAAGTGCGCGGTGTGTATCCTCTTTAAGTCTATCCTGCGCGTCATCGCTCGTCATTCTAACGCGCCGACAGCACGACGAAGTCGCGGCCGGCGTAGAGGCGTACGCCGCGGCGGGCGTCCGTCATCATCAGCGGGCGTGGACGTTGTATCGCGGCGTCGCGGCGCGTGCGCACGGTTAACAGTTGGCGCCCGCCCACGTCCATGATGTTCAGGCGGCCGTCCGAGGTGAAGCCGAAGCCGTAGGCGCCCGTGCCCAGCCGCGCGCCCTCGACGAAGACGGGCGAGTCTGTGATGAGGAAGCCCTGATACTTCGCCTGCACGTCGCTCGAATAGCCGGAGGTGTCCACGAGCCCGGCCATCACGAAGCGTGCGGGGCCGAACTGCGCGGCGGCCGAGTTGCGCATCTGCGTCGGCGCGCTCTGCCCTTCGAAGTAGAAGCCGGGCGGGATGACGCGCGTCAGCGCGTCGCCTTCGAGAATCTTCGGCCAGCCCTGCGCCAGCGCCGCCGCCGGGAGCAGGAGCAGGAGCGCGGCCGCCGTCAACGTCAACATCTTCGCGCGGGGCCGCCCGTTCAGGCTTGGGAACATTTCACGTCACTCCTTCGGTGAACTTGAGAGATGAAGAGCGAGGGCACGAAGGATAGCAGAGTTTAAAGACGCGGGTCACCGAAAAAGTTTGTCCGCCCGCCCAACATTTTGGTTGACGCGCGGGCGCCGTCTGTTTTAATCGTTGTCCTTCACAGTTCGCAAGCAGTCATTCCAAAGCAATCCGGAAAACATCAACGGGGTCGGCCGGCGCGCACTCCTTCTGCGGCCCGGCGTCCGAGTCCGAGGTTCAAATGAAAACTCTTAAACTCGTCCAAGCCTTTCTCCTCCTGTTCTGTTTCGCCCAAGCGTTGGCGCAGACGAACGCGCCGGTTGACCTGCGGGCCGCGCGCCGCAACCTGATGCCCGTGCCGGCCTCCGTGCGCTTCGGCGCGGGCCGACTCGTCTTGGACAAGTCCTTCAACGTCGCCGCGACCGGGAGCGTTGACGAGCGCCTGCGTTCAGGGATTGACCGCGTCGTGCGCCGCCTCGAAGGGCGTACGGTGTTGGAGTTCGCGCGCGGGCTCGCGCAAGACCCCGCGCGTGCGACGCTTCTCGTAGAGGCGCGCGGGCCGGGCAATGCCGTCCCGGCTGTTGACGAGGACGAGTCCTACACGCTCGAAGTCAACGACCGTCAGGCGGTGCTGCGCGCCCCGACCGTCGTCGGCGCCCTGCGCGGCCTCGAAACCTTCCTCCAACTCGTCGAGGGCGACCGCGACGGCTTCTACCTCCCCGCCGTCTCGATTCAAGACCGGCCCCGCTTCCCGTGGCGCGGCCTGCTCATAGACATCGGCCGCCACTTCGAGCCGATGGAGGTCATCAAGCGCAACCTCGACGCGATGGCCTCA
>DATFHD010000085.1:0-7712 GCA_035248785.1 Pyrinomonadaceae bacterium | reverse complement strand
GGCGCGGGCGAGCCCGCCGGGCGTGCCTGCCCCGGCTTGGCGGCGTCCTGTATCCGCCCGATCTGGAACGAGTCGGCCATCTTCTCCAGCGGCAGGTAGTCGCTCTTGAAGTTGACCTCGACTTGGCCGGCGAGGCTCGCCTTGGTCGTGAGCGAGGCGTCGGACGACTGCTGCGTGGCGCTGGCGAGTTTCAGCACGGGGGTCGAGCTGCCCTTGTACTTGCCCTTCGTGTAGTAGCTCGCGTCGCGGCTCTCGTAATCGTCGCTGTCCTTGCCCCGCTTGTACGAGCGGTCGCCGCCCTGATAGTCGGTCTCGGACTCGCCCTCGTAGTTGTAGGTGTACTGGTCGCCGTAGTCGAACTGCGTGGCGCTCTTCTGGAACTTGAAGTTGTCGCGGGCCTGAAAGTCGTAGAGCACCTTGGCCGAGATGCGCCCGTCGGTGACGACGATGCGGTTGATGCCCATGAGCACCATCGTGGCCAACAACTGCTGGCGGCTGGTGGCGAGCTGCGTGCGCGCGGCCGGGACGAGCTTGCCCTCGATGGTCTCGTCGTCGAGGTTCGTGACGGGGCCGCCTTCGAGGGGCAGCGAGTTGACCTTCTCCAAAGCCTGCTTCTCGTCCACGCCGTCGCGCAGCCTCACGCGCGGCCCGGCGACGCCGTCCTCGCCCGTGTCCACGTCAATCATGAAGGTGTCGGGGAACTGATCAACGAGGTGGTCGCGCCCCTGGTTGACCGAGACGTTGTCGTCGCGGAACTGGTTGAGCGTCTTCGCCACGTCGGCGACGAGCTTGCCGTAAGCCTCCATCTGCTCGATGGAGGATTTGACGATGGAGTGGAAGACGCCTTCGATGAGGCCGCTGACGAAGCCGGGGAAGTCCACCTGCGAGAGCAGCGCCCCGGCGACCTCCGCCCCCTCGCGCGCGCCCTGCGCGGTGAACACCCCCTCCTGATTGACGTTCGACCCGCGCTGCCGGGATGTGGTCTTGCTGGCGGGCTTGCCGGTGGCCGTGCTGTCGGCCATGCTCAGCGCGTAGGGGTCGTCGGCGCTCTGCTGCCGGGCCTGCGCGGAGGGCAGCTTGTGGCCGGGGATGCCCTCCGGCTTGGTCAGGTAGTCGGCGATCTCGACGGTGTGCCGGGCGATCTCCTGCTGCTTCGCCGCGGGGAGCTGCCGGAAGGCGTCGCTCCCGAGGAGCATCGCCCTCACCTGCTCGCGGACTTCGGGGCTCGGCTGCGGGACGCCCGGCGCGCGGTGCTGCGTCGCGTTCATCATCTTGCTCCTCCTCCCCGCGGACTCAGGCCGCGACGCCGTTGGCGGCGCGCATGCGCGCCACGTTGCTGAGGCGCTGGTGCACCTCGAACTCGGTCGGGCGCAGATAGAGGCTCACGCGCGCGGGCGTGCGCGGCGTCGCGCGGATGCTCAGCACGGAGAAGCGGCCCGGCCACTGCTGCGACTCCGGCGTGAACGCCCAGAGCCACTGCCCCAGAGCCTGCGCCTTGAGCGGCCGTTCGGCCAGCCCCAGCATCAGCAGGCCGAGGAAGTTGGGCGGCAGGTCGGGCAGCATGCCGAGCAGCACCTCCAACTTCACTTCCGGCCCTTCGCCCGTCTCCCGCAGGCCGAGCAGCACGGAGCGTTCCGGCAAGTCGAACCGGCCGCCGAGCGAGAGCCCGACCACCTGCATGAAGCCGGGCAGTTGGTGGCCCAGCCCCATCCGCCCCATCAGCGGCCCGAGCGCGTTGACGCGGAGCGGGCCGCGGTGCAGGAAGGTGACGCGCTGGCTGCCGTCGGTGCGGCCGCAGCGAATCGAGGTGAAGATCGGCACGAGCGTCGGCATGACCTCGACGGCCGCATGCACCAGCGAGCGCAGCAGCCCCGGCAGGGCGTCCAACTGCTCGGGCACCAGCTCGTAATAGACCTTCGCGGCGCTCAGCCCGTCGTGGTCGTAGGCCGTGCCGAACCACGCGCCGTAGTTCAGGCGCGAGTGCGCGTTCATGCCCCGCCACTCCTCGCTGCGCCGGTCGAACCAGCGGAGCGCGTCGCGCCCGAAGAACTGCTGGACGTAGCCGCGGTTGGCGCGCGTCACCTCGTCGCGCCGGGCGACGGGCGAGGCGTGCGGGCCGAGCGGCTCGATGGTGAAGCGCAAGACCTGCGGCTCCATCTCGGAGAAGGAGGGCTCGCAGGGGACTGCGCCGGGCGTCAGCGTGTTGGCGGCGTAGTGCTCCATCGGCCCCGGCAGCCAGCGGTCAATCAGCGGCCCGACGTAGTGCACCGGGTCGGCCGTGTTGAGCGCCTGCGCCGCCTGCTGGATGCGCGGCTTGACCACGTCGCGGGCTTCCACAGCTTCTTCGTTCATGCGTCACCTCCTCATCCGCGCCGCTTGCCGTTGCCGTTGCCGCTGCCGTAGCCGTTGGTCGGGTACGCGCCCGCCGGCACGCCGGCCTGAATGCCGACCGATTCGAGCAGGTCTTTGGCGACCGTCGGGATGCGGACGGGGCTGGACGTGAGCGTCGGCCCTTCCTTCGGCTGCGCGTACTCCTCGACCTGCATGTCGGGCGTGCCCGTCACGGCCAGCCACTGCTCGCAGGCGTTGAAGAGGTCGTAGTCGGTCGGGTCTATCGTCGCGCGACTGCCGGAGGGGCGCGGCGGCGGGTTGCGTAAGACGTTCAAGTCAACCACGTCCACGAACGACGAGCCGGCGAGCAGGTTCGCCCTGTTGGCGAGCCAGCGGATGATGACCGCGCCGGCCGTCGCCATCGTGCGATAGCGGACGCCGTTGCGCGCGCCGCCGAGTTCGAGCGTCGAGACCTGTTCGATGACTTGGTTCCAGTCGCGCGCGCCGTAGGCGGCCCTGATCTCCGGGTCGGAGAGCAGGGTGATGAACTCGCGCACGCTGTTCTGCAAGTCGGTGGCGACGAAGTAGGCGATGCCGTAGCCGTGGAGCGAGAGGTTGGCGGCGAGGTCGCGCCCCGCCTTGCGCACCTGCTCCTGACTGATCGAGACCGGCACGTTCGCCCGCAGCAGGTTGTCCACCTTGAGCTGCCGGACGAAGGACGAGACCGACGAGACGAAGCGCAGCCACAGGTCGTTGAAGTCGGTGTTCGGGTTGCCCTGCGCGGCGTCGCCGCCGGGGAAGCCGAAGGCGCGCGCGTAGAGGTTGCGCCGCTCGACCTCGGAGATGCGGTCGGCGCTGCGCCGCCAGTAGGTGTAGAGGTAGTCGCCCGCCGGCCCCTTCCCCACCGGCAGCATGCCGAGCTGGAAGAGTTCGACCAGCTTCTCGACCACGTCGAAAATCTTCAGCTCCTCCAGCATCGCGGTGAAGTAGATCGCCTGTATGGCGTGCAGGTTGTCGGCCTGTATCTCCAAGTCGGAGTACTCTTCGAGGTCGGGCAGCTCGATCGAGATGGCCGACGGCAGGCCCTCGCGCCCGCCCACCAGCGACTCCAGCTCGTTGACCGTCTTGAGCCGCAGGTGGATGTCGCTGGCCGCGACGCCGCGCGCGACGAGCAGCTTCGTCACGGTCGCCCAGTGCTCGGTGCGGACGAAGTCTTCGTTGGTCTTGTCGCCCTCTTCGACAAGGATGGGGAGCACCGCCAAGAACAGTTCCTTGTCCCCGTTGAACTCGCCGCGGGCGGCGGAGAGGGCTTTGGAGAAGCGGCGGTAGATGTCGGGCTTCGTCCGGTCGGGGCTGGTCTGCCGCTCGCGGATCAGAATGCCGTAGACGGCCGCGAACTCCTTCTCGTCAGGCGTCAGGTCTATCGGGTCGGGCCAAGGCGTCGGCGTCTGCTGACTCGGCAGCTTCCCGTCCACCTGATCCCCGACATCTTGGTGGGTTTCACGCAGAGCCCTCTGCACCTCTCGGTAGAGCGGGTCAACCACCTGCAACCCCAGAAGGTCTATGATGCGATCTAGCTCGGCCTGATTCTCCGTGCTCAGGTAGCCGCCGGCCTGCTGTTTGGCCTGTTCGAGCATCTGCTTTCTGCCGACGAGCCGGCTCCGCTCTGCCGCCTCGCGCTCGGCCATGTCTTTGAAAACAAGCGGATCGTTTGCTGGCATATGACTTCCTCCTCCACATGGCCCAGGAGGAAGACCCTCCGTAGGCGGACATGATCCGAAAACTCCCCCCGGACAGCTTGGATCGGGCTGGCCGGAGCCGCGTCCCTGTGACGCCCGGTTGCAGAGTACGTACGCCGCGAGCCTCAGCCGCTTGAAGGAGCGGTGGAGGCCGAACACCCAGAGCAGCCGCCACCAGAAGAGGCACAGCTTGACGCGCAAGGCCGGTCTTTTCCGCTCCAACATTGCCAAGACAGACTTCCCCGCTCTCGCATCTACTTCGCGCCCCGGCGACCGCTTTAAGCCGCCGCCGCGCCGTCTATCTCACGGTCGAGTTGGCGCAGCGCCGCGATTACGTTCAACACCCCGCCGCCGGCCCCCTTGCCCTGACTCGCCGCCCACGGGCTGGCCGACTCGCGCAGAATCCGCTTCACGTCCTGACAGGAGAGCGTCGAGGAACGCTTGAGCGCGCGGCTCACCAGCAGCGCCGCCGCCGCGGCGACGAAGGGCGCCGCGAAACTCGTCCCCGTCACCAGTTGGTAGCCGTGAATCCCGCAACTCATCACCTGCTCGCCCGGCGCGCTGAGGGCGACGTGTTCGCCCGTGGTCGTGAACGGCGAGACCTGCCCGGCGGGGCCGACCGCGCCGACCGCGATTACGCCGTCGAGACACGCCGGCACGAACCGCTCAGCCTTCCCGGAGTTGCCGCTCGCGGCCACCATCACACAGCCGCGCGCCAGCCCGTACTGGACGACGTCTTCGTGCGGGCGCGGGTCGTGCGGGTCGAGCGAGCCTTCGGGCGTCCCGAAACTCATGTTGAGCACCTTCGCGCCCATGTCTATGGCGCGTTTCACGCCCGCGTCTATGTCCGAGATCGCCCCGACGCCCACGGGGTCTTCCTTGCCCGGCACCCTCGCCGAGCCGAGCACGCGAATCGGCAGCAGCGGGCAGACGCCCGCGAGGCCCGGCGGCATCTGCGCGCCCGCGGCCCCGATGATCCCGGCGCAGGACGTGCCGTGCCCGACCTCGTCCGCCGGGTCTGTGTCGGCCACGCTCTCGTCGCCGACCAGTTGCACGCCGCTGGCGAGTTCGCGCACCCCGATCTCGACCGTGTCGAAGCCGGAGCGCAGACGGTTCCGGAACTCGGCGTTCTCGCGCATCACGCCCGTGTCCACGACCGCGAGGATGACGGCCGGGTCGCCCGCCTCGTAAGCCATCGCCTCGGGCGCGCTGATCTGGCGGCGCGGCCCCCAAGCCCGCTCCATGTCGAGCGCGGACGGCGGGGCGGGCGCGGCGAAGGGCAGCGCGCAGAGGTAGCGCGGCGTGACGTACTCGACCACCTCAAGCTGGCGCAGCGCGTCCACCATGTCGGCGACGCTCACGCCCGGCTCCATCTCGACGCGGAGGGTGCGCGAGAGTCCGGTGGCGACCTCTATGTCGTCGAAGCGTCGGTGGCCCGCGCCGGGCCGCCCCAGCGAAGAGGCCGCGGCGTGGACGCGGACGATGTTGACGCCGCCCGCGTGCCGGCGCAGGATGCGATCCAGCGCGCCGTGCCGGGTCTTCTCCGCCGCCCGGCTCGCGCCCGTGCGCACGTCCGCCGAAGACGGAATCTCCGCCGGGTCTTCGCCCAGCGCCAGCTTCAGCACGAGGCTGCCCGGCGCGCTATAGAGGTCGCACTGCCGCGCCCAAGGCATCGCAAGGTGTAAGGCGTGGTTCACGGCTCTCCCCCCTCGTCGGCGGGCGCGGCCGGCTCGGACGGCGGCGCGGCCGCTTCACGCTTCGCAGGCCGGTTGAGCGGCGTCAGATCGAACTCGGTCGCGGAGACTAGGCCGGGCGCGATCTCGACTTCGAGCGTCCCGCCCAACTGGTGCGCCAGCGGCGCGATAACCAACTCCTTCGCGGTGGCCTTGAGCACGGGTATCTGCTCGCCTTGGATGCGCACTTGCGGCGTCTGTTCCTGCATCAGGTTGTGGCCGCGGATGCGCAGCAGCGGCGGCTCGTCCAACGGGCGCCCGCCGTTGCGCGGCAGGTCGGGCGCGACGTGACTGACGAAAGGCTGCGAGGCGCGCGTGAGGGCGGCGCGCAGGCGCTCGACCGGCAGTTGCGCGACGCGCACGATGGCGTCCTCGCTGGAACGGCGTTGCAGTTCGCGCAGTTGCGAGACGGTGTGCACGCCCGCCCATTCGAGCCGCCGCTGCTCCTCTTCGCTAACCTCGTCGCCGAGCACGTCCTTGAGCGAAGGCTCGTCCGGCTCGGCCGACAGTTGCAACGTGTTCTCTTCGATCATCGGGCGCGTGATGGTGGTCAGGGCGATGTGGAGCGTGCTGGCGTCGCCGTCGCCCGGCCCCGCCGGGACGATGCGGACGGCGCTGCCTTCGACCTCGACGTGCGCACGCAGGTCAATCGAGATGTCTTTGACGGCGAAGGTCAGCGGCAGTCCGGCGCTCGCCTTGAGCGCCATGGCCGACTGCGCGCGGTCGAGCTGGCTCGTCAACGCCTGAATGAACTGTTCGATGGGCAAGCCGCCCCCGCGCCTGTTCACGTCAGCCCCCTTTCACGAAAATCTATCTGTAAACGCGCCTGCCTGTTGTCGAACGCGGTAGTCCAGCGCCAGCGCGGCAGGTTGCCGAGCAGCTCCAACTCGTCGCCCGCCGCGTGCAGCGCCACTTCGAGCGGCACGTCGAGATACAGACTCGTGACGCGGAGTGGCAGCGCCGCCCCTTCGTCGGGCCGCGCGGCCTCGATCAACTCGACCAGCGTCTCCCACAGCGCGCGTCGCGTCACGGCTTAGCCCCTCCTGCGGCGGGTGGCGTGGGCGCGGGCGGCGCGGCCGTGCCCCCGCCGGCCGAGTCTGCGCCCGGCGCCGCCGGATGACCGTTGCCGCCCGCCGGAAGCTGCGGCGGCGCAGACCAGCGCGCGTTCTGTTGCAGCAGCGTGACCCGCGCCTGATCCACGAACTTGTCGAGCGGCAACGTCTCGCTGACGAAGTTGATCCTGACCTCGCCGAAGAGTTCGACCTTGAGGTCGCTTTCCGCCTGCACGTTGACCCCGACGGTCGAGACGAGCGTCGCGTGGTTGTCGTAAGTGCTGCTGCCGCGCGCGCCCCAGCCGCCCGACCCGCCCGAATCCTGCGAGGTCGCGTAGTTCACGTCGGCCTTGTCCGTCGCGGCGGCGCGGAAGCGGACGCGCGCCGAGATCGTGCCGTCCTTGATGTTGATGCGGTTCATGCCGAGCAGCACCATCGTCGCCAACATCTGCAAGCGGTTCTCGCCGACGCGACTGCGGGCGGCGGGCACGAGCTGCGTCTCGATCATCTCGTCTGTGAACTGCTCGCCGCCGAGGCCGAAGTCCGCGAGCCAGAGCGGCGCGGACTCTTCGTCGCCCTCGCCCGCGGGCGCGCGCCGCCGCAGGACGGGCTGCCCGGCGCGCACGCTGTCGGGGTCGAGCACGAGGTCTTTGGGGTACTGCTCGACGAGCCAGTCGCGCACCTGATTAGGCGTCACGTTGTCGCGCGTGAACTGCTCGACGTTCTTCGCCACCGCGCCGATCAGGTCGGCGAACGCTTCCATCTGGCGGATGGTGGCGTCAACGATGGCGTCGAACGTCCCGTGGATGAGCCCCGCCACGAAGGCCGGGAAGTTGATCTCGTCGCTCAGCGCGCCG
>DATFHD010000084.1:0-50288 GCA_035248785.1 Pyrinomonadaceae bacterium | reverse complement strand
CGCGCCGCCGAAGCCGGCCCCGCAGACCAGTCGGACGCCCGAGCCGGCCGGGCCGCTCGCCGAGGCCGCGCCCTTCGTCAACAAGGTCTTGCCGAACGGGCTCGAAGTCATCGTCCTCGAAGACCACTCCGTCCCGCTCGTGACCGTGGAGCTGGCCGTGCGCAACGGCTCGTTCACAGAGCCGCCCGAACTGAACGGCCTCTCGCACCTCTACGAGCACATGTTCTTCAAGGTCAGCCTTGAGAGCGCGCGCCGGCCCGGCTCCGACTACCTGCGCGACATAGACGCGCTCGGCATCGTCTACAACGGCGAGACGCACGAGGAGGTCGTGGACTACTACTTCACGACCACGACGCCGAACTTCCCCGTCGCCATGCGCTTCATGCGCGATCAGGCCATCCACCCGACCTTCGACGAGCAGCAGTTCGCGCAGGAGCGCGAGGTCGTCGTCGGCGAGTTAGACCGCCACGAGTCGAACCCCTACGGCGAGATCGGCGAGCAGATGAACCGCCGCCTCTTCTACAAGTACCCGAGCCGCAAAGACCCCGGCGGCAACCGCCAGACCGTGCGCGCCGCGACGACCGAGATGATGCGGCTCATACAGTCGCGCTACTACGTGCCGAACAACTCGGCCATCGTCGTCACGGGCGACGTGAACCCGGCCGAGGTCTTCAAGATGGTCGAGGAGAATTTCGGCGACTGGGCGCGTCGGCCGAAAGACCCGTTCGCAGAGTTCCCGCTCGTCGAGCACCCGCCGCTTGAGAAGAGCGAGGCCGGCATCATCACGAAGCCGGTCGCCAACGTCGTCATCCAGCTCGGCTGGCAGGGGCCGTCCATCGGGAAGGACGACGCGGCGACCTACGCGGCCGACGTTTTCTCGTTCATCCTGCGACAGCCGAACTCGCGCTTCCAGCGGGCGCTCTCCGATTCGGGGCTCGCCGCCGCGGTCGGCTTCGGCTACTACACGCAGCGCAACGTCGGGCCGATTACGCTCATCATCCAGACGACGCCCGACAAGGCGAAGGCGGCCGTCGCCGCGGCCTACAACGAGATTGCGCACTTCAACGACCCCGACTACTTCACAGACGAGGAGCTTGAGAGCGCGAAGGCGCTCTTGGAGGCGGACGACCTCTACTCGCGCGAGAAGCTTTCGGAGTACTCGCACACGATAAGCTTCTGGTGGGCCTCGACGGGGCTCGACTACTTCCGCGGCTACCTGAAGCGCCTGCGCGCCACCTCGCGCGCCGACATCAGCCGCTACATCACGACCTACGTGCAGAACAAGCCGCACGTCGGGCTGGCGCTTTTGTCGGACGAGTCTCTGAAGGCTTCGGAGTTGACGGAGGCCGACCTCATCGGCACGCCGAAGGCGAAGGCGGCCGCGGCTTCGGGCAAGTGAACGCGCGCGGGAATTTCTGAAGGATGTTGAGAATCGTGCTGAAGGGATGTCAGATGAGTAAGAGTCTTAACCTGTGGGGCCGCGCCGCCGCCGCGGCGTTCGCCTTCGTGCTTCTGCTCGCGCCGGCGGCGTTCGGCGCGCAAGGGGCGGGCAAGCAGGCCGGCACGCAGCCCGGCACGCCCTCGACGCCGTCCGCGGACGCGACGCACGCCTCCGCCGCGGCTTCGCGCGAGGTAGCGGACGCGCTGCGTCTGGTGACGGAGTTCGAGGTCAACGGCCTCAAGGTTCTCGTCAAGCGGCGCGAGGGGAGCCAGTCGGTCGTCGCGGGCCTGTTCCTGCGCGGCGGGGCGCGCAACGTGACGGCGGAGAACGCGGGCGTCGAGTCGCTGATGCTCGACGTGGCGACCGAGGCCAGCCAGAACTTCCCGCTTGAGAAGATGCGCCGCGAGCTTTCGCGGACGGGCACGGGGCTCTCGTACGGCGTCAACCTCGACTACTCGGTGCTCACGCTCGGCAGCACGCGCCGCTACTTCGACCGCTCGTGGGACATCTTCGTTGACTCGGCGCTGCGGCCCAGCTTCACGCCCGCCGACTTCGAGCGCGTCAAGAGCCGCACACTCGTCTCGCTCTCGGACAACGAGGACACGCCCGACTCGTTCCTGCAAATACTACAGTCGCGCGCCATCTACACGGGCCACCCGTACCTGAACGACCCGCGCGGCTCGGTCGCCAGCGTCAGCAAGCTCACGCTCGACGACGTGAAGCGCTTCCACCAGCAGGCGATGCAGACCTCGCGTTTGCTGCTCGTCGTCGTCGGCGACGTGGACGCGCAGGACATACGGCGCAAGGTCGAAACGTCCTTCGGCAAACTTCCGCGCGGCGACTACAAGCCGGGGCCGGTGCCGCAGCTCGCGTTCACGGCGCCGACCGTGGCGGTTACGGCGCGCGAGCTTCCGACCAACTACATACAGGGCGTCTTCGCCGCGCCGCCGCTCACCTCGCCCGACATCTTCCCGATGCGCGTCGCGCAGACCATCCTTCAGCAGCGCGTCTACGTCGAAGTGCGCGTGCGCCGCAACCTCTCCTACGCGCCCGACGCGTTCCTCTGGAGTCAGGGCGCGAACGCGGGCGGCATCTACGTCACCTCGACGGACGCGAACCAGTCCGTGCGCGTGATGCTCGACGAGATCAGGAAGCTACAGACCGAGGAGATAAGCCCCGACGAGATTAAGGCGACGGCGCAGCAGTTCCTCACGCGCTACTACATGGGGCAGGAGACGAACGCCGCGCAGGCCGGCGAGCTCGCACAGTACGAGCTCATCGGCGGCGGCTGGCGCAACTCGGCCGAAGTCATCGAGCGCCTCCGCGCCGTCACCCCGGCGGACGTGAAGCGCGCCGCCAACACCTACATGCGCAACCTACAGTTCGTCGTCATCGGCGACCCGCGCAGCGTGGACAAGAACATCTTCACGCAGCAGGCGGGGGAGTGAGGGGAAGTAGACAGTAGTCAGTAGACAGTAGACAGTAGGCGAAAAGGCAAAGTCTCATAAAACATCGGCGGCCGCGAGCGTTCATCAACTCGCGGCCGCCGATGTTTTTCTACTGACTACTGACTACTGTCTACTTCCCAATCTCCCGCATGAGCTTCTGGTAGAGGGCGGCGTCGAGCGGTTTGAGGAGGGCGGCCTGCGCGTGTGCCTGCGCGCGGTCGCCGAGTTCGAGGTGGACGGAGGCGAGGTTGTAGTGGCCCTCAGCCAAGTCAGGGCGCAGGGCGACGGCGCGCTTGTAGGCGTCGAGCGCCTTGTAGAAGTTGCCGGCGTAGTAGTATGCGTCGCCGAGCTTGTTCAGAGCCTCGTAGGAGTTCGGCCTGAGCTTCAGGGCTTGCTCGAATGCGCGGATGGCATCCTGATTCTTGCCCTGCTTGACCTTGCAGAAGCCGACCTGAATCCAAGCGTCGGCGCGCTGCGGGTTCTTGTTCACCGCCGTCTCGAAGTAGCCGAGCGCGCTGTCGTAGTTGCCGAGCCAGAGCGAGTTCAGCCCGTTGCGATACCACCAGTCGGCGATACCATCGGGTTTCTGCTCGTCCCTTGAGCGCTCGGCGAGGTCTGCGAAGCTGATGAGTTCGCCGCCCGCCGCGCCCAACGGCGGGAAGCGCGAGGCGCCGAGCGCGAGGTTGATGTTCTGGCCGTTCATCACGCGGATGGTGACGATGCCGACGACCTGCCCCTTCATGTTGAAGACGGGGCTGCCCGAGTTGCCGTGAGAAATCGGCGCCGTAATCTGCACGATGCGCCCGAGGCTCGGCACCTCTCGGACGGCCGAGACGATGCCGTCGGCGACCGAGCCTTCGAGCCTCAGCGGGTTGCCGATGACGAAGATGCGCTCGCCCTCTTCGGGGACGGCCAGCGTCGTCTCGACGGCGTGCGCGCGCTCGACCGGCATGTCCACGCTCAGCACGGCGAGGTCGCCGTCGCCGTCCACGGCCGTCAGGCCCGAGACCTGATACGTCCGGCCCTTGCCCTCGAAGGTGCGTATCTCTGCGTGGTGCGCGCCCTCGACGACGTGCAGGTTCGTCAGCACTTGGCCGGGGCGTACGAAGAAGCCGCTGCCGGTGAGCGCGACCTCGCCCTTGGCGTTGTAGGTGATGACGGAGACGACCGAGGGCTTGACGCGGCGCACGAGTTCGGGGAGCGACTCGGCCGACTGCGCCCGCGCCTCTGCGGCGGCGAAGACAAACAGGGACAGCAGCGCCAGCCACGGGGGAAGCTTGCGTTTCAACATCTTCGGGACTTTCTTATCAACGACGGGATGTGGGGCCTGAGACCTTAACTCGGCCCCTTCGGGGAGGGGTTCAACGGGCGAAACCCAACGACTCAAGCGCGCCGGTCTGGGCATCGGCGCCGTTCGGCCATTATGACGGGAATCGCACAGATGTCAACCGCTTTATGTCGGAAGTGTGTCGGGCGCGGTTTTCTTAAGGAATCAGTTCAGAACCGCCCGCGGTAGCGTGTGGGTCGTTCCTGCTCCTTAAAGGGCTGATTGGAGCAGCACGCACCCACACGCTACCGCGGGCGGTTCTGACACGGCTGACGCCGCGCTATTTCTTGCCGGTGTTGCCCCTGGCGCGGCTGCTGACGACGCAGCCGTGAATCTGGTCGCCCTGCGCGCGCGTGATGACGCCGGAGTTGACGAGGGTGGCGACGGCCTGCTTAGACTTCGCCGTCACCTGCGAGGCGAAGTCGCCGTGGTTGCGTACGCTCGCGGCGGGCAGCAGAGCGTCTATCAGGTCGCCGAGTAGGCCGGCGCCGGTCGCGGGGTTGCAGAAGTCGGCCGTGGTCGCGCCGAAGGGGACGCGCGTGACGACCGTCGAGCCGTCGGAGCCCGCCGAGACGATGGACTGCGAGACGGGGACTTGGCCGGGCAGGACGGCGGCCGCGGTGGCGGTGCCGTCGCCGCCGCAGCCGGGCGAGCCGGGTTGCGTGCAGCGATCCTTCGGCGCGGCCGTAGACCAGAAGAGCGGGATGTCGGGCGAGTAGACGACGTTCATCGGGACTTTCAGCTCGACGAACACGTCGAAGAAGCCCGGATGAATCGGGTTGATGCCGAAGCCGACCGCGCCCTGTATGCCCTCGGGGTCGGTCTGAAGCACGCCGTCCTCGAAAATCTGGGCGGTGTTGTTGCCGAAGACGCGGACGAGGTAGTGGACGAGTTGGCCGTCCTCGACCACGTCGAAATTGATGTCGAACGACTCGGCCGAGCCGAGCGGCGTGTGGCGGTTGATGAGGTCGTACATCAGGTGGAGCGTCGGGGGCGAAGTGCTCTGGTCGGTGTAGACGTTGGCGTCGGCCCACGGCAGGTAGTCTATGTCCGACCACTCTTCGACGCCGGGCGCGCCCGTGCAGTCGGTGAAGCCGCCGTCGGTGACGTGGCAGAAGGCGGAGGGGCCGACGCGTATCGTCTCGGCGCGGGCCGCCGCGGCGGCGAGCACGAGGGCGAACGACACGGACGCGAGAAGGCGCAGGGCTTTCGCGGGGGAACATCCTTTCATGCGGGGCTCCTTTCCGAAGGGCGCAAGTGTGGTACGGCGCGAGGAGGACGTTGCGAAGGGGCAAGCGGGTAGAGCGTGGTGAGTTCCTGCGGCGCGGATAAATATCACCGGCCCGGCGGCGAGTCAAGGATTGTCGGTAGAAGGTACGGAAAAAGGCGCCGCCGCTGTTGAGCGACGGCGCCTTCAGTGTGTGTTGACGCCAGTCGGCGTCAACCTCATGACGCGTAACTCATGACGCACGAAGCGCGTCGGCGCTACCGCACGATGCCCGTGCCGACGATGTCGCCCGCGGGCGCCTCACCCTCGGGTTGGAGCGTGATGAGGAGGCCGAAGTCGGCGAGCGTCGTCTCGGACTTAATCTCGGCCTCGTTGCGCCGCCCGGTGTTCACGATCTGGCCGAGCTTCGTGTACTTGTTGTCGGGCGAGACGGCCCAGAGCACGTATACCTGACCCGCGGGCGCCTCCTTCAGCTCGTGGAAGCGCGCGACGACCACGGTCGGGCCGTCCTTGCGCGGCTCGATGTTGAAGTTGACGCGCGCGCCCGTCAGCGCGCCCGCAAGGTTCACCTTGACCTCGGTGTCGGAGCCGCGGTTGTAGCGCGGGATGCCGAGCATCGGGGCGGTGTAGGCCGTAGTCGCGCCCGCGGTCGAGGCGGCGGCGACCTTCTCGCCGGAGGCCGACGACATCGGCACGACGGCGAAGCCCTCGGGCACCGCGCTGCGGAAGGCGTAGGCGACCGTCGGCGTGTAGGTCGTCAGGTTCGACTCGGGCGAGAGCACGAGCATGAAGCGGTCGAGCGGCGTCACGTAGGTCTGCTGCGCGACGCCGTTCGTGAACGTGACGGGGCCGAGCGCCGTGACCTTGCCGAGCGGGTCAACCGCGTAGAGGTTCATCGCCGCGGCGTCGGCCGGCAGGCCCGACATGTCGAGCACGACGTGCGTGCCGTCGGCCATGCGCACGACCTTTGCGCGTCCCGTGGCCGACGCGAAGTCCGGCCCCGGCGTCAGGTTGACGATGACCTCTTTGCCGGTCGGGTACTGGACGACCGTCCAAGAGCCGTCGGCGTTCTGCACGGCCTGCGTCGTCGTCTGCGTCGTCACGGTCGTCGTCTGCGGCTGCGGTTGCGGTTGCGGGTTCTGCGTATCCTGTGCGAAGGCGGCTCCGGCCAGCGCCAAGACCAGCGCGCCGGCGGCCGCGAAGTTAGCAAAGCGTCTGCTCATCAAGTTTCCCTCCTCTTGTCCGAAAGTTACCCATGTTTCCCCTTGGATGAACGTCCGGCCCGGGGGCCGAACAGAGGAGAGTTGGCAACGTCCATGCCGCCGGAGGGAAACTTCGGGGTGACAGAAACTTAGCCGGAATGAGGGGCGGCGGGGCGGTTTAAACGCGGAACGATACGATACAAATTTGTGTACGGCCGTACGACGGGCAGGAGAGGGCAGGGGTTAGAGGTTAGAGGTTAGTAAACAGCCTTGCCGCCGTTCGCCCGCGATGAAAACGGGCGCGGCGGCAAGGCGCAACTACTAACCTCTAACCCCTGCCCTCTAACCTCTCAGTAAGCGCAAAGCTCCGTGATGGCGCGGTAGACGTCTTCGACCTGCGGGAGGATCGCGTCCTCGACCTGCGGCGCGTAGGCGACGAAGGTGTCGAGCGCGGCGACGCGGCGGACGGGCGCGTCGAGGTGCTCGAACAGTTCTTCGGAGACGCGCGCGGCGATCTCGGCGCCGAAGCCGTGCGTGCGCGTGTCTTCGTGCGCGACGATGAGGCGGTTGGTCTTCCGCACGCTCGCGGCTATCGAATCCCAGTCGTAGGGCGAGAGCGTGCGCAGGTCTATGACCTCCGTGCTGACGCCCTGCTGCTGCTCGGCCTGCTTGGCGGCGACGAGCGTGCGGTGGACGAGCGCGCCGTAGGTGACGACCGTCAAGTCAGTGCCCTCGCGCACCGTCTTCGCCTTCCCGAACGGAATCATGAAGCCGTCCGGCGGGTACTGCGACTTGTTGTAAGCCTGCCGGTAGAGGTGCTTGTGTTCGAGGAAGAGCACGGGGTCGTCCGAGCGTATGGCCGTGCGCAGCAGGCCGTTGGCGTCGAGCGCGTTCGAAGGGTAGACGACGCGCAGGCCGGGTATGTGCGTGAACAGGGTGTCGCCCGACTGCGAGTGGTAGACCGCGCCGCCCTTCAGGTAGCCGCCGACGGGGCAGCGGATGACCACGGGGCACTTGAACTCGTTGCCCGAGCGCCAGCGCATCAGGGCCAGCTCGTTACGAATCTGGTGGTAGGCGGGCCAGATGTAGTCGAAGAACTGTATCTCGACGACGGGCTTCAAGCCGCGCGTCGCCATCCCGATGGCGCGGCCAACGATGTTGGCCTCGGCGAGCGGCGAGTTGAAGACGCGCGCGGCGCCGAAGCGTCGCTGTAGGTTGGCGGTGACTTTGAAGACGCCGCCCTTGCCCTTGACCGTGTCGAGGTTCTGCTCGCGCGAGCAGTCGGCCACGTCCTCGCCGAAGACGACGACTGCGGGCTCGCGCGCCATCTCTTCGTGCAGGCAGCGGTTGATGAGGTCAACCATCGTGCCCGCGTTGCCGGAAACTTCGGCGCCCTCCTCCGTGTCGAACTCTTCCGAAGTGGGGTCAACGTCGGGCGAGTAGACGAAGTCTGTGGCGGTGTCGGGCGCGGGCTGCGGGCTCGCGAGCGCGAGGTCTGCGGCCTCGTTGACCTCTCGGTCAACCTCGTCCTTGAGCTTCTGCAACTCGTCCTGCGTGACGAAGCCTTCCTCGACGAGCAGCGCGCCGAAGCGCTTGACGGGGTCGCGCTCGGCGTCCGTGGTGCGCTCCTCGTCCGGGCGGTAGAGCTTTTCGTCGTCCGAGAGCGAGTGCGAGTAGGGGCGTATGACTTTGGCGTGGATGAGCGCCGGGCCGCGTCGTTGTCTGCAATGCTCGACCGCCTCGCGCAGCGCTTCCAGCGACTCGACCGGGTCTGTGCCGTCGCAGCGTTTGACGAGCAGGTCGGGGAAGCCCTCGACCAGACGCGAAACGTCGCCGCCCGCCGTCTGCACCTCGACGGGGACGCTGATGGCATAGCCGTTGTCTTCGATGAGGAAGACGACGGGAAGCCGCAGGTTGCTCGCGGTGTTCAGAGCCTCCCAGAACTCGCCCTCGCTCGTCGTGCCGTCGCCCGCCGAGCAGTAGGCGACCTCGTCGCCCTTGAAGCCTTTGACACGCCCCCCGATCTCTTCGGAGAGCGACGCGCGGTAGCTCGCCTCTGCGCAGCCGACGGCGTGCAGGAACTGCGTGCCCGTCGGCGACGAAGAGGAGACGATGTTGAATTTCGCGTGGCCCCAGTGCGAAGGCATCTGTCGGCCGTGCGAGCTGGGGTCGGCCTCGGCGCCGACGGCCGCGAGCAGCATTTCGAGCGGCGTGACGCCGAGTTGCAGGCAGAGCGCGCGGTCACGGTAGTAGGGGAAGAACCAGTCGTAACCGGACTTGAACGCCAGCCCCGCGGCCGTCAAAACGGCCTCGTGCCCCGCGCCCGAAATCTGGAAGAAGATTTTGTTCTGCCCCTTGAGCTGAATCTCCTTGTCGTCTATGCGCCGCGACAGATACATCGTGCGGTAGATGCCCAGCATCTCCGCCCGCCCCAACCCGCG
Organism: Pyrinomonadaceae bacterium; assembly: GCA_035248785.1. GTDB lineage: Bacteria > Acidobacteriota > Blastocatellia > Pyrinomonadales > Pyrinomonadaceae > QHXN01. Next base: position 41,201 of record DATFHD010000084.1, on the reverse strand, counting down.
ATACTCGCGCGCCTTAACCTCAGTCGCCATGTTTAATTCCTTCGATAAAAAGTAAAGAACCCTAATCCTCGTCGAACTCGGTCTCCAAGGCGAAGCGGTAGTCCTGCGCCATGGAGGGGTGGCCGTGGGCTTGGGCGACCTCGGCGCCACGCTCGTAGGCTTGGCGCGCGGCGTCGCGGCGGCCGGTCTTGAGGTAGGCCGTGGCGAGCATGCCGTAGGCGTTGCCCTCGTCGTCGGCGCGTTGGAGGTAGTCCGAGAGCACCTCGATCATCTCGTCGAAACGCCCGGCCTTCTCGTACTCCTTCGCCAGCCCGAACATGACCGACGTGTTGTCGGGGTCGCCTTCGAGCATCATGCGGAAGATGTCTATGCGTGACGCGCCCATGTCACTTACCCGTAATGAGCTTGGCGATGGTCTGAAGCTGCATGTTGGACGTGCCCTCGTAGATGGCGCCGATCTTCGAGTCGCGCCAGAGCTTTTCGACGGGGTAGTCCTTGACGAAGCCGTAGCCGCCGTACATCTCAATCGCCTTGGACGAAACCTTCTCGGCCACGCGCGAGGAGTAGAGCTTGGCCATCGCCGCCTCTTTGACGAAGGGGAGGCCGGCGTCCTTCATGCGCGCGGCGTTGTAGACCATCAGGCGCGCGGCTTCGAGCTCGGTCGCCATCTCGGCGAGTTGAAACTGAAGGCCCTGATTCTGGTTGATGGGCTTGCCGAACTGCTCGCGTTCGGCCGTGTAGCGCAGCGCGTGCTCCAAAGCGCCGCGGGCGAGGCCGATCATCTGCGCGCCGATGCCGATGCGCCCCTCGTTAAGAGTCTCGATGGAGACTTTGTAGCCCTTGCCGATTTCGCCGAGCACGTTCTCCTTCGGCACCTTGCAGCCGTCCAGAATTATCTCCGTCGTGGACGACGCGCGGATGCCGAGCTTGTTCTCCTTCTTGCCGACCGAGAAGCCTTCGAAATTCTTCTCGACGACGAAGGCGGTGATGCCGCGGTAGCCGGCCTCCGGGTTGGCGTTGGCGAAGACGATGAAGATGCCGGCCTCGTTGCCGTTCGTGATCCAGAGCTTCTGACCCGTCAACTCGTAGTGGTCGCCGCGGTCTACCGCACGCGTCTGCATGGCGAAGGCGTCGGAGCCCGAGCCCGCTTCACTCAACGCGTAAGCGCCCACGGTGTCTGCGGCGAGACGCGGCAGGTACTTCTTCTTCTGTTCCGGCGAGCCCCAGCGTATGAGGGCGTTGTTGACGAGCGTGTTCTGCACGTCCATCAGGACGCCGACCGAGGGGTCTACGCGCGAAAGCTCCTCGACGCCGATGATGGCCATGAAGAAGGACGCGCCCGTGCCGCCGTACTCCTCGGGCGTCTCGACCGCCATCAGGCCGAGGTCGAAGAGGTGTTTGAGGACTTCCAGCGCCATCTTGGCGTGCTCGTCCATCTCCTCGACGCGGGGCCGTATCTCGCCCTCTGCGAACTCGCGCACCGAGGCGCGGAACATCTGCTCGTCCTCGCTGTAAGAGGTGAGCGGGCCGCTGGCGTAAAGGTCGGTTGCTGCTTTACTCATGGCTTAATTCTCACAGAAATGAAGTTTGACTTTGTAACGACACAGCATCGCTCAGACGCGCCGCTTTGGTCAAATCAGGAGAGGCGGAAGCCCGGCCGTGAGGGAGGGCGTTAGTCTTCCGTCAAAGCGCAGACAGAGGAAGACCTACGCCCTCCCTCACGGCCGGGCTTCCGCCCCGGAGTCGTCTGAGAGGATGCCGGATGAGCGCAGCTCTTCCTGACCGGGGATGTCGGCGGACTCGATGGTGGAGAGGATTTCGCGGTCAACACGGGGGAGCGAGACGAGGCGGTTGGCCTGCTTGCTGAGCGTCGCCTCGAAGAGGTTGCGTGCGGCGCGGGCGTTACCGAACGTCTCGTCGCGCGCGGCCGTCAGCACGTTGAAGACCGAGGTGAGCTGCGCCTCAGTCCCCTCGGCCAGCTTGAAGTCGGCCTTCTTGCAGAAGCTGTTGAAGATGTGAACTAACTGCTCGACGCCGTAGTCGTCGAAGTGTACGTGCCGGTTGAAGCGCGAGCGCAGGCCCGGGTTCGAGTCGAGGAAGTCGCGCATCTTTCCAGTGTAGCCGGCGACGATGACGACGAGGTCGTCGCGGTGATCCTCCATCATCTTCAGCAGGGTCTCGATGGCCTCCTGCCCGAAGTCGTTCGCGCCGCCCGAGGCGAGCGTGTACGCCTCGTCAATGAAGAGGACGCCGCCGAGCGCCTTCTTCGTCACGTCGCGCACCTTCATCGCCGTCTGCCCGACGTAGCCGGCGACGAGCCCCGCGCGGTCTGTCTCAACCAAGTGGCCGCGGCGCAGCACGCCGAGCGTGCGGTAGATTTGCGAGACGAGCCGCGCCACCGTCGTCTTCCCCGTGCCGGGGTTGCCGTAGAAGACTAGGTGGCGCGAGGCGGGAAGACTTTTAAGCCCCTGCTCCTCGCGGAGTTTCTGCACCTTGAGGAAGTTGATGAGCTGGCGCACGTCCGCCTTCACACGTTCGAGCCCGACGAGCGCGTCCAGTTCGGCCAGCAACTCTTCCAGCGGGCGCGGCGGCGGCAACTCCTCTTCGGCGGCCTCTTCGGCGGCCTCCGTCTGAGCGTCGCCGCGAGCCTTCGTTGCGTCGCCTGTCGTTCTTCTCACGTCGTCGGCCGCGCCTTCGTCCTTCGACGCGCGCGCGCCGCCGGGGTAGAGCGTCTGTCGGAACTCGCCGAGCGCGGCCTCTTCGACCGAAGTCACTGTGCCGTCGCTCTTGACAACGAGGTTGGCGAACTGGAAGAGCGCGCGGCGCGCGCGGTCGGCGAAGTTCGTGCCGTGGCGCGAGTCGTAGGTTTCGAGGTAGGGGACGACGACGGGCGTGCGGTCGAGACGTTTGAGCAGGTGCGGCGGCAGGTCTGTCGAGTTCCTCAGCGGGAAGGTCTCGGGCGCGGGCGCGAGGCGGAAGAGGCGGCAGACCTCTTCGTAGTAAGCCTGCTTCGTCTCTTCCGACGCCGCGCGCAGGTCTACGAAGCGTTGCGCCGTCAGCATCAACTGGTTGTCGAGCACCTGCCGCGCCTCGGGCGCGCCCGCCCCGCGCCAGACCATTCGGATGCTCTCGCCGAGCGGCGCCGCAAGCGCGTCCAGCGTCGCCCGCACGGACGCCGCCAGCCTCCTGTTCTCCTCGTCCAAAAGCACCACCGGGACAGCCCTTCCCTCAAAATCTTCCCGCGAGACGGCGCGCGATTATAGCACCCGCCGCCGCCCAGAAATCGAAAAGGCCGCCGGCAATCAACCGGCGGCCTTTCTCTTCGTCGAAGTAGCGCATACGGGACTCGAACCCGTGGTCTCCGCCTTGAGAGGGCGGCGTGTTAACCAACTACACCAATGCGCCAAAAGCGAAGTGATTATAAAGGTGGGGCCGTGCGGATGGCAAGCGCGGGCGTGTGCGGCGAGACGATGCGGCGGCCGGGAGGTGTGACGGGTGTCACGGCGTGGGGCGAAGGGTTCGGGGCAGAATGGGTGGGCGCGCGGCGGGTGACTTTCGGCGGGCGCGCGGGGCGGTGTTATACTCGGGTCGGCGCGCCTCAGAAAGTCCCGCGCGCGTTTGAGAATCGCTCCCCGTCTTGAGAGTTTTTGAGAGGGCCGGACACTTCTTAAATGGTACAGAACCTCTTCGTCGAACCCGCCGACGCCGCGCACGAACCCGCAAGCGAGAAGCATTCACAGGCAGATTTCCCTCTAGGCATACAGGGTTTCGCCTACGGCGACCTCTACCGCCCGGCGCGGCTGCGCGCGCTGGCCGAGGCGTTCTACGCGGAGGTAGGGCGGGAGGACGCGGCGCTGCACGCGCGGCTCGCGGAGTACGTCGCGTCGCGCGGCGAGAATTTGAAGGGGACGCGCGCGGAGTCGGAGTTGCTGATCGAGGCGGCGCCGCACCTCTCGCGCTTCGTGGCGCGTCTGTTCGGGATTGAGGGCGAGCGCGAGCGTCTGGCCGAAGAGATAAGGGCGCAAGACCCTGTCTTCCAGTTCAAGCATTTCGTGCAGCGGCGCGCGACGAAGAGTTTTCCCGCCGAAAGGGCCGCGGGCGTAGACCTCGACGCGGCGGACGCGGCGCTCGAAGCGCTCAGGCGCGCGGCGTTCGCCGACACGCTCCCGGACGACCGCGAGTTGGGCGTCGCGCGGACTGTGGTGCGTCTGCTCGAATGGGAGAAGAACTACCCGAAGGAGGGCGTGCGGCAGGAGGAGGGCTGGTCTGAGGAGCGCGCGCGTGAGATTGAAGGCGCGCGGAAGAGGGTCGGGGGGACTGAGGCCGAAGACGTGCTCGCCGGTTGGCGGGCGGACGTTGATGAGAGTGGGGCTGACGAGAATCGCGCGTTCGTGCGCGCGTCCTTGAGGCTCGCGGAGGCTTGGGCGGCGGCGCACGCGCTGAGACCGGACGCGCGCGAACGCGTGAAGGGCTGGGTAAGTTTCCGCTTCCCGCACCCGCTCAACTACGAGCATCTGGTTCAGCTCGAACGCCCCGAGGCCGACCTGCCCGAGTTGATGAAGGGCTTGGACAAGAACCTGCGTCGGCGCGACGGGTTCAAGCTGACGGACAGGCGTTACGACTCAAGGCAGGTGCTCGAAGAGATCAACTACTGCCTCTACTGCCACGAGCGCGACAAGGACTCGTGCTCGAAGGGCCTGAAGGAGAAGGACGGCTCGCTCAAGAAGAACCCGCTCGGCATCAAGCTCGGCGGGTGTCCGCTCGACGAGAAGATTTCCGAGATGCACGTGCTGCAACGCGACGGCGACTCCATCGCGGCGCTGGCAGTCGTCTGCATTGATAACCCGATGTGTCCCGGCACGGGCCACCGCATCTGCAACGACTGCATGAAGTCTTGCATCTTCCAGAAGCAGGAGCCGGTCAACATCCCGCAGGCCGAGACGGGGATTCTGACTAACGTCCTGAACCTCCCCTTCGGCGTCGAAATCTACGGCCTGCTCACGCGCTGGAATCCGCTCAACGCGAAACGCCCTTACGCGCTCCCCTACAACGGCAAGAACGTGCTGGTCGTCGGCCTCGGCCCCGCGGGTTACACGCTCGCGCACTTCCTCCTGAACGAGGGCTTCGGCGTCGTCGGCATTGACGGCCTGAAGATAGAGCCGCTGGACACGGGCTTGACGGGCGACGGGGGCAGGACGCTGCCGCGCGCCGTGCGCGAGTACGGGGCGTTGACGGAGGAGTTGGACGAGCGCGTGCTCGCGGGCTTCGGCGGCGTGTCGGAGTACGGCATCACCGTGCGCTGGGACAAGAATTTTCTGACGCTGATGCACCTGACGCTCGCGCGCCGCGAACGCTTCCGCTTCTACGGCGGCGTGCGCTTCGGCGGGACGCTCTCGATTGAGGACGCTTGGGGCTTGGGCTTCGACCACATCGCCGTGGCGACCGGCGCGGGCAAGCCCACGCTCGTCTCGATGAAGAACAACCTCATCCGCGGCATACGCAAGGCGTCCGACTTCCTGATGGCGCTGCAACTGACGGGCGCCGCGAAGCACGACTCGATGGCGAACCTGCAAGTGCGCCTGCCCGCGGTCGTCATCGGCGGCGGGCTGACGGCGATTGATACCGCCACAGAGCTTTTCGCCTACTACCCCGTGCAGGTCGAGAAGACTCTGGAACGCTTCGAGGCGCTGGCCGCCGAGTTCGGCGCTGAAGAGGTCTGGAAGCGCTTCGACGCCGAAGAGCGCGCGACGCTCGAAGAGTTCGTCGAACACGGCCGCGCCGTCCGCGCCGAACGTGAACGCGCGGCGGCCGGGGGCGAGGCGCCCGACTTCGTGCCGCTCGTGCGCGCGTGGGGCGGCGTCACGATAGTTTATCGAAAGCGCCTGCTTGATTCGCCCGCATACCGTCTCAACCACGAGGAGATTATCAAGGCGCTCGAAGAGGGAATCAGCATCGTCGAGAACATGTCGCCCGTCGAGGCGGTGCCGGACGAGCACGGCGCGGTCGCCGCGCTCCTCTTCGAGCGGATGCTGCGCGACGTGGACACGGGCAAGTGGAAGGGCTCGGGCGAGTCCATACGCGTGCCCGCGCGCACGGTCTGCGTCGCCGCCGGCACGAGCCCCAACACCATCTACGAGCGCGAGCGGCCGGGCACCTTCGCCCTCGACGAGTGGAAAGAGTTCTTCGCGCCGCACAGGGCGGAGAAGAACGGCGACGGCAAGTTTCATCTAGTCCCGGCGGCGAAGGGCGAGCGCGGCTTCTTCACTTCGTACGAAGACGGCGGGCGCCTCATCAGTTATTACGGCGACAACCACCCTACTTACGCCGGCAACGTCGTGAAGGCGATGGCGTCGGCGAAGGACGGCTTTCCCGAAGTCGTCGCGCTGTTCGAAGAAGAGCTCGCGGCGCTCAGCGAGGAAGACCAGCCCGCGCGCGACGCGGCTTTCTCGCGGTTGGTTGAGACGCTCGACGAAAACCTCATCGCGCGCGTCGAACGCGTCGAGCGCCTGACGGACACCATCGTCGAGGTCGTCGTGCGCGCGCCGATGCAGGCGCGCAAGTTCCACCCCGGGCAGTTCTACCGTTTGCAGAACTACGAGACGGACGCGCCCGCGGTCGAAGGCACACGGCTGACGATGGAGGGATTGGCGCTCACGGGCGCGTGGGTGAACAAGGAGGCGGGGCTGCTGAGTCTCATCGTGCTTGAGATGGGCGCTTCGTCTCGCCAGTGCGCGCTGCTTCGTGCGGGGCAGCAGGTCGTCGTGATGGGGCCGACGGGCACGCCGACAGAGATACCGACGGGCGAGACCGTCCTGCTTGCGGGCGGCGGTCTGGGTAACGCTGTGCTCTTCTCCATCGCGAAGGCTTTGAAGGCGGCCGGCAACCGCGTCATCTACTTCGCAGGCTACAAGGACGGCAAAGACCTCTTCAAGCGCGAGGAGATTGAAGAGGCGACCGATCAGGTCATCTGGTCTACCGACACCGGCCGCGAGGTAGAGCCGCGACGTTCGCAGGACAGGCACTTCCGCGGCAACATCGTGCAAGCGATGCTCGCCTACGCCGAGGGCGCCTTCGGGTCGCCGCTCTTCGACCTGAAGGAGGTTGACCGCATCATCGCCATCGGCTCAGACCGCATGATGGCGGCGGTGAAGGCCGCGCGCCACGGCGTCCTCGCCGGGCACCTGAAGAAAGAGCACGTCGGCGTCGGCTCCATCAACAGCCCGATGCAGTGCATGATGAAGGAGGTCTGCGCGCAGTGCCTCTGCAAGCACGTTGACCCCGAGACCGGCGCGGAGTCCTTCGTCTTCTCCTGCTTCAACCAAGACCAGCCGCTCGACCGCGTTGACTTCCAACACCTCAACGCGCGCCTCCGCGCCAACACCGTGCAGGAGAAACTCGCCAACCTCTGGCTCGACCGCCTGCTGCGGTCTGCGAGCGCCTGAGCGTTCGCGCCCCAAAAACTAATAAGCTCGCGCGCGCGGCGGCGAAAACTTGCCGTGCGCGCCGCCCGGCCTTTAGTATTGAAGTGAACCCGGCCGAACCCCCGACCGCCGCCGGCCGGCTCTCTGATTTTCGACCTCAAGACCCACGCTAAGGAGTAAGTAAAGTGAAATCCCCCATCGCCCTCTGCCTGTTACTCGTCTGCCTGTGCGCCGCGCCGCTCGCGGCGTCAGCCCCGAAGAAGCCCGCGCCGAAGAAGGACGCGGCGAAGAAGTCCGCGCCCGCCCTTTCGGAAGAGGAGGAAGCGGCGGCCGCGGCCGCCGAGTACGAGTCGAAGCTCGACTTCCGGCGCGGGCGGGTGGAGCTGCCGGGCGGCTTCGCCGCGCTCGACGTGCCCGAAGGCTTCCGCTACCTGCCGGCCGAGCAGGCCGACAAGTTCCTCGTCGAGGCGTGGGGCAACCCGCCGGGCACGAAGACGCTCGGCATGCTCTTCCCCTCCGACACGAGCCCGCTCGGCGAAGACGGCTGGGGCGTCGTCATCACCTACAACGACGACGGTCACGTTGACGACGCGGACGCCGCCGGGATTGACTACGACGCGCTCCTGAAGGAGATGAAGCAGGACTCGGCCGAGCGCAACAAGGAGCGCACGGCGCAAGGCTACGAGGCCGCGACGCTCGTCGGCTGGGCGGCCGCGCCGCGCTACGACTCGGCCTCGCACAAGCTCTACTGGGCGCGCGAGATCAGCTTCGACGGCGCGCGGGAGCACACGCTCAACTACGACATACGCGTGCTCGGGCGCGAGGGCGTGCTCTCCTTCAACGCCGTCGCCGGGATGAGCAAGCTCTCGGAGGTAGAGGGGCGCATGAAGGAGGTCATGGGCTTCTCGGACTTCAGCGCGGGGCGGCGCTACGCCGACTACCGCGAGGGCAACGACCGCCTTGCCGCCTATGGCATCGGCGCGCTCGTCGCCGGCAACCTCGCCGCGAAGGCCGGACTCTTCAAGCTCGCACTCGGCGCGCTGCTCGCCGCCAAAAAGTTCGTCGCGCTCGCCCTTGCCGGCCTCGTCGGCTTCGTCGCGAAACTCTTCCGAAGGAAAAAGAGCTAACGCACCGCCAAGTGTTAACCACAGAGACACAGCTTGATGCCTTTAGCTGTGTCTCTGTGTCTCTGTGGTTAATCTTTCCCCCTCACTTGTCCGAGCGAGCGCGCTCTGACGTGAGGCGGCGGTAGGCTTCGTCTCTGGTAAGTCCCAACTCGCGCGCGGCGCGTTTGAGGGCGGCGCGGTGGTCGAGCCCTTCGGCTTCGAGCGCGGCGACGCGTTCGGCGACGCTCGCCGAAGTCCGCGGGGCGGCGCCTTCATCTTCGATAACGTCGCGGTCAATCAACAAGACCATCTCGCCGCGCGCGGCGCCTTCCGCCGAGAAGCGGCGCCGGAGTTCGCTCAGGCGCCCGCGGACTATCTCCTCGTGAAGCTTCGTCAACTCGCGCGCGACCGCCGCCTCGCGCTCGCCGAGGATTTCGAGCGCGTCGGCGAGCGCGTGCGCGAGGCGGTGCGGCGCCTCGTAGAAGACGAGCGTCGCGCGCAAAGTTCGGACGGACGAGAGCCGTTCGCGCCGCGCGTGCGTGCGCGCCGGCAGGAAGCCGCCGAAGTAGAACTCGTCGGTCGGGAGCCCCGAGGCCGTGAGCGCCGCGACGAGCGCCGAAGGGCCGGGGACGGGGACGACTGTCAGCCCGCGCTCGACGCAGGCGCGGACGACGCGGTAGCCGGGGTCGTTGATGCCGGGCGTGCCCGCGTCCGAGACGAGCGCGACCGTCGCGCCGTCTTCAATCATCCGCGCCAACTCTTCGGCGCGCTCGCGCTCGTTGTGCTCGTGGTAGCTCAGCGTGCGCGCGCGTATCGAGAAGTGTTCGAGCAGCGCCCGCGTCCGCCGCGTGTCCTCGCACGCCACCACGTCCGCCTCCGCCAGCACGCGCAAAGCGCGCCGCGTCACGTCCTCAAGGTTGCCGATGGGCGTGGCGACGAGGTAGAGCGTGCCCTTCTTCTCCGACATGCGGGATAGGATAAAGGAAGTAGACGGTAGACAGTAGTCAGTAGACAGTAGGTGTTAAGACAAAGGGGCCTGAAACGTCGGAGGCCGCGAGTTGCTGAACACTCGCGGCCTCCGACGTTTTCTACTGTCTACTGTCTACTGACTACCGTCTACTCAGTACCCGTTGCGGCCCCAGCCGCCGTTGTTCCAGCCGCCGTTGTCGTTGAAGCGGAGGTTGTAGATGTCCGCGACGCGGCGCAGGTCGGAGCGGAGCTGGTTCCAGTCGCTCTGCGTGCGGCCGTCGTTGCGGACGCGGCTGAGCACGCGGTTCAACTGCGAGGCTTGGTCGAGCAGGTTGCGAGCCTCGTCGCGGCTGCGGTAGAGGTCGTTGCTGTCGCCGGCAACGCCCCGGAAGCGCGAGGCGGCGTTGCGGAAGTCGCGCGCCTCGTCGTTGATGCGGTCTTCGCGGTTGGTGCCGTTGACGCGGCTGTGGTCGAGCGCGCGGTCTATGTCGCGCTGCAGGTCGCGGCTGCGGTCGTCAATGCGGCGCGCGAGGTCGCGCAGTTGCCGGCGGTCGTAGTCGCTCAGGCGGCCGTTGCGGCCGTAGCGGTCGTCGTCGCGTCGGTTGCGGCCCCAGTCGGGGTCTCGGTCGCGCTGCTGCTCGGCGCGGTCGCGTATGCGATCCCAGACGGTCTGCGCGCCGGCCGACGCGGGGGCGATGAAGGTCGCGAGCGCGACTGCGGCGAAGGTCAGAAGAGTGAAACGTCGGTTGGTCATTGCTGTCTCCTTTGAGTTATCGGGGCTGATGCGGCCGAGGCGACGGCGGGAGTGCTCGTGCTCTCATCCGGCTCAAAGCCTCTTCAAGTGATCTGCCGCTTCCGGCCGGGGAAACGTGGCTCGCGGCATCCGTCCCGCCGACGCGTTTCGCAAGGCTTGTGCCGCGGGCGCGCTCGGGAGGGGAAGGCACCGGCGCGCGCCGTAAAAATAAGGGTTGAAGACGGGAAGGGCCGGCGGCGACTTCACGCGCGGCCGGGGCGCGCAGAGAGCGTGGGCTTTACGAAAACGTGCAGGCCGCGCCGCAAATAGTCAACGGGAGGGTTTTCAGTCGAGCAGGAGTGCGAGGTGGCGGCGGAGGCGTTCTTCGGCGAGTTCGGAGCGCGCGCCGGTCTGCTCAATGACGAACCAGCGCGCCTCGTCGTCCGCGGAAGGGAGGAGCAGGAGTTCTTCGCCCGCGCGCGCGTTGCCGAAGTGGCCGACCAGCGCGGAGGCGAGCCCGCCGCCTCGCACGACGCCGTCGCGCGGCGCGCGCGGCCAGCCTGCCTCGACCGTGAGTTGGCGGACGCCGCGGAGAAGCACCAAGCGCGAGCCGACCATCGTCGAGTGGCCGACGCGGAAGCGGTGGGCGTCCGTGCGCGCGAGCGCGAGGCTGGCGCCCGCGCGGTTCAACTCGCCCGCGGCCGACATGAAGGATTCGAGCAGCCACTCGACGCCGCGCGCGCGCAGGCGGTCGTTCGCCGCCTTGAGGTTGAGGTAGTCGAGCACGTCGCCGCGGCCTGCGCCGCCCGCGCGCGCCCGCGCCTCCTCAAGCCTGCGCTCGTAATCTTCGTCGAAACCGCTCAAACGACAGCCTTCGCCCGGGAAATTTCCGCGTCGGCGCCCGTGCGCCGCGCGGCGCGGCGATGTTATCATGCCCGCTCAAAAAGACGTTAAAGACCCCGACGCCGCGCCCGCACACGACTGCCGGAAGGAAGGTTCGCAAACTCTCCGAAGCCGAAGAATGAACAGACTCCCGACATCAAGCGGAACTCTGTCCGCGCCTCGACTGCCACACGCGCTTCGACTGCCGGCGGCGCTGCGTCCGTCGTCGCTCGCGCTGCGTCCGTCGTTGTTCGCGTTGCGCGTGCTCGCCGTGCTGCTGCTCGTCCTGTCGCCGCCGACGACTGCGCGTCAGCGTCGCGGCGGAAGCGAGCGCGCGACGGCCGCGCGTGCGACGGTCGCCGCGCGTCCACACGCACGACGCCCGCGGCTCGTGCTGCTCGTCGCCGTTGACCAGTTCCGCTACGACTACCTCGAACGCTTCGGAGACCTGTTCGCGGCCGACGGCCTCCGGCGCCTTCTGCGCGAGGGCGCTTCGTGGGCCGAGTGCAACTACGACCACGTGCCGACCGAGACCGCGCCCGGCCACGCGACGATGTTGACGGGCGCGTGGCCCGCGGAGACAGGCATCATCGCCAACGCTTGGTTCGACCGCGCCACGGGCAAGTCTGTCGAGAACGTGCGAGACGATTCAGTGAAGACGCTCGGCGGAGGGGCCGGGGACGCGCCTTCGAGCCCGCGCAACCTGCTCGCCTCGACGCTCGGCGACGAGTTGAAGGCGGCGACCGCGGGACGAGCAAAGGTCGTCGGCGTCTCGCTCAAGAACCGCGCGGCCATCCTGCCCGCGGGGCGCGGGGCGGACGCCGCCTACTGGTACAGCTCGCAGACGGGCGAGTTCGTCTCTTCGACCTATTACTTCAAGAGCCTGCCGGAATGGGTCGCGCGTTTCAACGCCGAGAAGCGCGCCGCAAGGCTCTGCGGGAGCGTCTGGACGCGCCTGCTCCCCGCGGCCGACTACGAACGGCGCGCGGGGAGCGACGCGGCCGCGTGGGAGAACGGCGACGGGAAGAGTCCGTACGCGCCGCCGACGACGGGGAAGACGCTTTACGAGTTCCCGCACGTCGTCCCCGGCAGTCCCGACGCGCCGAGCGTGGCCTGCTACGACGCGCTCACCTACACGCCCTTCTCGGGTGACCTGCTCGTCTCGTTCGCAGAGGCCGCGCTCTCGAACGAACGCCTCGGCGAGGACGAAGAGACCGACGTGCTCACCGTCAGCTTCTCGGCCAACGACATCGTCGGCCACCGCTTCGGCCCTTACAGCCACGAGGCGATGGACATGACCCTGCGCGTTGACCGGCAGATCGGCGAGCTGCTCAAGGCGGTTGACGCGCGCGTCGGGCTCGGTAACACGGTCGTCGTCTTCACGGCCGACCACGGCGTCGCGCCTTCGCCCGAGCACGCGGCCGAGATGCACCTGCCGGGCGGTCGCGTGAAGGTGACGGACGTGATGAACGCCGTTCGCGCCGCAGTCCGCGCGCGCTTCGGCAAAGGCGGAGACACGGACACGACGGCCGACTACGTCCAGACCTTCTCGAACGGCCAAATCTACTTCAACCGTGCGGCGCTCGTGCGCGACGGCGTGCGCGCCGAAGAGGTCGAGCGCGTCGCGGGCGAGGCGGCGCTGACGGTGTCGGGCGTCGCGCGCTACTTCACGCGGACGCAGCTCGCGGCGGGCTCGGTCTCGGCCGGCGACCCGCTCGCGCGGCGCGTGCTGCACGGCTTCAACCCGCGGCGCAGCGGCGACGTGGTCGTCTTGCAGGAGTCTTACAAGTATCTGTCGGACTACTTCGTCGTCGCCAACCACGGCGCACCGTACACGTACGACACGCACGTCCCGCTCGTCATCATGGGCGGGGGCTTACGGCCCGGCCGCTACCTGCGACCTTCGACGCCCGCCGACATCGCGCCGACGCTCGCGCGCATCCTTAACCTACAGGCGCCGAGCAACGCCACGGGGCGCGTGCTGACGGAAGCTTTCAAGTAATGAAGTATTCAAGCGAGGAATTATGAAACGTTCGCTCTCAAGCCTCTCAATCGCGTCCCTCCTGATGCTGACGGCTGCGACGGCCGCCGTCGCGCAGCGCAAGCCCGCGGCGCAGACGGAGAAGAAGCCGGCGGCCGCGAAGCCGTCTGCCAACTCCAAGACGAAGCCGACGGGCAAGGCCGCGGCCGCCAAGTCAAAGAAGGCCGCGCCCGCGAGCGAGGACGCTTTGAAGGCCGAGCTTGACGAGATCGTGAAGCTCGACGCGGCGGCGCGCGTCGAGCGCTTGCAGGCTTTCGTCAAGGAGAACCCGGACACGCCGCAGACCCTTCGCGCGCAGGAGCTTTTGACGAGCGCGCGCGCCGCGCTCGGCGACGAGCGCCTGCGCGGGGGCGACCGCGCGGCGGGCGTCGAGCTTTTCCGCGCGGCCGTCGCCGAAGCGCCCGAAGGGATGTCTGACAAGCTCTTTGCGGAAGTCGTCTCGCAGCTCCCGGCGAACCTCTACGTGCTCGGCGAGCGCGAGGCGGGGCTGGAACTCGCGCGCGCGGTCGAGGCGCGCGCCGCCGGCAAGGCCGAGCGGCTGCTCGCGGTCGCCGCGTTCTACCTCGGCGTCGAGCAGCCCGAAGAGGCCGCGCGCGTCGCGCGTGCAGCGGTCGAGTTGAAGCCCGACATGGCAGCGGCGCATCAGGCTCTGGGGACTGCGCACCGTTACGCCCTGCGTCTGGACGAGGCGGCGGCCGAGTTCGCGCGCGCGGTCGAACTCGACCCGAAGTCGGCGGGCGCGCGGCGCATGCTGGCGGAGCTTCGGCGCGCGACGGGCAAGCCCGAGGAGGCCGTCACGATCTACAGGGAGCAGTTGGCCGCAGACCCGCAGGACGCGAACGCGCGCGGCGGGCTCGTGCTCTCGCTCTTCGACTCGGGCCGTCGTGAAGAGGCCGAGCGAGAGTTACAGACGGCCTTGACCGGCGAGGCGAAAGACCTGCCGCTGCTGGTCGGCGCGTCCTACTGGTACGCGGCGCACGGCGAGGGCGCGCGCGCTTTGGAGCTGGCCGAGAAGGCAGTCGGCTTCGAATCGCGCTTCGGCTGGGCGTGGGCGCGCATCGCGCAGGGGCGCGCGCTGCTCGCGCTCGGTCGCCCACTCGATGCCGAGCGCGCTTTGAGGGCCGCGCGCAGGTTCGGCAACTTCCCGACGCTCGATTACGAGCTGGCCGCGGCGCTCGCGGCCGCCGGGCTTTACGACGAGGCGGGCGAACAGCTCGCGCGCTCGTTCACGGTGCGTGACGGCAAGGTCGAGGCGCGACTGGCGGGCCGCGTCGAGTCTTCGGCCGCAGACTTCAACGAGCTGCTCGCGCCCGAGCGGCGCGCGAGCCTCTCGCAGTTCACGGGCGCTTCGCCTGCCGAAGAGGCGAGGATTTTGAAAGCGCTGCTCGCCTTCCGTCAGGCGACAGCCGAAGGCGGAAGTGACGCACGCGCCGCGGCCGAGGCCGCGCGCGAGTTCGCGTCGGGCGAAGACGAGATGCGCGCCTTCCGGAATCTCTACGCGGCGAGCCGTCTGGAAAAACTCGGCGCGGAGAACGCGGAAGTGCTGGCGCGCGTCGAGGCCGCGGTCGGCGGCGTCGAGCCTGCGCTCAAGCTCGCGTACGCGCCCATCGCGCTCTTCGCCGACACGACGGAAGTCAGAGAGTTGCGCCGGCAGGTCGTCGAAGAGGACGCGCCGCTCAGCATGCTCGGCGTCGAGCGCGACGTGCTTTCGAGAGTCCTGCGCGGGCGTATCGAGGAGCTTGCGGGCTGGGCGCTCTACAATCAGGGGCAGACGGCCGAGGCGGTCGTGCGTCTGCGCCGCGCGGTGAGCGTTCTGCCGGAAAGCTCCGAGTGGTGGCGCGCGGCCGAGTGGCGTCTGGGCGCGGCGCTCGAAGCCACGGGCAGCGGGCGCGACGCGCTGGCCGCCTACATCGCGAGCTACCGCCTGCAACCCGACGAGACGCGCCGCGCCGTCATCGAGGCGCTCTACAAACGCCTCAACAAAGGCTCGGCCAAAGGACTCGAAGAGTTGCTGGGCGCGACCGCCGTCGCTTCCACCTCCGCGCCGGGGATAAGGAGTTCAGAACCGACTCCCGCCGGGACGCCTTCGACGCAGCCCGCCGCGACGCCCGCGGCCGAACCGACGCCCGCCACGTCTTCGACTCCGACGCCGACGCCCGAAGCTTCGGCTACTCCAACGGCATCGCCGACTCCCGCGGTCTCAGCTACTCCCGAAGCCGTAGCGACGCCCACGGCTTCGCCGACTCCGGAAGCTTCGCCTTCACCGACGCCCGCGGCTTCGCCGACGCCCGAAGCTTCGCCTTCACCTTCGCCGAGCCCGACCGCCTCGCCGACGCCCGCGGCCGAGTCCACACCCGCGACGGCCACGCCCACGCCGGAAGCAACAGCGACACCGACGCCCGAAGCGACGGCGACGCCGACGCCCGAGGCGAGCCCGACACCTGCCTCCGAAGCGAGCACGTCGGACAAGTCTTCAGGCGGGTCGAAGCCGGGCGGGCCGTGCGTGCTGACGGCGGGCGAGTCGGCCGTCGAGCTGAAGGCCAACGGCGGTTCGGCCACCGTCCGGCTCGTCGCGGAGAACTACACAGGGCCGACCATGCCGCGCATCAACGCCTCGACCGACAACTGGGCCGACATCATCGTCCTCGCCGAGCCGCACACGACGGAAGACGGCACCGGCGCCCGCTTCACCGTCTCCTCCGTCAGCACGAAGACCGGCGCCTTCCTCGTCAACTTCTCCTCGCCCTGCGGCAAACAGCAGGTGACCGTTCACGTGAAGTGAGAAGCTACAGGTGCGCCGCGAGGCGCGAGGCGAGGACGTGTTTGGGTTGGGCGCCGGTGATGCGTTCGACGGGCTGGCCGTTCTTGTAGATGAAGAGCGTCGGGATGGACTGGATGCGCAGGGCGGCGGCGGTGCGCTTGTTGGCGTCAACGTCGAGCTTGGCGACGATGTAGCGGCCGGCCGACTCGGCGGCCAGTTGGTCGAGGAGCGGCGCGACCATGCGACAGGGGCCGCACCAGTCGGCCCAGCAGTCGAGCAGGACGGGGCGCGCGTAAGATGCTCCGACCACCTCGCGCTCGAACGTCGCGTCCGTCACCGTCACGGGCCTCGTCTCGAATATCCCGGCGCCCGCCTCGCCGCCCGCGGTTGTTCCCACGCCCGCCGCGCCGGACGCAGTTGCCCCCACGTCGGACGCCGCCCGCCCATGACTTTCATTCCCCAATGTCGCGCCGCAACGGCCGCACACGGGCTGCTTGCCGACGACCGTCACGCGCTCGTCCACGCGGTTCTTCGCTCCGCACTTCGCGCAGGCCACAATCGTCATCAACGCACCTCCGAATCCCGCGAACAACGGTTCTGGTTTTGAAGTGAGTTTGACACAACCAGCCCCGCGCGCGGAAGCGCAGACGTGTTCGCGCGCGTGCGCCCTCCCGTTGTAAGATGAGTTTGAAATTTTCTCCCGCACAACTCGGACGTTCAGAAGGAAGTGTCAAGCAGGATGCGCCACACTCGCACGAAGTCGCTCGCCCTTTTTCTGTTGCTGTTTCTGGCGGCGTCTGAAGCGCACGCGCAGACCGGCGAGCGCTCGCGCGCCGTGCCCGCGAACGCGCCCGAGATCGCCTACACGGTCTCGATGCCGCGGCCGCACACGCACCTCTTCGAAGTCGAGGCGCGGCTGCGCTACGCGGCGTCGGCGCCCGCCGCCGTCGAGCTCGTGATGCCGGTCTGGACGCCCGGCTCCTACCTCGTCCGCGAGTACGAGCGACACGTGCAGGACTTCAACGCGCAGGGCGAGGGGGGCCGCGCGCTTCAGTGGGCGAAGGTCAACAAGAACACTTGGCGCGTGGAGACCGCGGGCTCGCGCGAGCTGCGCGTGAGGTATTCGGTCTACGCCAACGAGCTGAGCGTGCGCACGAGCGAGCTGAACGACCGGCACGGCTTCTGGAACAACGCGACGCTTTTGATGTATCCGGAAGGGATGCTCGGCGCACCTTCCACCGTGCGCGTCGAGCCGTTCGGCGGTTGGAAGATTGCGACGGGGCTGCCCGCCGTTCAGGGCGCGCGCGATACCTTCCGCGCGGAGAACTTCGACGTGCTCTACGACTCGCCCTTCATCGCGAGCGACTTCCGCGTCGTCTCCTTCGAGGTCAAGGGCGTGCCGCACCGCGTCGTCGTGGACGGCCCCGGAGACTACGACGCCGAGCGCATGCGGCGCGACGTGCAGCGCGTCGTCGAGGCAGAGGTCGCGTTGATGGGCGAGATCCCTTACCGCGACTACACCTTCATCCTGCTGCTCGGCGCGTCGGGCGGCGGCGGGCTCGAACACCTGAACTCGACGGCGCTGACGTGGCGGCGCTTCGGCTTCGCGTCCGAAGAGGACTGGCGCAACTTCGCGGGGCTCGTCGCGCACGAGTTCTTCCACCTCTGGAACGTCAAGCGCATACGCCCCGACGCGCTCGGCCCCTTCGATTACACGCAGGAGAACTACACGCGCCTGCTCTGGGTGGCCGAAGGGTTTACGGAATACTACGCGGGCGTCTTCGTGCGCCGCGCCGGGCTGATGAACGCCCGGCAGCACCTCGAAGTCTTCGCGCGCTCGATTCAGGAGATGCAGAGCACGCCCGGCCGGCTTGAGCAGAGCGCCGAGGAGTCGAGCTTCGACGCGTGGGTCAAGTACTATCGGCCCGACGAGAACTCCGTTAACTCGTCAGTCTCCTACTACGACAAGGGCGCGCTGCTCGGCCTGCTGCTCGACCTCGAAATCCGCCGCCGCTCGAACGGCGCCCGCTCGCTCGACGACGTGATGCGCGCGCTCTACGAAGACTTCTACAAGAAGGGGCGCAACTACACGCCCGAAGATTTTCAACGCACGGCCGAGCGCGCGGCGGGCACGAGTCTCGAAGAGTTCTTCAGCCGTTACGTGCGCGGCCGCGAGGAGCTGAACTACGACGCGGCGCTCGCGTGGGTGGGCTTGCGCCTCGACACTTCGAGCACGGCCGCGGGCCGCCCCGCGCCGGAGGAGGCGTACCTCGGCGCGGCCTTCGCGCGCGACGGCGAGCAGGTCGTAGGCCGAACGGTTCCGCCGGGCGCGCTCGTCATCAGAAACGTGCCGGCCGACACGCCCGCCTACGAACAGGGTTTGAACGCGGGCGACCAGATAGTCGCCGTGGACGGCTACCGCGCCACCGCCGACTTTCTCAACGACCGCGTCGCCGCCAAGCGCCCCGGCGAACAGTTGACGCTCACAGTCTTCCGCGGCGACGAACTGCGCACCTTCAACGTCAAGCTCGGCCGACGCGCCGCCGCCACCTACCGCATCGTCCCCCTCGCCGGAGTCACGGAAGAACAGAAGCGCAACTATCAGGCGTGGCTCGGCGCGCCGTTCCCGAAATGACGAGTTTAGAGTTTGAAGGCAGGGTCGCTCTGGTGACGGGCGCCGCGTCGGGCATCGGGCGCGCGTGCGCTTTGGAGCTGGCGCGGGGCGGGGCCGACGTGGCGCTCGTGGACGTGGCGGCCGAGGCGCAGTTGGCGCAGGCCGAGAATTTGTTGAAGGCCGCGGGCGCGCGCGTGTTATCTTTCCGCGCGGACGTTTCAGACCACGCGCGCGCCGCGCAGGTCGTCGAGGAGGCTGTGACGCGTTTGGGCCGCCTCGACATCCTCGTCAACGCGGCGGGCGTGACGGCCGACGCGCCGCTGTGGGAGATGACCGAAGAGCAGTGGCGGCGCGTGCTCGACGTGAACCTGAAGGGCGCCTTCAGCTACACGCAGGCCGCGGCGCGACACTTCCGCGCGGCGCGCGCGGGGAAGGTCGTCAACGTCTCTTCGGTCGAGGCGATGCGCGGGCGGTTCGGCTTGGCGAACTACGCGGCGTCGAAGGCCGGGCTCGTCGCCCTGACGCGCTCTTCGGCGGCCGAGCTGGGGCGCTACAACGTCAACGTCAACGCGGTCGCGCCCGGCTTCATACGCACGCCGCTCGTCGAGCGCCTTTCGGACAAGGTGAGGGAGCAGGCCGCGCAAGACTCCGCGCTCGGCCGCCTCGGCGAGCCGGAGGACGTGGCCAACGCCGTCGCCTTCCTCTGCTCCGAACGCGCGCTCTACATCACCGGCGCCGTCCTCGTCGTTGACGGCGGCCAACTCCTTTAAGGGGGTGCCGGGTGTCAGGTGCCGGGTTCCGGGTTTTACCGGCCGGCACCTGACACCCGGCACCCGGCACCCAAACTCTGATTATGGAAGACGTGATCGAAGACTTCGTGCGCACTGTGGAGGACGCGTCCGCGCGCCTGCTGGCGATGAGTGACGGGCAGACGGCGGCGCGCGGCGAGGAAGGCGACTGGTCTGCGAAGGAGATACTCGGTCACCTCGTTGACTCGGCCGCGAACAACCACCAGCGCTTCGTGCGCGGCCAGTTCTCGGAAGACCTCGTCTTCCCCGGCTACAAGCAGGACGACTGGGTGCGCGCGCAAGCTTACGCCGACGAGCCTTGGCCGCTCGTCGTTAACCTCTGGAAGTTTTACAACCTGCACCTCGCGCACGTCATGCGACACGCGCCCGAGGAGGTGCGGAGCCGTCCTCGCCTGCGTCACAACTTCCACGTCATCGGCTTCGCCCCGGTCAACGCGGACGAGCCCTCGACGCTCGAACACCTGATGCGCGACTACGTCGCACACCTCAAGCACCACCTGCGGCAAATCTTCGGCGGCGAGTAAGACTGTAGGACGAGCCCCGCCGCGGCGGCGGTCACATCGAGGAGCACGAGGCGCATGGCGACAGTCGAGAAGTCGGCCGTTGCGGTTCAGGTCAAAGAGCGCGGGCATCTGCTGCGCGTGCTGGGCGTCGTGTTCGGGATGGCCGTCACGGTCGGCATCACCATCGGGATGGGCATCCTGCGGACGCCGGGCGAGGTGGCAGGGCACCTGCCGAACCCTTGGCTCTTTATGGGCGTGTGGCTGCTCGGCGGCTTCTACGCGCTCTTCGGCGCGGTCTCCGTGGCGGAGCTGGGGACGATGATCCCGCGCTCGGGCGGCTACTACGTCTTCGCGCGCCGAGCGCTCGGCGAATACCCGAGCTTCGTCGTCGGCTGGAGCGACTGGCTCTCGACGTGCGGAACGGTCGCGGCCGTCTCGCTCGTCATAGGCGAGTACAGCGAGGCGTTCACGCCGTCGCTCGCCGGGCGTGCGGCCTACGTGGCCGCGGCCGTCACGCTCGCCTTCGCCCTCTTGCAGTGGCGCGGCGTGCGCTGGGGCGGACGCTCGCAGGAGGTGACGAGCCTTCTGAAGACCTTCGCCTTCGGCGCACTCATCGCGGCCTGTTTCGCGTACGGCGGGAGCGCGGGCGGCGCAACTGCGGCGCCTGTCCCCACGCCTGAAGCCGCCGCGGGGCTGGGCCTGCTGGCCTCTCTGGTGCTCGCACTACAGGGCGTCATCTACACTTACGACGGCTGGCACAGCGCGGTCTACTTCGGCGAGGAGGTCGAGGACGCGGCCCGCAACATCCCGCGCGCGATGGTCGCGAGCGTGCTCCTCGTCATCGCCATCTACCTGCTCTTCAACGCGGCGCTCCTTTACGTGCTCCCAATTGGGCGGCTCTCCGGGGAGAAGTTCGCGGCCGGGGCGGCGGCCGGGCTCGTCTTCGGGCGGAGCGGCGCGGCCGTGATAAGCGCGCTGGCGATAGTCTCGCTGCTCGCCTCGGTCAACGGGAACGCCCTCACCGCGCCGCGCGTCATCTACGCGATGAGCCGCGACCGCCTTTTCTGGCGCGGCGCGGCGCGCGTCAACCGCGGCGGCAGCCCGACCACGGCCCTCGCGCTGAGCACGGCCGCCGCCCTGCTCATGATCGTCTTCAGCGGGAAGTTCGAGAGGCTGATGGCCGCGCTCGCCTTCTTCTTCGTCACGGGCCACACGCTCGCCTTCGTCTCGGTCTTCGTCCTGCGCCGCCGCGAGCCAGACGCCCCGCGCCCCTACCGCGCGTGGGGGTATCCGTGGACGACGGCGCTCGCGCTCGCCGCCTCGGTCGCCTTCCTCTGCGGCGCGGTAGCGAGCGACACCGAGAACAGCCTCTACGCGCTCGGGCTGCTCGCGGCGAGCGGCCCCGCCTACCTCGTCCTGCGCCGCGCCGGGCGCGGGGAAGAAGTGATGAATGATGCCTGACCTTTATCAGCACATACGTTTCCGCGTCGAGGAGCGCGTCGCGCGCGTGACGTTCGCGCGGCCGCCGCTGAACATCTTCACCATCGCGTTGATGAGGGAGGTGGACGCGGCGCTCACCGAAGTGATGGGGATGCGCGACGTGGTGGCCGTCGTCTTCGACGCCACGCCCGAGTCGCGCGCCTTCAGCGCGGGCGTCTCGGTCGAGGAGCACCAGCCCGAGACCGTCTACCAGATGCTCGAATCCTTCCACAACGTCTTCCGCACGCTCGAACAGATGGCGAAGCCTGCGCTGGCGGTCGTGGACGGCGCCGCGCTCGGCGGCGGCTGCGAGCTGGTCGCGGGCTGCGACGTGGTCATCTCCTCTTCGCGCGCGCGCTTCGGCCAGCCGGAGATAAAGCTCGGCGTCTTCCCGCCGGTCGCGGCGGTGCTTCTGCCGCGCATCGTGGGCGAGCGTCGCGCGCGCGAGCTTCTGCTCACCGGCGAAATCTTCGACGCGCAGGAGGCTCTGCGAACGGGGCTCGTCAGCTACGTCGTCGAGGCCGACCAGTTGGAGACGAAGCTGCAAGAGATTCTCGCGCGCCTGCGCGAGCTCTCCGCGCCCGCGCTTGAGGCGGCCCGCCGCGCTCTGGACGCCGCGCGCGGCCGCCCCTTCCTCGAAGCCCTTGAGCGCGCCGAAGACATCTACCTCAACGAACTGATGAAGACCGAGGACGCGCACGAAGGCGTCCGCGCCTTCATGGAGAAGCGCAAGGCAGAGTGGAAGAACAGGTGACCTTGCTTTCGTCCGCGCGCGTTTCTATCATCGGGTGGTGAAGTTCAGGCAGATGAAAGTCGGTTTGAGGCGCGTCGCGGCGACGTTGCTGGCGGCGTGCGTGTTGTCGGGGGCGGGGTGCCGGCAGGTGAAGGAGGCGACGGGGCTGAGCGTCGCGCCGAAGAGTCTGGCGGACGTGCCGGCCGACCGCCTCGCGTTCCGCTTCGAGCCGGACGTGGCCGAGGGCGAGTTGCCCGAGCGGCTACGCAGGGATGAAGCGGAAGAGCCTTTGGCCGCCGTCAAGACCGCCTTCGAGACCGAGCGCCCGGCCGACGCGCTCATACGCACCGTCGCAGACCCCACGGGCCAGCGCGCGCTCGCGCTCTACGGCACGAGCGAGACCGACACGGACTTCCGCATAGACCTCTACAGCACGACGGGCCAGTTCATACGCAACGTCCTGCCGCAAGACCTGACCGGCGTCTTCCCTGCCGAGGTCGCTTGGTCGCCCGACGGCACACAGATACTCTTCAGCGGCGTGCGCAACCCTGCGCTTGCGGCGAGCCCGACGCCGATTGACACGGCGCCCGTCCCGCCCGACCTCTCGCAAACTTCCGAACCCGTTCCCGGCGGCTCGCCTCTGCCTTCGCCGACCGTCGCCCCGATCATTCCTTCGACTCAGACCTTCCGCACCGAGCAGGTCTACGTCGGCGACCGCGACGGCTACAACCTCCGCCCGCTCACGCAGCGCGAGGGGCTCATCTACTTCCAGCTCGCTTGGGCGCCCGACGGCCGGCAGGTCGCCGCGCTCGCCTGCAAAGAGGACGAGTGGGAGGCGCAGCGCGCCGCCGGCACGCTGCACGCAGGCCGCCCGCGCCTCGTCACGCTCGAAGGGCAGGAGCGCCTGCTCGACGACCGCTCGACGCCGGTCGCGCCCGTCTGGTCGCCCGACGGGACGAAGGTCGCGACCGCCTTCGACTACGACGTGGCCGTCTACGACGCGCTCGGCTCGGCCCCGACCGGCGCGGGGCTCTCGCTGCAAGAGCCCCTGCACGCGGCCTCGGTCGAGTACGACACGCGCGTCTTCAAGAAGGCGGAGCCGCAGGGCAAGGCCGCCCCGCCGCCGAGCAAGGCCGCGCCGCAGCCGAACGCGGCGCAACCTTCGGGCGGCGAAGTGCTCATCTCCCTCAACCCCATCGTCCGACTCGAATGGACGGAGCCCGCGACCATCTACGCGCAGACGGCCTTCGTGCGCTTCTACGCCAACGACCCGCTGCCGACCTTCAAATACACGCGCTGGCACCGCATACGCCTCTCGCCGCAGGCCGCCGTGCTCGGCCGCCACGCGCCGCCGCAATCCGCCGGCCCGCCGCCGCGCGTATGAACGGACAGGGAAGGCGGGAGTGAAGTCAACTCTCCTCGGACATGTCCGTCCGCCCGACCTTCATCAATCACATTCGCCGAACAAGGAGCGCCCCCTTCTTATGAGCGACAACGGCAAGAGCTACGACGGCACGCATTACCAAGCCGCCTCCGAAATCTACGACGAGATAGACCGCACGCGCGCGCGCCTGTTCGCGTCGGTCGAAGGCTTGACGGACGAGCAGCGCGACTTTCGTCCCTCGCCCGACCGCTGGTCTGTCGCGCAGCTCTGCGACCACCTCTCCATCGTCGAGGGCAACGTCCTCAGAGTACTCAACAAGGTGCTCTCGAAGGCCGAGGAGGCGGGCGCCCCGCCCGCGGCGCCGGACGCGACCTTCGCGCCCGTCTCCGTCGCCGAGTTCGTCGAGCGCACGCGCGGCGTGAAGATTGAAGCGCCCGAGGCCGTCCGCCCCGCCGACTCGCGCCCCGTCGCCGAATCACTCGCCGCCCTGCGCGACTCGCGCGCCGCGCTCCACACCCTGCGCCCGCGCCTCGAACGCCTCGACGCACACGCCCTGCGCTTCCCACACCCCGCGTGGGGCCCGCTCAACCTCTACCAATGGCTCCTCTTCATCGGCGCCCACGAAGCCCGCCACCTCGCCCAGCTCGAAGCGCTGAAAGAGGCGATGAACTCTGAGAGATAAACAAAGGCATCGAGCCTTCAGTTCGTCGTTCCTCGCCCGCACTTAAGCCTTCCCATGCGCCTCGCTTGCGGTGCTCCGGGCCCGGCTTTATAATCATCACGTCACACTTACATCAGCGCCCTCGTAGCTCAACGGTTAGAGCAGCAGACTCATAATCTGTTGGTTGTACGTTCGAATCGTACCGAGGGCATATTCTCGCCAACTCGGGAGACACACATGGCCGTGACGCAAACCTCCGCCAAGGTGTGCTCCATCTGCAAAGAGACCAAGCCGCTCGGGGCGTTTACCGTCCGCAGTAAGAACAGGGACGGTCACACCTCACGTTGCCGCGCCTGCGTGAACGCGGCGAACAAGCGCCGGTACATGAATCGTCCGCGGCATTACCGGGAACGGCTGAGGGAGTTCAATAAGAAGTTAAAAGACGACAAGGCAGAAAAAGTCTTTAACTACCTGAGAGACCACCCGTGCCTCGATTGCGGCGAATCAGACCCGGTGGTGCTTGAGTTCGACCACCGTGAACTCTCGACTAAAAGGCTAGCGATAGCGCAGATGATCGAGCGTCGGTACTCTTGGCAGACCATACTGGTTGAAATCGGCAAGTGCGACGTGCGGTGCGCGAACTGTCACCGCCGTAAAACTTCAAAGCAATTTGGTCATCGGAGAAGCCGGCTGCAAAATCGTGCCGCCGAAAACGTCAAGGACAGTGGCTAAGATTCACAAAGGGTGGGGGCGCATTTTCCCGTGAAAGAATATATCGGCGTCGGCGTCATCGGGACGGGGTTCGCGCGTTCGACGCAGCTTCCCGGGTGGCGCGCGTGTGAGGGCGCGCGGGTGGTGGCGGTGGCGAGCGGGCGGCGGGAGAACGCCGAGGCGGCGGCGCGCGAGTTCGGGATTCCGTACGTGGCGGAGGACTGGCGCGGGGTCGTGGGGCGCGCGGACGTTGACCTCGTGAGCATCGTGACGCCGCCGGTAACGCACGCGGAGATGGCCGTGGCGGCTCTCGCGGCGGGGAAGGCCGTGCTGTGCGAGAAGCCGATGGCGATGAACGCGGACGAGGCCGGCGCGATGTGCGAGGCGGCGCGTGCGTCGGGCGCGCTCGCGCTCGTAGACCACGAGCTGAGGTTCCTGCCGGCGCGCAGGCTGATGCGAGAGATGATTCTGGCGGGCGAAGTCGGGCGCGTGCGCCACGCGAAGTTCCTGTTCCGTGCGGACTCGCGCGCAGTGGCCGACAGGCCTTGGAACTGGTGGTCGGACGAGCGCGCGGGCGGCGGCGCACTCGGTGCCATCGGGTCGCACGGGTTGGACGCGTTCCGCTGGCTGTTGGGGACGGACGTGTCGCACGTCTCGGCCTCGCTGGCGACGAACGTCGCGGAGCGGCGCGACCCCGCCTCGGGCGAGCCGCGGCGCGTGACGACGGACGACGAGGCGAGCCTGCTGCTCAACTTCAAAGACGGCGGCGCGTGCGAGCGCGCGACCGGCGTCGTCGCCATCTCGATGGCGGAGGCCGGCGCGCCCGAGCACGCCATCGCCGTCTTCGGCACGGAGGGCGCGCTGCGCGTCGCGGGCGGCGGGCTGTGGCGCGCGAGCGTGGGCAGTGGCGAGTGGCAGAGAGTCGAAGCGGACGCGGCGCCGCTGGCCGAGGGGATGCGCGACAACGAGTGGTCGCGCGGCTTCACCCTCTTCGCGCGCGAGATCGTCGCGGCGCTGCGTGAGGGACGGAACGAGGTGGAAGGCGCCGCCACGTTTGAAGACGGGCGACGCACGCAACTCGTCCTCGACGCCGCTCGCGCCGCGCACGACTCGGGCTGCCGCGTCACGGTCGGCGGATGAAGAGAAAGCTCCCCATCATCCTTTCCCTGCTCGTACTGCTCGCCGCGGTGGCGTTCTTCTTCGTCGTGCCGGCGGTGTACGACAGGGTTGTGAACGGGAGGCGTGCGGAGCCGCCTTACGCTGCATCGGAGCGTGCGCGCGGGCTGCACCGCTCGTCGCTCGTCGCGGACATGCACGCCGACACGCTTCTGTGGGACAGGGACTTGCTCGAACGCTCCGACCGCGGACACGTGGACTTGCCGCGTCTGGTCGAGGGCGGCATCGCGCTACAGTTCTTCACCGTCGTCACGAAGACGCCCTTCGCCGCGAGCTACGACACCAACCGCGAGGGCTTGAACGCCATCACGCTCCTCTCCGTCGCAGAGCGCTGGCCGCCGGGCGCGTGGACGAGCCTGCTCGCCCGCGCGCTCTATCAGGCGCGCAAGCTCAACGACGCGGCGGCGCGCTCGGGCGGACGCCTCGTCGTCATCAGGACTGCGGGCGACCTCGCGAGTTTCGTCGAGCGGCGCAAGACGGAGCCGCAGTTGGTCGCGGCGCTGCTCGGCGCGGAGGGCGCGTACCCGCTCGAAGGCGACGCGGCGAACGTGGACAGGATGTTCGACGCGGGCTTTCGCATGATGGCGCCGACGCACTTTCTTGATAACGAGTGGGGCGGCTCGGCGCACGGCGAACGCAAGCCGGGGCTTTCCGAGAAGGGGCGCGAGATGGTTCGGCGGATGGAGGCGCGCGGGATGCTCCTAGACCTCGCGCACGCGTCGGCCGCGACGATTGACGACGCGTGCGCCGTCGCGACTCGCCCGGTCGTCGTCTCGCACACGGGCGTGCGCGGCACCTGCGACAACAACCGCAACCTGTCGGACGAGCAGTTGAAGAAGGTGGCCGCGACGGGCGGCGTCATCGGCATAGGCTTCTGGGACGCGGCCACCTGCGGCACGGACGCGCGCGCCGTCGCACGCGCGATTCGTCACGCCGCGAACGTCGTCGGCGTCGAGCACGTCGCGCTCGGGTCTGACTTCGACGGCGCGGTGACGGAGCCCTTCGACGCGACGGGCGTCGTCGAGATAACGGACGCGCTGCTCGAAGCGGGCTTCACCGAAGACGAGGTGCGCGCCGTCATGGGCGGCAACGTCTTCCGCCTGCTCGCGTCGGCGCTGCCGCGCTGAGACCTGTTCTGCTCATCCCTGTTAAGATTCGTATCCCATGAAGGACGGCGGCCGAGAGAAGCGTGTGCGCGTGGGCGTGGACACGGGCGGGACGTTCACGGACTTCGTGTGCCACGCGCAGGGGCGCGCTTGGATTTTCAAAGTGCCTTCGACGCCCGACGACCCTTCGCGCGCGATTGCCGAAGGGTTGCGGCGCGCGGCGCGCGAGGCGGGCGTTAGTGTGCGCGACCTCGAAGTCGTACACGGGACTACCGTGGGGACGAACGCGCTGTTGGAGCGACGCGGCGCGCGCGCGGCACTCGTCACGACCGAGGGCTTCGAGGACGTGCTCGTCATCGGCCGGCAGGCGCGCGGGAGTCTTTATGATTTGAACTGGACGCGACCGGCCCCGCTCGTCGCCGACGCGTTGCGCTTCGGCGTGCGCGAGCGCGTGGCGGCGGACGGGTCGGTGGTCGAAGAGTTGGAAGATGAAGAGGTCGCTGTTCTGATTAGGAAGTTGAAGCGGGCGCGGGTCGAGTCGGTCGCCGTCTGCCTGCTCTTTTCGTTCGCGCGCCCCGAGCACGAGAGGAAGATTGAGCGCGCGCTCGCGTCCGCTTTGGAAGGCGTGCCGCTGTCGGTCTCGCACAGGATACTTCCCGAGTACCGTGAGTTCGAGCGCACCTCGACGGTCGCCATCAACGCATACCTGCAACCGCTGATGGGCTCTTACCTCGGCCGTCTCGGGCGCCACGTCGCGCAGCGAGCCTTGCGCGTGATGCAGTCTTCGGGCGGCAGCATCTCTGCGCGCGCCGCGGCCGAAGAGCCTGTGCGGACAATACTCTCCGGCCCTGCGGGCGGCGTCGTCGGCGCCACTCACGCGGCGCGCGCGGCGGGGTTCGAAGACATCATCACGTTCGACATGGGCGGCACTTCGACGGACGTTGCGCTGTGCGCGGGAGGCCGCCTGCGTCTGACGAACGAGGCGAGCGTCGCGGGGCTGCCCGTGGCCGTGCCCGTGCTCGACATACACACCGTGGGTGCGGGCGGCGGCTCGATCGCGCGCGTGGACGCGGGCGGGAGCCTTCGCGTCGGGCCGCAGTCGGCGGGCGCGGTGCCCGGCCCTGCGTGCTACGGGCGCTCGACTCTGCCGACGGTGACGGACGCGAATCTCGTCCTTGGAAGGTTCGGCGGCGCTGACTTGCTCGGCGGCGAGTTTAAGTTGGACGAAGGCCGCGCGGTCGAAGCTTTAACGGCGCTCGCGCGAGAGATGTCGAAGGCTTCAGGGCGCGAGGTGTCGGCTACGGAGGCGGCGCTCGGCGTCGTGCGCGTCGTGAACGCGGGGATGGAGCGTGCGCTGCGCGCGGTCTCGGTCGAGCGCGGCTTCGACCCGCGCGCGTGTACGCTCGTCACGTTCGGCGGCGCGGGCGGCCTGCACGCGGTCGAGCTGGCGCGCTCTCTGCGCGTGCCGCGCGTCGTCGTCCCGCGCGAGCCGGGCGCGCTCTCGGCCGTCGGCTGCCTGCGCGCGGACGTGGTCAAGAGCCTCAGCCGCACGCTCATGCTCGAAGTGTCGAAAGGTGAGAAGGCCGCCGAGGGCTCAAAGGGGAAGGCGGCGAAGGGTTCTGAAGGAGGGAGGGTCGCGGAGGTCGAGCGCGCCTTCCGTGCGTTGGAGCGCGAGGCGTCGGCGGCGCTCAGGCGCGAGGGTTTTGAGTCGTCTAGGCAGAGGCACGAGCGCAACGTAGCCGCTCGCTACCGCGGCCAGTCGTTCGAGCTTGAGATCGCTTGGGACGGCGGGCGGCGGCTCGTCGAGCGCTTCCACGCCGCGCACGAGGCGCGCTACGGCTACGCGCAGTCGGCCGACGCAATCGAGGTCGTGAGCGCGCGCCTGCGCGCTTCGGGCCTCGTCGGCGAGTTGAAGGATGAGCGCCCGCGCCGCGGCGTGTCAACTCGTAATGAAGTTAAGGCGCACGCGACGGCGCGCGTACACTTCGACGAGGGCGCGCGCGAGGTGGCCGTCTATCGCCGCGAAGAACTGCCGGCGTGCGCGCGCCTCAAGTCGCCGTGCGTCGTCACGGAGTACTCTTCGACAACGCTCGTCCCCGCGTGGGCGCGCGCCGCGTTGGACGAGGGCGGCAACCTCGTCATCGAGTTGTGAAGTTGTAAAGTCGGTCAACGTCTTATGAAGAAGGGCAGGGGCTTCGACCCGACGACGCTTGAGATATACCGCGCGCTCTACACCTCTGTCGCCGAGGAGATGGGGCTGACGCTCCGGCGCACGGCGCACTCGCCGAACATCAAGGAGCGGCGCGACTACTCGTGCGCCGTCTTCGACCGCGGGGCCTCGGTCATCGCGCAGGGCGACCACATGCCCGTCCACCTCGGCTCGATGCCGATGGCCGTCGCCGCCGCGCTCCGAGAGACGCGGATGGAGCCCGGCGACGTGGTCGTCCTCAACGACCCATTCGCGGGCGGCACGCACCTGCCGGACGTGACGCTCGTCGCGGGCGTGTACCTCGAAGGAGAGGCGCGGGCGATTTTTTATGTGGCGAACCGCGCGCACCACGCGGACATCGGCGGGGCGACGCCCGGCTCGATGGGATTGGCGACGGACGTGTACGGCGAGGGCTTGAGGATTCCGCCGGTGAAGCTCGTGCGCGGCGGGCGCGTGGCCGAGGACGTGATGCGCTTGCTGTTGGCGAACGTGCGCGTCGAACGCGAGCGGCGCGCGGACTTCGAGGCGCAGATAGGTTCTCTGAAGACCGGCGCGGCGCGTCTGCTTGAGATAGTTGCGCGCGCAGGGAAGGAAGAAGCTGAGGAGTACGCACGCCACCTGATCGAATACTCGGCGCGGATGATGCGCGCGACCGTGCGCGCGATTCCTGACGGCGTCTACGAGGCCGAAGACGCGCTCGACTCGGACGGCGTCGGCGAGGGCGAGGTGACTTTGCGCGTGCGCGTGGAGGTGAAGGGCGAGCGGGCCGTCGTTGACTTTGCGGGGAGCGCGCCGCAGGTCGCCGGGCCTCTGAACGCGGTCGAGGCGATAACGGTCTCGGCCGTCGCCTACGTCTTCCGCTGCCTCGTCGGCGCGGAGGAGGTGCCGGCGAGCGCGGGCCTGATGGAGCCGATTGAAGTCAACGCGCCCGCGGGCACTGTCGTCAACGCCGTCCATCCGGCCTCGGTCGCGGGCGGGAACGTCGAGACCTCGCAGCGCATCGTGGATGTGCTCTTCAAGGCTTTAGCCAAAGCCCTTCCCGGACGCATTCCCGCGGCGAGTCAGGGCTCGATGAACAACCTGACCGTCGGAGGCCGTGACCCGCGTACGGGGCGCGAGTTCGCTTATTACGAGACGGTCGCGGGCGGCATGGGCGCGCGGCCGGGCCTCGACGGCGTGGGCGGCGTACACACGCACATGACCAACAGCCTCAACACGCCTGCCGAGGCGCTTGAGTACGCGTACCCTTTGCGCGTGCGCGCCTACCGTCTGCGCCGCGGCGCGGGCGGGCGCGGGCGCGCGCGCGGAGGCGACGGCGTCGTGCGCGAGATAGAGACGCTCGTCCCGGCGCGCATGTCGCTGCTCGCAGACCGTCGCGCGCGCGCGCCCTACGGGCTCGACGGCGGGGAAGACGGCAAACCCGGCCGCGACTCAATCGTCCGCGACGGGCGCCCGCGCCGCATCGAAGCCAAAGGCTCTTGGGAACTGAAGCCCGGCGACCGCGTCCGCGTCGAGACGCCCGGCGGCGGCGGGCACGGGAAGAGGAAGTAGGCAGTAAGCAGACGGCAGCAGGTAGTCTGGCGCCGGCCGCGTGTGAACGATTGAGGTCGAGCCCCCGAAGGGGGCGGGCAGAATAGAGCTCGGCGTGGAGCGCAGCGCAACGCCGGGTGACAGGCAGCATAAAAATAACGGAGCCCCGGAGGGGCGATAGAGGTTAGGGATGAGAGCCGCGCTCACGGAACCTCTGTCGCCCCTCCGGGGCTCCCTCGATTTTAACGACGCGCGTACCCGGGGTTAGCACCCCGGGCTCTACTCTACCGCCGCCTCCGGCGGCTGCTTGACCGATACCTCTTTCGTTGACTCCGGCGGCTCACTGTCTACCGCCATCTGCCTACTGCTTTTCTGTTCCTTTCTCTAACCTTCCGATTTAGAATGTGCGCCACTCCTGTCCTGTCGGATTTCCGAGGTCATATGACACTCACGGCCGGGACACGCGTCGGCAAGTACGAGATAGAGGCCCTCGTCGGCGAGGGCGGGATGGGGCTCGTCTACAGGGCGCTCGACACGGAGCTGAACCGCCCGGCCGCGCTCAAGTTCCTGCCGACCGAGTTCGCCGCCGACCCGCGCCGCATGGCGCGCTTCGAGAAGGAGGCGCGCGCCGCCTCGTCGCTCAACCACCCGAACATCGTCACCGTCTACGACATCGGCCAGACCGCGGACGGCCGACGCTTCTTCGCCACCGAGTTCGTCGAGGGGCTGACGCTGCGCGAGTACGTGCGCGCGCACCGCCCGAAGCTCGGCGGCGTGCTCGAACTCGCCACGCAGGTCGCGTCCGCGCTCGTCGAGGCGCACGGCCGCGGCGTCGTCCACCGCGACCTCAAGCCCGAGAACGTCATGGTCAGGCGCGACCGCTTCGTGAAGGTGCTCGACTTCGGGCTGGCGAAGCTTTCAGACGGCCCCGCGGCGGGCGTGGACACAGAGGCGGCGACGCGCTCGCTCGCCATCACGGACGCGGGCGTGGTGATGGGCACGATCTTCTACATGAGCCCCGAGCAGTCGCGCGGCGAGGAGGTGGACGCGCGCACGGACGTTTGGAGCCTCGGCGTCGTGCTCTACGAGATGCTGACGGGCCACGCGCCCTTCCGCGGCAAGTCGGCCAGCCACACGCTCGTCGCCATACAGGACGAGGAGCCGCCGCCGCTCTCGCTCTACCTGCCGGAAGTCCCAGACCTCTTGCAGGAGATAGTCTCCGACGCGCTGGCGAAAGACCGCGACGCGCGGCTGACCGCCAAGCAGATGCTCGCCAAGCTCCAACGCCTCAAGCGGCGCGTGGAGTCGGGCGCTCATCTGGATCACACGGTCGCGCCCGGCACGACGGCCCCGGGATTAGAAGTCTCGGGCCGCACCGACGCTTCGACGACGCCGGGCGTGGCCGCGTTCGGCACACAGTTGACGGCGGCCGATTCGTCACCGACCGCGGCGGGCGCGCACACGACCTCGACGGCCCCGGGCGCGGAGACGGCGTTGCGCGTCGCGCAGGGCTCGCGCGCCGGGGCGTCCGGCGGGAGGCGCGCGTTGCTCGCCTTCGCGGTCGCCGTCGGGGTGCTCGCGGGCCTCGGCTTCGGGCTGTACAAACTTCTCGCGCGCCGGCCGTCGGTCGCGCAGCCGCCGGTCGCGTCGCTTCAGAGCATGAAGTTCACCAAGCTCTCGGTGGCCGGCGGCACGTTCCTGAACGCCGTCTCGCCTGACGGGAAGCTCATCGCGCGCGTGGCGTCCGAAGGCGGCAGGATGGGACTGCGTCTGCGGCAGGCTTCGGCGGCGGGCGAGCGCGAGCTGGTGCCGGCGGCGGCGGTCTACTACGTGGGCGTGACCTTCTCGCCGGACGCGGGCAGCCTCTATTACGTCGCGGGCGAAGTCGGGTCGGGCTACCGTACGCTCTACCGCGTGCCCGTCATCGGCGGCGAGCCGCAGAAGCTCGTCTTCGACGTGGACAGCCCCGTCAGCTTCTCGCCCGACGGACGCTCGCTGGCCTTCGTGCGCCACTCGATAAAGGAGGACGAGGACAGCCTCCTCGTCGCGGACGCCGACGGCGGCGGCGAGCACGTGCTCGTCAAGCACCCCTCGACCCTCGGCGGCTTCATCGCGCCCGCTTGGTCGCCCGAGGGGAAGCTCATCGCCTACACGGCGCTCTACAAGGACGGCGAAGGGCTGTACGTGACGGTCGAGGCGGCCGACGTGTCGTCGGGGGCGACGAAAGAACTCTCCGCGATGAAGTGGCGCAGCGCCGTCAGCGTCCCCTTCGCTTGGGTGTCGGGCGGCGGCGGGCTCGTCGTCGCGGCCGCGCCGCGCGCCTCGCCGCCCGACGCGCGCCCGCAGCTCTGGTACGTCTCCTACCCCGGCGGCGAGCCCTACCAGATAACCAACGACCCGAACGGCTACCAGTCCGTGAGTCTGACGGCCGACTCGCGCACGCTGCTCACGGCACAGACCACGGGCTTCTCGAACGTCTGGGTCGTGCCCGCGGCCGACCCCGCGCGCGCCGCGCAGATTACGAACAGCACCGCCCCCATCACGCAGCTCGCTTGGACGCGCGACGGGCGCATCGTCTACGTCTCGCTCGCGAGCGGCAACCGCGACCTCTGGGTGATGAACGCCGACGGGACGGGCAACCGCCAACTGACCTTCAACCCCGAGGCCGACTACATGCCCGCCGCCTCTTCGGACGGCCGCTACATCGTCTTCCAGTCAGTCCGCGACGGCGTCAACGGCCTCTACCGCGTGAACGCCGACGGCAGCGGCGCGAAGGAGCTTGTGCGCGGCGTCGAGCCGCAGGTCTTCCCGCAGGTCTCGCTCGACTCGCGCTGGGTCTACTACACGCCGACCGACTACCGCACGGGCAAGGGCTCGCTGATGCGCGTCTCGATAGACGGCGGCGAGCCGGCGACGGTGCGCCAAGGCGTCAGGTTCAGTCGCCTCTCGCCTGACGGCGAGCACTTCCTCGCGTGGGAGGGTGAGGAGGAGCCGAACGCGCGCCCGCAGACGGTCGTCTTCCCGGCCTCGGGCGGCGAGCCCACGCGCACTTACGACGCGCCCACGCGCACCTACGACGCGCCGAGCGACGCGCTGACCTTCACTTGGTCGCCCGACGGGCAGGGCGTGGACTTCGTCTCCTCGCGCGAAGGCATGACGAACGTCTGGCGGCAGCCGCTCGCGGGCGGCAAGGCGCGTCAGGTCACGGCTTGGAAGTCGGACGCGCCGCTCTACTGGCTCGCGTGGTCTTTCGACGGCCGGAGCCTCGCCGTCGTGCGCGACACCTCGACGACAGACCTCGTCCTCGTCCAGAACTTCAGGTGAGCCGGCCCGCGCTCGCAATCGGTGTCGTTCAAAAAAAGCGTTGACATATATCGCACCGCGATATAGTATATCGCCGTCCGATATAGTTTGAGGCTGCGCGAGGAGTTCCGAGATGGCCGGAAGCGACCCGGAAGAGTTGTTGCCTTTGAGCCCGGCGGTGTTCCACGTCCTGCTCGCGCTGGCCGACGCCGAGCGCCACGGCTACGGCATCATCAAGGAGGTCGAGGCGCGCACAGAAGGTCGCGTGCGGCTCGGGCCGGGGACGCTCTACGGCTCGATTAAGAGGATGTCGGAGCAGGGACTCGTCGAGGAGTCGGGCGAGCGGCCGGACGCGGAGCTGGACGACGAGAGGCGTCGTTACTACCGTCTGACAGACTTCGGCCGGCGTGTGGCGGCGGCCGAGGCCGAGAGGCTTTCGGGGCTGGTGAAGCTGGCGCGCGCCAAGCAGTTGCTCTCGCGCGCGTGAATGAGCGAAATGATGAAGACGCCTGAGAGAGACGTTTCGCGTTCGCGCCGCGCCTACGCGCTGCTGCTGGTGGCCTACCCGCGCGAGTTCCGGCGCGAGTACGGGCGCGAGATGGCGCTCGTCTTCGCCGACCGCTGCCGCGAGCGTTCGCGCGCCGCGTCGCTGGCGCGGCTGTGGGGCGAGGCGCTCTTAGACTTGGCGCTGACGGCGCCGCGCGAACACCTTGAGAGATTTCGGGAGGGAGGGGGAGTGATGCGGACTCTACGCACCGTCGCGCTGGCGCTGGTCGTCTACGCCTTCACGCTGCTGGTCGTCGCGCCGCTCTACGCGCGCAACATCGTGAACCTGCCCGTCTTCGTCAACGGCCTGATTGACGCGCTGATCTCGACGGGCCTCATCTTCAATTTCGTCTTCCTCCTGCTGACGCTGACGCGCTGGCTCGAAGGCGTCCGCGCCGTGCGCGCGGCGCTGGCGGTGACGACGCTCATCGTCGGCGGGCTCATCGCGCTGATAGCGGCGAGCAGCGGCCCGCACGGGCGCCTCAACCTCTTAATCGTCGTCGCGCAGGTCTTGAGCCTGCTCGTCTGGTTCGCGCTGCACCTCTGGTGGGTGCTGCGCAAGGGGCGACACATTCCGCCGGCAGCGGCCGCCTGACGCGTGCGGGCGCCCGCCCGCCGCGCCGCGATTTCAATCTCAGACAATACGGAGGGACTGACGATGCGTTTCGGCTTCCGTGGAACGCGCGGCCGGGGTGTGTCCGCGTGCGCGCTGCTGCTGTTGATGTTCGGCCTGTCCGCGGCGAGGTGTCACGCGCAGGACGCCGCGCCGAAGCTCGCCGAGTATATGGATGCGCTCGCCGCGCGGGGGCGTTTCAGCGGCGCGGTGCTCGTCGCGCGCGACGGGAAGGTCGTCTTCAAGCGCGCCTACGGGATGGCGAACTACGAGCTGGGCGTGCCCAACACGGACGAGACCAAGTTCCGCATCGGCTCGATGACCAAGCCGTTCACGGCCGCCGCCGTCATGCTCTTGCAGGAGCGCGGCAAGCTCTCCATCCAAGACTCAATCTGCAAGTACGTCGCCGACTGCCCCGTAGCGTGGCAGCCCATCACGCTGCGCCACCTCCTGAGCCACACCTCGGGCCTCGCCAAGCACGACAAGGCGGCCGACTACCTGAAGACGGCGATGATGCCGATGACCGTCGCGCAGCTCATCGAGGGCTTCAGGAACAGGCCGCCCGACTTCAAGCCGGGCGAGCGCTTCGACTACAACAACAACGGCTACGTCCTGCTCGGCCACGTCATCGAGCGCGCGTCGGGGCAGACTTACGAAGCCTTCATGCGCGAGCAGGTCTTCGCGCCGCTCGGCATGAACGACACGGGCTACGACCGGCACGAGCCCGTCATCAAGGGGCGCGCGGCCGGCTACGTGCGCGACGGCGCGGCGCTGCTGAACGCCGCCCACATAGACCAGTCGCAGCCCTTCTCGGCGGGCGCGCTCTACTCGACGGTCGGCGACCTGCTCCTCTGGGATCAGGCGCTCTACGCGGAGAAGCTCCTGCCGCGCAAAGTTCTCGAAGAGATGTTCACGCCCGTCGCCGGGCCTTACGGCTACGGCTGGTTCGTCACGCGGCAGTTCAACCGCCGTCTCCTCTGGCACGGCGGCGGCACGCCCGGCTTCGCCGCGAACCTCCTGCGCTTCCCCGACGAGCGCGTCACAATCATCGTGCTGAGCAACCTTGAGAGCGCGCCCGTCCTGCGCGCGTCGAACGACCTCGCCGCGATAGTCTTCGGCGAGAAGTACGAGGTGCCGCGTGAGCGCGTCGCGGTGAAGCTCGACGCGAAGACGCTGGAAGCCTACCGCGGCGAGTACGAAGACCGCCCCGGCCGCACGACCGCCGTCCTCGTCGAAGGCGGCACGCTCCTGCTCAAGCTCGCGGGCCAGCCCGACCCTCTGCCGCTCTCGGCCGAGTCGGAGACGCGCTTCTTCCACCCCGAGCAGGACGTGCAGGTCGAGTTCGTCAAAGACGAGGCGGGGCAGGTCACGCAACTTGTGCTGCGCCTGAACGGGCGGGAGTTCCGCGCCAGAAAGATCAAGTGACCGCCGCCCGCCATCGCGCGCCGGAACTATTTCCAACGGGCCGCGTTTTCGTTATCCTCTCCGCGAGATGACGAAAACGCGGCCCGTCTTCAATCAGCTCGAACCCCCTCATCCGCGCGGAGACAACGCTTCGCGAAAGCGGTATTCTTGGGGCAGTCACGGACGACTGAATCGCCATCGCCCCCTCGAAGCTCGGAGGGCTCGACGTGCGGCTGGTTCGCTAGAGGGCGGCGAGGATGAAGGTTCGTGAAGTAATTAAGCTGATTGAGAAGGACGGATGGCGGCTTGTCGTGACGGAGGGCAGTCACCGGCAGTATAAACACCCGACCAAGCCGGGGCGCGTGACCGTCGCCGGCCACCTGCGGGACGACGTTCACCCTAAGACCTTAAAGAGCATCCTTACACAAGCCGGACTGAACAGGTAGGGAGGTGACGAGAGTGCGTTACGCGATAGTCATCGAGAAGGGAGAGCGGAACTATTCGGCTTACGTGCCCGACCTGCCCGGCTGCATCGCCACGGGCAAAACCGTCGAGGAGGTGAAGCGGCGGATGAACAAGGCGGTGGAAATGCACCTGCGCGGCATGCGCGAGGACGGGCTGCCGATTCCCGAGCCGACCAGCCTTGTAGAGTACGTCGAAGCGGCCTGAAGCAGTGGAACACGAAAGATTGTAAACAGCTATGCGCGTCACCATCGGGC
This sequence comes from Pyrinomonadaceae bacterium, assembly GCA_035248785.1. Classification (GTDB taxonomy): domain Bacteria; phylum Acidobacteriota; class Blastocatellia; order Pyrinomonadales; family Pyrinomonadaceae; genus QHXN01. Next base: position 3,788 of record DATFHD010000084.1, on the reverse strand, counting down.
AGATTAATACGACGAACGGGGATTACGAGGGGAACACGGAGAGGATTCTGCGCGCCATCGAGCAGGCGAGGGCGGAGAGGTCTGACCTCGTCGTCTTCCCGGAAGTGTCGGTGCAGGGCTACACCTCCTTCGACTGGTTCTTAGACCGCGACATCGTGGACTCTTCGCTCAAGCCTTTAGAGCGAATCATCCCGGCGACGAAGGGATTGACGGCGGTCGTCGGCACAGTCCGCCCGACGGGGGCGGTGCAGGGACGCAAGCTCTTCAACTCGGCGGCCGTCATACGCGACGGCGAGCTGCTGGGCTTCGCCGACAAGACTCTGCTCCCCGAGTACGACGTGTTCGACGACCCGCGCTACTTCCAATCGGGCGAGCGTCGTCGCCTGTTCGAGATGGGGAAGGAGAAGCTCGGGGTCGTCGTCTGCGAGGACTTCTGGAACGACAAGACTTTCTGGAAGGAACGGCTCTACACCTACGACCCGACCGACGAGGTGATTGAACTCGGGGCGACCGTCATCGTCTCGCCGAACGCCTCGCCCTTCAACAAGGCGAAGATGGGGCAGCGCTGCTCGATGGTCTCGCACCGCTCGAAGGCTTCGGGCCTGCCGGTCGTCTACGTCAACCTCGTCGGCGGCAACGACGGCATCATCTTCGACGGCGCCTCGCTCGTCACAGACTGCCGCGGCGAGACTATCTTGCAGGCGCCGCCCTTCGAGGAGTTCGTCGGCACGATTGATCTGGACTGCGGCGTGCGCGACGAGACGTGCCTGCCCGGCGACGACATCGAGACCGTGCGGCGCGCGCTCGTCCTCGGCATACGTGATTACGCGCGCAAGAACCGCTTCACGCGCGCCGTGCTCGGGCTCTCGGGCGGGATAGATTCGGCCGTCGTCGCGGCGCTCGCCTGCGAGGCCATCGGCGCCGAGAACGTCCTCGGCGTGATGATGCCCTCGCCCTTCTCCTCGCGCGGGAGCGTCGAGGATTCGGTGGCGCTGGGTAAGAACTTCGGGATGCCGGTCGTCGAGCGGCCCATCACCGGGGCGTTCGAGGTCTTGACGAAGGAGATGGGGCTGACGAAGCCGACGCGCGGCGGCGAATCGCTCGCGGCCGAGAACCTACAGTCGCGCCTGCGCGGCAACATCCTGATGACCGTCTCGAACGCCGAGGGGCGTCTGCTGCTCTCGACGGGCAACAAGTCGGAACTCGCGCTCGGCTACTGCACGCTCTACGGCGACACGAACGGCGGCCTCGCCGTCATCGGCGACGTGCTCAAGACGGAAGTCTACGCGCTCGCTCGCCACATCAACCGCGACGGCGAGTTGATACCGTGGGCCATCATCAACAAGCGCCCCTCGGCCGAACTCGCGCCCGACCAGTTCGACGACCAGAGTCTTCCGCCCTACGACGTGCTCGACCCCATCCTCCGACTCTACTTCGAGCTGAAGCTCGCGCCAGAGCAGATTATCGAGCAGGGGCACGAGCGCGCGCTCGTCTACGACATCCTCAACCGCGTCGAGTCGCCGGCCAACGAGTTCAAGCGGCGGCAACTCCCGCCGACTCTCATCATCTCGCGCCACGCCATCGGCATCGGCCGCCGCCGACCCGTCACGCACCGCTTCAGGCGCCAGCCGCCTTGGGAGCGCGAGGGCGCCGTCGCCTCGCACGCGCCCGACCTCGCCGACGAAGGGCGCGCGCGCGAGGCGAAGCTGGAACAGGCTTCCGATTGAACGCGCGCGGCTACAGACGGGAGGAGTGCGTGCGCGCCGTCCGGCGCGGCGCGGGCTTTCTCCTACGCTTCGCGCGCCGCCCACGACACTTTAAAGAGTGGGGCAGCGACTTCCTCAACTACTTCTACGTCGTCGCAGACACGGCCGCGGACGCCGACCTGCGCCGCTGGGCGCGCGCCGAAGGTCTCGAACTCGCGCGCCGTTGGCGACAACTCAACTCAGCCGTTCCTGAAGACGCCGAGGCCGAGACCGTCTACGACCTCATCTACGGCAGCCTCTACGCCGACCGCCTCGGCGCGCGCGCGGCCGGGTTCAAAGCGCAACTGAGGAAAGCCGCGCGCCGCTTCAAGGCGGCCGACTACCTTTCGTTCGACCCGGCTTCCGAAGCCCCGCCCGCGGACGTGCCCGACCAGTGCCGCTGCGGCTTCGTGAACGAGCGCGGGCGCAAGACCTGTGCGCGCTGCCGCCGACGCCTGAAGATGTGGAGTCGCCAACTCGTCTGGTACGTCGCGCTGATACGGACGTACATGGCCGACAGCTACGGCGTCTCGCTCGGCGCCACTTACGCGGACGTGCTGCGCTGGCTCCCCACGCTGCGCCCTTACCCCGCCGAGGCGTCGGACGCGGACTTCTGGGACGCCGCCTACGCCGTCACGCACGTCGTCTACACGCTGAACGACTACGACAGGTACAGGCTCAGCCCCGCTTGGCTCCCGCGGGAGTTCGAGTTTTTGAAGGAGCACTTCGCGGGCTTAATCGAGGGCGACGACCCAGAGACGGCAGGCGAGTTTATGGAGTGCCTGAAGTGCTTCGGGCTGACGGACAGGAGTCCGCTGATACGCGCCGGGATTGACTTCCTGCTCGCGAGCCAGAACGCCGACGGCAGTTGGGGACGGACTGACGACGAGGACGCTTACAAGAACTATCACCCGACGCTCGCGGCCGCCGGCGGACTGATGGAAGTCCGCTGGCGCGGCGAGCGGCTGGCGTTCCCCGAACTAAAACCGCTGCTCGCGGGGGCGCTGGCGGCAGGGTGAAGACGGAAGTTAACGCCCTGCGGCACTTTCTTCATCTTTCATCCCCGCCCTCTGTTATAATCCCCGCGCGCTCTTCCGTTGCCCCTTTGAATGCGACACTCTTTCTCAAACGCAGGGAGGGAAGGTTATGAACAGACGACTCTGGAAGTTTTCGTCGGCGGCGGCGCTGGCGTGCGCGTTCGTGCTCTTCGCTCAGGCGTCCGCGTCGGCGCAGCAGCAGCAGGGGCGCGCCACGGGCGGCCCCGGTTCGCCGGGGCTGAATCAGGCCATGGGTCGGACGAACGAGGTGGCGGCCGGGCGCTCGAACGGCAGCGTCAACGTCGGCGCCCCGACTTGGCCGAACGTGCCGAACGTGTCCAACAACAGGCTGCCGTACGAGTACGCCAACCAAGCCCGCATCCGCGCGGAGAACGAGCGCCACGCCGACAAGGAGCTGCGCGAACACCCCGACATGCCCGCTCGTCTGAACACGACCGCACAGGAGCTGCGCGAAGGCTACCGCGAGATGCACCGCTACAACATCCTCCTGACGTTCGAGCAGTACGTCACCGCGGCGCGTCTGGCGGCCGTCCTCATCCCCACGCACCCGAACATCACGCGCACGGGCCTTTTGAACGGCATCGGCGCCGGCAAGAGCTTCGAGCAGACGCTCAGAGACCGCGGCTTCACCAAGGAAGAGGCGAAGGCGGCCGTGCAGCGCGTCAAGCAGGAGATTAAAGAGAGCCGGCGGCGCAACTGAGCGAGCCGAGTCTAACTGAACGAGTTCCCCACGCCGGCCCACGCTAACGCGAAGCCCCTTCAACACGACAGTCGTGTTGAAGGGGCTTCGCGTTCGTGGCCTTCGCCGCGCTTTGTTGCGTTTCAGTTATTTTTCAACGCGCCGCGCCGGGGCGTGCAAGCGCCTTTGTTATAATCCGTCCGCTCTCCTCTTTCGCCCCTTTACATCCTGCACATTAAACAGTTCCGGGAGGGAAAGTCATGAGCAGTAGATTTTGGACGTTCTTTGCGGCGCTCGCGCTTGCGT
>DATFHD010000083.1:0-22471 GCA_035248785.1 Pyrinomonadaceae bacterium | reverse complement strand
GAAGCGCCCTGCGGGCCGCCCGCCCCGGTCGCGCCCGTCGAGCCGGCGGTGCCGGCCTGCGCGGGCGCGAGCGAGCGTATGTATGCGACGAGCTGTAGTATCTGCTCCTCGTTCACCTGCCCTTGGAAGGTCGGCATGATGTTCTGGAACCCGACGGCGGTCTTCGCCTGCGGGTTGAGGATGGACTCGCGTATGTAAGCCTCGTCCACCGTCACCGTGCCGTCGCCCTCTATCGCCTGCTGCTTGCCGTAGAGGCCGTACAGAGTCGGCCCGCGCCCCTGCTGCCCGCCCGGGTCAACCTGATGGCAAGAGGCGCAGCCGCGCTCCTGAAAGAGCTTCTGCCCCTGCGAGGCGGCCGACTCCGAGCCCGTCCCGCCCGCGAGCCACTGCTGGTAGGCCGTCGGCTCCATCACGTAGATGTAGCCGCCCATCCCCGAGTGGTTCGTGCCGCAGTACTCGGCGCAGAAGAGGTAGTACTTGCCGGGCTTCGTCGCCTCGAACCACGTCTGAAGGTAGCGGCCCGGCACCACGTCCTGCTTGATGCGGAAGGCCGGGACGTAGAAGCTGTGGATAACGTCCTCGGTCGTCATCGTGAGCTTGACGCGCGCGCCCGCGGGCACGTGCAGCTCGTTAATCTCGCGCTGGCCGGTCTGGTGCTGGAACTTCCACATCCACTGCTTGGCGACGACGTAGACCTCCATCGCCTGCTGCGGCGTGCGGTACGCCTTGAAGAAGATGGAGGCGCCCCAGATGAAAATCGTCATCGCGATCATGAGCGGGATGATCGTCCACGTCAGCTCAAGCACCATCGAGCCGGCGATGGGGCGCGGCAGTTCGTCCGGCTGGCGGCGGCGGTACTTGACGGCGAAGAAGATGAGGACGGCCGTGATGCCGAGCGTGACGAAGGCCGTGATCGCGATCAGGTAGACGTAGAGCGCGTCCACGTGCGGCGCGAACGTCGAAGCCTGCTCGGGCGAGAACGGCACCGGCAAACTGACCTTCGGAATGGGTGCGGTCTGTATCCAGTTCACTAAGATTCCCCTCCCCTGAGGGTCGGACAAACTTCAAAGCCTTCAGGCGGCCCCGCCGACGTTTATCTCCTCGTCCCAACGCTCCTGTCGCCGCCGCGTGACGCGGCGCAGGTAGAAGAGCAGCGCGACGACTCCCAAGACCGTCAGCACGCCCGCCGCGCGCAGCACGCCCATCACGGGCGCGAACTTACCCTGCGCCGGGTCGTAGTGGTAGCAGTAGAGTATGAGCGAGTCCACGGGCGACCCGATCTTACCCTCGGAGGCTTCCACGAGCGCGAGCCGCAAGTCCTTCGGCGCATACTCGATGCCGTAGAAGTAGTGCGAAAGGCGCCCCCCGGGCGTCGCCACCATCAGGGCCGAGGCGTGCGCGAACTGCTGCGACTGCTCGTCCCAGACGAAGCGGAAGCCGACCGCCTGCGCCAGCGCGTCAATCGAAGCCTTGTCGCCCGTCAGGAAGTGCCAGCCCGCGTCAGAGCCCTCGCGCCGGTAGCGCTTGAGGTAGGTCTCCTTCTTCTGCGCCGCGAGCTCCGGGCGCTCGCGCTCGTCGAAGCTGACGGTGACGGCCTCGAACTCTTTGCCCGGCGTGAACGACAGCGCCTGAAACGCGCCGACCTCGCCGTTCAAGACCTGATTGCAGAGCATCGGGCACTCGTAGTAGACGAGCGTCAGGACGACCGGCTTCCCCTTCCCGAAGTAGTCGCCCAGCGCAACCTCGCGCCCCGCCTCGTCGCGGAACTTGAGGTCGAGCGGAATCTGGCTGTTGAGCTTCTGCTCGATGTCAACCTTCTTCAAGACCTCGGTCGAGTTGCCGGTCGGCATCGGCCCCACGGGCGGCTGCGCGTACTGCGCGCTGGCGCGCGAAGGCGAAAGGCAAAGGGCAAGAGGCAAGAGGCAAAAGGCGACCAGCGCCCGCCGCAGTTTCGCCGCCGGACTCGCCCCAACGCTCTGCCCGATTCCCTTCACCGCGACCTTCATCACTTCACTTAACACTTAACGCCTTGCCTTCCACTTTTGCCTTTTGCCTTCACTGATGCTTCTGCTCCGGCTGTTGGCCGGAGCTTGAGTCGGCGGGCGTCGTCTGCCGCGGCGCCTGCTGAGCCTGCGCGGCCTGCGCGTTGGGCGCGGCGGGCGTGGGCGAGCCCTGCGACTGTCTGGCCTGCCGGCGTTGCAGGTAGACGCGCATCGCCTGCTCGATGGGGACGCGCACCGTCCCCGCCTTCTCGTCGGCCCAGCCGTAGTCGGTCAACTCCCTGTGCCACTCGTCGCTGACGATGGTGAACTCAGACCAAGGCTGCGGCACGTGTTCGCTCTTCGCGCCGTAGGAGAGGTCGTGGCGCTGGCCGTCGTCGGTCGTGACCTGCCAGCCCTGCGCGAGTTGGAGTCGCGGCTCGGGCGGCAGGCGCTCCTCGCCCTGACGCGCCAAAGGCGACGCCTCCAACTCCTGCGACTTCTCGCGCGCGAGGAAGTATGAGAAGAGCAGAAGCATCGCCACGCAGACGATGATGGTGAAGAACGTCAGCCCGCCGACGAACCAAAGGAGCGGTCGCACCGCCACGTCCGACTCCTCGTGCGCCACGTCCGGGTTCGTGATGTACGACACGTCCGGCGTCTCGTGGATGCTGTCGCGTTTGCGCTTGCCGTGAGCCATTGCAACCTCAAGTAGACAGTAGTCAGTAGTCAGTAGGAAGAACTCGCTTATTACGAACCGGCCGATTGCCATTGTCAGTGCCCGCTGGCGGAGCCTACTGGCTACTGACTACCGTCTACTGACTACCGCATCAATGGTGTTCCGTCGCCGTGATGGCCTTCTCAAGGTCGCGCTCGCCCAAGGGGAGCAGCGGGCGACTGCTGAGTTGGCCGAAGTAGTACCAGAGCCAGATGCCGCCGAGGCCGATTGCCATCGCGAACATCGGCAGGAAGCTGCGCAGCAGGTCTACGGCGTGCCACTCCGGGTCGCCGCCCTGATGCACCGAGGGGGCGAAGAAGAAGACCAAGTCCACGACGCGCATGAAGAGCATCAGCAGCGCGACGCGCCGAAGGCTGTACGGCCGCCGCTTGCGGTAGCGCGAGAGCAGCAGCACGAAGGGGAGCGCGAAGTGGAAGAGGATGATTAAGAGTCCTATGAACTGCCACCCGCCGCGCAGCCGCCGCAGGTAGAACGGAATCTCCTCCGGCAGGTTCCCCGCCCACGTAATCAAAAACTGCGAGAACGCGAAGTAGGCGTAGAGCATCACGAGCGCGAGCAGGAGCTTGCCCCAGTCGTGAAAGTGCAGCGGCTGGTAGACGTGTTCCATCGGCTCGCGCTGGGACAGGTAGGTCGCCACCGTGATGATGAAGGCCAGCGCCGACAGCCCCCACCCGGCCATGATGATGAGGCCGTAGATGGTCGAGAACCAGTGCGGCTCCAAAGACATGCCCCAGTCAATCGCGGCGAACGTCACCGTCAGGCCGAAGAGCAGAATCCCCGGCCCCGAGATGTCCTGCATCTTCCGGCGCAGGCGCGGGTCGGCCGTGTGATCCTGCGCCGCAGACCAGCGGCTCAGGATGTTCGCAAAGAGGAACCAGACCACGAAGTAGACGACGGCGCGGACGATGAAGAAAGGGATGTTCAGGTAGAGCGACTTGTGCTGCAAAGCCTCGTCGCCCGCGACCGCCGCCGGGTCTGACCACTCGTAGACGGAGACGTGGTGCCCGCCCGGCCCCTGCTCGTGTACGAACAGGGATAGCGCTACGGGGATGAACAGCACCGCGCAGAGCGGGATGGTGCGCGTCGCGGCCTCGAAGAGCCTGCGGCTCGTAATCGCCCACGCGCCGCCCGTCATGTGCCCGAGGCAGAGCCAAGCGAGACTGCCGACCGCGAGGCCCGTCACGAAGAAGAAGCCGACGAGGTACGAGCGCAGGACGTGTACGAGCCCGCCGTAGCCGGCCGTGCTCCCCATCAGGAAGGCGAGCACCGCGCCGACGACGAGGAAGGCGACGCCGACGAGCAGAGCGCGCCCGCGGTAGCGCCCGAGGTCTGCGGGGGCGTTGTAGTTGTGCGTGGTGGTCTCCGCCATCCTAGTGCTTCTCACCCCCCTGCGGCGCCTGCAAGAGCGTGCCGCCCTCGTGCCCTTCCTGCTGCTGCCGCTGCGCCGAGGTGCGCACGCGGTTCTGCTCCTCGGGCGAAAGCTCCTGTATGTTGAGCTTCCGGCTCAACTGCAAGGCGCGTATGTAGGCGATGATCTTCCAGCGGTCTTCCGGGGGAATCTGCGCGGCGTAGTCGGGCATCGCGCCCCAGCCGTTCGTGATCACGTCGAAGAAGTGCGCGGCGGGCGTCGTGCCCTCCTGTAGCCGGTCGTCGTAGTACGACGGCGGCTTGCGAAAACCGCGTCGGACGATCATGCCGTCGCCCTCGCCCGTCATCCCGTGGCAGGCCGTGCAGTAAATCTGGAAGCGTTCGCGCCCGCGGCGGAGCGCCGCCTCGTCAATCGTGATTGGGAAGTTGTCGGGCCCGCCCGTGGCCGCGGCCTCGCGCGCGCCGGGCACGCCGCCCGCGATGTTCCCGCGCACGTTCGGCGTCGCGTTCGCGAGCGTCCCCGTGGCCACGCTCGCCTGCATCGCCGGCACGGCCGCGCCCACGCCGCCCGACTGCGCGCCGCCCTGCGCGCCGCCGCCCGGAAGCTGTGAGACCGACCCGCCCTGCCCCTTGCCCGTGTAGAAGTAGTCTTCGCGGTCGCGGTACTCGCCGCCGGTCTGCCGCGGCACGGTGCCCTCGACTATCGGCCTCACCGACGCGCCGTCGGCGAAGAACTTCTTGTCGCCCGCGCGGTAGTACTTGTACTTCGGCTGATCCTGCATATCCATGCGGCAGCCGAAAGACAGGAGACAGAAGACGGAAGTCAGGAGACAGAAGGAAGCGCGACGCCGCGCGCCTCTCTTCTGACTGCTGACTCCCGACTCCTGACTTCCTTTAACCTCAGTGTTCGACATCTGACACCTCACGCGGCCCGAGACTGCGGAGCAGCGCGGCCGTCTGCTCGCGGTCGAACTTGGGGTCTGTGGATTCGACGAGCACGAAGAAGCGGTCGCGCGAGGCGAGCCCGAAGTCCGGCACGTTGAAGACCGGGTGGTACGGCTCGGGCAGCCCGTTCAGCGCGAACATCCCGAAGACGGCGAAGAGCGCCGCGCCCAAGACCGTGCACTCGAAGGTGATGGGGATGAAGGCCGGCCAACTGTGGTAAGGCTTGCCGCCGACGTTGATCGGGTAGCTGACGGCGAGCAGGTAGAACTGCATCAGATACCCGAGCGAGCCGCCGAGCAGTCCGCCGATGAGGACGATGAGCGGCATCTTCGTGTTGTGCGCGTGGATGGCCTCGGACAGCTCCTCGACCGGGTACGGCGAGAAGGCGTCAACCCTCCGATACCCTTCCTCGTAGACGCGCTTCGCCGCCGCGACCGCGTCCGAAGGGTTGTCGAACTCGGCCATCAGCCCGTAAGTCGCCGGCCTCACTCTGCGCTTCCCGGCCACTACTCGCCACCCCCTTTCGCCGGAGTCCCTGTCATGCGTGCTCCTCCTTAATCTGCGCCTCGGGCACCATCGTCCGCATCTCGAAGATGGAGATGACGGGCAGGAACCGCAGGAAGAGGAACATCAGGAAGAAGAAGAACCCGATGGTGCCGAAGAACATCGTGAAGTCGAAGACCGTCGGCGCGTACATGCCCCAAGACGACGGCAGGAAGTCGCGGTGGAGGCTGATCGGGATGATGATGAACCGCTCCAGCCACATGCCGACGTTGACGAACATCGCCACGATGAAGAGCATCGCGTTCGAGTGGCGCACGCGGCGTATCCAGATGAGCTGCGGCGCGACGACGTTGCAGGTGATGAGCGCCCAGTAGTAGAAGGCGTACGGCCCGACGAAGCGGTTGACCATCATGAACTGCTCGTAGGTGTTCGCGCTGTACCACGCGACGAACGCCTCGCACATGTAGCCGTAGGCCACCAAAAGCCCCGTCGCCAGCATGACCTTGGCCGAGTTGCGCAGGTGGCGCTCGGTGATGAAGTCTTCGAGCCCGTAGAATTTTCTCAAGGGGATGACCAGCGTGAGCACCATCGCGAAGCCGGCGTAGATGGCGCCCGCGACGAAGTAGGGCGGGAAGATCGGCGTGTGCCAGCCCGGGATGATGCCGATGGCGAAGTCGAAGCTGACGATGGTGTGGACGGAGAGCACGAGCGGCGTCGAGATGCCCGCGAGCAGCAGGTAGACCATCTCGTAACGCGCCCAGTGGCGCGCGCTCCCGCGCCAGCCCAAGCTCGCCATGCCGTAGACGATGCGCCCGACGCGGCTGCGCGCGCGGTCTCGGAGCGTCGCCAAGTCGGGCACGAGCCCCGTGTACCAGAAGAGCGCCGAAACGGTCGCGTAAGTCGAGACCGCGAACACGTCCCACATCAGAGGGCTTCTGAACTGCGGCTGAATGCCCATCGTGTTCGGGTACGGAAAGAGCCAGTAGGCGAGCCACGGCCTTCCGGTGTGCAGCAGCGGGAACAGCCCCGCGCAGGCGACGGCGAAGAGCGTCATCGCCTCCGCGAAGCGGTTAATCGAAGTTCGCCAAGACTGTCTTAACAGAAGCAGAATCGCCGAGATGAGCGTGCCGGCGTGGCCGATGCCGATCCACCAGACGAAGTTGATGATGTCGAAGGCCCACCCGACGGGCTGGTTGTTGCCCCAGATGCCGATGCCTGTGAGCACGAGGTAGACAACCGTGCCGAACATCATGTTCGCCAGCGAGAACGCGAGTGCGAGGCCGATCCACCAGCCGATGGGCGTCCGCTTGCGAAGGACTATCGAGCTGATCTTGTCCGTCACCGTCCCGAACGTGTGGCCGGGCTCGATGACGGCCGGGGTGGTGTGGATGCCTACGTCCTCGTGCGCGTAGTCGTATCTCTCTGACATAAACCCCTTATGCCTCCGACGGGTTTCCGCCCTCGCCGCGGTGCGCGCCGCCGCCCCCGGCGAGCGCCTCGTTCGGGTTGCGCACCGCCGCCAGATAGGCCGTCCGCGGGCGCGTGTTCAGGTCGGCCAACAAATCGTACCGGCGCTTCTGCTCCTGCAATTTAGCCACGCGGCTTGCGGGGTCGTTCAGGTCGCCGAAGACGATTGCGTCGGTCGGGCAGGTCGCCTGACAGGCCGTCTTGACCTCGCCGTCGCGCACCTTGCGCCCCTCCTTCTCGGCCTCGATCTTCGCGTACTCGACGCGCTGCACGCAGTAGGTGCACTTCTCCATCACGCCGCGCGAGCGCACCGAGACTTCCGGGTTGCGCATCATCTTGTAAGAGGGCGTGTCCCAATCCTGATAGAGCAGGAAGTTGAAGCGGCGAACCTTGTACGGGCAGTTGTTCGAGCAGTAGCGCGTGCCGACGCAGCGGTTGTAGACCATGTCGTTCAAGCCCTCGGCGCTGTGCACGGTCGCGTGGACGGGGCAGACGGGCTCGCACGGCGCGTTCTCGCAGTGCTGGCAGGGGACGGGCATGAAGTAGACGCCGTCGGGGTTGTCAAACGCGCCGCGGAAGTACGCGTCCACCCTCAGCCAGTGCATCTCGCGCGAGCGCGCGACCTGCTCCTTGCCGACGACGGGGATGTTGTTCTCGGCCTGACAGGCGACGATGCAGGCGTTGCAGCCGACGCAGGTCGAAACGTCAATGGCCATGCCCCACTTGTAGCCGCGGCGCCCCATCTCCTCGTGCTCGGAGTAGTCGTACTGCGGGTACATGGACTCGTTCTCTTCCGGCTCGCGGTTCTCGCCCGCGGGCTGCGGCGGCTCCTTCTTCCGCTCGCGCTCGGGCAGCAGAGCCGGGTCGTGCGTCCACTCGGCGAAGGTGCCGTGGCGCACGATCTCGCGCCCCTCCATGCGGAAGTGAATTTGAGTCGAGGCGAGCGAGTAGGAGTCGCCCGTCACGTCAACGCCGAGGCCGGTGCCCGACCAGAGCGCGTCGGTCGTGCGCAGGTCGTAGGCGTTGAAGCCGCGCACGCCGTCGCGGTCGTTCCCGCCGACGCGGCCCGAGCGTCGGCGTCCGTAGCCGAGTTGCACGGTCACAACATTGTCGGGCTGGCCGGGCAGGATGAAGACGGGCGCCGTGACCTGACGGCCTTTGAAGGAGAGGCGGAGGACTTCGGCGTCTATCTCGCCGCCCTTCGCCGTCAGGCGGTTGACGCGGTGCGGCGACTCTTTGACCGCGCCGTCGGGCGCCTCGCCGACGCCCAACTTCTCCGCGGTCGCGGGGCTGACGACGGCGACGTTGTCCCACACCAGTTTCGTCAGCGGCCTCGGCAACTCCTGAAGCCAGCCGTTGTTCGAGAAGCGGCCGTCGTAGACGTTCGGGTCTGTGCGGAAGACTATCTCGTACTGCCCCGCGCCGCCGCTCGACGGCTGTGCCGGGGCCGGAGTCGGAGCAGCCGCCGCGCCCGCGTTGTTCGCGCCGCCCGCGGGCGTCGTGCCACTCTGCGCCGTGTTCGCGCCGCCGCGCGGCTTGCGCGCAGAGTTCGCCACGAACCCGTCGTTGAGCGCCTTGCGCCAAGCGCGCTCGAACTCGGGCGAAGCCGTCGCCGCCGTTGTCGTTGAAGCCGCCCCGCCTCCGCCTGTCGTCCCGCCCCCGCCCTGCGCGGGAGTCGAGACCGGGCGATTCGTCGCCGCGCCGCCCGCGCCGGTCGGAGTCGGCGTAGGAGCCGCGGCCGGCGTCGGCGAAGGAGCGGCCGACGGTGTCGGCGAAGGTACCGCGCCCGCGCCGGTCGGAGTTGGTGATGGGGTCGCGCCCGCCAGCTGTGCACCGCTCGGGGCGCCCGCCGCGGCGGGCACGGGGACGGCCGCGCTCCCGGCGCCGGTCGCGCCGCCCATGATGCCTGACATTATGTTCGACGTGTTCGCCGACGCGCCCGCCATGAGCGCGCCGCGCCCCTGCGTCAGCCAGTACTGGCGGATGATGTCGTAGCTGCGCCGGTCTGGATTGTCCGTGAAGGCGGCGAGCAGTTCGTACGCGCTCTTGCCGTTGTAGAGCGGCGTGATGAGCGGCTGCTGAATCGTGACCGTGCCGTCGTAGGCTCGCGCGTCGCCCCAAGTTTCGAGGTAGTGCGTCTCGGGGATGTGCCAGTGGCAAAGCTCCGAGGTCTCGTCGTCGTAGGGGCTGAGGTGGACTGCGAGCCCGACCTTCTTCATGCGCTTCTCGTCGAGCTTCAAATCGGCCGGCGAGGTGTAGACGGGGTTGCCGCCGACGATAACGAGGATGTCAACCGCGCCCGCGTCAATCTCCTGCACGAGCGTGCGCAGGTCGTTCAACTGGTCGGTCGGGTTCTCTTCGATAGGCTCGACGTAATTGACGGTCTTGCCGACGGCGCCGAGCGCCGCGTTCATACGGTGCGCGAGCGCGTGAATCTCTGCCGGCTGCTCGTCGCCCGCGATGACGATGCAGGCGCCGCCCGCCGACTTCAAATCGGCGACGACCGCGTTGACGAAGTCCGCCGACGGCCCGCTCACACTCGCGCCGCCGCCCGCGCCCACGCCCGCCGCGATGGCGCCGACGACTCCGGCAAACTCGCTCGGGCGCACGGCCAGACGGTTGTCGGCGAAGTAGCCCGTGTTCGTCGGCGTCGTCTCCAGAGAGTAAAGCCGAGATATCTCGCGCGCGTCGCCGTCCACGGCGCGGCGGCGCGAGGCGAAGTCGCGCGCGTAGCGCAGCGCGCCCGGCCCGCATTCGAGGAAGTTCGAATCGAGCGACAGCACGCGGTCGGCCGCGGCGAAGTTGTAGATCGGAGTCGCGAAGCCGCCCGTGGCCTGACGCACTCCGAGGCTTCCGTTGTTCGTGCCCGCCGGCTCCCACTGATACCAGCGCGCGCCGGTGAAGCGCGAGAGTATGTCGCGCATCTGCGCGCCGAGCGTCGGCGATGTAATCGTCTCGGTCAGGAAACGAAGCCCCGCGCCCTGCTTCGCGCGCTGGCCTTCCAGCAGCGTCGCCATCTCGCCGAGGAAGCCCGTGTAGGTGCGCACCTCGCCGCGGTTGATGATGGTCTCGGAGCGGTCTGGGTCGTAGAGTCCGAGGATGGAAGCCTGCGCGTACACGTCGGCCGCGCCGAGGCTCGCGGGATGAAGGTCGTTCCCTTCGACCTTCGTCGGCCGCCCCATGTAGCTGCGCACGAGGAGCGGCGCCGCGCCGCCCGGGAAAGGCATCGCCGTGGCGAAGTAGAGCGCCTTGCCCGGCACAATCTCCTCGGGCTGGCGCACGTACGGGACGATGGTCTCGGGCGGTTGGTAGGAGCAGCCCGCAAGGCCCGCGAGCGCCAGCGAGGCGCCCATGAGTTTTAAGAAGGTGCGGCGATCCGTGCCCTCGTCCCACTCGGAGGCGTGCTGCGGGAACTCTCTGTGCAGAAGCTCCTCGAACTCCTCCGTCTCGGCCAGCTCTTCGAGGCTCTGCCAGAACTCGCGCCCGCGCTTCTTCTCTAACTTGGAGCGCACGCCCTCGATGGAGACGGGGCGCTTCCTGATCTGGTAAAGCTCGGGGAAAGTGTCTTTGATGTGCATCCTACTCTTCCCGGACTCTTATCTGTGGCACGTCGAACAGCTCGTGATGGTGCGCGCGTCGCGGACGCGGTACTCGCGCTTGAGCTGTAGGCCGAGCTTGCGCCGCTCGTCCGAGAGGTTCTCGGCAAGGCGGTTCTCGGAGTTGGCCGTCACGCCCTCGTCGTCAATGTTCCAGTGCATGTCTGTGATCTTGTCCTTCGGCCTGAGATACCGCTCGGGCTCGCGGTGGCAGGCGAGGCACCACTCCATCTGTAGCGAGGCGGCCTGATAGATCGCCGGCATCGTGTCCACGCGGCCGTGGCACGAGGCGCAGCCGACGCCCTTGTTGACGTGTATCGAGTGGTTGAAGTAGACGAAGTCGGGCAGGTCGTGGACGCGGGCCCACTCGATGGGCTTGTTGTCGCGGTAGCTGGCGCGGACGATTTCGAGGTAGGGACTCTCGTTCCAGATTTGCGAGTGGCAGTTCATGCAGGTCTTGGTCGGCGGCATCCCGGCCGTGTTCGAAGACTCGACCGAGGTGTGGCAGTAGCGGCAGTCTATGCCGTCGTCGCCGACGTGGTGCTTGTGCGAGAACTGGACGGGCTGCTGCACCTCTATGTACTGCCCCGTGTTGTAGGACGAGCGGTTGATCTCGGCGAGAACCCAGAGCGAGGCGGCGACCAGAAAGACGCCGCCGAAGATGCTCACCTTGGCGATGGTGTTGGTGCTGTGGTGGAAGATCTGCATCTCTTTCCGAACCGTCGTCTTGTGACTCTTGGAACTTGCCCGGCGGGTTGAACCCCTTACTCTTCCGTGCCGGGCGTGTCACCGCTCGCGGCGCCGCGGGGAGAGACACCCGGCGAGCCGGCAACTGCGCCCGTAAAGAGGCGCCCCGGCCGGCCCGGCGCGTGCCCGGCGCCCTTCCTCCCGACGGTGGATCGGCGCGCGTGTCCGCGAAAGCCTTCTCGGCTGCACCACCAAAATTAAGAACTGCTTTGGGTGCCTTAGTGATACTACTTTTTTCCGCGATGGGCAAGCGCGCTCTCAAAATTCGGGTATGAATATTGGCGGGCGAGCCGGATTAAGGAAACTTATAAAAGGGCCGGCGGGCGCCGGCCCACGGCGCAAACGGGTTCCTTGACGGCCCTCTGTTAGAGGCGTATAAGTCGGTCGTCACACGCACCGCCCCGCGCCTCAACGGTTACGGTCTTCGTGGGTTCCGCCAAGCTCACGGCCTCTCGGAAAGGAGAGACGCTATGAACGCTCACAGCTTCCGCACGATTCTCCGCCGCCGAAACCTCGCCCCTTTAGCCTTCACCTTTCTGTTTTTGCTCGTAGCCTTCTTCGGGTTCGCCGCGAGCGGCGCACACCATCAGGACAATAGCGCGGCTGCCTCGGCGCATGACGAGCGGAAGTTCGAGGCCGAGATACCCGAGCAGCTTCCCATCAAGGTGAAGCTCAAGAGCGAGAAGTCGTTCAAGGATTTGGAGAATAAGGGGTGGCTGCGCGAGCTTGAGGTCGAGGTGAAGAACACCGGCAGCAAGCCGATTTACTACCTCCAATTTACGTGCGGCATGCCGGAGATCGTCATCAGCGGGGGCGAATTATCCTTCGGCATGCATTACGGGAGGTACGAGCTGTTCTTCCCGGAGACGCCGGTGGAGCCGGGCGACGTGCCGATCATGCCGGGCGAGAGCGCCACGCTGAAGGCCAACGCACATAACTTGAAGGGTTACGAGTATAACCGCGATGTAGTAAAGGAGCATGGTGATCCGAAGAGGGTCGTGTGCCATACGGAGGTCATAAATTTCGGCGACGGTACGGCTCTCTGGGGGCCGGACGGCAAGATGCCTACCCCCAAGAGGCATTCCTCGAACGTCCCGAAGCAGAAGAACGGCGCGGAAGGATGCAGGTCGAGCACGACGGTCAAAACCGCGAACGCGCCAAGCGGTTTATTAAAAGTGAGCGACTCGTGGCAGCCCGCAAGCATCTTGCGGGCTTACTTTTTGCCGGCGGTTTACGCCCCGTCCCCGGCCCCTGCGGCGGCGCCTGACCTCTGCGGCTGCCAGAGTGTCGATGGGTGTATGTGGGGGAACGTGGCGTTTGCGAATTGCCCGCAGTGCCCAGACCCCCCGCCGGCCGTCATTTTCGCCGGGGGTTGTGGCAACAGTGGGCAGTGTCTGCGCTATACAACTAGAAACAGGGATTGCCCGGTCGAATCCGACCCGACTCTTAAGTGTACGTGGGACGATTACGTGCCCGGAACTTGTTACATCGGCGACCCGACACCGACGCCGACGCCGACGCCGACGCCCACCCCGACGCCTTCGCCTTCGGCGACGCCCCCGCCGTGCCCCCAGCCGAAGCCGCAACCCTGCTGCACGCCCGTAATCAAAGAACTGCCCGGCGGCGGCGGAGAGCAGTATTGCGAATGGGATTGCCTGCCCTGCGGAGTGGGGACGCCGCTGCCCGGCAACTGCTTCGTCGCCGCAAGCCCGTTGGATTGTGGCGACGGTTACACCTACTCGATAGACGACGGCGGCAAGTGCTGCCTGACTGGCTGCCCGGCCAACTGTGGACCGTCTATCCGGATAGAGTTCGAGACCAGTCACTCCCACCCGAGCTGCCTCCGCAGCGTTGATTGGTGCACCTACCCACTCACTAACGGCTGCCCCTCCGGCGTCTACTCCTACAACTGGGAGGATACCTGCTGCTGCAACAAGCCCTACACGCCGATTATCGTGGACGTGGCCGGCGACGGCTTCCGCCTGACCTCAAACCGCGACGGCGTCAACTTCGACATGAACGGCGTCGGCAAGCGCGAGCGCCTGTCGTGGACGGCCGAGGGCTCGGACGACGCCTTCCTCGCCTTAGACCGCGACGGCGACGGGCTGATTACGACGGGCGCGGAGCTGTTCGGCAACTTCACCGCGCAGCCACGCTCTGACGACCCGAACGGCTTCCTCGCCCTCGCCGAGTTCGACCAGCCCGCGCAGGGCGGAAACTCCGACGGCGTGATTGATTTCCGCGACCCGGTCTTCTTTTCACTGCGGCTGTGGCAGGACGCGAACCACGACGGCGTCTCGCAGCCCGGCGAGCTGCACGCGCTGCCCGAACTGGATGTTGTGCGGATACATCTCGACTACAAGGAGTCGAAGCGGGAGGACGAGCACGGCAACCGCTTCCGCTACCGCGCGAAGGTGGACGACGCGAAGGGGGCGAAGGTGAACCGCTGGGCTTGGGACGTGTTCCTCGTCTCCGGCACCCCGCCGCAGTAAGACACGCGCGCAGACGAAGACGGCGCCCGTCAGCTTCGATTGCTGACGGGCGCCGTCGTTTTTAACGTTGCCGGGCGAACGTCGCCGCTTCAGCGTCGGCCGAAGACGAGTGCGATGAGGAGAAGGACGACGACGACGGCGAGGGCGAAGAGGAAAATCTTCCAGAAGCTGTAGGGGCGGTCGCCCTGCACTTCGCCTGTGCGGCCGTTTACGACTAGCTGGTAGACCTTGTCGTTGAAGCGGTAGGCGCCGACGTAGACGGGCAGCAGGAGGTGCTTGAAGGTGACGGCCGAGTAGCGCGTCGAGACGCGCGTCACGCGCTGCTCGTCGCCGCCGATGTCGCGGCGCACGTCCCCCTCGATGACGGGCGCCGCCGCCTGCTTCGCCAGCTCGAAGCCCTCGGCAAGGTCAACCTGATAGCGCTGCGCTTTGTAGCCCGAAAGGTACGCGGGCTCGTACGCGGTCAGCGCCTGCAAGTCCCAAGGCTCAAGCGCCGTCAGACGCGCGGGCGGCAGCGACTTCGTGGCGGGGACGAGTATGTCGTCGAACCAGCGCTCGACCGTGCCAGAGGCCGAGTACCAGCGCGTGTGCTGCACCTGCCGCGTCTTGGTCTCGGTGTTGCCCTGCGCGTCGCGCTCGGTGTAGCTCTCGGTCGTGTAGTAGTGCTCGCCGCGCTGCCCCTCGTAGTCGCTCTGCGTGTAGGCGTCGTAAGTCCAGAAGGGGATGTAGACGCCGCCTATCGCTTCCTGCGCGGCGAATTTTTTGAGCGCGTTCGGCGCGAACCAGCGCGACGAGAGCCACTTTCGGATTGACTCGGTGGCATCGTTCTGTGTGACGCGGAAGGGGAGCACGCCCTCGGGCGCGAGTATGGGGTCGGCCGAGCGCGGCTGCGCTACGAGCGGGCTGCCGCAGAAGTCGCACTCGCCCGCGACCTGCGGCGGCGTGAACGTGACGGTCGCGCCGCAGGTCTGGCAGGCGACTTCGAGCGCGCCCTCCGCGAGCGTGCCCATGCGGTCGGCGTGGAGTTGGAGGTACTGCTCGTAGGAGCGCTCTTCGACCGCGTTCTTCGGGGGCGCGAT
This sequence comes from Pyrinomonadaceae bacterium, assembly GCA_035248785.1. GTDB lineage: Bacteria > Acidobacteriota > Blastocatellia > Pyrinomonadales > Pyrinomonadaceae > QHXN01. The sequence goes on along the minus strand of DATFHD010000083.1, from coordinate 7,555 downwards.
CTCCTCGCGTCGGCCGCAGTAAGGGCACGTCAGCGAGCCCGCCTCCGGCGCGAACTGCAAGTCAGCGCCGCAGCCCGGACAGCGGAAGCGGTGAACCTTCTCTTCGGGGACTGTTTGTGGTTGCATCGGAATCGGGATGGATTAAGTTAATTTATCAGGGAAGAGAGTTGGGGGTTGCCGCGCCGCCGCCAGACGAAGCCGTCGAGCACGTAATGCGTCATCTGCGGCAGCGCGAGGACGGGGACGAGAAAGACTTTGACCGCAGACCAGTCCCACGCCGCGCCGAACAGCCAAGCGCGCTCGTGCCAGACGCCCCTGTCCCAGAACATCTCCTCGACGAAGGCCAGCGCCCACAGCGTCAGCAGAAACATGGGCCAGCGCGCGAGCGCCCTGTAGACCCCGCCCGCCCGCGGCGCTCGACGGCGCGCGTACCACCAGACGAGCATGAAGTAAGGGACGCCGTGAATCAGGACGTTAGTCACCGTGAAGGCGTAGTCCGAGTCGAAGGCGACTATCCCGGCGTACCAGCAGGCGGCCGTCGTCAAGACGACGATGTCCTTGCCCGGATTCCCCTTCCCCTCTACGACCCACGCGTGCGCCGAACGCAACGCGTACGCGCCGAGCGCGAGGCAGTAGAGCGGGAACGCGGCCCGCTCTACCCACGCCGGAAGCTCCGCGAAGTCGCCCGGCAGAAACCACCAGAAGCGCCGCGGCAGGTTCGCGTGCCAGTAGAGCAGAGGGTACAGAGTCGCCGCGTAGACGGCCGCCGAGTCTATCAACTTCCCCACGCGCCCACGCTCGCACGCGCGCGCCCGGTAGAGCGCGACCCATCCGTACTGCTGCCTTACGAAGTGAAAGACGGCGAGGTACGCGAGCGCGCGCCAGAAGAGAGCGTCCGACTCCGAGTAGAGCGCCACGCCGAGGCCGAGCGCGACGGCCGGCGCGAGCAGGTAGAGCGACGCGCGCCGCCTCAACTCCTCCGCGTCGAAGTAGACGCGATACAAACTCGCGTAGACGTGCGCCACGTCCACCAGAAGCACCGCCGGCACCCAAGTCCACTCCGGCGAATCACCTTCGAGCACGCCCGCCCGCGCCCCGACCCACAGCAACGCGAGCGACACGAGCGCGCTCCCGCCGAAGACCAGCACGTCCGTCAGCGGAGAGAAGAGCCAGCACGACCTGCGCGCGACGGCGACAGGGAGCGGCCCTGCGGCGCTTAAGTTTTCGGCGGGTGTTATCGGCTCGGCGGACATACGCGTGCGGCGGTGGCCGAGTTTATACTGTGGACGCACGGCGCGGAAGAAAATTTTTACAGCCGTCGGCGCGTGACGGCGCGTTAACCGGACGGAGAGATTGTTGTTGACAAACGCGCGGTGCGGACATACATTCTCCGCGCATTTTTCCAGCGGGTTCGGCTCTCACATTCCATCGGGTGAATTTTCGGCTTTTGTTCTCGGCGCCGGGGCGCGCGTGCTGACGCACACGGGGCCGCGGCCGTGCTTTTAAAAACGAAGGAGGCAGGTTATGAAAGTCCTCACGCTCCCAACGTCTTCGCGGGTGGCGGTCGCCTTGTGCTTGGCCGGGCAGGTGTTCGCGCTTCAGGCGGTGGCGCGGCACGAAGGCCGCTCGCTCTGGCTCGCGCTGGCCGCCTTCTTCGCGGGCGGCTTCATCGCAGACCTCGTCAGCGGCCTCTTCCACTTCAGCTTCGACTACGTCTGGCCGCCGCGCTTCCCCGTCATGGGGCCGATCTCGGTCGAGTTTCAGGAGCACCACACCGAGCCGGCGCTCGACCCTTCGGCGTGGGTCTCGAACCTCACGCGCGGGGCGTACGCCGCGCTCCCCTTCGCCTTCGTCACGTGGGGCGCGACCGTCGCGTGGCCGGGGACGGCCGCCGCGTTCTTCGGGGCGGCGACCCTGATGAGCGCGAGCGTCTGGATGCTCGGCTTCCACCAGCTCCACTCCTACACGCACATGGGTTCGAGCATCCCCGCCGAGGAGTTTAACCGCACCGTGGCCGAGATAAGCCGGCTCGACTCGAAGCGCCGGCAGGAGGAGGAGTTCGTCAAGCTCTTCGACGCGGTCGGCATCCCGCCCTTCGTGCGGTTCCTACAGCGCTGCCGCCTCTCCCTGCGGCCCGAGCTGCACTGGCGCCACCACATCTACTACGAGTCTGACTTCTCAAGCGTCAACGGCTGGTCTGACCCGCTGATGAACCTGCTCTACAGGCCGCTCGCGCGGCGCAAGAAGGCGAGGCAGACGCACAAGCTCGCCGCCAACCCGATGCTGCGCGCGGGCGACTCTCGCTGAAACGGCGTGCCGCCCGAACGCGCGCTCACCCACGCACACTCTCGAAACTGACGCCGCGCGCGGCGAGGACTTCCTCGGCCGCGCGCAGCCCGTGGTCGAACGCCTCCTCGAAGAGCGCGACGCCGGAGAGGTCTGTGTGCGCGAAGTGGACGGGGCCGAAGGGCTTTTGCGCCTTAACCCGCGCGCCGCCCCACTGGAAGCCCACGCGCGGGCGAATCATCGCGTGCCCCCAGCGCATCACGTCGAGGCGTGCGGTGAGCGCGCGTATGTCGGGGTGCGCGCGCCGCAGGTCTGAGAGCGCCACGTCGGCCCAGCCGTCGCGCCCCGTCGAGAGCAGACGCGCACGCGCCTCGCGCGGGTTCGCGTCCGTCAGCGGATAGTAGTAGGTGAAGACCGTCGGCCCGCGGTCGAGCCCGCGCTGGTGCGTGGCGACGACGTAGCCCAACGCGGGGCTCTCGTAGAGCACGTTGTCCCACGCGAGCGGGAAGCCGAGCCCCGCGCTCGGTCTATCGGACAGGAAGAGGTTGGCGACCATCCACGCGCCGTACTCGAACTCCGCGACGTGCGCGGGCGCTGTGCCCTCGCGGTAAGACTTCAGAAGGTACTTCGTCAAAAACTGCGGCGCCGCGAAGACGACGCGCTCCGCGCGAAAGCCGACCGCCGCGCCGCCCTCATGCGGCACGGCGACGACCTCGACGCCGCCCGCGCCACGACCTTCAACACTCCGAGCCTCGACGCGATTTCCGACAGCACGACCTTCATCCTCAAACGACGCCGGGCGCACGTCCGCGGCGGCGAGGCCGAGGCGGACGTGCGCGCGCGCCTTCTCGTAAAGGTGGCGTACGAGGCGGCCGTTGCCCTCGGGCCAAGTGATGAGCGACTGCGCCTCGGCGCCCGGCCGCTTCATGCGCGAGGCGAAGTAGAAGAGGCCGGCCCACGCGCTCGCCTGCTCGAAGTTGAGCCCGTAGTCGTCGCGGCACGCGTAGTCAACCAGCCAGCGCAGACGCTCGGAGTTGAGCCCGCGCGCGCGCATCCACTCCGCCATCGAGACTCGGTCGAGCGCCGTCGCCTCTGCGTCGTCCGAGCAGTTCGCTACCGGGATGGCGAAGGCGCGGCGACCTCGGGCGTCGCGCCAGCCGGCCCAAGAGTCAACCTCCGCGTTGAAGATGCGTAGCTGCCGCGCGTCCTCCTCGCTCGCGCCCGCGTGCAGGTAGAGACCTTCGTACCAGCGCCCGCGGTAGAAGACGCGCTCCTCGGGGTCGCGGCAGAGGAACTGCTCGGCGACTACCGGCTCGCCCTCCGAGTCCGCCCCTTCGAGCACCCCGAGTTCGTCGAGCAGCGCGACGAGCGCGCGGTTCTCCTTCAGAGGCGCCGGCAGGTAGTGCGCGCCCCAAGGGTAAGGGACGACGCCGTGCGCGTCGCCCGAGCGCGCAGTCCCGCCCGGCGCGGGTTCGAGTTCGAGCAGCACGAAGTCTTCAAAGCCCGCGCGCAGAAACCTCCACGCCGCCGCGAGCCCCGCCACGCCGCCGCCGACGATGACGACGGACGCGCGCTCCCACGTCTGCGGCTCGGGCCGCAGCCCGTCGCGCAGCATGTGGCCGAGGCGGTCTGACGCGCCGACTATCTCGCCTTCGGGCAGCGGCGGCTCTTCCTCGCGCGTCCCGCAGGCGGCCAGCGCGAACGGCACGCCGAGGAAGGCCGCCAGCAGTTCCCTTCTCGTCAAGCCTCGTGTCAACCGAGCCTCTTTGCCTTCTGAATGAGACTGACGAACATCGCGACGGCGAGCGCCGCGAGCACGATGATGACGAGGACGCGCGCGGCCTTCGGCCAGCGTTCAAGATCTCGGCCTTTAAAGAAGACGAAGCCGCACGCGAGGTAGAAGGCGGCGCTCAGCCACTCGCCGAGCAGTAGCTCGACGCCGCCCGCGAAGATGAAGAGGCCGGACGATATGAACATGAGCATCCGGCGCCGCGGGCTTTCAGTTTCAAGCGGACGTTTCTCGTCTTCGGGTCGCGTGCTCATCCTTCTCCTCCCTTCACTCGTAGCGGCGCCACTCGGCCTCGTAGTAGCGTACGAGCGACTGGTTGTCCAGACGATTAATTTCGACGGGGACGGGGCCGAGGTCTGCCGAGAGCATGAACATCGCGGCCAGCGCCGACGCGTCCAGAAACTTCAAGCCCTCGACCGGCGCGAGCGCGGGCACCTCGAAGGGCTCGCGCCGCGCCAGCGCGAAGCCCCAGACGCCGAACGAAGGAACGGCCGTGTAGTAAGGGCGCACGCTGAAGCCCGCGGCTTCGAGCGTGCGGACGATGCACCAGTAGGAGTTGCGTGCGAAGAGCGGCGAGGTTGACTGCACGCTGACGGCCGCGTCGGGCGCGAGTCTGGCTTTCAGCAGTCGGTAGAACCGCGTCGTGTAGAGTTTGCCGAGCGCGTAGGTGTTCGGGTCTGGGAAGTCAACGATGGCCGCGTCGAAGGGCGGCGTGTCCTGCTCCAACCAGATCATCGCGTCCTCGTTGACGACGCGCACGCGCGGGTCTTCGAACGAGTGGTTGTTCAGGCGCGCGAGCGGCGGGAAGCGCGCCGAGAGCTTCGTCATGTCCGGGTCGAGGTCAACGAGCACGACCTCTTCGACGCTCGGGTGCTTCAGAATCTCGCGCAGCGCGAGGCCGTCGCCGCCGCCGAGCACGAGCACGCGGCGCGCGGGACGGCCCGAAGCGGCCGCGAGAGACATCGCCGGGTGGACGAGCGCCTCGTGGTATCGGTACTCGTCGGCCGAGCTGAATTGCAGGTTGCCGTTGAGGAAGAGTTGGAAGCCGGCGCGGTTGCGCGTGACGACGATGCGCTGGTACGGCGTCGTCTTTGAATAGACGATGTCGTCGGCGAACATCGCGTCCTCGGCGAGCGAGGTGAGCGCGTCGGCCTTGATGAAGGCGACGGCGAGCAGCGCCATCACCACGCACGCCTGCGCGCGCAGACGCCCGACGCCGCGCCCGATGAGCGGCTCCATCAGCCACGTCGTCCAGAGCCCGACGCCCGCGTTGAGGAACCCGAACAGCAGCGACGTGCGCACGAGCCCGAGCTTCGGCACGAGGAAGATCGGAAAGAGGAGCGACGCGATGAGCGCGCCCGCGTAGTCGAAGGCGAGCACGCGCGCGACCAGCTCCTTAAAGTCGAGGTGGTCTTTCAGAATCCGCATCAGCAGCGGAATCTCAAGCCCGACGAGCGCGCCGATGAGGAAGACGGTCGCGTAGAGTATGACGTGGAAGTAGCTCAGGTGCGCGAAGCTCAGAAACAGCAGCGGCGCCGACGCCCCGCCGACGACCGCCACGCCCAGTTCCACGTCCACGAAGCGCCGCGCCAGTCCGCCCTCGATGAACCTCGACGCCCACGCGCCCGCGCCGAGCGCCGACAGATAAATCCCGATGATGAGGGAGAACTGCGTCACCGAGTCGCCGAGGACGTACGACGCGAGCGTCCCCGCCAAAAGCTCGTAGACGAGCCCGCAGGTCGCGATGACCAGTACGTTGAGGAAAAGGATGGGAGTCCGATTCATAAAGAAGTAGACAGTAGTCAGTAGACAGTAGTCAGTAGAAGAAGCTTCATTGGCGAACCATTCCGAATGTTAGTGTCAACGACCGCGGCGCGGAGCGCTACTGTCTACTGACTACTGTCTACTGTCTACTATCTACTGTCTACTTTTACACTCGCGGCTTGGCTCCGATCTTCCAGCCCTGCGCTTCCATGCTCTTGATGTTCGGGTGCCCGGTCGCGGCGCCTTGGTCTTTGACTCCGGACGGGAGCGCCGACTTGCCGAGGAGCCAGCCGACGAGCCCGCCCGCGATGGCGCAGCCGAAGACGATTGCCGGGAGGCAGATGAGCGTCCGGCGCATGATGACGAGCGAGCGCACGACCGCCACGCTTATCCCGAGCAGGCCGGAGAGGAAGAGCAGCGCGGCGAGGACGAGGCCGAAGAGGAGTCCGACCTTCCAGCCCTTCTCGACGAAGCGCTCGCGCCGCTCGTGCGCGCGCTTGCAGAAGGAGCAGCGCGGCACGGGCACAGTCATCGGCTCCCACTCGGCCTTCGAGATGCTGTCAATGTCGCCCTTGACGCCCGTCTCCCTGTGCATCTCCCACTCGGAGGCGCAGTCGCGTTCGGGCGGGCGCTGCCGGCAGAACCAGCAGGCCGGGAGCTTGAGGTGTTCGTCCGACATGGGGGCCCCCCTTCGCGGCCTCAGCCCTGTATGGCCGCGGCGATGATGAGCGAGATGCCGATGATGACGGCGCCGATGACGACGGCGAGGGCGACGTTCTGGTCTTCCTCAATCTCCTTGCGGATGGAGAAGGGCGTGGCCTTGACGATGATCATGAAGGCGATGCCGAAGACGAGCAGGCCGAAGGCGGTGAAGATGGCGGTGGTGACGATGACGGGCGCCAGCTCCTCCATCTTCACGACCATGCCGAGCGAGCGCGCGTGCGCTATCAGGTTGAGCATCATTTTCCTCCGTGGAAGCCGGAATGCCAGAAGTGGAACGAGCGGTAGCCGCCCGGCGAGTTGCGCACGTCCGCCGGCACGAACTGCCGCGGCGAGGTCGTCAACTCCCACCCGCTCCACGCCGCCGCGGCGTAGAGCACAAGGACGCACGCCCCTAGAATCAGATAGAGTTTGCTGAGCATCTACTGTGTCACCCCGTAGAGGGCCGGGAGGCCGGCCCACGCGAACAGGCCCGCGCGCCACGCCCCGAAGAGGCCGTCTTCCGTAGGGCGCGCGCCGAGGCCGCCCCAGAGTCCGTACCTGTCGCGGAACTCGCCGAGCGTCAGCTTCCGGCCCTCGGCCTCGACCGAGCCGTCCTCGACCGCGAGCACGCGGGCCGCGCAGCCGCCGCCGACCGCGACGTACAGCCCCGCCTTACGCGAGAGCGCATCCCCGCACGCGGCGGCGGCGTCATCGCCCGAGACTTCGTAGTCGGAGTCGGACGCCTTCTTGAGAATCACGACGTAAGTCCCCTCGCCCACGATGATGCCGTCGGGGCACATGCCGTAGAAGCTTCTGACCCTGACCCTCTCGCCTTTGAAGTCGCCCTTCAAAACCTCTTCGACCGACAGCTCGTCGCACGGCGGCTCGGGGCCGCGCGGCGGCGCGTCCTTCCGCGCCTCGGCACGCTTCACGACCAGCACGAGGTCGGCCTCCTTAAGCGAGTAGGGCAGGTTGAGGTTGAAGTGGCAGGCCTCGCAGGCGTAGACCTTCGCG
>DATFHD010000082.1:0-94915 GCA_035248785.1 Pyrinomonadaceae bacterium | reverse complement strand
GGACGCGCGCGTGTTTCCTTCGAGATAGAAAGAGAGAAGAGAACAATGTCGAGAAACATGGAAAGAGGCGAGCGCGATTTTGACCGCGATGAGGACGGCGGCGGAGGCGGCGGAGGTCAGGAGCGTCGTCCGCAGGGCGGGCGCGGGGGCGGCCGCGGGCGGATGCGCCGCCGCAAGGTCTGCCGCTTCTGCGTGGACAAGGTTGACATCATTGACTTCAAGGACGTGAAGCTCCTACAGAACTTCATCCCCGAGCGCGGCAAGATTCTGCCGCGCCGCATCTCGGGCGTCTGCACGGCGCACCAGCGCATGCTGACCGAGGCGATCAAGCGCGCGCGCAACATCGCGCTGCTCCCGTACACCGCGGACTAAGGAGGTTCACGAAAGAAGATGGCGACAACGAACGTTTTGTTACGCGAAGACGTGGACAACCTCGGCGCGCGCGGCGAGATCGTCAAGGTCAAAGCCGGCTACGCGCGCAACTTCCTTCTGCCGCGCAAGCTCGCGGTCGAGGCCACGCCCGGCAACGTCAAGCAGATCGAGGCCGAGCGCGCCGCTCTCTTGAAGAAGGAGGCGAAGGAGCGCGCCACGGCCGAGGCACAGGCCGGGCAGATGGGCGGCCTGCGTCTCAACTTCGAGCGCAAGGTCGGCGAGCACGGCCTGCTCTACGGCTCGGTGACGGCGATGCACATCGCCGACGCGCTCAAGGAGAAGGGCTACGAGGTTGACCGCCGCCGCGTACACCTCTCGGAGCCCATCAAGGAGACCGGCGAGTACACCGTCAGCGTGCGCCTGCACCGCGAGGTCACGGTTGACATCCCCGTCACCGTCACCGGCGAAGGCGGCGCGCAGGCGGCCCCCGCCGCCGAGACGGACACGGCCGCGCCCGCCGAGGCTTCGGCACAGGGCGACGGCCCGAACGCCGAGGCGGACGACACGATACACGCTTAACGAGGCGAAACGAATTAACATGGGTGGACGGGATTCACAGGATAAGCAATTAAAGATTTGAAATCTGGAATTCCTATCCTGAACATCCCGTCCGTCCATGTTAATTTTCTTCGCAGTTCTACGAAGAAACGGGGCGCGTCAACATGATGGTTGTCGCGCCCCGCGGCTTGTAGTATAAAGACCGGCGGCGCGACCCCTCCGCGCTCCCGCGCGTGTGCGCCGCGGGCCACAGGGGACGCGCCGTTTCCCTGTCTACACCACGTCAGTTTTCCACAGGCCCTACTCCCGATGGCACAGTTCATAGCCGACCCCGCGCGCGAACAGATGTTGGAGCGCCCCCTTCCGCACAGCGCGGAGGCCGAGCGCGCCATCCTCGGCTCGATACTTCTCGACAACTCGCTCGTCAACCACGCCGTCGAGCTTCTGCGCCCCGAGGACTTCTACGTCCGCGCGCACCAGCACGTCTTCCGCTCGATGACGGCCCTGAGCGAGCGCGGCGGCGAGATCGACCCGCTGCTCCTCAGCGAAGAACTCCGGCGCGAGGGCGTGTTGGAGCAGGCCGGCGGCATGACCTTCATCAGCGAACTGACCTACGGCCTGCCGCACTTCACCAACGTCGCCGCCTACGCGAAGGTCGTCAAAGACCACTCGCTGATGCGCCAGCTCGTCAAGGTCGCCAACAAGATTACGAGCGAGGCTTTGGAAGGCGAGGACGAGGCCACCATCATCCTCGACCACGCCGAGCAGATGATCTTCGCGCTCGCCGACGAGCGCACGCGACAGGGCTTCGCTCACATCAAGCCGGTCGCCGACGAGCTCCTCGAAAAAGTTCAACAGATGGCCGGCCGCTCGGCCATGCTCACGGGCCTCGCGACCGGCTTCACCGAGCTCGACACGATGACCTCCGGCCTACAGCCCTCCGACCTCATCATCGTCGCCGCGCGCCCGTCAATGGGAAAGACGAGCCTTTGTCTGACGCTCGCGCAGAACGCGGCAACGCAGGTGGGCGCCGTCGTCGGCGTCTTCTCGCTGGAGATGTCGAAGGAGTCGCTCGTCATGCGCATGCTCTGCTCGGAGGGGCGTGTGGACGCGCACCGGTTCCGGAGCGGGTATCTGTCGCGCGACGAGTGGGCGCGGCTCGCGGGCGCGCTGGGCACGCTCTCGGAGGCGAAGATTTTTATTGACGACACGCCGGGCATCTCCGTGCTTGAGATGAGGGCGAAGGCGCGGCGGCTGGCGGCCGAGCAGAAGCGGCTCGATTTGATCGTTGTTGACTACCTGCAACTGATGTCGGGCTCGTCGAAGCGTTCGGAGTCGCGCCAGCAGGAGGTGTCGCAGATTTCGCGCGAGCTTAAAGGTCTGGCGAAGGAGTTGAACGTGCCGCTCGTCGCGCTCTCGCAGCTCTCGCGCGCGCCCGAGGCCAGAAGCGACCACCGCCCGCAGCTCTCAGACCTCCGCGAGTCGGGCTCCATCGAGCAGGACGCAGACCTCGTCGCCTTCATCTACCGCGAGGAGCAGTACAACCGGACGGAGGAGAACACCGGCACGGCCGAACTCATCATCGCCAAGCAGCGCAACGGCCCGACCGGCACAGTCAACCTCGCCTTCCTGAAAGAGTTCACGCGCTTCGAGAATATGTGGCGCGAGTAAGCGCGGCGGAAGCCCGACCGTGAGGGAGGGCTCCGGTCAAACGCAGAGGGAGGGATGATGAAGGACGGCGTGTCCTTCATCATCCCTCCCTCTTCTGTCAGCTATACGCCCTCCCTTACGGTCGGGCTTCCGCCGCTAGGGCTTGAGGACGATCTTGACGCAGTCGTCCTCCTTGTTGGTGAAGATGTCGAAGCCGGTCGGCGCGTCGTCGAGACGCATCCGGTGCGTGATGACGAAGGTCGGGTCTATGTCGCCGTCCTGTATGTGTTGGAGCAGCTTCTTCCAGTAGCGCTGGACGTGGCACTGCCCGGTCTTCATCGTCAGGGAACGGTTCATGAAAGAGCCCATCGGGAACTTGTCTATGAAGCCGCCGTAGACGCCGATGACCGAGACCGTGCCGCCGTTGCGGCAGGCCATGATCGCCTCGCGCAGCGCGATGGGGCGGTCGGTCTCCTGCATCAGAGCCTGCTTGGCGCGGTCGTAGGCGTAGACCAGCCCGTGGCCGCCGTGCGCTTCGAGCCCGACGGCGTCAATGCACGAGTCGGGGCCGCGCCCGCCGGTCAGCTCCATCAGAGCCTCGTAGACGTTCACCTGCTCGTAGTTGATCGTGTCGGCCTTCGCCTTCTCGCGCGCCATCTGTAGGCGGTACTCGAAGCGGTCAATGCCGATGACGCGCTCGGCGCCCAGAAGGTACGCGCTGGCGATGGCGAACTGCCCGACGGGGCCGCAGCCCCAGACGGCCACGGTGTCGCCCGGCTTGATGTCGCACATCTCGGCGCCCATGTAGCCGGTCGGGAAGATGTCGGAGAGGAATAAGACCTGCTCGTCCGAGAGGTCTTCGGGGACTTTCAGCGTGCCCACGTCGGCGAAGGGCACGCGGACGTACTCGGCCTGCCCGCCCGCGTAGCCGCCCGTCAGGTGCGAGTAGCCGTAGATGCCGCAAGGCGAGTGGCCGAAAAGCTTCTCGGCCATCCACGCGTTCGGGTTGGTGTTCTCGCACAGGCTGTACATCTCCTGCTCGCAGTAGAAGCACTTGCCGCAGGAGATTGGGAAGGAGACGACGACGCGGTCGCCGACCTTCCGCTCCTTCACGTCGGGGCCGGTCTCCACGATCTCGCCCATGAACTCGTGGCCCATGATGTCGCCGGCCTTCATCGTCGGGATGAAGCCGTTGTAGAGGTGCAGGTCTGAGCCGCAGATGGCCGTCGAGCTGATCTTCACTATCGCGTCGCGCCGGTTCATAATCTTCGGGTCGGGCACCTGCTCGACCCTCACGTCTTGCTTGCCGTACCAACAGTTCGCTCTCATCACGTCCCCCTTATTCAGCTTTACTTCCCACCGCCGACGCCCACGCCGAGCGGCTGCGCGGGGCGCTGCTCGGTGTAGCCCTCGCCCGCCACGGTAGCGTCAGAGATGACGACCTCGCCCGTCTCGATGACCTGCTTGAAGCGGCGCAGGTCTGTCTGCAACTGCCCGTCGGGGTCTTCGCCGAAGAGCTTGGCGACGAGCGCGCCGACCGCGCCGCCCGGAGGGCTGTAGTCAATCTCGACGTGTACGACCGTGCCGCGCCCGCCCGGCGCGCGCTCGAAGCGGACGGTGCCCGCGTTCGTCACCTCAGAGCCTTCGAGTGAGCGCCAAGCGATTAGCTCGTTCGGGCGGTCTTCGGTGACTTCGGCGTCCCACTCGACGTTAGAGCCGGCCGGGCCTTTGGCGACCCAGTGCGAGCGTTTGCCCTGCGCGGTCACCGATTCGAGGTGGCGCATGAAGCGCGGCAAATTCTCGAAGTCGTGCCAGAACTGGTAAAGCTCCTCGGGCGAGGCGTTGACGACGATGCTCTTGTTGACGGGAATCGCGCCCCTCTGCATCTGTCCTCCTCCTTCTTCGCCATCGTCGGCGCTGAGCTGCTGCGCGCAGAGCACGTCGAGCGCGGTCACGGCGAGCACGTTGGCGGTGGCGAACGTGAGCCGCCCCTTGTCGTTGTCGGGCGAAGCATACGCCGCGCCGAGGCATGCGAGGTCGAGCGCGTCGCCGACGACCCTCGACCAGACGGGGCCGGCAGGCCGCCTTCCCCCGGCGAAGATGGCGACGCCGCTCGCGATCTCGCGCAGCCCGAACAGGCGTATCAGTCCCGTGTTGGGCCGCCGAAGTCCCGAGACCTTCGCGACGGCGCGCGGCGCCAGAAGCTCCGCGAGCCCGAGCCCGATGCTGAACCAGCCGAGGCCGCGCGCGAGTTGTTCCGGGTCAACGTACTTCGTCGCGCCCTGCCGCCGGGCGTCGCCGAGCTCGCGCCCCGCGGGCGGCGCATGCTCCGCCGTCACGTCGTCGAGCGCCCTGCTGAGTTGTTCCGCCATAATCGGATTCTCGGGCCGCTCGCCCTCGTCCTGCGTCCCCTGCTGCTGTCTCCTCGTTCCAGTAGCCATGAATTAAACCCCCCTGTGAAGAATTCCCCTTGAAAAGGCGTACGCGCCCCTCGGCACGAACGCCGCGTTCAAGCCTCGTCGCTTTTTCAAACTGTGCGCGAAAGAACAACGGTAGCACCGGCTGTTTGCGATATCTTTACGAGACTGATTCGCGGCAGTCTCATCAGTCATTTCGGTTAGTACGGAAGCTGACGGACGCCGCTCGACGGGTCGCCAAATTTAATGAAGGCGGCGCGGCTTTTCGGCCGTCGCCGTTTGTGCGAGACTGCAAGCACGACGCTTTCCTGAATCTTTCAGACGGTAGGACGACGCATGAACGAGCCTTGGGAGTCGGGCGGGCGCCCGACGTGGGCGGAGATAGACCTCGACGCGCTGGCGTCGAACTTCCGCGCGGTGCGCGAGCGCGTCGGGCCGGGCGTGAAGGTGATGGGCGTCGTCAAGGCGGACGCCTACGGCCACGGCGCGGTGGCGTGCGCGCGCCGTCTCGAAGCAGAGGGCGCCGAGTGGTTCGGCGTCGCGTCGCCCGAGGAGGGATTGAGCTTAAGAAGCGCGGGCATCACTCGCCCCGTCCTGAGCTTCGGCGGCTTCTGGGAAGGGCAGGCGGCCGCGTGCGTTTCGGAAGGAATCACTCCCGTCGTCTACCGCCTCGACATGGCCGAAGCTCTGGGCGCGGCGGCGCGCGCGGCCGGAGTCGTCGCAAGCATTCACGTCAAGATTGACACAGGGATGGGCCGCCTCGGCGTGCGCTACGACGAGGCGGCGGAGTTCGCCGAGAGGCTGAAGCAGGTCGAAGGCGTCCGCCTCGGCGGACTGATGACGCACTTCGCCGCCGCCGACGAGCCGCGCCGCGACTGCTTCACCGAGGAACAGTTGAAGCGCTTCCGCGAGGGCGTCGCAGCCTTCCGCGCGCGCGGCTACGCGCCCGAGCTTGTGCACATGGCGAACTCGGCCGCGACCTTCGCGCACCCCGAGACGCGCGGGAACATGGTCAGGCCCGGCGGCATCCTCTACGGCCTCTGGCGCGACGTGCTGCCGCCGCTCGCAGACATGCCCGAGCTGCGCCCCGTCATGTCCGTACGCACGCACGTCACGCTTCTGAAGCAGGTGCACAGGGGCGAGACTCTGGGTTACGGCTGCACGTACGAGGCCGCGCGAGAGATGACCGTGGCGACCGTGCCCGCGGGTTACGCGGACGGTTACGCCCGCGGCCTCTCGAACCGCGGGCGCGTGATTGTCAGGGGCAGGCTGGCGCCGGTGGTGGGTCGCGTCTCGATGGACTTGACGCTCGTGGACGTGACGGACGTGGAGGGCGTCAGCGTCGGCGACCGCGTGACTCTGCTCGGCGGGGACGGCCGTCTGCTGGTTCCGGCCGAAGAACTCGCGCAGACCGCCGGCACGCTCTCCTACGAAATCACCTGCGGCATCAGCGCACGCGTCCCGCGCCGCCACACGAGTTAGGGCGAACGATTAACGGCGGCTCGCGCGGCGCCGCTTACGGAGCCTGTTCGCGTCCGGTTCGCGAGGGGCGGACGGGCTTGAGATTGAGTTGCCGGGGACGTAACCCACGGTGCCGTCTCCGAGTCTTACCTGCGCCCAAGAGTTGCTGTTGCCGATGACCTGCGCCTCTTCCCCACGCTTCAACCGGCCCACCACGCGAGCTTTTGCCGTCGGCTGTTCTCGCAACTGGACTGCCTTGGAGGCGACCGTCACGGCCGTGGCCGGCGGCGCTGCGGGCTGGGAAGCCAGCGCGACCGTCGGGGCCACGGGCAGCTTCGAGTAAGCCACAATCAGGACGGCCAGCAGGGCGGCGTGCGGCAGGGCGCGCAGGACTTTCGGGACTGAGAGCTTCGTCTTAGCGCCGACGACAGAGGCTAAAACCCAGACCGCGTCGGCGGCCGCCTTGATTACGAAATAGAGGCTGAGGGCCAGCGGCGCGAGGGCGATGACGACGGAGAAGAGAATCGTCCTCCACAACTGTTTGAGCCAAGCATTCAAAACTTCCTCGCCCTGCTCCTGCTCCTCCGCGACCCACCAGCTCAGAACGCCGAGCCGCTGCTCCAAAACCTCCTTGTCGGTGTCGTAGAGCTGCACGGTCTTGTAGATGTTGTCCGCCTGATTGATGCAGGAGGCGAGGAGGTAGACGAGCCCCGCTATCCACCCGGCGGGGGCGAGCGGGGAGACCGAGCCGAAGACCGAGCCGTGGAGCGGAATGTGCGAGAGCGCCGACGCGGGCATCCACGAGTAGAGATGATTCTGGGCGGTGAGGATGTCTTCGGGGCGCCCGAGCAGCGCGATGCAGAGTACGGCGTAGCTGGGCAGCCCGAGGAGCTGTCGGAAGCCCTTGACCGCCAGCGAGAGGGCGATGCCCGAGACCGCGAAGATGCTCGCGGCGTGCTGCTTCACCCACGCGGGACGGAATTTAGCGACGACGTAGACGACGCCCAACACCGGCAGCAGCCCCGCCTTGGTCAAAAACTCGACGCCCTTCTTGTCGAGGCACAGCACAAGGGTGAGGGGGAAGATTATCAGCATCGAGGAAGAGAAGCCGAACAGGCTTGAGACGAGGAGGAAGCCGTTGAGCAGCGGGTCGAAGGCCGCCGTGTAGTACCAGTTCGTATACCAGTGGCGACCGGGGAGCGCGTAATCGTTGACGGTGTCTCTGGCCTCCTCGAAGCCGTCGTAGACCCAGCGCGTCAACCAGCCCTGCCTCACTACCGCGGGGCAGCCGCCGACGAGCGCTTGCGCCGACGCGAGCGCGGCCGCATCCGGCCGCTGCGCCGCGACGAGGACGCGGCCGTTGTCGGCGAGGGACGAGCGCAGCGCTATCGAGTCCGCGAGCGGCATCCAGCGGTTGTTAAAGCGAACCTGCATCAGGTCGGGGCTACGCGAATAGAGGATGAGGGCCTTGGGCGTGTCGTCTTCCACCCAGTCCGGCCAAGTCAGATGTCTGAACTCCTCGTCGGCGAAGCCGCCCGGCTCGGGCCTTTCGATCTTCGCCACCGACTTGAAGGCCAGCGCGCCTTCGCACTTCCTGTGGAACTCCTCCTGCGCCGCGCGCAGCTTAACCTGCGCGTCGGCCCCGAGCGCCTGCGCCGCGTCGTCGAGCGGTAACTCGGACGGCTTCACGCCCGAGCAGCCCGATAACAGGCCGGCGGAGAGGATTAGCATGAGGAGAAGAGACGTAGGCTTGGTTTGCACGGCGCGCTCCTTGGTAAGGTTTTGACGGAGAACTCTGTCCGGCTCGCATGAGCGGCTGTCGAGGCTTTGGCGCCGGCAAGATAATTGGGTTCGGTGGAGAAGTCAATTGTCGGGATGGGAGCGACGGGGCGCGGCATTCTTCAATGCCGCGCCCCGTTTTGTAGGGTGGTGGTGAGCGCTCGGTGAGAGAGCGCGGTGGCGGACGGGGCGTTCTCAGTTGAGCACGAAGTTGTAGGTGATGCTGCCCGTGACCTTCACCGGCTGGTTGCTGAGCAGCGTCGGCGTGAAGCGCGCGCGGTAGGCGGCCTGCACGGCCGCCTGCCGGAGCAGCGGGTGGCCGCTCGTGGCGTTGGCCGAGACGACGCGCCCCTGCTCGTCTATGAGAATCTGCACGGCCACTGCGCCCTGTACGTTCGCCGCCTTGGCGATGGCCGGGTAGGGCGGCGCGGGCTTCTCGATGACCTTGCTGGTGATGACCGAGGAGGGCAGGCGGAGTGGGCCTTCCGGCTGCTTCGGCGTGGGCGCGGGCGTCGGGCGCGGCGTGGGTGCCGGCGCGACTTCGGTGTCGTTGACGGCGGGGCCGGCGTCCCTGCCGCCCGTCGCGGGGCCGGGCGTGCCGGGGCCGACGGGGCCGACGGGGCCGCCGCTCACTTCCGCCGGGCTGTTGAAGTCGCCGATGCGGACGGCCTGACCGGGGCGCGTCACGGGCGTGTCGGCGCGCGCGATGCGGTCGCCGTTGAAGGGCGTTATCTCCGAAATCTCGGTGCGCGTGACGAACTGATTCGTGCGCGCGGGGGCGGCGGCGGGCCTCGGCTCCTCGCGGCGCGCGGGCTCGCTGCGCGTCTCGGCGGGCGGGAAGCGCATCAGCGTGAGCAGCTCGTATTCCGACCCGGGGTCGGCGAGCTGTGCGTTGTAGGCGTAGATACTGCCGACGCCAGAGGCGAAGAGCAGGACGGCGTAGAACAGTGTCGTGCCGAGGAAGAAACGGCCTTTGCGTTTGAGGTCGGCGGCGTGCGACCCCGACTCGATCAGTTGGCTGAACATCTCCTGTGTCCTCCATCGCCGGTGCCAACGGGTCGAGCAAGGACTCGCAGACCTTAGACAACGCCGCCGCGGATTGGTTCCCGAAAGGCGTCGGGAAAACTCTTGTCGCCGCCGCGCGCCGTGTAATACTCTCTAAAGGCGCGGCGGCGCCGTCGGGTCGGGGCCGTCGGAGGCGCAGGGCGCCGGGCCTTCGGGTGTCTTACCCGCCTAAACAATCCTCATGCAGCCCGCAGGGTTCTATGAAGCTTAAGTATCAAATCGCGCTGGCGTTCGTCGCGGTCGCTCTGATAGTCGTCCCTTTGCTCCTGCGGCGGCGCGCGCCCGCCTTCGTCAGGGAGTTCTTCAACACGCCGACGCACCCCGTAAACCTCGCCGTCTTCCGCGTCATACTTCTCACCTTAACCGTCTTCTTCTTCTTCACGCTGGACGTGACGTGGTACAGCCGCATGCCGCCGGAGCTTCTGTTCCCGCCCTCCGGGCTCGGGTGGGTGTCGCAACACCTGCCGATTAACGAGCCCCTCGCGCGCGCGGTCTCGGCGCTGTTTCTGGCCTGCTGTGTCGCGGGCGTCGTAGGGCTCTTTACGCGCACGTCGCTCGTGCTGGGCGTCATCTCGGGCGTCTACGTGCTCGGCCTCCCGCAGCTCTACGGCAAGATTAACCACTACCATCACCTGCTCTGGTTCATGGCGATACTCGCGGCCAGCCCGTGCGCCGACGTGCTCTCGCTCGACGCGCTCCGTGCCGCGCGGAGGCGCGCGGACTCCGGCGCGACCGAGCCGCCCGGGCCTTCGCTCGCTTACTCGCTGCCGCTGCGCTTCGTCTGGCTCATGATGGGAGCCATCTACTTCTCAGCCGGAATCTGGAAAGCTTGGACGGGCGGGTACAGGTGGGCCTTCAGCGACAACCTGAGGAACATCATGTACAACAAGTGGATTGAACTCGGCGACTGGACGCCGCTCTTCAGGCTGGATCAGTACCCGCTCCTCTACAAACTCTCGGCGGCGGGCAGCATCCTCTTCGAACTCAGTTTCATCGTCCTCATCTTCTTCCCGCTGCTGCGCAAACTCGCCGCCGCGGCCGGGGTCGGCTTCCACGCCATGATCTACATGGCGATGAGGATAAACTTCTACACGCTCGCAGTCTGCTACACATCTTTCTTCGACTGGGACTCGCTCTTCCGCTCGGCCGGCGCGCGCCTCTTCCGCGAAAAGCTCTCGCTCGCCTACGACGGAAGTTGTCAGACTTGCCGCCGGACTGTCGCCGCGTTGAGGACTTTAGACGTGCTCGGTCGCATCAACTACGTTGACCTGTCCGACCCGGCAACGCTCGACGCGCCCGAGTTGCGGCGTTTGACTGACGAGCCTGCGGCGCACGGCCTTTACGTTCTCCGAGGAGGAGGAGAACTGCGTGCAGGGCTCGACGCCTACAGGGCCGTGGCCGCGCGCATACCCGTTCTCTGGCCTCTGCTCCCGCTGCTCTACGTGTTGCCCTCGTCTCTCGTCGCCGGCCGCGCCCGACGCCACGCGGCCGACCGACGCGCGCGCGAGGTCACCGCCGATAAACACTCGGGCGCGTTCGGGGCCGCGTACTACGGCCGGCACGTGCGCGCGGTCGCGTTCGTCGGCGCGCTCCTGCTCTACACCTACAGCCTCGCGTCGGTCGTCAAATACAACTCGTGGCCGATGGCCCTCTACCCGACGTTCGAGGACATAGACGAGCCGCAGGTGTCCGTAATCACGGCGCGCGCCGAATTCCCTTCGGGCCAAGTCGTCGAGATAAACCCCTTCGCAGAGACTTCGGGGATGGCGCCGGAGCGTCTGATGGCGCTGCTCGGCAAGGTCATCGGCGTCGAGGACGCGCAGGAACGCCGCGTCCGCCTCAACGCGCTCTGGAAGCTCTGGGCGCGCGACAACCCGGCCCTCCGCGACGCGGTCTCCGTACGCTTCTACAAAGTCGTCCTGTCCAGCCTCCCCGAGAGGCGGCACGGGCCGCCGATTTCTCAGGAGCTTCTGGCCGAGCTTAGACAGGACTCGCCCGACTCCGCGGCGGCAGGGTCGCGGCGGGTCGAACCTTGAACTTTGAACTTCGAGCTTTTAGGATTGTCGCGCTTCGAGACGAACGGACGGAGGGAGAAACCGAAGTGGCGACCAGCGCAGAGTGGCACGAGAGCTACGAGCAGATGAGCGAGGAGACGCTCAACTTCTCGCGCGCGTTGAAGTCTTTGCAGGAGGAGCTAGAGGCGGTTGATTGGTACAACCAGCGCGTCGAGGTGACGAAGGACGACCAGCTCCGACGCATCCTCGCACACAACCGCGACGAGGAGATCGAGCACGCCATGATGGCGCTCGAATACCTCCGCCGCATCAACCCCGTCTTCGACAAACACATGCGCACCTACCTCTTCACAGAGGGCGACATCCTTGAGATAGAGGGGAAGTCGGAAGACTGAACGAGCAAGGGGGGAACTCTTAAAGGTAGAGGAGAACCCTTTATGACTCAGCAGGTCGTGACGGCCGCGGCGGCCGAGGAGTTGAACCCTTTCAGGATCGCGCAGCAGCAGTTCGACGCCGCGGCCGACTACCTACAGCTCGACGAGTCCATGCGGCAGGTCTTGAAGAACGCCAAGCGCCAGCTCGTCGTCTCGATTCCCGTCAAGATGGACGGCGGCGAGGTGCGCGTCTTCGAGGGCTACCGCGTGCAGCACAACGTCGCGCGCGGCCCCGCCAAGGGCGGCATACGCTTCCACCCCAACGTCACGCTCGACGAAGTCAAGGCGCTCGCGTCTTGGATGACTTGGAAGTGCGCGACCGTCAACATCCCTTACGGCGGCGGAAAGGGCGGCGTCGTCTGCGACCCGAAATCAATGTCGAAGGGCGAGCTCGAACGCCTCACGCGCCGCTACGCCTTCGAGATCGCGCCCATCATCGGCCCCGACCGAGACATCCCCGCGCCCGACGTTTACACAGACGAGCAGACGATGGCTTGGATCATGGACACCATCTCGATGGTGCGCGGCCACACGGAGCTCGGCGTCGTGACGGGCAAGCCCGTGGCCCTCGGCGGCTCGCAGGGGCGCGGCGAGGCGACGGCGCGCGGCTGCCTCTACGTCGTGCGCGAGGCTTGCCGCGTGCGCGGGTTGAATTTGAGGCACGCGCGCGTCGCCATCCACGGCTTCGGCAACGCGGGCGCCAACTTCGCGCGCCTCGTCGCGGGCGAGGACGGCGCGCGAGTCGTCGCCATCGCCGACTCGCGCGCGGGCGTCTACAACGAGCACGGCATCGGCGTGCAGTCCGCTCTCCGTCACAAGGCCGTGACGGGTACGGTCGAGGGTCTGCCGAACACCGAAGCCATCCCGCGCGACGAGGTGCTTGAGGTTGACTGCGACATCCTCCTGCCCGCGGCGCTTGAGAATGGCATCACGCTGGCGAACGTCAACGGGGTGCGTGCCTCCATCGTCGGGGAACTCGCCAACGGCCCCGTCACGCCCGGCGCCGACCGCGTCCTCTTCGACCGCGGCGTGATGGTGCTGCCCGACATCCTCGCCAACGCGGGCGGCGTCACCGTCAGTTATTACGAGTGGGTGCAGGACATGTACAGCTACTTCTGGACGGAGGAGCGCGTGCGCGAGACGCTTGAGCAGACGATGCGCACGGCCTTCGCAGAGGTCTACGCCGCGGCCGAGCGCTACCGCACCGACATGCGCACGGGCGCCTACGTCGTCGCTGTCAACCGCGTCGCCGAGGCGACGCACGTCCGCGGCATATTTCCGTAAAGGGGGAGGGGAGAGTTGGAGGACAGAATCACAGTCTACGAGAAGCCGACGTGAACGAAGTGCCGCGAGGCGGACAGGCTGCTCCGTGAGAGCGGCGTGGAGTACGAGAAGGTCAACTACGTCATCGAGCCTCTGGGCGAGGCGAAGCTGCGCGAGTTGATAAAGAAGATGGGAATCGCGCCCCGCGAACTACTGCGCACGGGCGAGGCGGTCTACAAGGAGTTGGAACTCGGCAAGCGTGAGTTTTCCGACGACGAGTTGATAGGCCTGATGGTCGAGAACCCAGACCTCATTCAGCGCCCCATCGTCGAACGCGGCGACCGCGCCGTGCTCGGCCGCCCGACCGAGAGAATCAGGGAATTGCTGTAGAAATCACGCGCAAATCCGGCTGGCCGCCGCCCTTTCGTGTCAAGCGAAAAGGCGGCGGCCGTCGCGTTTTATACGGCTGAAGCGGACGCGTCGGGATGGTAAAATGGCGACGAATTTTATCTGCGGACTTGTTAAGAACTCCCGGTTAACAGAGACGAATTTAGGAAAAGGAAGAGTTGAAAGTGGCTAAAGCACCTGCGACAGTTTACGTGTGTCAGAACTGCGGGCGGCAGTCGCCCAAGTGGCTTGGGAAGTGCCCGGACTGCGGCGAGTGGAACTCGATGGTCGAGGAGCGCGCGCGCCCGGCCGCGTCAGCGGCGAAGGGGATGGCGGCGCGCGGCGGGTTTCGTCTAAGGGAGGTGAAGCCCGTACGCTTCGGCGAGATCGAGTCGCAGGACGACGCGCGCGTCTCTTCGGGCATCGGCGAGTTCGACCGCGTGCTCGGCGGCGGCATCGTGCCGGGCAGCCTGATTCTCATCGGCGGCGACCCCGGGATAGGGAAGTCAACTCTGCTGCTTCAGGTCGCGGACAGGTTGAGCGCACAGAACGAGCGCGTGCTCTACGTCTCGGGCGAGGAGTCGGAGCGGCAGATAAAGATGAGGGGCGAGCGTCTGGGCGTCGCGGCCGAGAACCTTTTTCTGCTGCCGGAGACGAATCTGGAAAACATTCTGGATGAGGTCGAGCGCAACGAACCCGGCGCCATCATCGTTGATTCCATCCAGACGGTCTTCTCTTCGAAGATAGAGTCCGCGCCCGGCTCGGTCTCGCAGGTGAGGGAAGTCGCGGGGCAGTTCCTCATGCTGGCGAAGAACCGGACGATTCCCGTCTTCCTCATCGGCCACGTCACGAAGGAGGGCTCGATTGCCGGGCCGAAGGCGCTCGAACACATCGTGGACACCGTCCTTTATTTTGAGGGCGAGCGCCACCACAACCACCGCATCGTGCGCGCGACGAAGAACCGCTTCGGCGCCGCGAACGAACTCGGCGTCTTCGAGATGACGGGCGAAGGGCTCGTGCCCGTCGCCAACCCTTCGGAGATGTTCCTGCACGGCAGGCCGGAGAACGTGTCCGGCTCGGTGGTCTCGGCCTGCATGGAGGGCACGCGCCCGATGCTCGTCGAGATTCAGGCGCTGGCCTCGGACTCTTCGTTCAACTACCCTGCGCGCACGGCGCAGGGGTTCGACACGAACCGCCTCACGCTCCTGCTCGCCGTGCTGGCGAAGCGGGTCGGGGTGGAAGGGTTGCTCAAGTCCGACGTGTTCCTTAACGTCGTCGGCGGGTTCGAGGTTGACGAGCCGGCCGCAGACCTCGGCGTCGTGGCCGCCGTCGTGTCGAGTTACCGGAACAAGGTCGTTGACCCGAAGACGGCCGTCTTCGGCGAGGTCGGGCTGACGGGAGAGGTGCGCGGCGCGATGCAGGCGCAGGCGCGCGCGCGCGAGGCGCAGGCGCTCGGCTTCAAGAAGATAATCATGCCGGCGTCGAACACCGCGGGCCTCGAACGCCTCCTCGGCGTCCGCACCGTCGGCGTCCGGTCGGTCGAAGAGGCTCTGGGCGAGTTGTTCTAGAGAAGTTTGAGAGTGATTTAAAAAGCGAGGAGTTAAAGAGAATGGCGGTTCACTTCATCCACGATTTAGGTCAGGAATCTCTGGTCAGGCCGTACGCGCCGGTCGAGGCCGTGTGCGGGGTCGAGTTGAAGGAGGCGCACGAGGTCGCGGCGCCGGAGTCGGAGGGGGACGTGTGCCCGGAGTGTCTTTCGTGGTCGAGGCGGAACCGGTATCAGAACCGGCGTTGCGCGGTCGAGATGGGCGCGAGGCGGGCGGCCGAGGAGCCGGCGGAAGGCTTGGGGCGAGGGGCCTGAAAACTCACCCCCGGCCACCCGCATTCGGCAGAGACAGGCGCGTCATATCGTGTTAATATCCTCGCGTCATGCGGACAAACACGGTTCTCATACGGATTGTCTTCATAGGGATTCTGATCGCCGCCGCCTACGTGCTCGACCCCATCGGCGCGCACCGAGGGGCGCAGCCCGCCGAAGGCCCGCTCGGACTCCCTACGCACCTCCTCTCGGCCTTACTCGCGCTCGTCATCGCGGTCGTCATCATCCTCTTCGAGATGCGCATCCAGCAGGCGTCTCTGAAGACGCTGATCGGGGCCGGCATCGGCTCGATGATGGGCATCGTCGGCGGAGTGCTCATCGGCTTCCTCATCAGCTATCAGGAGTCGGGCGCCGTCCACGCGCAGACGAAGGTCTTCCTCACGCTCGCGCTCGCCTTCATCATGGCCTACGTGGGCTTGATGGTCGGCGCGGCGAAGGGCGACTACCTCGACCTCTCCGCCCTCGGCGGCATCTTCAGCGACAAGGCGACGCGCCGCGACGTTAAAATCCTCGACACCTCCGTCATCATTGACGGCCGCATCGCCGACGTGGCCGAGACCGGATTCCTCTCGGGCACCATCGTCATCCCGCAGTTCATCCTGCGCGAGCTACAGCAGGTCGCCGACTCGCCCGACTCGTCCAAGCGCCAGCGCGGGCGCCGCGGCCTCGACATGCTCAACCGTTTGCAGTCCAACCCGTCGCTCGACATACAGGTCGTGGACACCGACTTCCCCGCGGTGAAGGAGGTTGACCTGAAGCTGCTTGAGCTGTCGAAGAGTCTGGACGGCGTGGTCGTCACCAACGACTTCAACCTCAACAAGGTGGCGCAGCTCCACGGCATACAGGTCTTGAACATCAACGAGCTGGCGAACTCCCTCAAGCCCGTCGTCCTGCCCGGCGAGGCGATGCGCGTCTTCATCCTGAAGGAGGGCAAGGAGTACAACCAAGGCGTCGCTTATCTTGACGACGGGACGATGGTCGTGGTGGACAACGCGCGCCGCATGATCGGCAAGAACGCCGACATCGCCGTGACGAGCGTACTTCAAACGACCGCCGGCAAGATGATCTTCGGCCGCCTCTGGGAGGACACAGAGAACGGCGCGCAGGGCGGCGAGCCGCCCCGCATCGCGCACGCAGGCGGCCAGCAGCGCCGCCCCTTCCAGCAGCGCGAACAGCAGCAGCAGCGCCAGCAGGCCCCCATCCGCAGCGCCGAGCCGAATCAGTCTTGAAGCTGTCAGCTTCGTCATGAACTTCGCTATCATCGTCGCCGCCGGGCGTGGGAGCCGCGCGGGCGCCGGGCGGGCCAAGCAGTTCCGGGAAATCTCCGGCATCCCAGTCATCATCCACACGCTCCGGCGCTTCGAGCGCTGCGAGACCGTAGGCGAGTCGGTCGTCGTCCTGCCGGACGACTCGCGCGAGGAGTTTCTCGCGCTGGCTCGCGGGTACGGGCTGCGCAAGCCCGCGCGTGCGGTCGCGGGCGGCGAGACGCGCGCCGAGAGTGTCCTGCGGGGACTCGAAGCAATAGGCGACGCAGACGGCGTGGTCGCGGTTCACGACGGCGTGCGCCCCTTCGTCACGCCGGAGGAGATTGACCGCACCGTTCGCGAGGCCGAAGAGTACGGCGCGGCGGTGCTGGCGACCCCGGCCTCCGACACGATCAAGGAGGCCGAAGGCGGCGCAGTCCTACGCACGCTCGAACGCGCGCGGCTCTGGCACGCGCAGACGCCGCAGTGCTTCCGTGTCGAGTTGCTGCGCCGCGCCTACGCGCAGCCCGGCGCACTGGCGGCGCAGGTGACCGACGACAGCCTGCTCGTCGAACGCCTCGGCGCCGCCGTCCGCGTCGTCGAAGGCGGAGCGCACAACTTCAAGCTCACGACCCCGCGCGACTTCGCGCTGGCGGAGATTCTTTTGAGCAGTAGGCAGTAGCCGTCTATGTTTCGCATCGGCATCGGGCACGACACGCACCGCCTGATTGAGGGGCTGCCGCTCGTTCTGGGCGGCGTGCGCGTCGAGTCGGAGCGCGGGGCAGAGGGGCATTCGGACGCGGACGCCTTGGCGCACGCGCTGACCGACGCCGTGCTCGGCGCGATGTGCGAGGGCGACATCGGCGTCCACTTCCCAGACAAAGACCCGCGCTGGAAGGACGCCGACAGTCTGCAACTGCTCGCGCGCGTGATGTGGCTGGCGAGCGAGCGCGGCTACCGCGTCGTCAACGCCGACGCGACCGTGTTGATTGAGCGCCCGCGGCTGCGCCCGTACGTCATGGAGATGCGCGAGAAGCTTGCGGAAGTGCTCGGCGTCGAAATTACTTGCGTCAGCGTCAAGGCCAAGTCGGGCGAAGGGCTCGACGCCGTCGGCGAAGGAAACGCCGTCACCGCGCAGGCCGTCGTCCTTCTGGAACGCATCAAAGTAGACTGAACGTCCGTCCAGCTAATGAGGCCACAGGACATCATTCGTAAAAAACGCGACGGCGGCGAGTTGTCGCGCGAGGAGGTAGCGTCGTTCGTGGGCGGCGTCGTCGAAGGCTCGTGGGCCGACTATCAGGCGTCCGCGCTCTTGATGGCCGTCTACCTGACGGGGATGACGACCGCCGAGATGGAGGCGCTGACGCAGGCGATGCTCGGGTCGGGCGAAGTTCTGGACTTCTCCGACGTGCCGCTCCCAAAAGCCGACAAGCACTCGACGGGCGGCGTCGGCGACAAGACTTCGCTTGTCATCGCGCCGCTCGTCGCCGCGTGCGACGTGGCCGTGCCGATGATTTCGGGGCGCGGCTTAGGCCACACGGGCGGCACGCTCGATAAGCTCGAAGCGATTCCGGGTTACCGCGTCCACCTTGAGCTGCCCGAGTTCCGGAGCATCTTGAAATCGGTCGGGTTCGCCATGATGGGGCAGACCGCCGAGATCGCGCCGGCCGACCGGAAGCTCTACGCGCTGCGCGACGCGACCGAGACGGTCGAGTCCATCCCGCTCATCGTCGCCTCCATCATGTCGAAGAAGCTCGCCGCGGGCCTCGGCGCGCTCGTCCTCGACGTGAAGACCGGCAGCGGCGCCTTCATGCGCGACGAAGGCCGCGCGCGCGCCCTCGCACGCGCGCTCGTACGCACCGGCAACTCCTGCGGCGTCCACACCGAAGCGCTCCTGACCGACATGAGCCAGCCGTTGGGTCGCGCCGTCGGCAACGCCAATGAAGTTCAGGAGTGCATAGACATCATGCGCGGCGAGACGACCGACGAGACGCGCGACGTGCGCGACCTCTCCGTGGAACTCGCCGCGCGCATGGTCGCGCTCTCGGGCGGCGGCCAGCTCGAAGAGGCGAGGCACCGGGTCGAGCGCGCGCTCGAATCTGGCGCGGCGCTCGAACGCTTCCGCCGCAACGTCGAGTCGCAGGGCGGCGACCCGCGTGTGTGCGACGACCCTTCGCGCCTGTCGGACTTGACGCTGCGTGAAGTCAGGGTAGAATCCGAGCACGCGGGTTACATCGTCGCGGTTGACGCGGCCGAAGTGGGCCGCGCCGTGGCGGCAATCGGCGGCGGGCGCGCCCGCGTCGAAGACCGCATAGACCCTTCGGTCGGCTACCTCGCGCGCGCGCGCGTCGGCCAGCAGTTGAGCGCGGGCGAGCCGCTCGGCCTGCTCTACTGCCGCGAGGGCGCGCAAGGGCCGGCCGCCGCCGCGCGCATACGCGCCGCTTACACCGTGGGCCGCGAAGCGCCCGACGCAGTCCCCGCACTCATCAAGGAAGTAATCGCGCAATGAAGTTCAAGCTGTTACTCGTCGCCGTTATGGTGTGCGCGCTCGTCGCGGGCGGCACGTCTTGCCGTCAGGAGACGCGCGCGGAGGACAAGGGCAAGGTTCGCGTCGGCATCGTCTTCGACATCGGCGGCAAGGACGACCGCTCGTTCAACGCCGCCGCCTACGACGGCGTGAAGTGTGCCGAGACGGGCAAGCACCCCGACGGCACGCCCTGCGACAAGCCGTCGCTCGGCATCGTCCTGCGCGACGTGGAGCCGGGCAACCCGACCTCGATTGAGCCGGCGATGCGGGCGTTCGCCGAGCGCGGCTACGACCTCATCATCGGCGTCGGCTTCGCGCAGGCGCCCATCATGGAGATCGTCGCGAAGGACTACCCGAACATCAACTTCGCCATCGTGGACGGCGCGTCGAAGATGCCGAACGTCGCCTCGCTCGTCTTCAAGGAGCACGAGGGCTCGTACCTCGTCGGCATGATCGCGGCGAAGGAGTCGAAGACGGGCACCATCGGCTTCGTCGGCGGCATGGACATCGGCCTCATCCACCGCTTCGCGCGCGGCTACGAGCAGGGCGCGAAGTCTGTCAACCCGAACGTCAACGTCATCTTCAACTACGTCGGCGTCACCGACGGCGCTTGGAACAACCCCGGCAAGGGCAAGGAGCTGGCGCTCGCGCAGATAGGCAAGGGCGCGGACGTTATCTTCACGGCCGCCGGCAACTCTGGCCTCGGCGTCTTCGACGCGGTCGAGCAGTCGGGCAAGGACGCGCAGGGGCGCGCCACGCACTTCGTCATCGGCGTGGACTCGAACCAGAACGGCGTCAAGCCCGGCTTCGTCCTCACGAGCATGGTCAAGCGCGTGGACAACGCCGTCTACCAGATTGTGTCCGACGTGGTGAACCACCAGTTCAAGGGCGGCTTCCACGTCTACGGCCTCGAAGCCAACGGCGTCGCCTACGCGATGGATCAGTACAATCAGGCGCTCATCCCGCCCGACGTGATTCAACAGGTCGAGGCGTCGAAACAGAAGATCATCGGCGGCCAGATTCAAGTCGTAGACGCGATGAACCAGTAGCGGCCGCCCGCGCAGTTCAGATATAGTGAAGGCGAAGGCGGAGGCGTCGTGAATGCTAAGGTCACAGATGAGGGCGTCCTGATACCGAGGGAACTCCTGCGGGGCGCCGAGGAGGTGGAAATCCGGCAGGAGGACGGCCGTATCATCGTCGTCCCGAAGACGGCGGACGACCCCCTCTTCAAACTCGGCTCGAACCCCGTCGAGTGCAGCGCCCCCGACGCGTCGGAGAATCTCGACCGCTACCTTTACGCCGCCGACGAATGACGCCACTGTTCATTGACGCGGGCTACCTGATCGCCTTAGAGGCGTCGGACGACCAGCATCACGACGACGCCGTGCGACACTGGCGCGGCCTCCTGCGGTCACTGCCGCCGCTCGTCACAACTTCTTACGTCTTCGGCGAAGTCGTAACCTTCTTCAACAGCAGGAACCGCCACGCAAAGGCCGTCGAGGTGGGCGAAAGCCTTCTGGGCAGCCCGTCCGTCGAATTCATACACGTTGACGAGCAGCTATTCCTTGAGGGCTGGCAGCTCTTGCGCAGGCACCGGGACAAGTCTTACTCGCTGACCGACTGCGTCTCCTTCATCCTGATGGGCCGCCGTGGAATGAGGGAGGCGCTGACGTTCGACAGACATTTCGCGCAGGCGGGCTTTGACCGTCTGCCTTGAAGAAGTACCGCGCCGTCCGATTCAGATTAAGGGTCGAATCTTCTCCATGCTTGAACTGAGGGGCATCACCAAGCGCTTCGGCGACGTGCTCGCCAACGACCACATTGACATAAGGGTCGAGCCGGGGACGATTCACGCCATCGTGGGCGAGAACGGGGCGGGGAAGTCCACGGCGATGCGCATCGCCTACGGCTTCTACACGGCCGACTCGGGCGAGATAGTCGTCGAGGGCGAGCCGCGCAACATCCAGACGCCGCACGACGCCATCCGGCTCGGGATAGGCATGGTTCACCAGCACTTCATGCTGGTGGACACGATGACGGTGGCCGAGAACATCGTGCTCGGCGCGGAGCCGGGCTCGGCCGCGTCCATTGACTTGAAGAAGGCCGGGCGCGAGATTCGTGCTCTCTCGGACGAGTTCCGGCTTTCGGTAGACCCGGACGCGCTCGTCCACGACCTCTCGGTCGGGCAGCAGCAGCGCGTCGAGCTTCTGAAGGCGCTCTACCGGCACGCGCGCCTGCTCATCCTCGACGAGCCGACGGCCGTCTTGACGCCGCAGGAGGTCGAAGAGTTCTTCGCCATCCTCCGGCGCATGCGCGAGCAGGGCAAGACCGTCATCATCATCACGCACAAGCTCTCGGAAGTGCTCGCCATCTCGGACGACGTGACGGTGATGCGCGACGGCCGCGTCGTCGGCCGCGTCAAGACCGCCGAGACGAACGCGGCGGAGCTGGCGCGGATGATGGTCGGCCGCGACGTGCTCCTGAGAGTCGAGAAGCCCGAGGCGAAGCCGGGCGAGACCGTCCTGAGCGTCAAGCGTCTCTCGGTGACCGTGCCCGGCGGCGAGCGCGGGCTGCGCGACGTGTCGTTCGACGTGCGCGCGGGCGAGATCGTCGGCATCGCGGGCGTCGAGGGCAACGGCCAGACCGAGTTGATAGAGGCTCTGGCCGGGCTCGTCCCCGCGGCGCAGGTCGGCGGCGGCGTGGAGTTCGCGGGCCGCGACATCACGACGACGAACGCGCGCGAGCGCTACGAACTCGGCATCGCGCACGTTCCCGAAGACCGGCACCGGCGCGGGCTGCTGCTCGACTTCGACTTGTCGGAGAACTCCATCCTCGGGCTTCACTACCGCAAGCCCGCCGTCTCGACGAGTCCGCTCTTAGACCTCTCGGGCATACGCGCGCGCGCGCAGCAGCTCATCAGCGACTTCGACGTGCGCCCGGCGAACCCCGACCTGCCTGCGCGCGCGCTCTCGGGCGGCAACCAGCAGAAGCTCATCATCGGCCGCGAGTTCGGACTGAACCCGAAGCTTTTGCTCATCTCGCAGCCGACGCGCGGCGTGGACATCGGCGCCATCGAGTTCATACACCGCAAGCTCGTGGAGCTGCGCGACGCGGGCTGCGCCATCCTGCTCGTCTCGGCCGAACTCGAAGAGGTCACCTCGTTGTCCGACCGCCTGCTCGTCATCTACCACGGCCGCATCGTCGGCGAGGTTGACCCCGCGCGGGCCACGCAGGAAGAGATCGGCCTCCTGATGACCGGAGGGGAAAGCAGTAGACAGTAGTCAGTAGCCAGTAGGGCTCCGCCTTGCTGGCGTTGACTCTGAAACTCGGGCGTTCCGACTCCAAAGTTCTTCTACTGACTGCTGACTACTGACTAATGACTACTTGAAACCCATGAAACTTCTCCGCGAACTCCTTTTCCCCGTCATCGCCGTGGTGGTGGCGTTCGTCGTGGGCGGCGTCATCGTGTGGATCATCGGCGACAACCCGTTCGAGGTCTACGGGCTGCTGCTGGGGAGCGCGCTGACGTGGCCGGACGGCATCGGCTACACGCTCTTCTACGCGACGCCGCTCATCTTCACGGGCCTCGCCGTGGCGGTCGCGTTCCGCTGCGGGCTTTTGAACATCGGCGCGGAGGGGCAGTTGTACACGGCGGCGTTCGCGTGCGCGTGGGTCTCCATCAAGCTCGGCGGGACGGTCATCGAGGGCTTCGACGGCAAGCCCATCGGCTACGGGTGGGCGAGCCTGCCGGGCGTCGTGCTCGTGCCTCTGGCGGTGCTGACGGCGATTCTGGTCGGCGCGGCGTGGGGCGCGATACCGGGCTGGCTCAAGGCTCGCTACGGCGCGCACGAGGTCATCACGACCATCATGATGAACTTCATCGCCGTCGCGCTCGTCAGCTACTTCACGCAGTACTACTACAAGGCGCCGGGCGACCCCATCATGCAGAGCGTGCCCATCGGCGAGGCCGCGCACATCCCTCGGCTCGGCGCCTTCGTGCCGGGCTTGCCCGCGCGCCTGCCCATCAACGTCGCCTTCCTGCTGGCGATACTCGCGTGCGCGCTCGTCTACGTCTTCCTGTGGCGGACGAAGTGGGGCTACGAGATACGCGCGACGGGCGCGAACCCCTCGGCGGCCGAGTACGGCGGAATCAACGTGCGCAAGCAGATTGTTTTGGCGATGGCAGTCTCGGGCGCGCTCGCGGGGATGGTCGGCATCAGCGAAGTGCTCGGCTATCGCTACCGTTATTACGACGGCTTCTCTGCGAACTATGGCTTCACGGGCATCGCCGTGGCGCTGCTCGGGCGCAACCACCCCGTCGGGGTCTTCCTCGCCGCGCTGCTCTTCGGCATGCTCATCCGCGGCGGCATCTTCGTGGACGCCTTCTCCGAGCACGTCACGAAGGACTTGGTCGAAGTCTTGCAGGCCATCGTCATCCTCTTCGTCGCCGCCGAAGCGCTCTTCCGCGGCCCGTTCGGCAGGTTCGGACTACTCAAACGCTCGAAGGTTTAACTTAAAGATGAGTGAAATCTTCAACCTCGGCCTGCTCTTCTCGGCCATACGGCTTGCGACACCTTTGCTTTTGGCGGCACTCGGCGGACTGTACTCGGAGCGCTCGGGCGTCATCAACATCGCGCTCGAAGGGTTGATGCTGGCGGGCGCGTTCACGGCCGCCTCGATGACGTACTACGCGGGGAGCCCGTGGGTGGGGCTGCTGGCGGCCATCGTCGCTGGGGCGCTCATCGCGGGCGTCCACGCCGTCGCGTGCATACGCTACCGCGCCGATCAGGTCGTGTCGGGGACGGCCATCAACATCCTGCTCACCGGCGTGCCTGCGCTTTTGAGCGGCGCCTTCTTCCTCTCTTCGGGCTCGACGCCGCAGATTCCGAAGGAGCATTTGATTCCTTGGACGCCCGTCGTGCTCGCCTTCCTGTTCGTGCCCGTGACGTACTACGTGCTCTACTACACGCCGTTCGGCCTTCGCCTGCGCGCGGTGGGCGAGAACCCAGAGGCGGCCGACGCGGCGGGCGTGCGCGTTAAGGTGATGCGCTACACGGGCGTGCTGCTGTCGGGCGCGCTCGCAGGCATCGGCGGCGCGTACCTCTCCATCGGGCAGTCGTCTCTGTTCACGCGCAACATGAGCGCCGGCCGCGGCTTCATCGCGCTCGCCGCGCTCATCTTCGGCAAGTGGCGTCCCGTCCAGACGATGCTCGCCTGCCTCCTCTTCGGCTTCACGGAGGCCATCGCCATCCAGCTTCAAGGCGTACACTTCGGCGGCGAGGAGATACCGACGCAGTTCGTCCAGATCATCCCCTACGTGCTGACCATCGTCGTCCTCGCCGGCTTCATCGGCACCTCGCGCGCGCCCCGCGCCCTCGGCATCCCGTACCAGAAAGAGCGGTAGACAGTAGTCAGTAGACAGTAGTCAGTAGTAAATTAGTTTCAGGCAACAACCCGTTAATCAGACGATCGTGAGCAAGGTATTTCTACTGACTACTGACTACTGACTACTGTCTACTCGTCCCTATGGCCATCTCGCTCAAGCCGGAACACCTCAAGCGCTACAAGGACATGGCGCTGCTGTTGATGAAGTACGGCCGCGCCGACCTCGTGCGCAGCGCCGGGCTCGACGCGGCCATCGAGGGCGCGCAGGACGTGCAGGTCTCGCCCGCGAAGATGGAGGAGCTGGCGGCCGATGTTGAGAAGATGGGCCCGACCTTCATCAAGCTCGCCCAACTGCTCTCGACCCGCGCAGACCTCCTGCCGCAGCCCTACATAGACGCGCTCACGCGCTTGCAGGACAAGGTCGGGCCGTTCCCCTTCACCGAGGTCGAGCAGATCGTCAACACCGAGCTCGGCGTGCGCATCTCGAAGGCTTTCTCGCGCTTCGACTCGGAGCCCATCGCGGCGGCCTCTCTGGGCCAAGTTCACCGCGCGGCGCTGCGCGACGGCCGCGAGGTCGTCGTCAAGGTGCAGCGCCCCGGCATACGCGAGGAGATGTCGAAGGACTTGGACGTGCTCGGCGACATCGCCGCCTTCCTCGACTCGCACACGCAGGCCGGGCGCAAGTACGAGTTCTCGCCCTTCCTCGAAGAGTTCCGCAAGAACCTCCTGCGCGAGCTGGACTACCGTCTGGAAGCGCGCAACCTCGTCAACTTCGCCAACAACCTGCGCGACTTCGACCGCATCGTCGTCCCGCAGCCGGTCGAAGACTTCACGACCTCGCGCGTGCTGACGATGGACTACATCAGCGGCCGGAAGATTACCCTGCTCTCGCCGCTCGCCAAGATAGACCTCGACGGATACCAGCTCGCCGAGCACCTCTTTCAGGCGTACCTTCAGCAGATTCTCATTGACGGCTTCTTCCACGCCGACCCGCACCCCGGCAACGTCTTCCTCACCGACGACCGACGCATCGCGCTCATAGACCTCGGCATGGTCGCGCGCATCCCGCCGCGGTTTCAGGAGAGCCTGATTCAACTGCTTCTGGCCATCAGCGAGGGCAAGGGCGACGAGGCCGCCGAGATTACTATCAAGCTCGGCGAGCCGAAGCCCGGCTTCGACGAGAAGGGCTTCCGCCGCGCCGTCGCAGACCTCGTGCTTGAGAACCAGAACGCGCAGCTTGAGAACCTTGACTCGGGGCGCGTCGTCCTGCGCATCACGCAGATCGCGGGCGAGTTCTGCTTCCGCCTGCCGCCCGAGTTCACGATGATCGCCAAGACGCTCCTCAACCTCGATCAGGTCGTACACACCTTAGACCCGAAGTTCGACCCGAACTTCGCCATACGCAACTACGCCGACGTGATCATGCAGCGGCGTTTCAAAAAGAGCCTGTCGGCCGGCAACGTCTACGGCACCGTTCTCGAACTGAAGGAGTTCGTGGACAAGCTGCCGAACCGCGTCAACTTCCTCGTTGACACGCTGACCAACAAGGGCATCCACATAGACGTGGACGCCATTGACGAGCGGAGCCTGCTCGCGAGCCTCCACAAGATTGCCAACCGCATCACGGTCGGGCTGCTGCTGGCGGCGCTCATCGTCGGCGCGGCGCTGATGATGAGGGTCGAGTCGAGTTGGACGATACTCGGCTACCCGGCCATCGCCATCATCTTCTTCCTGCTGGCGGCCGTCGGCGCGCTCGTGTTAGTTTGCAACATCCTCTTCTTCGACGAGAAGGACAAGGGCGAGGCGGAGCAGAAGCCATGACGGAGGACGAGATGTCGAGCACCCAACCCGCCGCGAGCGCGAACCCCGAAACCCTCTACGAGCGCGCCGAGCACGCCGCGCGCTTCATACGCTCGCGCGCGGGCCAGCGAGACGTGCGAGTGGCGCTCGTCCTTGGCAGCGGCCTCGGCGCCTTCGCCGACCAGTTGGAGGACGCCGAGGCGATACCCTACTCGGAGATTCCCGGCTTCGCGCGCCCGACCGTGGAGGGGCACGCGGGGCGTCTGGTCGTAGGCAACGTCGGCGGCTCGATGGTCGCGGCGATGCAGGGGCGCTTTCACTTCTACGAGGGCTACACGCTCGAAGAGGTAACGTTCCCCGTGCGCGTGTTGGGGCTGCTCGGCGCGCACAGCCTCGTCCTGACGAACGCCGCGGGCGGACTGAACAACTCCTACGAGCAGGGCTCGCTCGTGCTTCTGAGCGACCACCTGAACCTGATGGGCACGAACCCTCTGCTGGGCAGGAACGACGAGCGCTTCGGCCCGCGCTTCCCGGACATGACGGAGGTCTACGACCGCGAGTATCAGGAGGCGGCAATCCGTGAGGCGCGCGAGATGGGGCTCGAACTCCGCCGCGGCGTCTACGCTGCGCTCTCGGGGCCGTCCTACGAGACGCCTGCCGAGATACGCATGCTGCGTCTCTTGGGCGCCGACGCCGTCGGCATGAGCACGGTGCCCGAGGCCATCGTCGCGCGCCAGATGGGCATGCGCGTGCTCGGCCTCTCCTGCATCACCAACATGGCGGCCGGCGTGCTCGACAAGCCCATCAACCACGAAGAGGTCATCGAGACCGGCGAGCGCGTCCGCGAGACCTTCGCGGAGTTGCTGAGGAGGGTCATCCCGAAACTACAGTAGCCAGTAGTCAGTAGCCAGTAGCCAGTAGAAAAACCTTCTTATGACGAACAGTCCTAATCTCATCGCCAGTGGCCGCAGCGCGGAGCGCTACTGTCTACTGACTACTGTCTACTGACTACTGCGGAGCGAAGCGGAGCAATGATCATCGGCATCTGCGGCGGGACTGGGTCGGGGAAGACGACCGTGGCGAACCGGATTCTCGAATCGGTGAGCA
This sequence comes from Pyrinomonadaceae bacterium, assembly GCA_035248785.1. Lineage (GTDB taxonomy): Bacteria > Acidobacteriota > Blastocatellia > Pyrinomonadales > Pyrinomonadaceae > QHXN01. The sequence goes on along the minus strand of DATFHD010000082.1, from coordinate 67,572 downwards.
AGGACGAGGTCGTCTTCCTTCAGCAGGACTCTTACTACCGCAACCTCGACCAACTGCCGCTCGACATCCGCAACGTCGTCAACTTCGACCACCCGGACGCCATAGACAACGACCTCCTCGTCGAGCACGTCCGCGCGCTCAAGCGCGGCGAGGCCGCAGAGGTACCGCTCTACGACTTCAAGACGCACTCGCGCCGCGACGAGACGCTGCACGTCGAGCCACAGCCGATTATCATCATCGAGGGCATCCTCATCTTCGACGAGAAGCGCCTGCGCGACGAGATGGACATCAAGGTCTACGTGGACACGCCCGACGACATACGCTTCATACGCCGCCTGCGCCGCGACGTGGCCGAGCGCGGCCGCACCGTCGAGTCGGTCATCGAGCAGTACCTCGCCACCGTGCGGCCCATGCACATGCAGTTCGTCGAGCCGTCGAAGCGCTGCGCCGACGTCATCATCCCCGAGGGCGGGCACAACGTCGTCAGCATCGGGCTCATCTCGGGCCGCATCCGCGAGCAGTTGGCCGACACGCGGCGCACGCGCGCGGCCGCCGGCACGGTCGGCGTCAGTCTCAAGGTCGAACAGGGAGGTTAAGTGAGTACGGACGATTTGAAAGAATTAATCGAGAAGGCTACGGACGCGCGGCAGTGCGCGCTGGCGCGCTACTCGAACTTCTGCGTCGGCGCGGCGCTCGAAGCCGAGGGCGGCGTCTACACGGGCTGCAACGTCGAGAGCGCGGCCTACGAGCAGACCATCTGCGCCGAGCGCGTCGCCATCTGGAAGGCCCTTTCGGAGGGCGAGCGCAAGTTCAAGCGCCTCGCCGTCGTCGTGGACACCGAGCGCCTGACACCGCCGTGCGGCGCCTGCCGCCAAGTCATCTGGGAGTTCTGCGGCGACATCCCCGTCACGCTCGCCAACCTGCGCGGCGACACCGAGACGTACCGGATGAAGGAATTGCTCCCGCACCCCTTCGACGCGGGCTTTCTGGAAGAGACCGGCGCCGAGCAGAAATAGAATCCGCCCCGCGCTAAGACGCGGACACTGCCCCGCATAAAGATGATGAGAGCCAACGTCAAACGCCTCCTTCTTTGCCTCGCCGTCGTCTCCCAACTCGCGCTTTTCCCCGCCGCGTCGCAAGCGCGGCAGAGGGTCAGGCGCGTTGACTTAATCGTCAGCGGCGGGACGGTCGTGACGATGGACGAGTCGCGCCGCGTCATCGAGGACGGCGCGGTCGCGGTCGCTGGCGGGAAGATCGTCGCCGTGGGGAAGAGGACTGACATTGCGTCGCGCTTCACCGCGCCGCAGGTGGTTGACGCGCGCGGGCGGGCCGTCATCCCCGGCCTCATCAACGGCCACACGCACGTCCCGATGGTGCTATTCCGCGGCATCGCCGACGACCTCGACCTGAACGAGTGGCTGACGAAGTACATCTTCCCGGCCGAGGCGAAGAACGTCAACGAAGAGTTCGTGCGCGCCGGCACGCGGCTGGGCCTCGCCGAGATGATTCGCGGCGGGACGACGACCTACTGCGACATGTACTACTTCGAGGACGCCATCGCCGAAGAGACCGAGCGCGCGGGCGTGCGCGGCCTGCTCGGCGAGACCGTCATAGACTTCCCCGTGCCCGACAACAAGACTTGGCCCGAGGCGATGAGCTACGCCGCGCGCTTCGTCGCACGCTGGAAGGGGAACCGGCTCATCACCGCGGCTATCGCGCCGCACGCGCCCTACACGGTCAGCGAGGCGCACCTGAAGGAAGTCCGCTCCTTCTCCGACCAGACGGGCGCGCCCGTCGTCACGCACGTCGCCGAGACGCGCAAGGAGGTCGAAGACATCACGCGCGACCACGGCGCGACGCCGGTCGAGTACCTCGCGCGCATCGGCTTCCTGAGTCTGCGGACGGTCGCGGCGCACACGGTTCACCTGACCGACAACGAGATAAAGCTGCTCAGGCAGTACAGCGTCGGCTCAGTCCACAACCCGCAGTCGAACATGAAGCTCGCGTCGGGCGTGGCGCCCGTGCCGCAGATGTTGAAGGCGGGCGTCGCCGTCGGTTTGGGTACGGACGGCGCGGCCTCGAACAACGACCTCGACATGTGGGAGGAGATGGACACGGCCGCCAAGCTCCACAAGCTCACGTCGAACGACCCGAAAGTGCTCTCGGCCGTAGAGGCTCTGGCGATGGCCACCATCTACGGCGCGCGCGCCCTCCACATGGAGGGGCAGATCGGCTCGCTCGAAGAGGGGAAGCGCGCCGACATCGTCGTCGTAGACTTAGACGCCTTGCACCAGACGCCGCGCTACAACATCTACTCGCACCTCGTCTATGCGACGAAGGCCGCGGACGTGCGCACGGTCGTCATAGAGGGTCGAGTCGTGATGCGAGACCGCCGCCTCCTCACGCTCAACGAGCCGCTCATCAAGCAGAAGGCACGCGCCCTGCGCGAGCGCGTCACGCGCAGCCTCCAATGATTTCGGTTCTGCCGGGTTGAACGGAGAGGCGGACGGGGGCATAATGTCGCCGTCAATCTTACGTGGTCTTAAGGCGAGCATTGTTGCTCGCTTTTGAATTTACGGAGTTGTTTGTAGTGAGTTCATTTATCCATCCCGTTCCCCCGCGTCTCTCCGTCTTAGCACTAATCGCACTGTCTTTCGTCTTCGCGGCGCCGGGCCGCGCCTTCTCGCAGACCGTCCAGACGACCGCCGCCGAACAGGAACAGCAGCAGCAACAGCCCACGCCCGAGGCGACGCCGGAGGCGAACGCCGCGAGCGCCGCCGAGATGGAGGCCGCGCAGAAGCGCCTCTCCCGCGCCCGCTCGCTCGCCGCCATCGGGAAGCTCGCCGCCGCAGCAAGCGAGCTCGAATCACTGCGTTCTTCGACGAAAGACGAGTCGGTGGGCGAGGTAACGCGCGTCCTCCTGATGGCCATCTTCGTCGAGATGCCCGACTACACGCGCGCCGGGGCGCTGCTCGACGAGGCGTTCAAGGCGCGCGGCTCTGCGCAGCCGGGCGACGCGGCGACGCACTCCTACTTCGCGCTCGCCGGCCAGACCGTCAACGCCGTGCGGACGCACCTCGAACGCTACCGCTCGTTCGGCGTCAACGTCTCGGACGCGACCGAGCTGACGCCCGACGCGGCGTCCGACATAGACCAGTTGCGCGGGCTGCTCGAACGCGTCGTCACGCAGGCGAGGGCGCTCCACGAGGAGCAGAGCAAGGGCGGCGCCGACGGTTCGAAGGGCTTGGACGCGGCGGCGCTTTTGGAAGACGCGGCGACAGTGCGTATGCGCCTCGCGCGCCACGACGAGGATAGAGCGCGCTGGCAGTCGGAAGTCTCAGAGGCGCGGCAGCAACTCTTCTCTTCGGAGATGCGCATCGCCAGCATCAGCGAGATACCGGCCGCGCGCACGGCGGCCGCGCAGCCCACGCCGGCCGCGAAGTCGGCCGCGCCCGCTGCGACGAACACGAAGGCGGCGGCGCCCGGCCCGGCGCAGCCCGCGCGGACGGAAACGAAGTCGTCGGACGCCGTGCAGAAGTCTTCGAAGCGTTCGCGCACGCAGCCGGTCGAGCAGACCGCGCGCAACGCGGCTCCGAGCGCGCCCGCGCCGACGCAGCCACAGGGCGGAACTTCGCAGCCTTCGGGTAACGCGTCGCAGGCGCCGGCCGGCGGCGGCGGGCCCGTCTCGGTCGGCTCACTCGTCTCGAAGGCGCGGCAGCGCTCCGCGCCCGCCTACCCGCCCATCGCGCGCGCCGGTCGCATCAGCGGCAACGTCACGGTCTTCCTCATCGTGAACGAGAAGGGCGACGTAGAATCCATCTCGCGGGCCGATGGGCCGGCGCAGTTGCAGCAGGCCGCCATCGAGGCGGCGCGACGCTGGAAGTTCAACCCGACAGTCATAGACGGCCAGACCGTCCGCGTCAGCGGCTACCTCACCTTCAACTTCACGCTGTAAAAAAGCCGGCCATTGCTGGAAGCGCCGACACTCAACCTTGAGTGACGGCGCTCCTTTGTCTTCGCGCTGACGCGCTCATGGCGGGCTGTAGGGTGTCCCGCGCCCCCAGCTAATACCGACCTATTTCTTCGTGCGGCCGATAGTGGTCAGCACATTCGTCTGCCGCAGCGGGGCGTCAACGTCGCCACAGTTGCCGCAGCCGGTCGCGCAGGACGAGCCGCCCTTCGTCCTGAACGAGCGCAGGCGCGCGAGCGCGCGGCGCGCGACGTAGAGCAGCGCGCCCGCGACGATTAGCGCAACTGCGACGGTCTGCCAGTCGAACTTCATAAACCTCTAACCCAGACCCAGCAGCCGCCCGCCCTGATACGTGACGAACGACGCGACGTAGGCGATAACCAGCATGTAGGCCACCATGAAGAGCGGCCAGCGCCAAGAGTTAGTCTCGCGCCTGACGACCGCGACCGTGGACATGCACTGGCACGCCAACACGAAGAAGACCATCATCGAGACTGCGACGAGCGGCGTCCACGCGGGACTGCCGTCGGGGCGTTTGGCGTTGCGCACGGCCTCGATGAGCGAGGGCGATTCGGCGTCGGCGTCCTTGCCGACGTTGTAGACGATGGAGAGCGTCGAGACTATCGTCTCGCGCGCCGCGAACGAGGCGACGAGGCCGATGCCCATCTTCCAGTCGAAGCCGAGCGGCGCGATGGCCGGCTCAAGCAGGTGTCCGAGCCGTCCCGCGTAGCTCTGTTTAAGTTGCTCGCCCTCGTCCGCGGCGTCGCCCCCTTTCGCCGTCTCGGGCGCGGGCTCGCCCTTCGCCTCGACGCCCGTCTCGCGCATCGCCTGCACGGCCGCGCCCTCCTGCGCGTCGGGCAGGGGCTTCACCTCCGAGCGCGGGAAGGTCATCAGCGCCCAGAGCAGAATCGAGATGGTCAGAATCACCGTCCCCGCGCGCTTGACGAAGAGCCAAGAGCGACTGCGCATCGTCTGCGCGATGTTAACGAAGTTCGGCACGCGGTAGGGCGGAAGCTCAAGGACGAGCGGCGGCGGCGGCGCCTTCAGAAGCGTGTGCTTCAGAATCCACGCCACCGCGATGCCGACGAGAATGCCGAGCAGGTACATCGAAAGTATCAGCAGCGCGCCGACCGAGAGGAAGCCGAAGAGCTTCTTGTCCGTGAAGAAGGCCGCGATCATCAGCGTGTAGACCGGCAGCCGCGCAGAGCAGGACATGAAGGGCGCGATGAGGATGGTCGCCAGACGGTCTTTCGGGTTCTCGATAGTGCGCGTCGCCATGATGCCGGGGATGGCGCAGGCGAAGCTCGAAAGCAAAGGCATGAAAGCCTTGCCGTGCAGGCCGACGCCGCGCATCAGCCTGTCCATCAGAAACGCCGCGCGCGACATGTAGCCGCTGTCTTCAAGAAGCGCGATGAAGAAGAAGAGGAGGAGTATCTGCGGCAGGAAGACGAGCACGCCGCCGACGCCCGCGATGACGCCGTCAACCAAGAGGTCTGTCAGAAGTCCGGCCGGCATCTGCGCGCGCGTCCACTCGCCGAGCACGCCGAAGCCGCGGTCAATCAAGTCCATCGGCAGCGTCGCCCAAGAGAAGATGGCCTGAAAGACGACGGCCATCACGACGAGCAGGATGAGGGGGCCGAAGAACTTGTGCGTAACGAGCCGGTCTATGCGCTCGGTCGCGCCGGGGCGCTCGGAGCGCGCGCCGCGTACGGCGCCCTCCGTGACCTCTTCTATCCAGCGGTAGCGAGCCGTCAGCGGCTCCTGCCACCAGCGCGGGTCGGCCTTTGAAAGACGTTCGCGCGCGGCCTCGACCGCCTCGCGCCGCTCGGGGTCTGCGGGCAGTTCTTCCGAGTAGAGGTCGCGCAGAGCCTCCTCGCGGCTCTCGGCGCCCGCCGCGTAGAGGCGCCGGACTTCCGTCTCGGCGCGCTGCGACAGACGCCACTTCGCGCCCGTGGGACGTTCGCCCACTGCGTCGAGCACGGCCCGCCCCAACTCGTCCAAGCCGCGCCGCTGCTTCGCCGTCACGGCGACGACGCGGACGCCGAGCGCCTTGCCCAAGCGTTCGGCGTCAATCTCAATCTTCGCGCGCTCCGCGAGGTCAACCATCGAGAGCGCGATGACGACGGGGCGGCCGGCTTCGAGGAGTTGCGTGACGAGGTAGAGGTTGCGTTCGAGGTTGGTCGCGTCCACGACCGCGACGATAACGTCGGGCGCGGGCGTGCCTTCCATGCGGCCGGTGATAACGTCGCGCGCGATCTCTTCGTCAATCGAGGCGGCTTCGAGGCTGTAGAGGCCGGGGAGGTCTACGAGCCGCGCGGGCGGGAGTTCAGCCGAGAGCGTCCAGACGCCCTCCTTGCGCTCGACCGTGACGCCGGGGTAGTTCGCGACCTTCTGGCGGAGTCCTGTGAGGGCGTTGAAGAGGCTCGTCTTGCCCGCGTTCGGGTTGCCGGCCAGCGCGACGACCAACTGCCCCGCTTCGCGGCCCGCGCCTTCGTGTGTGTCCGTCCGCGGGGGGGATTCGAGGATACTGCTCATAGGAAAAGCTGTTGGCTGCTGGCTATTAGCTGTTAGCTGCAACCCTCTCGGGTCGGAGCAGGTTTGAGCTAGAAGCTAACAGCCAACAGCTAACAGCTTACTTGTCACTCAACACTACCGAGATCGTCTGCGCCTCGCTGCGGCGGAGCGCAAGGTGGTAGTTGCGCACGCGCACTTCGAGCGGGTCGCCGAGCGGCGCGGCCTTGACGACGCGGACGGGCGCGCCGGGCACGACGCCCATCTCCATCAGGCGGCGCGCGACCGAGCCCTCGCCCCCGACCGCGAGCACGCGCGCGTCGGCGCCCATGCGCAGGCGGTCGAGCGAGACGGTGGCCGGGTCGAAAGAGTCGGCGCGTCCGCGTAGTTCGTTTCCGAGTTCGAGTTCAGCGTAGGCGATGCTCATAAGCTCAACGGATGATGACGGGTTCAAGATAAGCGCGGCGGGGAAGTGCCGGCCGCCGACAACCAAGACTATACCCCAGTTGAAAATAGATTTCAATTTCATCTGAGGGCGAAAATTCTCCCTCGGCGCCCCGGGCGGTTGCGGAATCCTCCCCACAAAGGCGACCCGGGACGAGTCTTAACAAAAACTGTGCCCCGCGTTAATTGCCGAACGGGCGGGCGTCGTTATTGAAGCGTCGTCGGGATGATGGCGAGGTCTGCGCGGACGGGGCCGAGCGGCGTCTGCGCGGTCAGGCGGAGCGGGAGCCGCCGCCGGTCTGTGCTGACCCAGAGGCGAAGCGCGAAGCGGTCTGCGTTCGGGTCGCTGGTGGTGAGCGAGAGCTCGACGGCCGGAATCGTCTGGCCGCCGAGTTGGATGGCGCCCGGCCTGAGCGCCGTGATGTAGAGCAGTCGCGGGCGCTTGTTGACGAGCAGCGAGACGGTCGTGCGCTTGCCCGGCGTGAGGTCGAACGAGCGCAGCGCGTAGAAGACCGAGAGCAGGTCGTGCGTGCCGACCGGCGCCTCGACGCGCGTCCCGTCCTCGAAGAGCGCCGCGCCCGTGGCCGGGTCGGGCGAGACGACGAAGCGCGCGCGCCGCTTGCCCTCCTGCAAGGCCAACTCGGTGCGGAAGGGGAGCACGGTCGAAGGCTCGACGTAAGAGCTTATCTGGTCGCTGACGGGGAAGAGCGTCTGCCCCGGCCCCGTAGTCTGCAAGGCGGCCGTGAGCAGAAGCCCGTCGCGGTTGAAGTACTTCTGTCGCGCGCGCACGAGGAACGAGGCAGTGCCCACGGGCTGCGTGCTGGCGCCGAGGAAGAAGTTGAAGTTCAACTGCTCGCCCGGCTTGAAGGGAAGCTCGGCGGGTGCCGCCGCGGCCGGGGGAGGGTTCGTCGCGGTGTTCGCGGGCGGGTTCGTGCCGGGCCGCGCGTTGCCTTGAAGAGTGCCGGGCGGGAGCGGGATGGTCGTCTGCGGCGTCGGCGCGGGCGTCGCGTTGGCGACGGGCGCCGTGGGCGCCGAAAGCATCTCGGCGCTCGCAAGCTCGACGCGAATCTCCCCGGCGCGGTGGCGCGCGGTGATGAGCACGGGGACGTGCCGCTCGTCGTCCGTGAAGTAGATGCGCGGGCGGTAGTCGTCCGCGTCCCGGTCGTCGCGCACGCGCACCTGCGCGACGAGGGCGTTGGTCGAGCCGACGTTGGTCTTGATGGTCTCGTGACCGATGACCTTGACTTCGGCGTTGTAGAACGTCTCGCCGTTGCGCACGGGCAGCGTGTAGGTGAAGCCCGGCGCGAGCGGCATCGCGCGCAGGCGGTAGAGCGCCGAGAGCAGGTCGTAGGCGGTGCCGGCGACGACCGCCTCCTTCTTCGAGGTCAGCGCGGTGTCTGCGGCCGGCGTGTTGTAGTCCAGCGTCACGTCCTGCACGCGCGAGCCCTCGCGTATTGACTGCCAGACGCGGTAGGGCAGCCCGTTCGTCGGGTCAACGAAGGTGGCGTAGCTGTTGTTGAGCGCGTAGAGCGCGGCCGAGACGACGCCGATGGTCTCTGCGTGCGCGCGCAGCTCGACGCCTTCGCGGCCGTAGAGCTGGCCGCGGTTGACTACTTCGAGCTGGACGTGCGCGGCCGTGGGGAAGTTCGAGAAGGCGACGGTGTAGGTCAGTCGCTCGCCGACCACGTAGGGCGCCTGCGAGAAGGGCACCGCCGCCGCGTCCACGCGCGCCTGCCGCGCGTGCGCCCCGGCGCCGCACAGGCAGAGCACGGCCAGCAACGCCGCCGTCAAAAACCACTTCGCACGCGAGCCCAGACCCAAAAGAGTTCGTCCCCCCTGATTAACTGTTCACATCTTCGCAAATAACGCCCGCGCGCGACAAACGCCGAGCCGCCCTACTTTACACGCGCCGCGCCCGCACGCGTTCCGCGCAGTCGCTTCAAGAACGCGGCGCGAACCCAAACCTTACGGCCGCGGCTCACAAACCTCCGAGCCTTTCGGCTCACAAACCGTCGAACTCGTCCAACCATTCGCGGACGCGCACGCGCTCCGAGAGTAGCGCGACGTGCCCCGTGCCTTCGAGCAGCTTGAGTCGCGCGCGCGGCAACTTTTCCGCCATCAGGCGCGCGGCCGAGACGCTGTCGAGCAGGCGGTCGGCCGTGCCTGCGACGACGAGCGCGGGCACGTCAATCTCGCCGAGACGCGGCCGCAAGTCCGTGTCGCGTATGATGCGCATCCGCGAGACGTAGCCATCGCGGGGGACGACGCGCGTGTGCTGGCGGAAGATCTGCCTGTCCTCTTCCGGCACGTCGGGGCTGAAGAGGACGGTGCGTGCGGCGCGCGTCCGGTGCGCCTTCATCATCGGGTAGAAGGCGCCGAAGAGCGCGCAGCCCAGATGAATCTTCGCGCGCTGGCGGAAGTGCGGGAACGTGTTGACGAGTATCATCCGCCCGAACAACTCGGGGCGTTCGAGCGCCGTCGCCAACGTCAAAAGCCCGCCGAACGACTCGCCCAGCACGGTCGCGGGCCCGCCGCCGACTTCGCGCAGAACCCAAGTCAAATCCTCCACCAGCCGCGGCAGCGCGTAACGCCCCTCGCCTCGCAGCGCGAACGAGACGACGGTGTGGTCGCGCGCGAGGTCTGCGGCCTGCTTGTAGAAGAGCCGCCCCGTCCCCTCGATGCCGCAGACGTAGACGAACGCCGGGCCGCTCCCCTCTTTGCGATACTCGACAGTCATCGCCGTCCGCCGTCTTACGACTTCTCCATCTCCGAGACGACGGCGCGGACGGCGGCGGCCGGGTCGGGGGCTTTGAGGATGGCGCGGCCGACGACGATGAAGTCAGCGCCCGCGCGGATGGCGGCCGAGGGCGACATGACGCGCTTCTGGTCGTCGTAGGCCGAGCCCGAAGCGCTGACGCCGGGCGTGACGACGAGGAAGCCTTCGCGTTTGACTTCATCGCGGACGGGCGCTATCTCGTGCGGCGAGGCGACGACGCCGTCGAGGCCGCTCGCGTCGGCGAGTCGCGCGAGGCGACGCACCTGCTCTTCGACCGACGCGGCCGCGACGCCCGTCTCCGCGAGCGCCGCCGCGTCCAGACTCGTCAACACGGTGACGCCGATGAGACTCGGGCGCTCGACGCCGAGCCGCGCGGCCTCGTCAGCGGTCGCGTCGGCCGCGCGCCGCATCATCTCCGAGCCGCCCGCGGCGTGTATGTTGAAGAGTCGCACGCCGAGTTGGACGGCGCGGCGCGCGGCCGCGGCGACCGTCGCAGGGATGTCGTGGAACTTGAGGTCGAGGAAGACGCGCGCGCCGTCCGCGACGATCTCGCGGACGAACTCGGGGCCGGCGGAAGGGAAGAGCTGCGAGCCGACCTTGAACATGCCCGCCGCGTCGCGCAGTTCTCGGAACAGCCGCCGCGCCTCGTCGGCGCTCTCCACGTCGAGCGCCACGATCAGCTTCTCCTTCGCCGAGACAGTTTCGGAAACGCCGGTCGTCATCTTCGTCCTCCTTCTGAAAAGTCAGATTGCGGCGTACTCGTCCGCGCGGCAGCCGATGGCCTCGTCGAGTGTGCGAAAGCCGTTCTGTTCGAGGAGCGCGGCCAGCCCCTCGTTAATGTGTCGGACGACCGCCGGGCCTTCGTAGATGAAGCCCGTGTAGAGCTGCGCGAGACTCGCCCCGGCGCAGATTTTCTCCCAAGCGTCTTCGGCCGTGAAGACGCCGCCGACGCCGACGATCTCGACCGCGCCGCGCGTCAGGAGACGGAGCGCGGCGACGACGCGCGTGGAGCGTTCGCGCAGGGGCGCGCCGCTCAGTCCGCCCTGACCGAACGATTCGACGCGCGCGGCGTCGGTGCGAAGGCCGTCGCGCGCGGTCGTCGTGTTCGTCGCGATGATGCCTGCGACGCCAGCGCCAACGGCCGCGCCGACGGTCAGCTCAAGCTCGCCCGCGCCGAGGTCGGGCGCGACCTTGACGAGCAGCGGGAGCGGTGCGCGCCCTTCCGCCAACGCAAGCTCGCGGTTGCGACGCTGTAGCGCGCCGAGCAGCGCCGAGAGAAGGTCTGCGCGCTGTAGCTCGCGCAGGCCCGGCGTGTTCGGCGAGCTGACGTTGACGGTGACGTAGTCGGCGACGCGCCGGACGGTCTCGAAGCTCGCGAGGTAATCCGGGACGGCATCCTCGACGGGGACGACGCGGCTCTTGCCGATGTTGACGCCGAGCACGCAGTCGGGCTTTGAACCTTCGAGGCGGCGTGCGAGGGCTTCGGCGCCTTCGTTATTGAAACCCTGCCGGTTGACGAGCGCGCGGTCGAGCGGCAGTCGGAAGAGCCTTGGCTTGGGGTTGCCGGGCTGCGCGAGGCGCGTGACCGTGCCGACCTCTATGAAGCCGAAGCCGAGCGCGGCGAGCTGCCGCGTCGCCACGCCGTTCTTGTCGAAGCCCGCGGCGAGCCCGACCGGGTTACGGAAGCTCAGGCCGAAGCGTCGCAGCTCTCCGAACTGTTGCCGCGACGCGCCCGCCGCACGCCGCAACGCCCACGCGCCGGGGCCGTGCGAGAGCGCGTGAAGTGCGAACTCGTGGGCCGTCTCCGGCGGCAACTTGAAGAGCAGGGGTCGCAGCAGCGAGCGATAGAGCATCGGACGTGGACGCTGTCCGGGGGAAGTGCGCTAAGAGCGGCTTGAGCGTAACAGAGCGGCGGAAAGGGTGTCAAAAGAATGGAAGAAGTAGACAGTAGACAGTAGTCAGTAGTCAGTAGAAAGCCTGCATTGACGGACAGCCCTGATGTCAACAACAACGTCAGCAGAGCGGAGCCTACAGTCTACTGACTACTGTCTACTCATCTCCTATCTCTTTCACTCTCCGCTCAAGGTCGGCGGTAATCTTCGTGGGGTCTTCGTCGGCGGCGTAGGTGACGGGGTGGCCCAAGCGGATGGTGACGTTGTGGGGCGCGGTGAAGCCGCGGCGCCCCGAAAGCTTGAGTTCGAGCAGGCCGTCTATGCGGACGGGGACGACCGGCAGGCCGAGCTTCGCGGCGAGGACGCCGATGCCGCCGCGGAAGGGGCTCATGCCGGGCGCGTCGGCGCGTATGCCTTCGGGGAAGACGAGCAGGCTGTAGCCGCGGTCAACCGACTCGCCCGCGTATGCGAAGCTGCGCCGGAAGCCGCTCGCCTTCGGCAAAGAGAAGGTGTTGAAGATGAGCACGACGAGGAAGTACTGCGCGAGCCAGCGCAATCGTCTGTGCCACGGCGTTCCCTCGGGAGGCTTGCGCCACCAGCGCAGGCGCTCGCCCTCCTGCGCGATGGCGAGCCGGCGTCGGAAGCGCCCGGGCAGGGCCGAGAGGATGAGCGCGTGGTCGAAGTACGTGATGTGGTTTGAGACGAAGAGCGCAGGGCCGCGCAGGTCGCGCAAGTTATCGCGGCCGCGCACGCGCGCCCAGCAGAGCAGGGACGTGATGGGCAGCACGACCGCGTAGAAGATGGCGACGCGCAACCAGCGCACGGGCGCGGTCTGCGTCCAGTTGGGGTAAGGGTACTGCGCGGACTCCTCGGCGAGCCCGCCGCCCTCGCTCACGATGCGCTCCACGTCCGCGACGGTCGTCGCGGCGGTGAAGCTCGCCTCGTCAATCTCAATCTGGTAACGGTCTTCGAGCGCGCTCAACAATTCGACGCGGCCGAGCGAGTCGAGCTTCAAGTCCGTCGAGAGGCTGGCCGAAGCTTTTAGTGAAGCGGGCGACGCGCCGCCCACGCGCGCGGCGAGCGTGGCGATGAGCGAGGAAGGGTCGAGTGATGATTGATGAGTGACGAGCGTTGAATTTTCGACGGCGGCACTCTCATCATTCAGACCGTTTCCTGCGGCGGCGTGCGAGTGTCGTCCGTTGGCGTTGCCGTTCTTCTTCGCGCCGTTCGCGCCGACGCATTCGAGGATGTCGCGCTTGCGAACCTTCTGCGTGGGCGTGCGCGGGAAGTCTGCGTCGGGCCAGACCGTCCAGCGCCGCACGTGCTGGTGTCGCGCGAGCGCGGTGTTGGCGCGTTCGATGGCCGCGGCGGGGTCTGAAGCGGCGTCCTTCAAGATGAGGACTGCGAGCGGTTCGGGGCCGCGCGGGCCTTCGATGCCGACGACGGCCGAGAGCTTCACCTCCGGCTGGCGGTTGAGCGCGGCCTCGATGTCTTCGGGGTAGACGTTCAGTCCCGCCGCGGTGACGATCACGTCCTTCTTGCGTCCGCGGAAGTAGATGTTGCCCGCCTCGTCCATCTCGCCGAGGTCGCCCGTGCGGAGCCAGCCGCCGTCGGAGAGCGGTTCAGCGCCTTCGCCGCGCCAGTAGCCGGGCGAGACGTTTGCGCCGCGCACGAGAATCTCGCCCGTCTCGTCGAGCTTTAGCTCTTGGCCGGGCAAGAGTTTTCCGATTGAGCCGCGGCCGGTCTTGAAAGGGTGGTTGACGGTGACGAGCGACGCCGTCTCCGTCATGCCGTAGCCCTGTACGACCGCGAAGCCCGCGCGGCGCCAGAAGGTCTCGGTCTCGGCTTCGAGCGTCGCGCCGCCCGTGACGAAGGCCCAGAACTTCCAGCCGAAGTAGCGGTGGACGCGACGGAATAGCCAGAAGCGCTTGAGCGGGTGCGCGCCCTCCGCCTGTCGGAGTCTACGCTTCAAATCACTTTCACGTCCGCGCGAAGACTCGCGGCGCTCGACGTGCTCGCGCAAAGTGGCTAAGAGGCGCGGGACGGTGACGACGACTGAGACGCGCCGGCTCTTTATCGTCAGGGCAATCTCCGAAGGGTTGAGCGAGTCTTGGAAGATGACTTCGCCGCCGAGGAGTTGCGGGACGAGGATGCCCATGAACTGGCCGAAGACGTGGCTGAGCGGAAGCAGGCAGAGGAAGCGAATCGGGTGAAAGAGACGCTCCCAGCGAAGGTACTTCTGCACCTCCTCTTCGAGCGGCGCGAGGTTGGCGAGCAGGTTGCGGTGCGTGAGGCAGACGCCGCGCGGCTCGGCCGTCGTCCCCGAAGTGTAGATGATTTCGAGAAGATCGTCCGAGCCGATGTCTGAAGCGTCGAAGGGCTCGGCCGAATGGCGCGCAACGGTCTCTTCAAGTTCTTCGAGCGCGAGCGTGGACGTGTCGAGCGCGGCCGCGTGGCGCCGCGTCTCCGAACTGACGAGCAGCAGCACGGCCTTCGTCTGCGCGCGGACGCGCGAGACGAAGTCGGGCGCGCTCTCAAGGTCGAGTGGGACGACGACGGCGCCCCGCAGCGCGCAGCCGAAGAAGGCCGCGACCCACTCCGGCCCGTTCGCAGCCCAGAGCATGACGCGCTCGCCCTTCGAGACGCCGCGCGCCTCCAACTCGCGCGCGAAGCGTCGCGCCGTCTCGGCCACGCGCGCGTAAGACCAGCGTGCCAGACGCAGCCCGCGCCTGTGCGCGAAGGCCGTCTCGCCCCCGCGCTTCAAATAATCGTCAAGATAGCTGTTGACGGTCGAACGCATAAACCCCTTGCCCTTTTGGCGCCGCTTAAATTTTGCGGCCCGCGCGGAGCATTGTCGAGGCGGCGCGCGGGCGTCGAGGGCGGGGTTGTGTCACTTCCTCATCTGTTCGGTTCCATCGTTCGCAGGGTGCCCTGTTCGACGAGGACTGTGACGTTGGAGTTGAGCGAGCGCGTGCGGTAGACGCGCTCGGTCGCCTTATGAAAGTCGGCGGGCGTCGCGCGCGGAATCTCCATGAACTTCTGCGGGTTCCTGTCCACGAGCGGGAACCAGCTCGACTGCACCTGCACCATGACGCGGTGGCCGCGCCGGAAGGCGTGGTAGACATCCGGCATCTCGAACTCGATGCGCGCGGGCCTGCCCGGCACGAACGGCACGGGGCGCTCGAAGCTCTCGCGGAACTTGCCGCGAAAGGGCTCGCCGCGCACGAGCTGCTGGTAGCCGCCCATGCGCACGTAGTTCGGCGGCTGGCGCTGGCCTTCAGGCGCGTCGGGCTGCGGGTACGCGGACGGGTAAACGTCAACGAGCTTGACGACGAAGTCAGAGTCCGTGCCCGTCGTCGAGACGTTGAGAGAAACCTTGACGGGGCCGGCGATGACGAGGTCTTCGTCGAGCGGCGCGGTCTCATATGTCAGCACGTCGGGGCGCTCGGAGGCGAAGCGCTGGTCTTCTGTGATGTAGTCGTTCGTCATCCCGCCGACGACGTAGCCGAGGAAGGGGACGGGCCGATTAGGGTCGCTCAGATATTCGTCGAAAGCCGTCTCATTGTTGTCGGCCGGTGCCTGCGCGCCGAGCGAGCCGCCCGCGCCGAAGTAGAGCGTCAGAGGTTTCACATTCCGCGGCGGCCACTCCGTCTCGCGCCGCCACTCGTTCATCCCCGTCATGAACATGAACGCCTCGGGCAGGTCTGCGGGCTTGTCCTTCAAATAGTGCATGAAGAAGGGGAACTGTATCTGCTCGCGGAAAAACTCGCCCGTGCGGACGGCGAAGTTGAGGTTGCCAAGGCTCTCGCCCGCGTCGCGCGCCCAGCCGCCGTGGCGCCAAGGCCCCATCACGAGCATGTTGACGGTGCCCGCGTTCTTCTCCTCAACAGAGCGGTAGACGCGCAGCGGCCCGAGCGGGTCTTCGGCGTCGAACCAGCCGCCGACGTTGAGCACCGCGCAGCGGACGCCCGTCATAAACTTCCAGAGCGAGCGCTGCTTCCAGAAGTCGTCGTAAGTCGTGTGGTCTATGATCTCCTGCCAGTAGCGCGCCTCGCCGCCGAGCAAGCGCTCGTTGGCGGTCGCCAGCGGCCCCATGTTCAAGTAGAACTCGTACGCGTCGGGCGTGTCGTAGTCGAAGGGCGTGCGCTGGCGCGGCGGCTCGGGCCCGTCGCGGCGCGGGACGAAGGATGAGTAGAAGCCAAAGTTGGCCGCGAGCATGAAGGCGCCGTTGTGGTACACGTCGTCGCCCATGTAGTAGTCGGCGGTCGGCGCCTGCGGCGAGGCGGCCTTGAGCGCGGGGTGCGAGTTGATGATGGAGGCCGCGACGTGGAAGCCGGGCTGCGAGATGCCGACCATCCCGACGCGCCCGTTGTTGTTCGGCACGTTCTTCAGAAGCCACTCGATGGTGTCGTACGTGTCGGTTGACTCGTCCACGTCCTTCGGCCCGCGCTTGTTGGGAACGTAAGGGCGAACCTGTTGGAACTCGCCCTCGGACATGTAGCGGCCGCGCGCGTCCTGATAGACGAAGATGAAGCCTTCCTTTTCGAAGCTCTCCGAAGGGCCGAGCGACGCGCGGTAGTTGTCCACGCCGTAGGGCGCGATGCTGTAGGGCGTGCGCGTCAGCAGGAACGGGTACTTCTGCGAAGCGTCCTTCGGCACGTAGACCGCGGTGAAGAGTCGCGCGCCGTCGCGCATGGGGACGCGGTACTCGTACTTCGTGTAGCGCGCGCGCACGGCGTCGGCTCCCTGCGACGGCGTGGGCGCGGGCGTCTGCGCCTGCGCCGCGGCCGAGAGCAGGAAGAGAAGTACGATGGTCGCCGCGTTCAGGGGCCGGCAGGTCTGTGACACGCTCGGGTTTCCTCCGTCTGTTTCGTCCGCCGTGGCTCAAAAAAAGCGCACAGGACTTGTTCTGTCAACGAGTCGGCATGATAGTCCCGCGGCGGTGGCGTCGGCAAAGCGGTTCGCAGTGAGCGGTCGTAGCGTTCGGCGCATCGCCTCTGTATAATCCCACACGCCGCGAGGCAGCAACCCCTACAACGCCGACTTTTCAGACGAGACGCAGACTCTCTCCCGACGAGTTCGAGCCATGCCCATTGACCCGACCCGCACCGACCGGCCCGAAGACGACGCGAACCTCATCAGCGCGCGCATCCCCGACGCGGACGTGGCGCCCTACTGGCTGTCGGCCATCATCGAGTCGGCCGACGACGCCGTCATCAGCAAGAGCCTCGAAGGCATCATCCAGAGCTGGAACCGCGGGGCCGAGCACATCTTCGGCTACACCCCTGAGGAGGTCATCGGCAGCCCCATCACCATCATCATCCCCGAAGAGTTAATCAGCGAGGAGTTCGAAATCCTCTCGCGCATCCGCCGCGGCGAGCGCATCGAGCACTACGAGACCGTTCGCATGCGCAAGGACGGGACGCGCGTGGACATCTCGCTCACCGTCTCGCCCATCAAGGGGCCGGGCGGCAAGATTCTCGGGGCGTCCAAGATCGCGCGCGACATCAGCGAACGTAAGCGCGCCGACGCGGCCCTCAAGCGCGCGCTGCGCGAGGCGCAGGAGGCGCGCGAAGAGACGGAGACCATCAACCGCCTCGGCCAGCTCCTCTCGGGCGAGCTCGACCAGCAGCGCCTCGTGCAGGCCGTCACAGACGCGGCGACGGAATTGACGGGCGCGCGCTTCGGCTCCTTCTTCTACAACGTTCTGGACGAGAGCGGCGCGTGGTACATGCTCTACACGCTCTCGGGCGTGCCGCGCGAGGCGTTCGCACACTTCCCCATGCCGCGCAACACAGACCTCTTCGGCCCGACCTTCCGCGGCGAAGGAATCATACGCAGCGACGACGTGCGGCAAGACCCGCGCTACGGCCGTAACTCTCCCTACTACGGGATGCCCGAGGGGCACCTGCCCGTCGTCAGTTACCTCGCCGTGCCGGTCATCTCGCGCTCGGGCGATGTCATCGGCGGGCTCTTCTTCGGCCACCCCGACCCCGGCGTCTTCACCGAGCGCCACGAGCGCATCGTCGCAGGCATCGCCGCGCAGACCGCCATCACGATGGACAACGCGCGGCTCTTCGAGACGGCGCGGCGCGAGCGCGAGCAGGCCGAACGGGCGGCCTTGGAGAACGAGCGACTCTACCGCGAGGCGCGTGAGGCTTCGCGCCTCAAAGACGAGTTCCTCGCCACGCTCTCGCACGAGCTGCGCACGCCGCTCACGGCCATCCTCGGCTGGTCGCACATGCTCCGCACGGGGCTGCTCGAAGGCACGAGCAAGGAGAGCGTCTACGAGACCATCGAGCGCAACGCGCGCGCGCAGGCGCAACTGATAGACGACCTGCTCGACGTGTCGCGCATCATCACGGGCAAGCTGCGTCTGGACGTGCGGCCCGTAGACCCGAACTCCTTCATCGAGGCCGCGGTCGGAGCGCTCGGCCCCGCGGCCGACTCGAAGGGCGTGCGCGTGCTGAAGTTGATTGACGCGGGCGTCGTCTCGGTCGTCGGCGACCCCGTAAGACTTCAGCAGGTCGTCTGGAACCTGCTCTCGAACGCCATCAAGTTCACGCAGCGCGGCGGCAGCGTAGAGGTGCGACTCGAACGCGTCAACTCGCACATCGAGATCGCCGTCAGCGACGACGGCGCGGGCATCCCCGCGGACTTTCTGCCCTACGTCTTCGACCGCTTCCGTCAGGCAGACCAGCGCATCAGCCGCCAGCACGGCGGGTTAGGACTCGGGCTCGCCATCGTCCGCCACCTCGTAGAGCTGCACGGCGGGACTGTGCGCGCCGAAAGCCCGGGCGAAGGGCGCGGCGCGACCTTCACGGTTCAACTGCCCATCGCGCCCTTCCTCCCCGAAGAGGCGAGCGAGCCCGCTCGCCCCGCCGCGGCGCACGACACGCTGCCCTCTTACGAAGGCCCCGAACGGCTCGACGGCGTGAAGATTCTCGTCGTGGACGACGAGCCCGACACGCTTGAGATGCTGAGGGTCGGGCTCACACAATGCGGCGCCGAGGTCTCGGCCGCGCGCTCCGCCCCAGAGGCGCTGGCCGCGCTCGACGCGGCGGTGCCCGACGTGCTCATCAGCGACATCGGCATGCCCGACGAGGACGGCTACCAGCTCGTCCGCAAAATCCGCGCCCGACCCGCCGAACAGGGCGGGCGCGTGCCGGCCATCGCCCTCACGGCCTACGCACGCACCGAAGACCGCCTCCAAGCGCTCCGCGCCGGCTACCACATGCACGTCCCCAAGCCCGTCGAACTCGCCGAACTCGTCGCCGTCGTCTCAAGCCTCGTCCGCCGCGGCAGATGAGACGGAGCGGCGGCAAAACACTCCGGTAAGCTACGGGCGCGCGCGGCGTGCGGCCCGAAATGATTCGACGGTTTACGTCATATTGTTAAGGATGGCGCGTCTATAATCGCGCCTGACTTACGCGCGTGCAGACCCCGACGCGCGGCGACGACAAACGCGACCGTGACCGCGACTCCGACCCCTTGGAGGGCTCACGACATGAACTTCTTCGGCTCGCTACTGGGCGACGACATCTTCATCTCCTACTCACGCGGCGACGGCGGCGACTACGTGCGCCGCCTCGACAAAAAGCTGACGGATAAGGGCTACTCCTGCTTCACCGACCACAAGGGGACGGACGCGAGCGAGGAGCGCGCCGACGAGGGCGCGGCCGCCGCGGCGGAAGAGCCGGGAGAGTTGCCGCCGGGGCTGTGCCGCAAGATAAGGGCGGCGAAGATGCTCATCTTCGTGGGCACTCCGAAAGCGTTCGAATCGCCGAGATACATCGCGCGCGAGCTGAAGGAGTTCACGGACGCGAACAGCACGCTGCGTATCGTGCCGATAAGCTTCGACCGCGACGAGCAGGAGTTAACGCGCTGGGAGGGCGTGGCATGGTCGCCTTACGTGAGCAAGAAGACTCGCGTGCGCGAGGGCGCCGCGGCGCTCCTGCCCGACGGCGGCCCTTCGGACGAGGTGATCGAAGGCATTCTGGAGGTGGCCACCTACACCAAAAGCAAAGACCGCTTGCGGCGCTACCGCAACGGCGCGCTCGCCGTCTTCCTCATCCTTGCCGCGGCCATCGGCGCGGGGCTCATCTACGGAATGAAGTTGGACGGCGACGTGCGCAGGGCCGGCGAGAAGGCACTGGCCGCGGAGCGCGCGGCTACCGAGCGCATCAAAACGGCCGACGCGAGGGCCGCCGAGGCGGATCAAAAAGCGTCCGACGCCGAGGCCAAGCGCGTGCTGGCAGAGCAGGCGTCGGCCAAGGCGCAGAAGGACGCCGAGGCGGCAGCCCTCGCGACGAAGGCGGCCGAGGAGAAGCGCCGCGTCGCCGAGCAGAAGACGCGCGAGGCCGAATCGTTGCGCCGCCGCGCGGAGGACGTGGCGCGGACGCAATACGGCGTGGCCAAGTCGCGCGAGACGGCCAGCGAGTCGGAGCGCCTGCGGCAGGGCGGGGCCGGGCGGATCGGCGAGTCCGTCAAGGCGGCGGCCGAGTCGGTGCGCTGGGCGGCCGATGTCGGCGCGAAGACGACCGAGGCCGACACGGCCGTGCGGGCGGCCCTCGCGATGCTGCCGGCGCTGCGCGCGCGCCGGCGCCTGCCCGCCGCGGCCGCGCTCAGCCCGGATTCCGGCACGCTGGCCGTCGAAGGCGAAGGCCGCGCGCTGCGTCTGTTGGACGCCGGAAACCTCAAGCCGCTTGACGGCGCGCAGCCCTTGCCGCTCGCCGCGGGCCGCGCGGTCTACGCCGTCGGCCGGGAGGGGAAGTTTGTCGCCGTCGCCGACTCAAACCACGTCCGAATTCTCAAGCCCGAGACGGGCGAACTCGTCTGCGAGTTCGAGGTGAAGAATCAATATCTGCTCGACAGGCCCAGCGACTCGCAGGGGGAGGACGTTATCAAGAAGATCGCGATCAGCCCGGACGGCCTCTACGTCGCCGTCGCCGCGAACCACAAGACCGGCGACGAGATTGACGCGCCGGACGAGACGCGCGACTACAGGGGCACGGTCACGCTCTGGTTCATAGACGCGGCCGGCAAGAAGGCGAGCCGCATCGCCATCCTCGGCGACGCCTTCGACGCGCTGTCGGACGTGGCCTTCAGCCCGCGCGGAGACGTGCTGGCCGCGGCGGGCATGGGCGGCGCCGTCATCTGGAATCTGTATAACGTCCGCACGAGGAGCGACGCGCGCGCGAAGATTGAGGCCCGGAACCGCGTCCTTGCCATCGAGGGCGAAGACCCGGACGAGGGGAAGGAGAAGCCGCCCGAAAGCCCGAACGAGTACGAGGGCACGACGAAGGCGGACTTCGACCTCGTGAGGTCAACCGTCCCGCTGGCCGGCGAGGTCACGGCCGTCGCGCCCGACGACGCTACGAACTCCGGCTTCGCCTCGCGCTTCGCCACGGCCGCCGGCCGGCAGGTGACGGTCTGGCGGCGCGGACGGCTCGGGGCCTACGAGCCTTCGGCCTACCTCCCCCTATCGAGCCCCGTGGAAGGTCTCGCGTTCGACGGCGGCAGCGCCCTCGCGGTCGTCGAAGGGGATGCGAAGTCCGGCCGGCTGTACGAAGTATGGAGCGCGGGTGGGTACACGACGACCGCCAACTCCCGCGCGAGGGGCAAATTCCTCTCGCTCATGTTCAACGACAGCAACGCGCTCTTCTCCGACAGCTACGCGGACGCCGACGAGGACAAAGAGTTAGTCGAGCAGCTCTGGCCCGTGCCCCCCAAGGGCGAAGAAGAGAAGACCGTCGCGATACACTCGTACGTGAACAACGAGTGGGGGCCGGTGCTGAGTGACGGGCGCTACGTCGTCTACGGGGGCGAGGACGGGAAGAGCTTCGTCCGCCACGTGCTCACAGGCAGGGACGTGTCGCTCCCCGACTCGTTCAACGAAAAGACCGGGAGCGTCGCGGTCATCAGCGACGACGGCAGTGCTCTGGCCGTCCTGCCCAAGGAGGAGAAGCAGCAGGAACTGCTCCTCTACGGCCGCGACGGCGACGCCTACGCTCAACTCGCGACCGTCAAAGATTTCGACCGGGGGCGCTCGCTGACGGCGCTGTCGTCGGACGGCGAACTGCTCGCGTACGTGAACACCTCCGGGCGGCTGTTGGCGCAGCCGGTCAAGGGCCGCGGCGCACCGCGGGTCATCCTGAGCGACGCGAAGCGTGTGTCGAAGTTGCTCTTCAGCCCGCGCGGCTCGTACCTCATGACCTTTGAGGCACCGTCCGAGGCTAAGGGCGGCGATTACTCGTGGTTCGTCTACAGGACGACCGACGGCGCGCGCCTCGGGCCGGTGCCGTCGTTCGGAGATGAAACGCCACAGATCAGCGGCGACGACAGGCTTATCGCGACCGTGAGCCCCAAGGGGGCCGCCGTGTTGATTGAGATCGCGGGCTGGAAGTCGCGCTCATTCGCGAACAGCAACGCGGTCGAGAAGGTCGCCCTCAGCCAGCGCGGCGACGTGCTGGCCGCCGTCAGCGTGGGGGAGACGGAGAGCGTCGTCACCATGTACGACCTCAGAGGCAACTACGAGGCAGCCCGGCTCGTGCAGCGCGGGTTCATCAAGCTGTGCAGGTTCAACGGCGACGGGAGATACTTGGCCGTCGCGGTCGCGTCCTCCCAGACGTGGCCTTCGAAATATCGCGCCGTCGTCTGGGAAGTGAGTACGGACGACCTCGTAAAGAAGGCAAAGCAGAGGCTGCGCTGCATGGCCGGGGCGGAGGAGGCCGAAGGCTGCGGACGCGCCGACACCGGGTCGAGGTAGCGGCGGGCGCGTACGTCGGCGGGACTGTTAAGGCGTGAATCGAGGCCGCACAACCTTCCATCGGCCACGGGCTCTGTGGTAGTATCCGCGCCGATGGAATTCGTCGAGAAAGCGCGCATCATGGACGGCATGCGGATTAACCGTGCGCTGGCCCGCTTGGCGTCGGAGATCGTGGAGGAGAACCACGGGGCGGGGCATCTGTACCTCGTCGGCATACAGCGGCGCGGCGTCCCGCTCGCGCACCGTCTGGCCGACAAGATCGCTGACATCGAGGGCGAGCGCCCGCCCGTCGGCGTCCTCGACATCACGCTCTACCGCGACGACCTCTCGACCGTCGGCGCCAACCCCATCGTCAACCGCACAGACCTCCCGATTGACGTGGAGGGCCGCAACGTCCTGCTCATAGACGACGTGCTCTACACGGGGCGCACCATCCGCGCCGCGCTCGACCAGTTGATAGACTTCGGGCGGCCCCGGCGCGTCCAGCTCGCCGTCCTCGTAGACCGCGGGAAGGAGCACCGCGAGCTGCCCATTCAGGCCGACTTCGTCGGCAAGCACGTGCCGACGAAGAAGAGCGAGATCATCAAGGTGATGCTCGACGATTTCGACGGCGAGGAGGCAGTCGCCATCGTCGAGCGACCCGCGGCGGGCGGAGAAGGGTAACGAAGGCGGCCGGCAACGGCCGCCTTTTTCTTTGGTCGTGAAAGGGCGAACCGGGGCCCGCAGAAGATGAACGCCGTGCTGAAGCAGCGAAACTTGCTCGGGATACGCGGGATGAGCGCCGAGGAGATCACGCACTTCCTCGACACGGCCGAGACCTTCCGCGAAGTCTCGGCGCGCGAGATAAAGAAAGTCCCGACGCTTCGCGGCCGAACGGTCATCAACCTCTTCTTCGAGCCCTCGACGCGCACGCGCACCTCCTTCGAGATCGCCGGCAAGCGACTCTCCGCCGACGTTATCAACATCAGCTCCTCTTCGTCCTCCGTCACGAAGGGCGAGACGCTGCTCGACACGGCGCGCAACCTCGAAGCGATGTCGCCCGACCTCATCGTCATACGCCACCCCTCGGCCGGCGCCCCGCACCAGCTCGCGCGCGTCTGCCGCGCGGGCGTCGTCAACGCGGGCGACGGCGCGCACGAACACCCGACGCAGGCGCTTCTCGACGCGCTCACCATACGCCAGCACAAGGGAGGCTTTGACGGCCTTCGCGTCGCCGTCCTCGGCGATATACTCCACTCGCGCGTCGCGCGCTCGAACGCGCACCTTCTGACGACGCTCGGCGCGACTGTCGCGCTCGCCGGGCCGGGCACGCTCGCGCCGCCGGAGTTCGCGGCGCTGACGGGTGAAGGGAACTTGACGGTCGCGCGCCGCGTTGAAGAGGCGGTCGAGGGCGCGGATGTCGTCATGGTCTTGCGTATCCAGCGCGAGCGGCAGGACAAGGCTTTCCTTCCATCCTTGCGCGAGTACGCAGTCCACTACGGCCTCAACCTGAAACGTCTCTCGCTCGCCAAGCCCGACGCCATCGTCATGCACCCCGGCCCGATGAACCGCGGCATCGAGATCGCGTCGGACGTGGCCGACGGCTCGCGCTCGCTCATCCTCGATCAGGTCGCTAACGGCCTCGCCGTGCGCATGGCCGTGCTCTACCTGCTCGGCGGGGGACAGGGTGTGACGACAACTCCCGCTGCGCAGCCGAAGGTTGAGAGCGAGCCCGAGCCGCTGACCACGGCCGCGACCGCCGCCAGCTCGGACGGCAAGTGAACAGATGAGACTGCTGATTGCGAACGGCTACGTGATTGACCCGACGCAGGGCGTCAACGGCGGCCGCGACGTTCTTATCGAAGACGGTCGCGTCGCCGCACTTTTAAGAAGCGGCGAATCAAAGCCCGAAGGCGTGGAGGTCTTCGACGCGACGGGGCTCATCGTCGCGCCCGGCTTCATAGACCTGCACACGCACCTGCGCGAGCCGGGGCAGGAGTACAAGGAGACCATTGCCACGGGCGCGGCCGCGGCGGTCGCGGGCGGCTTCACCTCCGTCTGCGCGATGCCCAACACAGACCCCGTCAACGACAACCCCGCCGTCACGAGCTTCATCGTCGAGCAGTCGCAGGCCGCCGGGCTCGCGAACGTCTTCCCCGTCGGCGCGATTACGAAAGGCTCGAAGGGCGAGGAGCTGGCCGAGATGGGCGAGATGCTGCGCGCCGGCATTGTCGCCGTCACGGACGACGGCCGCCCCGTGCCTTCGCCCGGACTGATGCGGCGCGCGATGGAGTACGCGCGCGGGTTCGACTTGACGGTGATGGATCACTGCGACGACCCGACGCTCGCGGCCGGGGGCGTGATGCACGAGGGCGAGTGGTCTCTGCGCCTCGGCCTTCGCGGGCGGGCGGCGCTCGCCGAAGAGTCGGACGCGATGCGCGACTGCGCGCTCGCAGAACTCACGGGTGCGCGCGTACACCTCGCGCACGTCTCGACGCGCGGCGCCATCGAGGCCGTACGCCGCGCCAAGGAGCGCGGCGCCGAGGTGACATGCGAAGTCACGCCGCACCACTTCACTTTGACGGACGCGGCCTGCGAGGGCTTCGACACGAACACGAAGATGAACCCGCCGCTGCGCTCGGCCGAACACCTCGAAGCCATACTCGAAGCAATCGCCGACGGCACCGTTGACGCCGTCGCCACCGACCACGCGCCGCACCACGCCGACGAGAAGGAGCTTGAGTTCGACCACGCGGCCTTCGGCATCACGGGGCTTGAGACGGCCGTCGGCCTCGCGCTCGAACGCCTCGTACACGGCGGGCGCGTCACGCTCGAACGTCTCGTTGAACTCTTCTCCACCAACCCCGCGCGCGTCTTCCGCCTCGAAGGCCGCGGCACGCTCAGCCCCGGCTCGCACGGCGACGTGACCGTCCTCGACCCCGAACTGCGCTGGACGTTCGACGCCTCGCGCTCCAAATCCAAGAGCCGCAACACGCCCTTCCACGGCTGGACTTTCCACGGCGCCCCGGTCGCCACCATCGTCGCCGGCCGCCTCGTCTACAGAAGGGAAGAGGCGCTATCGGCCAAGAGCTAACGGCCAACAGCAAATAGCCAACGGCAGAAAAGAAGAGGCCCGCTGCGCTCTCCCCTTCGCAGCGGGCCTCTCCTTGTGCGGTCGCTCACTTACGTTATGACAGGGGCGACCGAACCCTTGGATTACCTTTCAGAAGACTTTTCAAATTTCGGTAGGAAGCCCGCCCGCGCTCTCCCCTTCGCTTGCGGGCTTCCCCCGTTCCGGCTTCCCGCGAGGGCCGCCGAACCCGTTATAACTTACTGCCGGCTGAACTCGGGGAGCGAGACGGCCCGGTTGAGGATGACGCCGAACTCCGTGCCCGACTTCACCTCGGCCTCCTGCTCCTTCTCGTAGACGCGCGCGCCGGTGCCGGCCGCGCCGCCGAGTATCATGCCGATGGCCGCGCCCTTGCCGCCGCCCGCGATGGCGCCGATGATGGCGCCGGTCGCGGCGCCGCCGCCGATGAAGACCGCGTCGCGCTTGCGGTTACCGCGGCCGGTGACGGTGCCCTCGTTGTCGGAGTTCACGTTGTCGGCCTGCAAGCTCGTCAGCGAGCCGTTGATGACGTGGCGCGCGCCCGTCGGGAGTTCGACCTGATTGAAGCTGACGTTGATGCTGCCGGGCGTCCTGCGCCCCGAGCGCCTCACCGTCGTGACGCGCCCCCAGACCTTGCTGCCGACCGGGATCACGTCCACGCCGCTGCCGCCGCCGTAGACAGGCTCGGTCACCGTCGCCGAGAAGCGGTCGCCGACGCGCGCCGTGCCCGAGTTCAACTCGGTGTCCATGCGCACGCGTATCACCGTGTCGGCCGGGACGGTGTAGTAACGAATAGGCGTCGGCGTCGGGACGGCCCTCGCCGTCGTCCTGCGCGTGACCGGCGCCCTGCGGCGCGTGGCGCGGCGGCGCTGCGCCGAGGCCACGGGGACGACCGTCGTGAGCAGGAGTGCGAACAGGGCGAAGAGAACCGCCGCGCGTCGCGCCAGAGTTTTGCCGTTGGTCATCTTCATCGGATTCCTCCTCAAGCGGCGTGCCGCCGCGCTCTTCACAAGCGTCCGCCGGCCGCCGCACGTAGATAGAGCAACGTGTGTGCCACGAGGTTTTCAGTGCGATATGACGTTACCTGCACTCTATTTATAGGATTTTGCGGGGAAAAGCCAGCCCGCCGCATCAGTACCGCTCGGACGCGTCAGATGAAAGGCGGCGCGGCTGCACTATATCGTGCGCGCGGAGCCGATGTGCGAAAAGCGCGGGGGTGCCTCAAGACGCCGCGGCAGTTTTCGGCACGCCCGGCGGTTGAAAAGCTGCCGATTTTGTGTAAGCTTGCCGCAAGTCGAAATCTGGAACGGGAGCTTAAAAGGACGGCCGCGCGTCCGTCGCCACTCTTTACCCGAAAGGGTTACAGAGCCTTTCACATTTCCTTCAAACGAGGAGTCAAAGTTATGAGCACGTCAGCGACACAGGAGACTTCGTACAGCCTTCCCCGCATCAACGACCCCGCCCCCGACTTCGAGGCGAAGTCTACGCAGGGGCAACTGAAACTCTCCGACTACAAAGGCCGCTGGGTCGTCCTCTTCTCGCACCCGGCCGACTTCACGCCCGTCTGCACGACCGAGTTCGTCGAGTTCGCGCGCCGCTCGGACGAGTTCAAGAACCGCGGGGCGCAGCTCGTCGGCCTCTCCGTGGACTCCGTCCCGGCGCACATCGCTTGGATTAGAAATATCGAGGGCCACTTCGGCGTCAAGATTGACTTCCCCGTCGTCGCAGACCTCGACACACGGGTCGCGCAGAAGTACGGCCTCATACACCCCGGCGCCTCCGAGACGGCGACCGTCCGCGCGGTCTTCATCATTGACCCGCAGCAGAAGGTGCGCGCGCTCATCTACTACCCGATGTCTTTGGGGCGCAACATTGATGAAGTGCTGCGCGCGCTCGACGCCTTGCAGACGGCCGACGAGAACGCCTGCGCCACGCCCGCTAACTGGCAGAAGGGTGACAAGGTCGTCGTCCCGCCGCCGCAGACCGTTGACGACGCGGCGCAGCGCATGGGCGACGAGTTCAAGTCGAAGAACGAAGTCACAGACTGGTATCTCTCGAAGCGCGAACTCGGCAAGTGAGGCCGACGGCGATGGTCTCGGGCGAGCAGGGGCACGGGGCGCGGGGCGCGTCGGACTTGAGGCGCGACGCGGCTGACCTGTTGAAGTGCGTCGGCGGCACGCCGCTCCTGTCCTTCCCGCGGCTCGCGCGGGAGCTTCCGAGCGGCGTCGAGCTTTACGCGAAGGCAGAGCACCTGAACCCCGGCGGCTCTGTCAAAGACCGCGCGGCGCTCGCGATGATTCTCGAAGGCGAGAGGACGGGCCGCCTCACGCCCGAACGCATCATCCTCGACGCGACGAGCGGCAACACGGGCATCGCCTACGCGATGATCGGCGCGGCGCGCGGCTACCGCGTCCGGCTGTGCCTGCCGAGCAACGCGGGCTTCGAGCGCAAGCGCATCCTTCGCATCTACGGCGCCGAGTTGATTGAGACAGACCCGCGCGAAGGTCTCGACGGCCCGCAGCGTCTAGCGCAGCATCTCGCCGCCGAAGAGCCCGAGACCTACTTCTACCCGAACCAGTACGACAACCCCGCCAACTGGCGGGCGCACTACGAGACGACCGCGCCGGAGATATGGGAGCAGACCGCGGGCCGCGTCACACACTTCCTCGCGGGCGTCGGCACGTCGGGGACGTTCACGGGGACTGTGCGACGGCTGCGCGAGCTGAACGCGAACTTGAAGGCCGTGCTGATGCAGCCCGACTCGCCCTTGCACGGACTCGAAGGCATGCGCCACGTCGAGACGACGCTCGTGCCCGGCATCTTCGACGCTTCATTGGCCGACGAGCGCGTTGAAATCTCGACCGAAGACGCGCAGGCGATGGCGCGTCGTCTCGCGCGCGAAGAGGGCGTCTTCGTCGGCGTCAGCTCGGGCGCGAACGTCGTCGCGGCGCTACGGTACGCAAAGGGATTGAGGCCGGGCGCGGTCGTCGTCACCGTGCTGTGCGACGGCGGTGGGCGTTACCTGAGCGAAGAGTTCTGGGAGGAGGGCGCTTGATTAAGTTGAGCGACGCGCTCGCCGAAGCGATCAGGCGCCACGCCGAGCGCGAGTACCCGCGTGAGTGCTGCGGGCTGCTCGTCGGACGTATCGCCGACGGCGGGCGGACGCGTATAATCCAAGAGACGTATCCGGTCGAGAACACCTTCGCCGAGGAGGGCGAGCGCCACCACCGTATGCGCATCGAGCCGCTCGACTACGCGCGCGCCGAGCGCCTCTACGCCGCGCGCGGCCTTGGCGTCGTGGGCAACTACCACTCGCACCCGGATCACCCGGCCGTGCCCTCGCAGTACGACCTCGAACACCTCGCGCCGTGGCCGACGATGTCCTACGTCGTCGTCTCAGTGAAGGAGGGAACGGCCGCGGAGCTTCGCTCGTGGGAGCTTTCGGAAGACCGCTCGCGCTTCTCAGAAGAGCGGATTGAGCTTGAGGCGGATTGAGCCTTTGAGAACTAACGCGCGCCACACCGGACTCGTCGCGCTCGCCGCAGTGCTGCTCGCCCTCTGCGCGGCGCGGGAGGCGTCTGCGCAGGCCGAGACGGCAGAAGAGCAGGGGCCGCCGCGCGCGCGTAAGATAGACGAGTTCGGCCGCCTGTACGGGTGCGCGGGAGGCGCGCATCTCGACAACTTAGCCATCGAGTTGCAGAAAGAACCGGACTCGGTCGCCTACATCATGGCCTACGACGCGCCCGCCCGGGCGCCTCTGACGGCGCACTTCTGGGGCGAGTATCTGCGTCGGTATCTTATCGAGTACCGCGGCATCGAAGAGTCGCGCGTCCGCCTCGTGGAGGCGGGCCGGCGCGCGGGCGATGACCTGAGCATGGAGTTTTGGGTCGTGCCGCCCGGCGCGGAGCCGCCCGCCGCCCGGCCGGCGAAAGAGAAGAAGGGGGCGGCGCGCCCCTTCGCGGGCAAGTTCACCGAATACTTCGCCTTCGACGGCGCGCAGTTCTACGACACGGACGGCGGCGAGCCCGGCGACTTCCACATCGGCATCACCTTCGACGCCTTCCGCGAGCTGCTCAGGCGCCAGCCCGAGTCGCAGGGCTACGTCGTCGTCTACGCCAGCCGCGGCGCGTACCCCGGCTACTGGCGCAACGTGGCGACGCGCGAAAGGGAGAAGTTGACGGCCGACGGCGTCGGCGCCGAGCGCCTGACGGTGCTGCGCGGCGGCGTCAACGAGGGGCGCGTTAAAGGCTTCCAGCACGACGAAGACGCGGACGACGCGGAGCAGTTCGACCGGGTCGAGCTGTGGGTCGGCGAGAAGGAGAAGCCGCCCGTCAGGGAGAGGCCGGAGAAGGCGACGCTCAAGGGGGCCGCGCTCGTCGCCTCGGTTGATAGCTACTCAGCCGGCGAGGAAGAGATCAACCGTTGGGCGCTCGACAACCTCGACACGCTGCTCCGCGCGAACGCGCACAGCACGGCCTACGTCGTCGTCTACCCGGACGGCGAGCCGACGCCGCAGTCGGACGGCGAGGGGAAAGAGACGCCGCCTCCCGACCTCTTCAAGCGGGCCGAGGCGTTGAAGGCCGAGTTGCGCGGGCGCGGCGTGGACGAGGCCCGGCTCGTTATCTTGAGCGGGCCGGCGAAGGACTACGGCGCGAGGATCGAGCTTTGGGCGGTGCCCTACGGCGCGGCGCCGCCGAACCCTTCCGCGGGCGAGGAGCAGGCGGAAGAACCCGAGGGGCAAGAAACCCCGGCACCAGAGCAAGAGGAGTAACGCAGATGGCAGTGACAGTTTTCATCCCGACGGCCCTGAGGCAGTTCGCGGGCGACAAGGCGGAGGTGGCCGTTGACGCTTCGACGGTGGGCGAGGCGCTTGAGCGCGTGACGGGCGAGCACGCGGAGCTTCGTCGTCACCTGTACGGCGACGGCGGCGCGCTACGCAACTTCGTCAACGTCTACGTCAACGACGAGGACATACGCCACGCGCAGCGCCTCGACACGCCGGTCAAGGACGGCGACACCATCTCCATCATCCCGGCGATCGCGGGCGGCGCGGCGACCGAGCATGAAGTGGGCGCTCAGAAGAATGAAGCGGCGTCTGCGTCAGCGGTCAACGCGGACACGCTCCCCAGTCTCTCGAACGACGAGATAGCGCGCTACAGCCGTCACCTCATCATGCCCGAAGTCGGCATGGAGGGGCAGCGACGGCTGAAGGCCGCGCGCGTTTTGATGATAGGCACGGGCGGACTCGGTGCGCCGACGGGGATGTATCTGGCGGCGGCCGGCGTCGGCACGCTCGGCGTCGTGGACTTCGACGTGGTGGACGCGTCTAACCTTCAACGCCAAATCGTCCACGGGACGAAGGATGTCGGGAGGCCGAAGATTGAATCCGCGCGCGACCGCCTGTCGGACATCAACCCGAACGTGAAGATAGAGGCGTACGAGACGCGCCTGACGAGCGAGAACGCGCTTGAGCTGTTCCGCGAGTACGACATGGTCGTTGACGGCACCGACAACTTCCCGACGCGCTACCTCGTCAACGACGCGTGCGTGCTGACGGGCAAGCCGAACGTCTACGGCTCGATCTTCCGCTTCGAGGGGCAAGCCAGCGTCTTCTGGGCCGCGCGCGGCGCCTGCTACCGCTGCCTGTACCCCGAGCCGCCGCCGCCCGGCCTCGTCCCCTCTTGCGCGGAGGGCGGAGTGCTCGGCGTGCTGCCCGGCATCGTCGGCGCGATTCAGGCCAACGAGGCGATTAAGCTCATCCTCGGCGGCGGCGAGCCCTTGATAAATCGCCTGCTGCTCTTCGACGCGTGGAAGCTTCGGTTCCGCGAGCTGAAGCTGAGGAAAGACCCGGCGTGCCCTGTGTGCGGCGAGAACCCGACTGTGAAGGAGTTGATTGACTACGAGGAGTTCTGCGGACTGAGGCCGCCGTCCGCGGCCGAGACGAAGACGGAGGGAGACCCAATGGAAGAGATTACGGCGACGGAACTCAAACAGCGCCTCGAACGCGGCGACGACCTGCAACTGATAGACGTGCGCGAGCAGAACGAGTACGACATCGCGCGCATCCCCGGCACCAAGCTCATCCCGCTCGGGCAGGTCACGCAGCGCATGGACGAAATCGAAGAAGGGCGCGAGACGGTCGTCCACTGCAAGGGCGGCGTCCGCAGCGCGCGCGCCATCGAGGCGCTGACCCGCGCGGGCTTCAAGGGCAAGCTCGTCAACCTCAAGGGCGGCATCACCGCTTGGTCGAACGAGGTAGACCCGAGCGTCCCGAAGTATTAAGGGCAGTAGTCAGTAGTCAGCAGGTAAAAACAACTACGGCGGGCGTCAGGTTTTAACCCGCAACACCCGCCGAAGTTTTCTACTGACTACTGTCTACTGACTACTCTTTCCCTTACGATTTGCCGCCGCCGCCCGCGGCGCCGCGGCCCTGCTGGCTGCCGAGGTGCGTGGTGAGCAGTTGCTTGGCGCGGTCTGCGCGGCGCTGGTAGTCGTCCTTGGCCTCGCGGAAGAAGGAGGCGAGTTCCTGATTGCCCTCCTGCTCGGCGTCGGCGATGTAGAGCGCGGTCGTCTCGGCGCCCTGTAGCGCGTGGTAGATGACGCTGACGAGGTCGTAAGTGATGTCGCGTGTTCCCGTATCGCCCTGACTGTTGTCGCTTCTCTGTGCGGACATGATTCACCCCTTCGTATGAAAGTCTTTCAACTCGGAACGGGGGCCGTTGGGGAACTCTTTGCTACAGATTTTAGGAACGGCCCGCGGCGAGGTCAAGGAGGCGTGTGAGTTGAGAAGCGAATCGAGCGAGTTCAAACGCGCCCTGCGCATCCCCTCGCAGGGCCTCTGGCAGCGGAAGGCGTGAGGCGCCTGAAGAGATGAACGACGAAAGCAACGCCGCCGGCAACCCCCCGGCGGAGGATTTCCCCCGCACTGCGCGGACGACGCTCCGGCGCCTGCCGAAGCGCGGCTCGTTCGAGCGGCAGACCGTCTACGAGATTCTCGACGAGGGCTTTGTCTGCCACGTCGGCTTCGTCAACGAGGGCCAGCCCTTCGTCATCCCGACGGCCTACGGGCGCGCGGGCGACGAGCTCTACCTGCACGGCGCGCGCGCGAGCCGTATGCTGAAGGCGCTCGCCGAAGGCTCGGACGTGTGCGTGACGGTCACGCTCGTTGACGGGCTCGTGCTCGCGCGCTCGGCCTTCCACCACTCCATCAACTATCGCTCGGTCGTCGTCTTCGGGCGCGCGCGTGTCGTCGAGACGGACGAGGAGAAGACGCTCGCCCTCCGTGCCTTCACCGAACACGTCATGCCCGGCCGCTGGGAAGAGGTGCGCTGGCCTACGCCTGAAGAGCTGGCCGCCACGCTCGTCCTCGCGCTCCCGCTCTCGGAAGCCTCCGCGAAGATTCGCACGGGGCCGCCGATTGACGACGAGGAAGATTACGCGATGTCGGTCTGGGCTGGCGTGCTTCCGCTTAGAACGTCTGAGGGCGAGCCCGAGCCCGACCCGCGTTTGCCCGCCGAAACTCCTCTCCCCGAATACATCGCCGGCTTCGACCTGCCGAAGCGGCACGGCTCTTGACTGACGAAGTGACGGCTGTGGACACGTTCAGCAAGACGGAGGAGTTTGAATGTTGAAAGACTCGAACGGCCGGACGGGTTTTAAGTTGAAGAGGGAAGGGCTGACGACAATCAGACTGACGACGGCGTGTCTCCTGCTCGCCTCCGCGCTTCTGCTCGCGTCGCTGCCCGGCGCGGCGCAGTCGCAGCCGACCGCGCAGGCGCAGTCTCAAACGGCTCAGCAGACGCAACGCAAGCCGACGGAACTGCCGCCGCTCCCCGTCAAGGAGAAGAGCTTCCCGCGTTTGCTCGCGCCCGTGGTCGAGGCCGAGCACAACTTCTCGCAGTACTCGATTGACCACGGCATGAAGGACGCCTTCATGCGCTTTGCCGCGCCCGACGGCGTCATCTTCCGCCGCGAGGCCGTCAACGCCATCGAGGCTTGGGCGCAGACTACGCCAGCGCCGACCGCGCTGCTGACGTGGTGGCCCGTCTACGCAGACGTTTCGCGCGCGGGCGACCTCGGCTGGACGACCGGCCCCTACGAGCTGCGCGAGAAGCCCACGGACGAGAAGCCCGGTGGCACGGGCCACTACTTCACCATCTGGCGCAAACAGCCCGACGGCTCCTTCAAGTTTGTCGTTGACCTCGGCATACGCCACCCCGCGCCCGACGCGCCCGAGACCGAGCTTCAATACCCGCCGTCTCTCAGGAAGAGCGACCCGGCCACAGGCGACTTCGACAACACCGCCGCCGCGCGCAAGTCTCTACTCGAAGCCGAAAGCGACCTCTCCGCCGACTCCTCCTCGAAGGGCGCACGCGCCGCGCTCCTCGCCCGCGCCGACGACAGTCTCAGGCTGTACCGGCAGGGCGCCTTCCCACTCGTCGGCCGCGCGGCCGTCGAGCAGGCGCTCAAAGTCCAGACCGAGTTTGTAAAGTGGAATCCCGCGAAGGGCGACGTGGCCGCCTCCGGCGATTTGGGCTACGCCTACGGGACATACGAAGTGAGGGCACAGGCTTCGGACGCCGAAGCCTCGGAGCGCGGCAACTACGCCCGCGTCTGGCGCCACGACCGCCGCGGCTGGCGCCTCGTCTTCCAAGTCACCAACCCCGTCCCGCCGCCGCGGCAGTGACCGGACAAAAATAAAGTACCGGGGGCGGGACTCGAACCCGCACGGCCCTCAGGGCCAACGGATTTTCTTACCACTACGGCTTTCGCCGCCCGCTGATGCTGGCGGTTTGTGGTCTGGGCGATGCCTTCTCCGTGCGCTCGGGCTGAGCGTTTAGGAGGGAGCCGTCTCGTCTCTACACTTTACCCGCGGGCGCTGAGTCCCGAGGGTCTTAGCTCGGCGTTGCCATCAGCCTGACTGTTAAGGGTTCGCCGACTTTGACTCCATTCGCGCGGGGGTTTCCCGCCCGCGTGCTCAAACATCTAAGTCCGTTGCGTCTACCGATTTCGCCACCCCGGCGCTCGGGTTGGAAGATAGCACGGGGCGGGCGGGCGTTCAAAATTCGTTGGTCTGTGGCGGGCGGGTGGTGTGTTAAAATGACCGCAAAGTTCGGGGCACGACGGGGGCGGGGCGCGGCCTATGACTGAAGAGAAAGAGATTTTCCACCGGCACATCCAGCGCGCGGGCCTCAAGCGGACGGCGCAGCGCGACACCATCCTCGACGTGTTCCTCCGCACCGAGAAGCACCTCTCCAGCGAAGACCTCTACCAACTCGTCAAGGAGGAAGACCCGAACGTCGGCCACACGACCGTCTACCGCACGCTCAAGCTGCTGGTCGAGGCGGGGCTCGCGCGCGAGGTGCGCTTCGGCGACGGCCGCACGCGCTACGAGCACAACTACAACCACCCGCACCACGACCACATGATCTGCACCGAGTGCGGCAAGACCATCGAGTTCTACTCCGCCGAGCTCGAAGCCATACAGGACGCCATCGTCGCCAAGCACAAGTTCAAGCCCGTGCAGCACAGCCTTCGCATCTTCGGCGTCTGCGCACAGTGCCAGCGCAAGACCAACGCCAGCCCCGAAGAGTCGGCCGCCGAGCCGCGCATCCGCTTCGCCTCCGCGCCGAATACGCAGTGAAGAGGTTAGAGGTTGGAGGTTAGAGGTTAGTGAAAGCCGTTATTCTGACATGCGTGATGAAACCGGGCGAAGCGACAGTCTCAACTACTAACCTCTAACCTCCAACCTCTAACCTCTCCTTTTGCCTTTCCCCCACGACTGATGTAATTTTCACACGTCTTCCCTTGTTAACAATTCAGCCGGCGGGAGTGCGAGGAGTCGTATGAGCGTCAACGTCGAGTGGAGAGGCGGCGGCGAGGGGCACGCCGGCTTGGTCGCGGAAGGGACGTACCTCTGGGACGCGGCCAAGCGGCTCGGCGTGAACCTGCCGACCGAGTGCGGCGGGCGCGGCGAGTGCGACACCTGCGCCGTAGTCATCGAAGAGGGCGCGACGCTCCTCTCCGGCCTGACCGACGCCGAGCGCGCGCGCCTGAGTCCGGAAAGACTCGCCGCGGGCGAGCGTCTCGCCTGTCAGGCGAAGGCCGAGCGCGCCGGCAAACTCGTGCTCCGCCCCGTCCCCGTGACCGAGCGCGCGGAGACGACAGAGGAGACGGCGCGCGACTTCCGCGGCGAGTTCAAGCGGATGCCGCTCAGGAAGAAACTCGCGACGCTGGTCGGGCTCGAAGCCGACGTGGCCTACGAGACGATTCTGCGCGCCGCCGAACTCCCCTTCGACATCGTCGGCAAGGGGCTCGACCTGCTCGGCATGCGCGGCCACAAGCTCGCCGAACGCGAGCGCGCCGCGCGCCGCCCCGCGCAACCACGCCCCGCCGCGTCTGAAACGAATCAACCCTCATCTTCTCAACCCGACGACAAAGGCCCGGACGGCGACGCGCGATGAGACGCGCACTCTCGACAACGCTCATCCTCCTCGCGCTTCTCGCACGACCCGCGGCGACGCCCGCGCGCGCGGCGCAGACGGGACAAGGCGGCGCCAGCCCGGCGCATGCCGCGCGGCCCGGTAGCGCCTCTGCCTTCGACGCAGACCGCGCCTTCCGTCACGTCAAAAGGCTCGTCGAGTTGGGGCCGCACCCCGCCGGGTCGAAGACGATAGAGACCGTTCGACGCTACATCGTCGCGGCGCTGACCTTGGAAGAGTTCGAGCGTCAGGACGCGCGGCCGGGCGCGGCGACGCCCAAGCGGAGCGCGTTGAAGGTGGGCTTGGACGAGTGGGTGGCGGACACGCCGCACGGCAAAGTCCGCATGGCGAACGTCGTCGCCGAACTGCCGGGCGAGAGCGAGGACGCGATCGTCATCGCCAGCCACTACGACACGAAGGAGTTCAAGGACTTCGACTTCGTCGGCGCCAACGACGGCTGCTCCTCGACGGCCGCGCTGCTTGAGATCGCGCGCGTCCTCGCGCAGTCGAACACGCGACCGCGCCTCACATACCGCTTCGTCTTCTTCGACGGTGAAGAGGCCACCTGCCGCGAGTGGGACGAGTGCGGCAAGCCCGGCGCCCCCGACAACACCTACGGCAGCCGCCACTACGTAGCGCAACTGCGCGCACACGACCAGCTCAAACACGTCCGCGCGCTCATACTCCTCGACATGATCGGCTACGAGAAGCTTGAGCTGGGGCGCGACGTGATGAGCACGCCTTGGCTCGTGGACGCCGTGTGGAAGACCGCGCGCGAGATAGGCTACGCCAAGCAGTTCGCCGAGCACCCCGAGGAGGTCGGCGGCGACGACCACGAGCCCTTCCTCCTCGCGGGCGTCCCCTCGATTGACCTGATACAGCTCAACACGTATCCGCACTGGCACACGGCCTCGGACACGCTCGACAAGATCGCGCCCGCGAGCCTCAAGGCCGTCGGCGACACCGTCATCGCCGCCCTGCCGCGGATTGAAGAAAAGCTCAAAGAAGGGGGCCGGGAAAGACTCAAGCCCGCCCCGGCCCCCGGCACCTGAGACCCGGCACCCGTTCGGAGGTTGTTATGCTGAAAGCCCCTGACATTCTGGTTCCCGTTGACTTCTCACAGACTTCCATCAACGCCGTGCGCGTGGCGCTCGGCATCGCCGAGCCGGGCGGCGACCTGACTCTGCTGCACGTCATAGACAAGGACTTCGTAGAGGACGCGGTGGCCGCCGGGATGGGCTCGACCGACGACATCACGGCGCGTATGCGCGCGCAGGCCGAATCGTCCTTCACGGCCGCGCTCGAAGGCGTCGAGACCGGAGACGTGGACATCGAGCGGATGATTGTCGTCGGCAGTCCCTTCGTCGAGATTCTGAAGATCGCGCGCGACCTAGACCTTCCGATGATCGTCATGGGCGTGCGCGGCCGCTCGACCGGGGCGGAAGAACTGCTCTTCGGCTCGACGGCCGAGAAAGTCCTGCGCGGCGCGCGCGTGCCCGTGCTCTGCGTGCCCTTCTAGACGGCGGGAGATTGATGACAAAAGCGTTGAAGCGAATCGCGGTCGTGCCGGGCGACGGCATCGGGCCGGAGGTGATTGAGGAGGCCGTCCGTCTGCTCGAACGTCTGCGCGAGACGCACGGCGTCGAGCTTGAGCTTAAGCACTTCGACTGGGGCGCCGACAAGTTCCTGAGCGAGGGCGTCAGCTTACCCGAAGGCGCGCTCGAAATGCTCAACGCTGAGTTCGACGCCATCCTCTCCGGCGCCTTCGGCGACCCGCGCGTGCCGTCGAACCAGCACGCCGAAGACATTCTGCTCGGGATGCGTCGGGGGTTAGACCTCTACATCAACCTGCGACCCGTTCGTCTGCTTCACCCGCGTCTGACGCCTTTGCGTGACCGAAGCACGTCGGACATTGACTTCGTCGTATTCCGCGAGAACACGGAGGGCGCTTACTCGGGCGCCGGCGGTTTTCTCAAGAAGGGAACGCCCGACGAAATCGCCACGCAGGAGGAGTTCAACACGCGCAAGGGCGTCGAGCGCATCGTCGTCGCTGCCTTCGAGTACGCACGCAGCCGCGGCCGAAAGAAGGTGACGATGTGCGACAAGTCGAACGTCCAGCGCTTCGGCGGCGACCTCTGGCAGCGCGTCTTTAAAGAAGTCTCGGCGCGATACAGTGACACCGAGGCGAACCATCAGTACGTGGACGCGACGGCGATGTTCATGGTCTTGAACCCCGCGCAGTATGATGTCGTGGTCACGAGCAACCTCTTCGGTGACATACTGACCGACCTCGGCGCGGCGTTGCAGGGCGGGCTCGGGCTCGCCGCCTCGGGCAACATACACCCGGGCCGCGTCTCGCTGTTCGAGCCCGTACACGGCAGCGCGCCGCCGCTCGCGGGCAAGCGGCAGGCGAATCCGGCAGGGGCTATCCTCAGTACGGCGCTGATGCTAGAATACCTCGGACACGCGGACGCGGCCGCCGCGGTCGAGACGGCGGTGCGAGACGCAATCGCCGCCGGCGAGACGACCCGCGACCTCGGCGGCAACCTCTCGACGCCGGAGGCGGGCGAGAGGATCAGAGGGAGAATTAAGTGATGAGGACTGAGTACTGAGGACTGGGTGAAGAAGCGAGTCTTTCACTCAGTCCTCAGTCCTCAGTCCTCAGTACTTTCGCTTATGACGAAGGGGCAGGAAACGGCGCAGCGTCTGATCGCGATCGTCGTCATCATGGCGATGCTCGGCGTGATGGGCATCCCGCTGACCGTCATCCTCTTCTTCGCGACGGTCGTCTACTTCGTCTGGCGCGCCGTCCAGCGCTCCGAGCGGCAGGACGTGAAGAACATCTTCGACTTCTACATCGCGGCCAACGAAGTCCTGCGCGACGAGGAGCGCCGCTGGTTCGGCTTCGAGATCGGGCAGGTCATCGGCGAGGGCGAGCGCGTGCTGCACATGATGGCCGACCCGCCGCCGCTCGTCTACTTCGCGCTCGGCGCGCTCTACCAGCGCGCGGGCGACCACGATTCGGCGGCCGAACACCTCTCCTACGTGCTCGAAGAGGATGGCGGCGACGAACAGTCGCGCACGCACCCGTCGCCTGAGCTGCGACGCTACGTCGAGGTGCTGCGCCGCGTCGAGCGCGAGCCGAACGAGGCGCCGCAGACGATGGCCGCCATCCGCGGGCTCGAACGCGCAAGGCGCGCGCGCGGCGCGGCCATGCTGGAAGAGAGCCGTGCGCGGCGCCGCGCGTCGCAGGAGAGGGCCGCGGTGCAGGCCGGAACGTCGCGCGCCGCCGAGGACGAGCGCCTGCACGCGCTCAACCACAAGCGCCCGCCGCTCATGCCGACGCCCGTCGTGCCGCCGCCGATTACGGACGTGCTCCGCGACGTATACGAGGAAGAGAAGAAGACCGCCTGATAGTTTGAACCCGAGCGTACGGGCGCGGCGACCGCTAAACAGGTCGCCGCGCTTCTTCATTTCGTCGCAGGCGCGGGCCGAGTCGTGCGGGCGTCACGCGTTTCTGCTATAACACGGGTCAAGCCCTCTCACAGTTCGCCCTCAACGTTCGGCCGCCTCTGATTGACACGGATGGAAGCGGGGAAGAAGGTCGGCAGCTACGTCATCGAGGGGCCCGTCGGCCGCGGCGGGATGGGTGTGGTCTACCGCGGGCGGCACGAGAAGCTGCCGCGCGTCGTCGCCGTCAAGTCCATCAACCCGCGCGGCACGCACGACCTCAGACGCCTCCGCCACCGCTTCGAGCGCGAGGCGTACGTGCAGGCGCAGCTCGACCACCCCGGCATCGTCAAAATCTACGACTACATCGTCTCCGAGCAGACCTACTACATCGTGATGGAGTTCGTCGAGGGGCGCTCGCTCGCGCAGTGCATCGCCGAGTTCCCCGAAGGGCTGCCGGTCGAGCGCGCGCTCGACCTCTTCGAGCAGATTCTCGAAGCCGTCTCCTACGCGCACACCTTCGACTACCGCGACGAGTCGGGCGCGACGCACCGGGGCATCGTCCACCGCGACCTCAAGCCGCCGAACATCATGGTCACCGACGGCGACCGCATCAAGGTCACAGACTTCGGCATCGTCAAGCTCGTCGGCGCGGAGACGACCGACACGTCGAACATCGCCTACGGCTCGCCGCGCTACGTCTCGCCCGAGCAGGCCGCGGGCGAACACCTCGACCAGCGCTCTGACATCTACTCTTTAGGCGTCATCCTCTACGAGATGCTGACGGGCGTGCCACCCTTCGGCGGACGCGCAGGGGCCAAGGGCGGCCCGCCGCGCACAGAGATTCTGCGCGCGCACCGAGAGCAGCCGCCGCGCCCGCCGTCGGAACTCAACCCGGAAGTCACGCCCGCGCTCGAAAAGATCGTGCTGCGCGCCCTTGAGAAGAAGCCCGAGCGGCGCTTCGCCACGGTCGCGGACTTCCTGCGCGCCGTGCGAAAGGCCCGGGGCCGCGAGGCGCCGCCCGCGCAGCCCGAGCACACGAGCGCCCTCCCGACCACGAAGGGCACGAGCATGCTCGGCGAGGCGACGGGCGAGCTTTCGTCAGATCCCTACCACACGCAGCCCATCTCGCAGGAGACCTGCGCCGTCTGCGGCGCCGCGCGCGAAGACGGAGAGACCGTCTGCCGCGAGTGCGGCCACGACCTGACCGCCTCGCCCGCGACCGCGGCGCTCGCCCGTCAGGAAGCTACAACGCGTCAGGGCAGTCAGGTTCTCAAACTTTTCGGCGTCTCGGCCGCGCTGCTTCTGCTGCTCGCCTCGCTCGTCTACTTCGTGCGCAGCCTCGACGTGGCGGCCACGAAGGAGGAGAACGCGCCGCCCGCCGAAGCCACCCCGTCGCCGACGGCGGCGCCTTCGCCGAACGCCAACGAAGCGGGCGCGCCCGGCGATAATGTCTCGCCGCTCAACGCGCGCGTCAGCGTTGACTCGTCCTTCGACGGCTACAACACGCGGCCCCTGACCGACGGCGTGACGGACGTGCGCGAGATCGCGTCCAAGCGCTACAACCAAGGCAACTGGGTCTCGGCC
Source organism: Pyrinomonadaceae bacterium (assembly GCA_035248785.1). Classification (GTDB taxonomy): domain Bacteria; phylum Acidobacteriota; class Blastocatellia; order Pyrinomonadales; family Pyrinomonadaceae; genus QHXN01. The sequence goes on along the minus strand of DATFHD010000082.1, from coordinate 26,605 downwards.
GAGAGCCCCGAGCCGCACTGGATAGAGCTGGACTTCGGCCGCGCCTCGCGCGTCACGGCCGTCTACATCTACTGGGGCTTCGACAAAGACCGCTACATGCCCTCGCGCCGCGTCGAGTTGCAGGAGCCGGACGGCGCGGGCGGCTGGCGCACGGTCTCGATGCTTGAGCCGGGCGGCAACTTCGACCGCACGGCTTTCGAGTTCAAGCCCTTCGTCGCCAAAAGCCTACGCCTCTTCCAGCCCACGCAGTCCGGCCCGCAGAACCGCCCCTTCGTCATGTGGGTGCGCGAAGTGCAGGTCTTCGGCGCGGCTGAGTGAAGGGAAACATGGGCGGCCGCGCGGTCGTAATCTCTGCTAAAGGATTTCGACTGCGGAGGGCCTTTCGATGTCAGAGTTCATCCCGGTCATGGACATGTCAGGCAACGGATACACGGTCGCCGAGCATTCGACGCGGCGCGTGCTGGCGGGCGACGTGGAGTCGGTGCGCCGCCGCCTCGTCTACGCGCTCGAAAGCCTCGGCTACACTGTCGTCAGCGAGAACCCTTTGCAGGCGAGGCGCGGGCGTCAGAAGGACATCGTCCGCTCAGACTTCACAGACCACGCGCGCAAGCTCGCCGTGGGCCTGCGGCAGGGCGGCGCGGCGGCGACGCAGGTCACGTTCGAGTTCGCAGTCACGCACGGCGGCTGTTCGACGAAGGGCGACCTGCTGACGCTCGAACGCGAGGCCGACGCCATCCTCGCGCTCGCGGCCGAGCCGCACGCAGCCGGGCTCTGCCGCGCCTGCGGGACTGAGAACGGCGCCGACGCGCGCTTCTGCCGTCTGTGCGGTGCGCCGAACGTCGCGGGCGCGCCCGCCGAGTTGGAAGTGCTGCGGCTGACGGCGGGCGCGCGCGCAGGTCTACAGGAGGTAGTCGGCGGGCTCTTCCTCATGCTGCTCACGGCCGCGTGCATGCTGCCCCTCATCATCTTCTCCGTTAACCCGAAGCCGGTCAGGACGGGCTGGATTTTCCTCGCCATCGGCGAGTTCTTCGGCTGGCTGATGACGCTCTACGGCGTCCTGCGCCTGTACCGCACGCTCAACCGGAAGCCCGAGCCGCTGCCGTCCGTCGGCGCGCCCGTTACCCAAGCGCTGCCGCACGCCCAGACCTCGGCGCTCCCGCCCGCGCACTTCTCTGTCACGGAAGGGACGACCGAACTGCTCGGCGCGAACCCGCGCGAGCGCGAACCCGTCCCGGCGCGGCGCGAGAAGAGCGACACGAGTCCCATCGGTTGAGTGTCGAAGGCGGCCGCAAGGGTTGTCGCGCGCGCCGCGGAACGTTTAACCTGCACACATGCTCACAGCGGAGATCATCGCCGTCGGCTCCGAGTTGCTGACGCCGTTTCGCACGGACACGAACAGCCTGTGGCTGACCGAACGGCTCAACTCGGTCGGCGTCGAGGTCAAGCTCAAGACCATCGTCGGCGACGACGACGCGCGGCTCGAAGAGACGATACGCGACGCGTTGAAGCGCTCAGGCGTTGTCGTCCTCACCGGCGGACTCGGGCCGACCGAGGACGACATCACGCGCAAGATCGCGGCGCGCGCTCTCGGCCGCCGCCTGTCGCTCGACGAGAAGGTTTTGGAAGAGATTCGCGCGAAGTTCCTCCACTGGGGGCGGAAGATGCCGGAGATTAACGCGCGGCAGGCGATGGTCGTCGAGGGCGCGGAAGTCCTGCCGAACCCGAACGGCACAGCGCCCGGCATGTACGTCGAGCATGAAGGCCGCGCCGTCGTGCTTCTGCCCGGCCCGCCGCGCGAGTTGAAGCCGATGTTCGACACGCACGTCCTCCCCAAACTGTCTGAGCGCGCAGGCGCGGTGCGCGTCGCGAGGCGCGTGCTGCGGGTCGCGGGGCTCGGCGAGTCGGCCGTGGACGAGCGCATCGCGCCGGTCTACACGCAGTACAAGAACCCGCAGACGACGATTCTCTTCAACAACTCTGAGATAGAGATTCACCTGACGGCGCAGGCGAAGTCGGAGGCCGAGGCCGAGCTGCTGCTCGACGGGCTGGCGGGGCAGATTGAGGAGAGACTCGGCGAAGCCGTCTTCGCCTTCCGCGGCGAGAAGATGGAGGAGGTCGTCGGCCTCCGTCTCGCCGTCGGCGGCTTCACGCTCGCCACGGCCGAGAGCTGCACCGGCGGCCTCATCGCGCACCGCCTGACCGAAGTGCCGGGCTCTTCGACCTACTTCATGGAGGGCGTCGTCACCTACTCGAACGAGGCCAAGACGCGCCTGCTCGGCGTGCCCGCCGAGTTGATTGAGGCGCACGGCGCCGTCAGCGCCGAAGTCGCCGAGGCGATGGCCGAGGGCGTGAAGCGGCGCGCGGGCACGGACTTCGGCCTCGCCGTGACGGGCATCGCCGGCCCCGGCGGCGGCACGGAAGAGAAGCCCGTCGGCCTCGTCTACGTCGCGCTCTCGGACGACGCGCACACGGAGCACCGCCGCCTGATGCTGCCCGGCGACCGTTACCTGATACGCTGGCGCGCGTCGCAGTCCGCGCTCGACCTTCTGCGGCGGCGTCTGATTTGAGCCGCTCGGCGAACCCGGTGCGTGCGCGCTTCGTATCGGACAGGGAAGAATCGAGAGAGGAGCACAAAGATGTTCTGTCCACAATGCGGCCAGAAGCAGAGCGACGATTTGAAGTTCTGCAACCTCTGCGGGGCGAACCTGCAAGCGGTGCGGCAGGTCGTCGCCATGCGCGAGGGCGATGAGAAGTTCGATTGGAGCCGGACTTGGGTCGCCGAAATGTTCATGTCGGAGGCCGAGCGCAAGCGGCGGCAGGCCCAGATTGAGCAGCAGGCCGGCGTGACGCCCGAGATGAAGCGCTACAACGAGATCAAGGCCGGCGTCATCGTCTCGTGCGTCGGCATCGGCGTCATGGTCTTCCTCTACAACATCATGGACGGCATCGTCCGCAGCGGCCAGAACCCGCCGAGCGACGCGGCGATTCTGAGCACCGTCTGGGTCGCGGGGCTGATTCCCATCATGGTCGGCGTCGCGCTCATCATCAACGGCCTCTTCGTCAGCCGGAAGATGGTCGAGCTTGCGCGGCGCCAGCAGCAGCAGTCGGCGCCGAACACGCTCGACGCCGCGCCGGAACGCCCGCCGCTCCGCTCGGCCGACACGTCCGAGTTCGTCCAGCCCAACTACAGCGTCACGGAGGGCACGACCAAGCACCTGTCCGAGCAGTACCGCGACCGTTAGCTAATTTGAAATTTGAAATTTGAAATCTCAAATCTTTTGCGTTCGCGATTCTTCTTCCCGCCGCTGCTCACGGCGCTCCTCTTCATTTCACAGACACTGACGCCGCACGGGCAGGCCCCGGAGGCGGACGTGTACCTGCGCGTCAATCAGGTCGGCTATCGCCCGGCCGACGTGAAGGTGGCCGTGGCCTTCTCGGGCGCGGCGCTGCCGGAGAGATTCGCCGTCGTCAACGCAGAGACGGGGCGGGTGGTCTTTGAAGGCGTCGCGGGGAAGGTCGAAGGGGGCTGGGGGCGTTTCGGCAATCACGCGGAGCTGGACTTTACTGAGTTGAAAACGCCGGGCCGCTACTTCGTCAGGCTCGGCGGCGCGGAGTCGGGGCGCTTCGAGGTCGGCGCGGGCGTCTACGCGGGGCTGACGGGCGCGTCGCTTGAGTTCATGCGCCAGCAGCGTTGCGGCTACAACCCATTCCTCGACGCGGTCTGCCACCCCTTCGACGGCCGCACGGCCTACGGCCCGACGCCCGCCGGCACCTACCTCGACGCCACCGGCGGCTGGCACGACGCGGGCGACCAGTTGAAGTACCTGCTGACTTCGAGCAACGCGACCGCGCAGATGCTCCTCGCCTACCGACTCGGCACCGAACAATCGCGTTCGAGAGTCGGGCGAAGGAACACGGTCTTAGACAAACAGCCGCGTTCGGTCTTCGCAGACGAGTTCGACCGAATGGGGCGCCCCGGTGCGAACGGCACGGCGGACTTGCTCGACGAGGCGCGCTGGGGCTTGGAGTGGATGCTGAAGCTGCATCCGACACCCGACGGCCTTTATCATCAGGTCGCCGACGACCGCGACCACATCGGCTGGCGTCTGCCACAGAACGAGACGGCCGATTACGGCTGGGGCAAGGGCTCGTACCGCGTCGTCTACTTCGCAGACGGACAGCCGCAGGGTCTCAAGCAGTTCAAGAGCGACTCAAACGGCGTGGCGAACCTCGCGGGCCGCTACGCCGCCGCGATGGCGCTCGGCTATCAAATCTGGAAGGACGACCCGCGCGAGCGGGAGTACGCTCGGCGGCTGTTGAAGGCGGGCGTCGAGGTCTACGCGCTCGGCCGGGCGAAGGAGGGCGTGCAGCAGGGCAACTCGTACGGCGCGCCGTACCGCTACGAGGAGACGACGTGGGCCGACGACATGGAGTGGGGCGCGGCCGAGCTTTACCGCGCGACGGGCGAGCGGCGTTACCTTAGAGATGCTGAGCGTTACGCTCGACTCGCTGCGTCAGAGTCTTGGATGGGGCGCGAGCAGACGAAGCATTACCAGTTCTACCCGTTCATGAACCTCGGCCACTTCCGTCTCTACGGCGTGGCGCCGCCGGCTCTGAGAAGGGAACTCGCGGGCTTCTACCGCGAAGGCATCGAGCGCTGCGTCGCGGCGGGTAGGAAGAATCCTTACGGCGTCGGCGTGCCGTTCATCTGGTGCTCGAACAATCTCGTCGTCGCGCTGGCGACGCAGTGCATTCTTTATGAAAGGATGACGGGCGACGCACGTTACAGGCGCTTCGCCGCGGCGCAATCGGACTGGCTGCTCGGGCGCAACCCTTGGGGCTTCTCGATGTTGACGGGCGTGCCCGCGGGCGGAGTCTCGCCGCGAGACCCGCACCTCTTCGCCAACGCGCTCCTGAAGCGGCAGGTGCGCGGAGGACTCGTTGACGGCCCCGTCTACGGCAGGATTTTCCAGAGCCTCAAGGGCGTTGGCATCACGGAGCCCGACCCGCTCGCGCCCTTTCAGGATGAGCGCGCCGTCTACCACGACGACATCAAAGACTACTCGACCAACGAGCCGACGATGGACGGCACCGCCTCCGCCGTCCTCCTGTGGGCGCTGTCGGACGGTACCGCGAGTCTGTTAAAGTAGCGTCATCCCCAACCGAAATACCCGCGGAGGTTGAGCTTTGAGAATCCTGTTCGCCCTCGTCCTTGCGTCCGTCTCTACTTTGAACATGCTGGCACAGACAACGACAACGCGGCCGGCGGGCGGCGGATTGCCCGCGGGCTACTGGCCCGAGGTGCGGAGCCGCGCGCTCGTCGAGAAGACGGGCACCGTCAGGCTCGCGCCTGACCTCTCGCAGTTGACGGAGGGCGAGCGGCGCGCGGTCGCGAAGCTGCTCGAAGTCGGCGCCATCTTCCAGACGGTCTACGAGCGGCAGCGCCACGCGCGCGCGGAAGAGTCTCACGCGGCGCTCGTCGCGCTCGACAAGCGGCTCGGCTCGCCGCAAGCCACGCGCAACCTGCTCGACATCTACAGGCTGTTTCAAGGCCCCATCGCGACGACGCTCGAAAACAAGCGCGAGCCCTTCCTGCCCGTCGAGCTGACCGCGCCCGGCGCGGCGATGTACGACGGCGCGACGAAAGATGAGATTGAGGCTTTCCTCAACGCGCACCCCGACAGGCGCGACCAGATACTCGACCAGCGCACGGTCGTCCGACGCCAGACGGCCGCGAACCTGAAGCGCGACCTTGACAAGCTCAGGCAGTACCCCGCGCTCGACACTTTGCACCCCGGCCTTTTGAAAGAGTTGCAGGCGCTACGCGCGGACGCGAAGGGTTTCTACGCCGTGCCCTACTCGGTCGCCTTCGCCGACGAGATGGTGCGCTCGGGCGCCCTTCTGAACGAGGCGGCCGACGCCTTGGAGAAGGACGACTGGGAGTTTGCCAAATACCTGCGCAACCGCGCGCGCGACCTTCTCTCTGACGACTACGAGTCGGGCGACGCGGCGTGGGTCACGGGCCGCTTCAAAAATCTCAACGCGCAGATAGGCTCTTACGAGACCTACGACGACTCGCTCTACGGCGTGAAGACCTTCTACGCCTTCAGCCTGCTCGCGACGCGGCGCGAGGAGACAGAGCGTCTGCGCGCGGCGATGAAGGGCTTGCAGGCGCTCGAAGAGTCTCTGCCCTACGAGCACCACAAGCGCGTGCGCGAGGACATCCCCGTCGGCGTCTACGACGTGGTGGCCGACTTCGGGCAGGCGCGCGGAGGAAACACCGCCACCATTCTGCCGAACGAGACCTACCTCGCGCGCCGCTACGGCCGCACGATTCTTCTGCGCGCGAACATCATGCGCGACCCGGAACTCTTCAGCACCGGCAGCTCCGTCATTTGGGAGGCCGCCGTTGACCCGCGCCACAAGGACGACCTCACGAACGAGGGCAACTTCTACCGCACGCTCTGGCACGAGGTCGGCCACTACCTCGGCGTGGACGCGACGAAGGACGGGCGCGACCTCGACGCGGCCTTGCAGGACGACGCAGACCTGCTCGAAGAGATGAAGGCCGACCTCGTCTCGCTCTACGTCGCCGAGGCCCTGCGCAAGCAGGGCTACTACAACGACGCGCAGTTGCGCTCGGTCTACGCGAGCGGTGTCCTGCGCGTCCTTCAGAACGTGAAGCCGCGCCGCGACCAGCCGTATCAGACGATGCAGCTCATGCAGTGGAACTACTTCCTTGAGAACAAGCTGCTCGCCTTCGACCCGGAGACCAAGCGGCTGCGGATAGACTACGGCCGTTACCACGAGGTCATCGGGAAGCTGCTCGCGCGCGTCCTCGAAGTGCAGTACAGCGGCGACAAGGCGGCGGCCGACCGCTTCATCGAGCAGTACACGACATGGGACGAGGCGCTGCACGGCGCCGTCGCGGCAAACATCAGCGGCCGCCAGCGCTACCGCTTCCGCCTCTTCAGGTACGCCGCTTTGGGCGAGTGAGGCCGGTTTCGGCGGAAATCGGCGGCCATTGGTTCTTTACTAGAGACGCACTGATTCGAGAGGATTCGGGGGCGATTCTTATGGACGACTTTTTTTCGGGGAGTGAGGCGGGGCCTTCCGACCGGCGCGGGCTGGAGCGCATCGTCGCGCCGCGGAGGCTCGTGGCGGCCGTGGACAACCTGACGCGCCACGAGATGCTCGGCACGGCCGAGGTCACGGACTTCAGTTGTCTCGGGATGGCCGTGAAGGGCCTGCCGGGCGACCCCGTGGCGGCGACCGGCGACCGCCTCTGGGTCTCGCTCATCGCGGAGGAGGGCATCATCCCTCTGACGGCGAAACTCGTCCACGTCCACAGCGACGGGCTGATGGGGCTGAGGATTGACACGCCCTCGCCCGCAGGCCAGCACTTCCTCATGCGCGTCTACGAGCGCGCCGCGCGGCCCGCGCCCGCGCCGAGCCCGCTCGACGCCTCCTGAACGGGCGCAGGCCGAGGGAACTTTTTTAACGCAGATACACAGAGGCACAGCCGAGTTTGAAATTTCAGATCTGAAATTTCAAACTCGGCTGTGCCTCTGTCCCTTTGCGCCCCCCTTGTTAAATTCCGCCCGTCAGCCGACTCGGTGTTAAGGGGTGACGGGCGCGTGGAAGTTCTCCTTGAGCGCGGCGTAGCACTCGCAGGCGGAGGTCTCCATCATGTCGCGGTCGGTGATGCGTATGACGCCGCGCGTGTAGTCAATCACGCCGCGGTCGCGCAGCACCGTCGCCGCGCTCGTCACGCCCGCGCGCCGCGTGCCGAGGTGGCGCGAGATGCGCTCGTGCGTCAGCGCCAGAGGGTAACCGCCCGCGCGGTCGTCCATCATCAGGAGCCACGTGCAGAGGCGCTCTTCGACGCGGTGGTTGCCGTTGCAGACGGCGCGGCGCGAGAGCAGCGAGATGCGCTCGCCCGCGTAGCGCAGCACCGTGTCGTGGAGCGAGCCGCAGCGCGCGAACTCCTGCCGCATCGCGTCGGAGCGCGCGCGCAGGGCGTTGCCGCTGAGCGCGACCTCCGTGATGTACGGGGGCGCGGGCGCGTTGAAGAAGGCCATGAGGCCGACGACGCCTTCGCGGCCCACCATGTCGGCCTCGGTCATCCCGCCCTCGTTGAGGATATAGAGGTGCGAGATGACGGCCGTCTCTGGGAAGTAGACGTAGCGCATCTCCTCGTCGAGCTTGTAGAGCACGTCACCCGCCGCGAGCGAGACCGGTTCGAGGTGCGGGAAGAGGCGCGCGAAGTCCTCCGCCGGGAGCGCCGACAAGAGCTTGTTCGTCAGGAGTCCGTTCAAGGCATCCCCTTCCTGCTGCCCGGCCGCGGCGCCGTTCGGCTTGGCCGGCGCCGGCTGTTGTGTGTAGGCGGCGGCTTCCCGCGCCGTGCGCGCGTCGCCGCGCATGTATTCGCTCGCTCTTCTCAGGTCGTTGTTCATGACATTCTCCAAACACTTCCTTCGCCGGCTTTCGTCTCTTTCGTCTCTGCCGGCGTGAGGATTAAAGTCGCGCGGCGCCGGTGGTCGTGCCGCCTTTGTCGCCGCGCGCTCACTTGAGCCTGCGGATGTGGACGAGGATGGATTTCGTCGTGTGCTGGTCGGAGCACTCGCGTATGCGCGCGAGCAGGACGCGGACGGCGAGCGGGCCGTCGTCGTACTGGCACACGAAGTCGAGGCTGCTGGCCGGCTGCTGGCCGCGGCCGAAGAGGTCGAGCTGCCTCTGGAAGTCGCCCACGTTTTGGAAAGGCGCGACCTCCGTGAAGAAGTTCAGACCCGTCAGGTCGGGAGCGGGCAAGCCCGCTCCCGACCCGTCCATCTCGACGCGCGAGTAGAGCACCGTGCCGCCCGAGTCCAGTTCCAGCAGCCCGTAAAGTTTCCCGCTCGCGAAAGCGTAGCGCGCCTGCCCCGTGGCACCCGCGAGGCCCCTGCTTGTTTGATAGCTCATAGTCGTATTCCGTCAGGCTTCCGTCCGTCTGAACTCCCCGCCGCGCGCTCTCTTCGCCCGGCGGGGAGGAGGTGTTCGAGGACGCGGTAGAGCTGCTCGATCTCGAACGGCTTGACCAGATAGTCGTCGCAGCCGGCCTCGCGTGCGGCGAGCTGCTGCTGCGGCCCTGCGTGCCCCGAGAGGAAGACGATGGGCACGAACGCGAGCGATTCGAGCCCGCGCATGCGCCGCGTGGCCGAGATGCCGTCGAGCCGCGGCAGGCTCCCGTCCATCAGGATGAGGTCGGGCGTCTCGCGCTCGGCGAGGCGGACGGCCTCCTCGCCGTCGCCGGCCTCGACCACGCTGAGCCCGCACCTCTCAAGAATCATGCGCAGCATGAAGCGCGTGTCCTCGTGGTCTTCGGCCACCAGCACGAGCGGCGCAGACTCCCGCCCCCGCGCTGACACGTCGCGGTGCAAGTCGGGCTGTCTCCTCGCAAGATGGGCGCTCATATTTCGCCGGAGCGGCGAAGACGACGGTGGGCGTGCCCGCGCTTCGCTCCGTGTATCGGGGTTGGGAAGTGAATAAAAAGGCGCCCTGAATCTCGGGGAGAAGAAACTACAGAACGCCTACTCCTGCCGTTAACCCGGACAGTCTCTCACAGCATGGTGCCAACGAACATCAGGAAGTTAAGAGGCAGGAGTAGGGGAAATCCCTAATAGGAGCGCTGAACGATGAACTGAAAGAGAGTAGGCAGTAGGCAGATGGCGGTAGGCAGGTCGAACATCCCCGGAGGGGATGCAGATAATAGCCGGGGGTAAGCCAGAGCCGCGAGCCGCAGGCGAGACGGCGTAGCGCAACCCCCGGTAACTGCAACAAAATAATTCCGACCCTGAAAGGGTCGCACCTGCGTGGCGCTATGCGACCCTTTCAGGGTCGGGACGTTTATTCGTCGCTTCCCGGGGGCGGCGCTCGCTTCGCTCGCTCTGCCCCCGGCTATTATCTTTATCCCCTTCGGGGATTAACTGCCTGCTGCCACCTGCCTACTGCCTACTGTTCAGCGTTCAGTCTTCGGCGTGGAGCCAGCCCTGAAGTATGGCGTAGCGGACGATGTCTATGCGCGAGGTCATGTCGAGCTTGCGCATGGCGTTGGCCTTGTGCGCCTCGACGGTCTTGACGCTGATGTCCATGCGGGCGGCGATCTCCTTGTTGCTGTAGCCGAGCGCGATGTGGCGGAGCACTTCCGACTCGCGGTCGCTGATGCCGGGCGCGGCGGCCGCAAGACCGGAGGTCTTGCGGCCGAAGTAGCCTTCGAGCGCCTTGCCCGTAATCGCCGGGTCGAGGTAGCTGCCGCCCGCCGCCACCGAGCGCACGCCCTGAAGCAGCACGGACGGGTCGCTCTGCTTGAGCACGTAGCCGGCGGCTCCGGCTTGAAGGAGTTGTTGCAGGTAGGCGCGGTCGGTGTGGCGCGTCAGCGCGAGCACGCGCACGTCGGGGCAGATGTCGGCCAGCCGCTCGGTCGCCTTGAGCCCGTTCATCTCGGGCATCGAAACGTCCATCAGGACGACGTCGGGCCTTAGCTCGCGCGCGAGCTGGACGGCGGCGCGGCCGTCGCCCGCCTCGCCGACGCACTCGATGTCGGGCTGCGAGGCGAGGATGAACTTGACGCCCTCGCGCACGGTGCGGTGGTCTTCGGCCAGCAGGACGCGAATCTTACCCGGCGCTTTCATCGCCGCCCTCCTTCTTTTCGGGCATCACGGCGGGCACGCGCGCGTAGATGGTCGTGCCCTTGCCGGGCGCCGCCTCGATTTCGAGCGAGCCGCCGATGAGCGCCGCGCGCTCGCGCATCCCGACGAGGCCGAGGCTGCGGCCTTCGGCCATCTTCTCGTCGGCGTCGAAGCCGACGCCGTCGTCCTCGACGACGAGCACGGCCTCCGGGCCGCGCCGCTCCACAAGGACGGAGACGCGCGCCGCCTGCGCGTACTTGGTGATGTTGTTGAGCGCCTCCTGCGTGATGCGGTAGAGGCAGGTCTCGGTCTGCGGCGGGAGCCTGAGCCGGTTGGAGTCGAACCCGGAGATGTGAACCTCGGCCGGGATGTTGTAGTGCTTCGACCACTCGCCGATGAAGTTCGCCAGCGCCGCCGTCAGCCCGAGGTCGTCGAGCGAGGTGGGGCGCAGCTCCCACGCGAGGAAGTCAACTTCGGAGTCCACGCGCGCGGCCAGCTCCTGCACGGCCTCGACCTGCGCGCAGAGCGCCTCGTCGGAGACGCACGCCTCCTTGAGCGCAGCCAGCCGCAGCCTGAGCGCCGTCAACTGCTGCCCCAACTGGTCGTGCAGGTCGCGCGAGATGCGGCGGCGCTCGTCTTCCTGCGCGGTGACGAGCCGGCCGACGAGCGTGCGCGTGTGCTCCTCGGCCGTGCGGCGCTCCTTGACCTCGGTGAGCATCGTCTCCACCGCGCGGCGCAGCTCGTCGGTGCGCTCGCCGACGCGCCGCTCCATCTCGTCGCGCGAGCTGCGCAGCTCCTCGTCGGCGCGCTTCTGCGCGGTGAGGTCGCGCGCCACCTTGACGAAGCCCGTGTCCTCCCCGTCGCCGAGGGGCGAGAGCACGCCCGAGGCGTAGAAGCGCGAGCCGTCCTTGCGCATGTGCCAGCGCTCGTCGGCCGCGCGCCCCGTCGCGCGCGCCTCGCGCATCTCCTCCTCGGCCGCGCCGTGCGCGCGGTCTTCGGGCGTGAAGATGATGCCCGTGTGGCGGCCGACGATCTCCCGCTCGGTGAAGCCGAAGACGCGCTCGGCCCCCGTGTGCCACGTCGTGATGTAGCCCCGGGCGTCGGTCGTGAAGATGGCGTAGTCCACCACGCTCTCGATCACCGTGTGCAGCCGCATCTCGCTCGCCCGCAGCTCCCGCTCGGCCCGCCTGTGCTCGGTGATGTCGGTGATGAACTCGACGCCCTCGGTCTCGCCGATGCGGGTGGCCGAGAAGCGCCCCCACCAGCGCGAGCCGTCCTTGCGGAGGTACTGCTTCTCGTAGGGCGTCGTGCGCCCGGTCTGCTCGAACTCGCGTATGGCGTTCTCCGAGACCGGCATGAACTCGGGCGGCGTCATCTTGTCCCACCGCACCAGCCCCCGCTCCACGTCGCCGCGCGTGTAGCCGCTCATGCGCAGGAAGGCGTCGTTGGCATAGGTGACGAGGCCGTCGGACTTGAAGTAGATGATGCCGACCGTATCAATCTCGAAGGCGCGGCGGAGCTTCTCCTCGGAGGCTTGCAGCGCCTCGGCCGTCAGCTTCCGCTCGGTGATGTCCACGAAGGTGATGACGACGCCGAGGATGCGGTCGTCGGGCGAGCGGTAGGGCGAGACGCGCATCAGGCGCCAGCGCCCGTCGCGCGTCGTGATCTCGCGCTCGACCATGCGCAGGGTGCTGAGCACGTCGTTGGCGTGGTCGGTCAGTTCGCCGTCGGCGAATTGACCGGTGATGTCGGAGAGCGGGCGCCCCACGTCGGTCGGGATGAGGTTGAAGATTTCGCGGGCGCGCGGCGTGAAGAGTCTGACGCGCAAAGAGCGGTCGAGGAAGACCGTGGCGATCTCGGTCGAGTCAATCAGGTTCTGGAGGTCGCTGTTGGTCTGGCCCTGCTCCTCGATCTTGATCTTCAACTCCTGATTGACCGTCGTCAGCTCCTCGTTCAGGGACTGCAACTCCTCCTTCGAGGTCTCAAGCTCCTCGGCCGTCGAGCGCAGCTCCTCGTTCATCGCCTGAAGCTCTTCGTTCGAGGCGCGCAGCTCCTCGTGCTGCACCTCGTACTGCTCGACGGTCGAGCGTAGCTGCGAGCGGACGAGCGCCAGTTCCTCTTCGAGCTGGCGCGCGGCCGGCTCGATGGAGCGGACGACCTCGGCAATGTTCTCGGCCGAGGCCGGGACAGCCTCGGCCGACGGCTCGAAGAGGATGAGAAAGAAGCCGCGCGCCGTGTCCTCCGGCCCCACCACGGGCCGCACGACCAGCCTGAGCGTCTCGATGCGGTCGCCGACCTGCAAGCGCACGTCCGGCATCTCGACGTTCGCACGCTGCTGCGCGGCCTGATAGAGCGCGCTGCGCAGCTCAAGCCGCAGCTCGGGGCGCACGACCGCCAGCAGGTTGTAGGTGGGCTCGCCGCCCGGCAGCGTGATGTAGCGCCCGGCCGACTCCGAGAGGTGGACGATCTCGTGCTCGGCGCTGACGAGCACCGACGGCGGCGCGTACATCTCAAGCAGGCGCTGGTGGAGGTCGAGGTAGGAGAGCCGCTCATGCGTGCGCATCTCATACCGGGTGGCGTCGTCGCGCACGACCGCCGTCAGCCCGCCCGTGGGGCGCGGCGCGGGCACGGCCGCCATCTGCGGCACGACGCGCGGCGACGCGGTGCGCGCCTGAAAGATGTGGCTCTCCTTGTCCACGACGGCGAAGAGGTCTGAGTAGTCGCTCGCCGTCTCGGAGGCGCCGAGGAAGAGGTAGCCGCCGGGGTTGAGGGCGAAGTGGAAGATCGCCATCGTCCTCTCCTGCCCCGTCCGGTTGAGGTAGATGAGCAGGTTGCGGCAGCTTATGAGGTCTATGTGCGAGAAGGGCGGGTCTTTGAGCAGGTTGTGCTGCGCGAAGAGAACCATCTCGCGCAGCTCGCGGCGGACGCCGTAGCCCTCGCGCACCTTCGTAAAGAACCGCCGCAGGCGCTCCGGCGACACGTCGGCCGCGTCGTTGGCGGTGTAGAAGCCGGCGCGCGCGACCTGTATGGCCGACTCGTCTATGTCCGAGGCGAAGACTTGCAGCGTCGGCGGGCTCACGAGGGATTCGGCGTACTCCGTGAGCAGCATCGCGATGGAGTAAGCCTCCTCGCCCGTCGCGCAGCCCGCCACCCAGACGCGGACGTGCCCGCCCGACCCCTTGTCCTCGAAGAGCTTCGGGACGATGACCTTCTCAAACGTCTGGAAGGCGATGCGGTCGCGGAAGAAGTTGGTGACGCTGATGAGCAGGTCTTTGAGGAGAGAGCGCGACTCCTCCGTGTGCTCGCGGATGTAGGTGACGTACTCGTGGAGGTCGGCGACCTGCGTGATGCCGATGCGGCGGTCTATGCGCCGCCTGACCGTGGGGCGCTTGTAGTTGGTGAAGTCGTGGCCCGTCCGCAGACGCAACTGCGTGAGGATGGCGGCGATGTCCTGCTCCGCGCGCTCGTCGGGCTCGGCGGGCGGCGCCTCCACCTTCGTCTCGAAGCTGCGGAGCGTGTCGCGGTAGGAGACGAGGCGGTGGGGCATCTCGGCGACCGGCAGCACGTAGTCCACCAGACCGGTCGCGATGGAGTTGCGCGGCATGTCCGAGTACTCGGCCTCGTTCGGGTCTTGCACGACCGAGACGCCGCCGTACTCCTTGACGCGCTTGAGCCCCATCGAGCCATTGGCGCCCGTGCCCGAGAGCACGACGCAGGCGGCCCGCGCGCCGTGCGACTCGGCCAGCGTGCGGAAGAAGATGTCCACGGGCGCGCGCCGCTCCTCGACGCGCGTCATGTCGGAGAGGACGAGCGAGCCGTCGTGCATCGAGAGGCTCTTGTTGGGCGGGATGACGTAGACGTGGTCGGGCTCGATCCTGACCTGCTCGTTGACCTGCGTGACCGGCATCCGCGTGGACGACTGCAAGACCTCGGCGAGCCGGCTGTCGTGCTCGGGCGAGAGGTGGAGGATGACGACGTAGGCCATCCCGCTCCGCGCCGGCACGTTTGAGAAGAACTGGCGGAAGGCGCCGATGCCGCCCGCCGAGGCGCCGAGCCCGACGATCATGAAGCCGTCGCCGTCGCTCACATCGGGAGCCTCGTTGCCGGCACCGGCCGTCTCGTCAAAAACGTTGCTCATGGTGACCCTTCCGCCGCCGGACTAAACCGCCGCCCCGCGCCTGCCGTTGGTACCGGGCCGTACAATTTGTTGGGATGAACCCGGCTATTATAGCGCGACACGCGCGAACTCGTCGCCGCATCTTTCAGATAATCGTGCGGGATTCAGGAGGGCGCCGGCAGCGTGCGTAGTCAAACGCCTGCCGGGGGAGTATGCTTGTTTCATAAGCTCAGTTCGCAGACTCGGGGTGCGGCGCCGCGTGCGCGCGGGGAAGGTTTCTGACTATGCCGGGTAGGGACATCATCGTCGTCGGGACTTCGGCGGGCGGCGTCGAGGCGCTGCGCACGCTCGTCGGCGGCCTGCCGAAGGACTTCCCCGGCTCGGTCTTCGTCGTCATGCACACGGCGCCCGACTCGCCCGGAGTCCTCGCGCAGATACTCGACCGCTGGGGGCCGCTGCCGGCCGATAACGCGCACAACCACGAGCGCATACAGCCCGGCCGCGTCTACGTCGCGCCGCCCGACCGTCACCTGCTGCTTGAGCCCGGCCGCATGCGCGTCACGCACGGGCCGAGGGAGAACCGCTTCCGCCCGGCCATTGACCCGCTCTTCCGCTCGGCCGCGCAGGTCTACGGGCCGCGCGCCGTCGGCGTCATCCTGACGGGGGGCTTGGACGATGGCACGTCGGGGCTGTGGGCCATCAAGCGGCTCGGCGGCACGGCCGTCGTCCAAGACCCGTCGGAGGCTTTCGTGCCCTCGATGCCGCTGAGCGCGCTCGACCAAGTCGAGGTGGACTACACTCTGCCGCTGGCGGAGATCGCGCCGCTGCTCGTGCGCCTGACGCGCACGTCCGTGGCAGAGCAGGGAGGTTACGAAGTGCCCGAAGAGTTGAACATCGAAATCTGCATCGCCAAGGAAGACCGCGCGCTCGACATCGGGCTCGCCAAGCTGGGCACGCCCTCGATCTTCGCCTGCCCCGAGTGCCACGGCACGCTTCTGCAACTCAAGGAGAACGGGCGCACACGCTACCGCTGCCACACCGGCCACGCATTCTCGGCCGACAGCCTGCTCGCGGAGATTACCGAGAACGTCGAGACCTCGCTCTGGAACGCCATCCGCGCCATAGACGAGAGCGTGATGCTCTTGCGCCACATGGCCGAGCACGTCCGCGAGGCCGAGAACGGCGGCGAGGTGGCCGAGCAGTTCTTAGAGAAGGCCAAGGACGCCGAGCGCCGCTCGGGCATCATCCGCCGCGCCGTCTTCGACCACGAGCACCTGAGCGAGGAGAAGGTGGCCGAGGCCGCCGACGCCCCGACCACCTGACGCAGAACAGCCTTTGACGACCTTACGACGGATAGACCGCCCCTATGTCTTCAAACACTCGCGAACAATTCTCCGAAAACCGTTTGCTCGCGCTGCTCCCCGAGGGCGAGCTTGAGCACCTGAGCCGCCAAGCCGAGGTCGTCTCGCTCGATTACGGCTTCTGCGCCATCACGCCCGACGTGCCCATCCGCGACGTTTACTTTCCCACGGGCTGCCTGCTCTCGATGGTGACGGCCACGGAAGACGGCGGCTCCGTCGAGTCGGGCACCATCGGCCGCGAGGGGATGTCGGGCATCCCCGTCGTCCTCAACGCCGGGCAGACGACGATGCCGACCTTCGTCCAGATTCCGGGCCGCGCCGTCCGCGTCAAAGCCGACGTGGTGCGCGAGGCGTACGAGAGCCGCGCCGAGGTGCGCCGCCTACTCAACCGCTACATCCACACCGTCGTCGTGGTCGGCTCGCAGTCGGCGGCCTGCAACGCCCTGCACGGCGTCGAGGCGCGCATGTGCCGCTGGCTTTTGATGTCGAGCGACGGCGTCGGCTCGAACGAGGTGCGGCTGACGCAGGAATATCTGGCCGTGATGCTCGGCGTCCGCCGCCCCGGCGTGACCGAGGTCGCGGGCAGGCTCCGCGCCGAGGGGCTGATTGATTACAGGCGCGGCCAGATAAACATCCTCGACCGCGCCGCGTTGGAGCGTCACGCCTGCGAGTGCTACGCGCGCGTGCGCGGCGAGTACGAGCGCCTGTTCGGCGGCGCCTGAAACCTCTCAAACAGAACCGCGAGCGGTGGCGAGCGGGTACGTGCTGCTCTGCGCGGCCCGGTTGATGAAAGTACCCCCACTCACTACCGTTCGCGGTTCTGTTTCATGTAATCTCCCACATGCCGGAGCCGGCCCGACATGCAGGAAGAGCTGAGCAGACCCCACACCCCCGAGGAAGTCGAGCGCGCTCTACGCGAGAGCGAGGAGCGCTACCGCGCCTTCATCGCCAACAGCTCCGAAGGCATCTGGCGCTTCGAGCTTGACGAGCCCGTCCCCGTCTCGCTCCCCGAGGACGAGCAGATAGAGCTTTACTACGCGCGCGGCTACCTCGCCGAGTGTAACGACGCGATGGCGCGCATGTACGGCTTCGAGCGCGCCGACGAAATCACGGGCGCGCGCCTCGGCGACCTCCTCGTCCGCACAGACCCCGCCAACGTCGAATACCTCCGCACCTTCGTCCGCGCCGGCTACAGGCTGACGGACGCCGTCTCGGTCGAGCTCGACCGAGAGGGGCGCCGCCGCCACTTCGTCAACAACCTCGTCGGCGTCGTCGAGGGCGGGATGCTCCTGCGCGCGTGGGGCACGCAGCGCGACGCCACCTCCGTGATGGAGGCAGAGGAGCGCTACCGCTCGCTGCTTGAGAACGCCAACGACATCATCTATTCGCACGACCTCGAAGGCCGCTACCTCGCCATCAACCGCGCCGGCTCCGAGATCACCGGCTACACGCGCGAGGAGATTCTGGGCGGACTCAACATCGCGCGGGTCGTCGCGCCCGAGCACCTTGAGCTGGCGAAGCGGATGACCGAGGAGAAGCTGCGCGACCCTTCGGCCTCCACCGTCTACGAGGTGGACATCATCGCGCGCGACGGCCGCCGCCTGACGCTCGAAGTCTCGACGCGCATCGCCTACGACCACGGCCGCCCCGTCGCCGTCGAAGGCATCGCGCGCGACGTGACCGGGCGCGCTCGCGCCGCCGCCGAACGCGAGCGCGCCGTGGCCGAGCGCGAGCGGCTGCTCGCGGAGGCGACCGCCGCGCAGGAAGAGGCGGAAGAAGCGCTCCGCCACCGGCGCGACGTGGAGGGGCGGCTGCGCACGCTCGTTGACGCGTCCGAGAGCCTGCTCGGCTCGCCGCGGACGGAGGTCGTGCTGCCGGCCGTCCTCGCGCTCTCGCACCGCCTCGTCGCCGCGGACGCCTACGCCATCTGGCGCCACCTGCCTTCGGAGTCTGTGTGGGCCGTCGTCGCTTCGAGCGGGCTGTCGGACGATTACAACCGCGGCCGCATCACCGTCACGTCGCGTACGCCGACGATGCCGAACAAGCCCCTCGTGGTCGAGGACGTTTTCTCGGAGCCGATGCTCGCCGACCGACGCGAACTGTATGAGCGCGAGGGCGTGCGCTCGATGCTCACGCTGCCGCTCAGGGCGCACGGCCAGCTCGTCGGCACGCTCGTCTTCTACTACCGCGAGCGGCGCCGCTTCGCGCACACGGACATAGTCGTCGCCACCGCGCTCGCCAACCTCGCCGCCTCTGCCCTGCGCACCGCCGAACTCTACGACGAGCAGAGCCGCCTGCGCCGCGAGGCCGAAACCGCCGAGCGCCGCGCCTCTTTCCTCGCCGAAGCGACGACGCTGCTCTCCTCCTCGCTCGACTACGAGAAGACGCTTGAGGCGGTCGCGCACGCCGCCGTCCCTTGGGTCGCGGACTGGTGCGGCGTGGATGTCTCGGGCGACGACGGCGACGTGCGCCGCCTCGCCGTCGCGCACGTTGACCCGGCGAAGGTCGAGTGGGCGCGCGAGCTTGCCGAGCGCTACCCTTACAACCCCGACGACCCGCGCGGCGTGGCCGCAGTCCTGCGCACGGGCAAGTCTGAGCTGTACTCGGAGATTCCGGACGAGCTGCTGGTCATGTCTGCGCGCGACGAAGAGCACTTGCGCATCATGCGCGAGATAGGCTTCAGCGCGGCGATGGTCGTGCCGCTCACGGCGCACGGCCGCCCGTTCGGCGCCATCACCTTCGTCACGGCCGAGTCGGGCCGCCGCTACGACGCGACCGACCTCGCCTACGCCGAAGACCTCGCGCGCCGCGCCTCGCTCGCCGTCGAGAACGCGCGCCTCTACCGGCAGGCGCGCGAGGCCAACCGCATCAAGGACGAGTTCCTCGCCACCCTCTCGCACGAGTTGCGCACGCCGCTGACGGCGATTCTCGGCTGGGCCTCGATGCTCAAGTCTGGCGGCTTCGACGAGGAGGCCACGCGCCGCGCCGTCGAGACCATCGAGCGCAACGCGCGCGCGCAGCGGCAGATAGTCGAAGACGTGCTCGACGTGTCGCGCATCATCACCGGCAAGCTCCGGCTCGAACTCCGGCCAGTCGAGCTGCGCCCGCTCGTGCAGGACTCCGTCGAGACGATACGCCCCGCGGCCGAGGCCAAGGGCGTCTACCTCAGCACGCTGCTCGCGCCCGACACCGGCACAGTCTCGGCCGACCCCGACCGTCTGCAACAGGTCTTGTGGAACCTCCTGTCGAACTCCGTGAAGTTCACGCCGCGCGGCGGGCGCGTGGAAGTCGAGTTGAGGCGCGAAGGTTCACAAGCTGTCCTGCGCGTGAGCGACACGGGGCAGGGCATCGCGCCCGAGTTTCTGCCGCACGTCTTCGAGCGCTTCCGTCAGGCCGACATGGGCACGACGCGACAGCACGGCGGGCTCGGACTCGGACTCGCCATCGTCCGACACCTCGCGGAACTGCACGGCGGCACGGTCGAGGCCGAGAGCGCAGGGACGGGTCTGGGCGCGACCTTCATCCTCCGCCTTCCGCTCAAGCCCTCGCCGCAAACGGAAGAACGCACGGAGCCGCGCGCCAGAACGACGACCGAGCGCGCCACCTCGCCGCGCTCCGACTCGCTCGCCGGAAGGCGCGTGCTGCTCGTCGAGGACGAGCCCGACACGCGCGACATGCTGAAGGCCGTGCTCGAAGCCGAAGGCGCGTCGGTCGTCGCGGTCGGCTCGGCTTCTGAAGCTTGGGACGCGCTCGAAGCCGCGGGCTATGACGTGGTCGTGAGCGACATAGGGATGCCGGAGGAGGACGGCTACGCCTTCGTCGGGCGCGTGCGCGAGCGCGACGCACAGCGTGGGACGCGCACGCCGGCCGTCGCACTCACGGCCTACACGCGCGAAGAGGATCGCGCACGCTCGCTCGCCGCCGGCTTCGACGCGCACGTGCCGAAGCCTGTCGAGCCGCCCGAACTCCTCGGCGTCATCGCCGGCCTCGCCGGCCGCGACGGTTCCGGGCGCGACAGTTAAGGCGCCGGCAGCGACGGTTAAGACGGCGCAGGCGGGCGACGCCCGAGGTCGTAATGATGAGCGACACGATAACGCTCCCCGAGTCGGACGAAGAACTCCTGCGCGAGTGCGAGGTCGAGACCTTCCGCGCGGGCGGCCCCGGCGGACAGCACGTCAACAAGGTCGAGACCGGCGTCCGCCTCCGCCATCTTCCGTCCGGCGTTGTCGTCACCTGCCGCGAGGAGCGCAGCCAGCACCGCAACAAGACGAACTGCCTGCGCCGCCTCCGCGAAGAGGTCGCGCGCCTCAACTACCGCCCGCCCAAGCGCGTCCCCACACGCCGCACGCGCGCCGCAAAGGAACGCACCCTTGATGAGAAGTCACGCCGCTCGCAGGTCAAACGCCTCCGCTCGAAGCCGACGCGGGATGATTGAACAGGGCCGCAGCCGCGCCTTGTCGCCGTCTTCCGCCGCTTGCTATATTCGCCGGGCGTTCTCCAATCCCCACGTCCCTCGTACGGAGCCTTTTCGGATGCTGCAAGCCGCGGTCGTCTCCCTCGCATACCTGCTCGGCTCGATACCTTTCGGGTATCTGCTCGTGCGTCTGAGCGGCGGCGGCGACGTGCGCGAGACGGGCTCGGGCGGTACGGGCGCGACTAACGTCACGCGCCGCGCGGGAAAGGGCGCGGGTGTGCTGACGCTGCTGCTCGACGCGCTGAAGGGCATCGCGGCCGTGCTCGTCGCGCGCGTGCTGCTCGGCGCGCGGCCCGGTGCGGACTGGTGGGTCTGCGCGTCGGCCGTGGCGGCGGTGCTCGGCCACGTCTTTCCGGTCTGGCTCGGCTTCCGCGGCGGCAAGGGCGTGGCGACGGGGCTCGGCGTCTTCCTCGTCCTCGCGCCGATAGCGACGCTGTGCGCGCTCGTCGTCTTCGTCTGTGTCGTCTGGCTCTGGCGCTACGTCTCGCTCGGCTCGATTACGGCGGCGGCCGTCCTGCCCGTAGCCGTCTGGTCGCTCAGCGCGCTCGGCGTCAGCGACCCGATGTACGCGCCCGTGCTCTTCGTCGCGCTCGCGGGCGCCGCGCTCATCATCTACATGCACCGCGCCAACATCGGCCGCCTCCTCGCGGGGACGGAGAGCAAGTTGAAGTTATAAGTGATGCGCGTAGCGGTCATCGGGGCGGGCGGTTGGGGCACGGCGCTGAGCATCGTCGCGGCGCGCGCGGGGTGTGAGGTGCGCCTGTGGGCTCGAAGCGCGGAGGCGGCCGCGGTGATTGAGGGCGCGCGCGTTAACCGCGCATATCTCGACGGCCATATAATCCCCGAGGCCGTGCGCGCGACCTCGGACGCGTGCGGAGCGTTGCGCGGCGCGGAGCTGGTCGTGCTGGCCGCGCCTTCACACGCGACGCGCGCCGTGTTGGAGGGACTGCGCGAAGCCTTGGAGCCGGGCGCGGTTCTCGTCAGCGCGACGAAGGGCGTCGAGGTGTTGACGGGCAGAAGGATTTCCGAGATCGTCTCGGAGGTCGTAGGCGCGGAAGCCGCGGCGCGCTTCGTATGCCTCTCCGGCCCTTCCTTCGCACAGGAGGCGGCGGCGGGTCTGCCGACGGCGGTCGTGGCCGCGAGCCGCGACGAGAAACTGGCGCGCAAGGTGCAACGCGCCTTCAGCGTGCAGAACTTCCGCGTCTACACTAACCGGGACGTAGTGGGGACGGAACTCGGCGGCGCGTCGAAGAACGTGATGGCCGTCGCCGCCGGGATGGTCTCGGGGCTCGGCCTCGGCGCGAACAGCGTGGCGGCGCTCGTCACGCGCGGCCTCGCCGAGATGACGCGTCTGGCTCTGGCCGAAGGCGCGCACCGCGAGACGCTGATGGGGCTCGCCGGCTTGGGCGACCTCGTCCTGACCTGCACGGGCGGACTCTCGCGCAACCGCCGCGTCGGCGAAGAGCTGGGGCGCGGCCGCAAGCTCGAAGAAGTCCTCGCGGGCATGCACGAGGTCGCCGAGGGCATCCGCACGACGCGCGCCGTGCGCCTCCTCGCCGCCCGCCGCGGCGTCGAGATGCCCATCACCGAAGAGGTTCACGCCGTGCTCTACGAAGGCAAGACGGCGCGCGCGGCGGTCGAGAGCCTTATGTCGCGGCCGCTGAGAGATGAGTTCGAGGGGTACAAAGGGGAATGACGAGTGGCGTCTGACGAAGAGAAGGTGATTGTGACGAACCGCGCCGCGCTGCACGAGTACCACATACTCGACCGTTTCGAGGCGGGCATCGCGCTGACGGGGACGGAGGTGAAGAGCATCCGCGCCGGGCAGATTCAGTTGAAGGAGTCTTACGTGGCGGTGCGCGACGACGAGGCTTGGCTCTTCAACGCGCACGTCTCGCACTACTCGCACGGCAACCGCGAGAACCACGACCCGACGCGCACGCGCAAACTCCTCCTCCACCGGCGCGAGATAGAGAAGCTGGACGAGCAGGCGACCGTGAAGGGCATGACGCTCGTCGTCACGCGCGTCTACCTCAAGGGCGGCCGCGTCAAATTTGAAATAGGCGTCGCCCGTGGTAAAAAGTTGTACGACAAACGGGAGACGGAGATGCGCCGCACGCTGGATCGCGAGACCCGCGCACAGCTCAAGGAGCGGTCGAAAGGATAGCCGAGAAAGGGATGACTATGGACATTCAAACCACAAGCGGCCGCTTCACCGAGGCCGACGTGCAGGCACTCGCCGTCGCCGTCTTCAAGGACGAGACGGCCGACGAGGGCTTCCTCAAAGAACTCGACGCGGCCTCGGGCGGCCTCGTCCGCTCCGTCCTCGAAGCCGAGGAGTTGAAGGGCAAGGAGGGCGAGACGGCCTACCTGCACCTCGCGCCGAACGGCGGCGGGGCGAAGGCCAAACGCCTGCTCCTCGTCGGCGTCGGCGACCGCGCCGACTACCGCGCCGCGCAGGTCTCGCAGTTCGCGGGCGCCGCCGTCCGCGCGCTTCGCTCGCGCAACGTGAAGACCGTCGGCCTCGCCCCGCGTTTTGAAGGCGACGCGGCCTCGACCGCCGCGGCCGCCGTCGAGGGCGCCGTCATCGGCCTCTTCGAGCCCGACAAGTACCGCACCATCGAAAAGGAGGAGCGCAGCGTCGAGCGCCTCGTCGTCATCCACGAGGGCGCGGCGGAAGAAGAACTCGGGCGCGGCGCCGAGCACGGGCGCGTCATAGGCGAGTCGGTCAACTTCACGCGCGACCTCGCCAACGAGCCCGGCGCCTACATGACGCCGACCATCATGGCCGAGCGCGCGCAGGAGATCGCCAACCAGTTCGGCTTGGAGATTGACGTGCTCGATCAGGCGCGCATGGAGCAGGAGGGCATGGGCGCGCTCCTCTCGGTCGCGCGCGGCTCAGACCAGCCGCCGAAGATGATGGTCTTGACGTACATGCCCGACGGCAAGGAGAAGGTAGAGGACGGCGAAGACTACCTCGCGCTCGTCGGCAAGGGCATCACCTTCGACACCGGCGGCATCTCCATCAAGCCCTCCGAGAACATGGAGCTGATGAAGTACGACATGACGGGCGGCGCCACCGTCCTCGGCGTCATGCGCGCCGTCGCGCAGCTCAAGCCGCCAATTCCCATCCTCGGCGTCGTGCCCTCGACCGAGAACATGCCTTCGGGGAAGGCGACCAAGCCCGGCGACGTCGTGCGCGCCATGACGGGCAAGACCATCGAGGTCATCAACACCGACGCCGAAGGCCGCCTCATCCTCGCCGACGCCGTCTCCTACGCGCGGAAACTCGGCGCCACGCGCGTCATAGACATGGCGACGCTCACGGGCGCCGTCTCCATCGCCCTCGGTGACGTGAACACGGGGCTCCTCGGCACCGATCAGGAGCTGATTGACGAGATCATCGAGTCGGGCCGCGAGGTCGGCGAGAAGTTCTGGCAGCTTCCGCTCGACAAGGAGTACTCGAAACAGATTAAGTCCGACATCGCCGACATCAAGAACGTCGGCGGGCGCAAGGCCGGGACGATTACCGCCGCCGCCTTCATCAAGGAGTTCGCCGAGGGGCTGTCGTGGGCGCACCTCGACATCGCGGGCACGGCTTGGGGCGACGAGGCCAAGCCCTTCCGCGCCAAAGGCCCGACGGGCGTCGCCGTCCGCACGCTCCTGAACTTCATACGGCGTGCCTCAGACCGCGCGGAGGGAGCGAAGGAGGCCGACGCCAAAGGGAAGTAAATCGCGTTCCACAAAAGTCGTAATTTAGGCGCCTGTGTTCACAATAGTGGACGCAGGCGTCAACGTTTGTTGACACAAGGCCGGACGGAGAATCTAAATTCTTATCTTTTTCACACGTTTTTCTTGCCGAAACTGTGGCATACGCATTGCCAACAGTAAATGGCAAGAGTCTGGCGGGGCGGACACCACCAAATATGTCCTCGCCCCCCTCGGCCGGCCGACCGAGGTAAGCGCCGCACCTCAGACTCACAAACTCTTCACACGCCTTCGTCCCGCTCGCGAATGTATGGGGATTGACACAAAATCCCCGGACATTTCGGGCGGGACGAACGCGTCTAAAAGTGTTATAGTGACGCCGGCGGGTGCCCTCTCTGCCCGCGGCCTCGCGCGACGATTGGCGCGAGTTCCGACGCACCCCGCCGGCCGGAAGAGTTTTAGGACGCTGGTCGTGGTCAATTATTACGACGTTTTAAAGGTCAAGCGGACAGCCTCGGCGGCCGAGATTAAATCGGCCTACCGGAAGCTCGCGCGCGAGCGCCACCCGGACTTGAACGGGGGCACGGAACGGGCTGCGCGCGACTTCGCCCTCATCTCTCTGGCCTACCGGACGCTCTCAGACCCGCACGAGCGCGCCTTCTACGACACGCAACTCAGCCGCGCCTACAGCGCCGATCTGCGCGGCGGCGGCTCGGTCTTCCACACGAACAACCAGCACGCGCAGCGCCTTCGCCGGATAGCCATCCAGCGCCGCTTCGACCGCCGCGTAGACCAGATTATCGAAGCCGACCGCCGCGAGAACTTCGCGCTTCAACAGGCGGTGTTTACGACCGTCACGCTCTTCCTCTCGACCTTCTTCGTCTCGTGGTTCAAGCCGCCCTTCTGGTACAGCTTCCAGCTCGTCGGCCGCGCCGTCGTCGTAACGCTCTTCTTCATAGGCTTGTGGCACCTCGCCGTCCGGCTCAAGGCGTGCTTCGAGCACTACACGTACAACCCGAAGTCCATCCACGACTCGATCATCAACGGCGACGAGGGGCGGCCCGACAAGCCCTTCACGCGCTTCGCCGCCTCAAGCTTCCTCATCATCGGCTCGCTCGTGAGCCTTGCCGGCGGGCTCTACGTCGGCTCGGCCATGAAGTACTTCGCCATCTTCGGCGACATACACTACCTCTTCGGACACAACTTCCGCCCCGACCTCATCTTCTACCCGCCCATCGCCGTGCTCATAGTGGACACGATGCACACGCTCGCGTCGCGCATAGACTGACGCGGGAGGGCCTTGCGCCCCCGCCGCGGCTTCATGTATATTTCGCGGCACGAGCGGCACCGAAGCCGCTTCAAACGACAGCCGAACAATTGAAGGGCAGGTTCGAGGAGACACGCGGCGTAGTCGCGCGCACGTGCACGCACGCCACGTCACACTCGCGCGCAGGTTCGGCTCGAACTATGCAGGCCGAAGTTTAAGAGTTTGCCGATTCCGGAGAACGCTTCAAACAAAGTGAAGAGACAAGCCGCGCGCATCAATGCAGCGCCGCACACGAACGCCGACGGCCCACGCCGCCTCGCACGATTCGCCCCGCCGGGTTAGTCCGCCCGCGGTTGGCCGTCCGGCTTCGCAGGGAAGGGAGCCGTCCGATGGCCAAGCGCATCACAGAACGCCAGCGCCTCGCGCTCAAGCTCGAACACCTGAGCGATACGGAAGTCCACGAAGTCCTCGACTACATCTCCATCATGGAGTCCATGCGGCGCGCGGCCGCGCAGACGCCCGCGTGGGAGGACGAACTCGTCTCGATGCTCGCTGACTCGAAGGAGAACGAGCGCGCGCGACAGGCTTTCGAGTGGGAGTCGGTGCGCCGACGCGCCGAGCGCCGCGCCGCGCTGAGCCTCGCGGCCCGCGCGTGAAGGTGGCACGACTCGCCGATGACCTGCGGATGAGAGGTCACGAAGCCGCCCGGCCGAACGTCTTACGGCACTGCCCCCGACGCGCTACGCCGGCGCGGGGGCTGGCCCTCCTTTTCACGCTCGCGCTCCCGTGCGCGTTCACACACGCGCTCACGCACGCCGCACAAGTCGCGCGCGGCGTCTCCTGCATCGTCACGCAGAGCGAACTCACCCCGCTCCAACACGAAATCCGAGTCCAGACAGCCCGGCTCTCATCAGCAGACGCGGAAGAGCGGCGCGACGCGGTCGTGCGTCTCGGCGCGATGTCGCGCCCCGAAGGCTCGCGCGCGGCCGCCGCGGCGCTCGGGGACGCGGC
>DATFHD010000081.1:0-11279 GCA_035248785.1 Pyrinomonadaceae bacterium | reverse complement strand
GTGCACCGCGCCGCCGCCGCCCGCGTCCGCCCCGCCGCCGCCGCTTCCCCCGCCCGCGGCGTGTAGCGTGAGCGTCGTCTCCTCCTCGCCGCGGAACTCGCCCGACGCGGCGACACGCTCGCAGAGTTCGCGCAAGTGCGCGCCGAGCTTGTCGGCGGCGCCCACGCGCGGTTCGTCGGAGAAGACGCCGACGGCGACAGTCTCGGAAGTCGGTATTGAAGTTGGGAGTGCGGCGGCCGTTTCTACCCGAAGGCTCGTCAGTCTGCTCATCGCGAGTTTCTTTTTGAAAGCCGTGTTGTTTCGCCCTTGGCGCCACGAGTATAATCGAAGACTCGCGGCACGGCCTAACTGACAAACTCCCGAAACAGAAGGAAGGAAGCGAACCCGATGGCATTCAACGGCCCACGCACGCGCGCGCTGCTCGCCGCACTACTGCTCGCGCTCACGGCCCTCGCGCCGCTCGCGCGCGCGCAGGACACGAGCGCCTGCAACGTCCGCGTGACGCTCTTGCAGGTCAACGACGTGTACCGCTTCACGCCCGGCCCGCACGGCGGCGGACTGGCGCGCGTCTCGACGCTGCGCAAAACGATCATGAAGGAGTCGCCCAACGCGCTCTTCCTGCTCGCGGGCGACACCATCTCGCCTTCGGTCGAGTCCATCACCTACAAGGGCCAGCAGATGATAGACGCTTGGAACCAGTTGGGGCTCGACTACTCTGTCTTCGGCAACCACGAGTTCGACTACGGCGACGCGGAGCTTTTGAAACGCATTCAGGAGTCGAAGTTCAAGTGGCTCGGCGCGAACGTCGTCAGCGCGAAGACGGGGAAGACCTTCGCCTCGACGCCGCTCTTCGACGTGCGCGAGTTCTCGGGCGTGAAGGTCGGCATCTTCGGCATCACGCTGCCCGAGACGAAGACGACCTCGAAGCCGGGGCCGGACACGGAGTTCCGAGACCCGTGCGAGACGGCGCGCGCCGTCGTCCCGCAGATACGCGCGGCGGGCGCGCAGACAATCGTCGCGCTCACGCACCTCGCGCTCGCGCAGGACAAGGCGCTCGCGCGTTGCGCCACGGAGGCCGGCGCGAAGATAGACGTAATCATCGGCGGCCACGAGCACACGCTGCTGCAATCGGCCTCGGGCGGCACCCCCATCTTCAAGATGACGGCCGACGCGCGCGAGCTCGGGCAGATAGACCTCAACATCAACCCGGCGACCGGCAGGGTCGAGTCTGTTGACTGGAAGATTATTCCAGTTGACGACAGCGTTAAAGACGACCCGGACTTCGCGCCCGTCGTCGCCAAGTACGAGAAGCTGACGAAGGAGCTTGCGGCTCCCGTCGGCCGCACCTCGGTCGAGCTCGACGCGCGCAGCGCGACCAACCGCAACGAGGAGACGAACATCGCCGACTTCATCGCTGACGCTTACCGCCGCGAGGCCGGCGCGGACGTGGCGCTCCTCAACGGCGGCTCCATCCGCGCCGACGACGTGCTGCAACCGGGCGAGCTGACCGTGCGCGACGTGCTCTCGATGCTCCCCTTCGGCAACGAGCTGGTGAAGATCGAGGTGACGGGCGACACGCTGCTCAAGGCGCTCGAACACGGCGTGAGCCTGACCGGCCCCGGCGCGGAGCCCGGCCGCTTCCCGCAGGTCTCGGGGCTGCGCTACTCTTTCGACGCGTCGCGCCTGCCCGGCACGCGTATTAAAGAAGTGACGGTCGGGGGCAAGCCGCTCGACCCGAAGAAGACCTACACCGTTGTCACCCCTGCCTACCTCGCGGGCGGCGGCGACGAGTACGCGATGTTGAAGGGGAGCAAGAGCGTCCCGCTGGCGCCGAAGCTCTCCGACTCGGACGTGCTGCGCCGCGCCATCTCGACCGCCGGCACCATCGCGCCGCAGAAGGACGGACGCATCACGCGCCTCGACAAGCCCGGCGGGACTGACGAGCCTTGCAAGCCGGCGGCACAGCCGACACCCGCGGCACGGCCCACGCCCGGCGGTTAAGATTCACCAAGCTTTATGTTCGACGAAGAAGATTTACACGGGACGGACGCGAGGCTGCGGGCGGCGGAGCTTTTCCGCCGCGCCTACGAGGCGCAGACCGAGAAGAACTACGCCGAGGCGGTCGAGCTTTACCGGCGCTCGATTGAGACTTACCCGACCGCCGAGGCGCACACCTTCCTCGGGTGGGTCTACAGCTTCGACGGGCGCTACACTGATGCGATTGACGAGTGCCTGAAGGCCATCAACGTTGACCCGACCTTCGGCAACCCCTACAACGACATCGGCAGCTACCTCATCGCGCAGGGCGACCTCTGGACGTGCGTCCGCTGGTTCCGCCGCGCGCTCTCGGCCCCGCGCTACGAGTCCTACGCCTTCCCGCACTTCAACCTCGGGCGCGTCTACGAGGAGCGCCACCGCCCGCTCGACGCCGCGCGCCACTACGGCCACGCCCTCGAAGAGCAGCCCGGCTTCACCCAAGCCGCCCGCGCCCTCCGACGCGTGCAGGCGCGACTTAACTGATTGCGGATTGCGGACTGCGGGTTGAAAGATGATGAGAGAAGCGCCGTCCTTCATCTTCCCTTAATCCGCAATCCGAAATCCGCGTCCCGCGCCGGGCTCACGGGCAGTTAATGATGTCGCCGTTGATGTCTATGCTGACGCTCTCCGTGGCCGACTGCGGCGAGGGGAGCAGGCCGCGCCCGGCGATGCTGGCGCGGATGGCGTAGTGCGCCCCCTTCGGCGTCACCCCGCGCCCCGTCAGCCAGCCCTCGAAGTGCGAGGTCGGGTTACACGCCTCGCAAGACCTGTGCGTCCCGACGCGGTCAATGGTCTCGATGCAGCCGTTGAAGAGGTTGACGCCCGCCGGGTTGCGGATGACGAAGTCGCCGACGAAGTCGCCGAAGCCGTCCGCGCGCCGTATGAGGCGGCCCTTCGCTTCGAGCACGCTGGCGTTTGGGATCATGTTCAGCAGCGGGTCGCAGGTCGTGCCCGGGCTGGTGAGCGAGATCGTCATCGTCATCGCGCCCTGCACGGTCTGGCCGGCCGGGCAGGCGTAGGGCGTGCCGAACTCGGCGCGGCGTTTGCCGTCGCCCTGCTTGTAGAACTGCCAGAGGCAGCAGTTCGATATCGCCTCCGGCATCAAGTCCGGGCACGCACGGTCGGGGAAGACAGACTGCTGCGGCGACGACTCGGACACGTCGGGCGCGGGTTCCGCGCTCGTCGCGGCGGCGGGCGCGTTGGCGTTGGCGGGCGCGTGCGAGGCTGCGTACGCGCCGCAGAAGGCCGCGGCGACGAGCAGCGCGGCGAAACCGACGGCGTATCTGGTTCTCATGGTGTTAGCTCTCCTGTTTTGAGGTTGGCGGAGTGCGCGAGACTGTTAAGGTACTTCTCGCGCCGGAGAACCCTTTGGATAGGGCGCTAACTTATACCTTTCGGGCGCCGATTGGAAGGAGTTTTCGGCGGCCGAAGCGTGTGAGACGCGCAAGGCGATGACCGCGCACGACGAATATTTTCTATGCTGGGACGCCGACCCGCGGCGGATGGACGAGTTGTGGGCCGACGGTTGGAGGCACTTCGGCGCGGTCTTCTTCCGCTACCGCCTCTGGCAGCACGGCGGGCGCTGGCTGACTGTTACGCCGCTGCGCATAGACCTCGAACGCTTCGAGCCCTCGCGCAGCCAGCGGCGCGTGCTTGTGCGCAACCGCGACCTCAGAGTGGAGACGCGCCCGACCGAAATTGTCGCCGAGATGCGTCGGATGTTCCGCCAACACCGCCTGCGCTTCCGCGAGCAGGTGCCCGAATCGCTCGACAACTTCATGTCCTACGAGCCGGCCACAGTCCCCTGCCGCAACGAGACCATCCGCGTCTACTCGGGCTCGCGCCTCGTCGCCGCGCACTTCCTCGACGTGGGCGACGAGGCGTCCTCCTCGGTCTACTCGATGTTCGACCCCGACGAGTCGCGCCGCAGCCTCGGCGTCTACACCATCCTGCTCGCCGTCGAGCGCGCGCGGGCCTCGGGCCAGCGCCACTACTACCCCGGCTACGCCACGCGCGAGCCCTCGCCCTACGACTACAAGAAGAGCTTCGCCGGCCTCGAAGAGTTCGACTGGCGCGGCCGCTGGCTGCCGCTGGAAAGGGACGACGAGGCGCAGTCGTGAGGACTTGCCGCGGTCGCGTGGGCGCGGCCTCGAAACGCGCGGGGCGCCGCCTCAGGAGGTCTCGTGCTGCTCAAGGTCTTCGAGGCCGGGGATGAGTTCCTTGTTAATGCGCATCTTGCGGCGGTTGGCGTCCACGGCGACGTAGACGACCTCGGCCTCTGTGACCTTGATGCGCTCGGAGGTTCCGCCGTAGCGCTCGGCCTCGACTGTGACGCGGACGGTGATGGAGGTCGTGCCGACTTTGATGGTCTGCGCGTAGAAGCTGACGAGGTCGCCGACGAAGACCGGCTGGTGGAAGATGACTTCGCGCATGGCGACCGTCACGAAGCGCTCGACGCCCGTGCGGCGGTGCGCCTCGACCGCGCCCGCGATATCAATGTAGCTGAGGATGATGCCGCCGAAGATCGTCCCCTGCGGGTTCGTGTCGCGCGGCAAAAGCGTGATGCGTATGGCGGGGTCGCCGTATGAGTTCATGTCTGGGATTACCGAATGAAAGTGACGGAGCAGACGCCGGCTGCGGCTATCGGGTCAAACTCTTTGTGGTCGGACGTGAGCACCGTGCCGCCCAACTTATTTGACAAGGTGATAGCGAAGCAGTCTGGAATCGAAATACCGCCGCCGGCCTTCAGCCTGCCCACAGCCTTCCAGAAGGTCTCGTCAAGATCGTCGCGCTCGATGACTCCGATGTTATTCAGACCCGCAATGGCGCTGTCGGCGTCACTCTCGCCGTTGTCGCGGTGAACGATGTAATAGACTTCGCACAGGTTGACGGCGTGGGCGACGCATTGGCTATTCGTATCGAGTAGCGCGCTCTCGACCACGTCCGCCCCCGCCTCGTTCCGCAGGTAGGCGAGCATCGCGCAGGCGTCAAGCACGTAGATCATCTTCGGCGATCTTCCAGTTCTATCTCTTCCTGTTTTTCCCGTGCGAAATCGTCGCTGCTGGTTGGGACGTGCGCGTACTTGCCCCGGATGCGGCGCAGCTCCGCCGTGCGCGCTTCACGTTCGAGCATCTCGCGGAGTTGCCGCTGCTCTTCCGGGTTCAGCGAGCGCACCTCTTCGATGATTCTGTCCAGCGTGGTACTCATCCCTTACCGCCTTTCAAAGCGAGCCGGCCGAATTCCTTTTCTCCGAGGATGGACGCCCGGCGCGGGCGATGTCAAGGGCGGGCAGGACAGGCGGTTTCGGGCCGGGGCGGGTACAACGTCGGGGCCGTTGGGGACATCCAAACGCTTGCCGTATCAGCAGAAGAGCCCCGCCGCGGCCGGGCGCCGGAGGGTTGTCAGAGGCGGCCACGTCGGCGTATCGTTTCAGCAGGAAAAATCAGAAGATGAAGAGAATATTAAACTACTCCCTTTTAATGCTGGCGCTGCTGTCGGCGGCCGGCAGCGTCGCGGCGCAGCCCTCCCGCAGGGGCGCGCAGAGGCCGCAGGCGAGGCCGACGCCGACCCCCACCCCGGCCCCGACGCCTACGACGGCGCCGACCATCGCCGAGACGCCACTCGCGCCGGGGCAGCGCGCGCGCTTCGACGTTAACAACTACCGCATCATCGCCGAACTCAACCCCGAGCAGCACCTCCTGACCGCCGCCGCCGACGTCACCTTCACGCCGCTCGACAACACACGCTCGGTCGTCTTCGAGCTCAACGGCTCGCTCAAGGTCGAGTCGGTCGAGCGCAACGGGAGGCCCCTGACGAACTTCGTGCAGGATCAGGCCGGGCTTGAGACCATCGGGCCGTTCGTCCGCATAGACCTCGGCGAAGTCGTGCCCGCGGGCCAGCAGCAGACCTTGCGCATACGCTGGTCGGGCGCGCTCGTCACGCCCGAGGGCGGGCCGCTTCTGACGAAGCGTCTGGCCTACGTCGGCGCGGACATGTCGTACCTGCTGTACGCCGCGCGCTGGTTCCCCTTTCACGAGTACGCCGCAGACCGCGCCACGTCCGACATCACCATCTCTGTGCCCGCCGGCTACACCGTCGCCGGCATGAGCGACGAGCCGGTCGTTGAAACCGGCGGCGCGCAGTTCCTGCCGCCCGCCGGCGAGACTACTTCGCGCACGGCGCCCGCGCGCACTTCGTCGCAGGCCGCGGGGCTTCGCAGCTTCCACTTCGTCACGCGCCAGCCTTCGCTCGTCGGCAACTTCGCCGTCGGACGCTTCGTGACGAAGACGCTGCGCATCAACGGCTACGAGCTGGCCTTCTTCGTACAGCCGGGCAGCGAGGGCTTCATAGACCCTTACGCGCAGCTCATCGGCGAGGCTTTGCAGTTCTACACGCAGAAGTACGGGCAGCCGGCCTTCGGCACGCGACTGTCAATCGCGCAGATTGACGACGCGAGCCTCGACGCCTACGCCGCGCCCGGCATAGAGTTCCTTAGCCCGCGCTTCTTCACGCCCGGCCGGCAGGCTTCGCTCGACGAGCGCGTCCTGCGCGAGATCGCTTACCAGTGGTGGGGCTTGGGCGTCGGCCTGAAGTCCTTCGACGACGCGTGGCTCTCGCAGGGCTTGGCCGAGTGGAGCAGCTTCGCCTTCCGCGAGGGCAAGCTCAACGGCGCGCAGCTCGACGCGGCGCAGCGCGACATGCTCGAACGCGCGCTGATGTTCGAGCAGGCGGCCTCAATCGCCCGCGCGCCTTCGACGCTCGACGACCAGTCGGCGGCGTATCAGGCCGTCGTCTTCTACAAGGGCGCGATGGTCTTCCGCATGCTGCGCGAGACGATGCGGCCGGCGAAGTTCGACGAACTGCTCAAGCGCTACTACGGAGAGTACCGCGGCAAGAACGCCTCGATTGACGACTTCGAGAAGCTCGCGACCGCCGTCAACGGCGAGAACATGCGCTACTTCTTCGCGCGCTGGGTCGAGGGCACGGGCGTCCCCGAGTTCTCGGTTGACTACCAGATCATACGCACGCGCGCTGGCAAGTTTCGCGCGCGCGGCACCATCAGGCAGAACGTCGAGAACCTGAAGATGCCGGTCGAGCTGCAACTGCGCGCCGAGGGCGACGACGCAGAGACGGTCGTCTACGTCGCCGACCGCAGCGAGGACTTCGACTTCGAGGTCAAGGGCAAGCCGCTCGAAGTCATCATAGACCCGAACAACAAGGTGCTGCGTACTTCGGAAGACCTGCGCATCTCCATCGTCGCGCGCCGCGGGCTTGAGCTGTTCCGCGAGGGGCAGTACCTCGAAGCGCAGCGACAGTTGGAAGAGGCGCTCAAGCTCGACAAGTCGAACTCGTGGGTCTACTACAACCTCGGGCTCATCTTCCTCGAACAGCGCAACTACCAGCAGGCGCTCGACAACTTCGACGCCGCGCTGCACGGCAACCTGCGCCCGACTTGGATTGAGGCTTGGGCGCGCATCAAGCGCGGCAACGCCTACGACGGCATGGGCGACCGCGCGCGCGCCGTCCACGAATACAAGCAGGCCGTTGACTCCGGCATAGACTTCGACGGCTCGCAGCGCGCCGCGCAGGACTACCTCAAGACGCCCTACGACCCGAAGGCCGTCACCCAGCAGGCCGCCTCCGGCGTGAGCGAGTGAAGCGGTAGACAGTAGTCAGTAGTCAGTAGAAAACATCGGCGGGCCTCACGGGTTAACAACCCGAGCCCGCCGATATAATTTTTCCTACTGTCTACAGTCTACTGACTACCGTCTACTTCTTATCTTATGATGTCGGCGGCACAAGGCTTGCTCGACTCATTTCCGCCCATGCGCCCGCTGAAGCTCCACACGAAGACGACGCTGTTGGCCTCGGCCGTCACGCTGGCGGTCTTGGGCGTGGTGCTGGCGCTCGTCAGCGTCCGCTTCGCCGAGCGCGTGCGCGAGGAGCAGAAGCAGCTCGCGCAGCTACAGGCCGACAACCTCGCCGACCACATCAGCGAGATGCCCGCGCCGCGCGACCCCGAGCAGATCGCGCGCCTCGCCGCGCTCGTACACGGCTCGCGCCCCGACGCCGTGACGGTGCGCGTATGGCAGCGCACGGGCGGACTCTTTCAGCAGGTCGCGGCCTCCTCCGGTGAGGACGAGCCCGACGAGATTCCCGAAGAGGTCAAGGCGGCGTTGCGCAGCGGCCTCCCGACGCGCACACTTGAGGCGCGCCCCGCGGGCGCAGACGACTCGCTCTACCGCGTCTTCGCGCCCGTCTTCGAGGAGGAGCGCGTGAGCGGCGCCGTCGAGGTCATCGAACGGCTCGACAGCGCGCCCTCCATCGCCTTCGACTACGGCCGCGGCGCGTTCTGGCTCGCGCCGCTCGCCATCTTCGCCATCACGCTCGGCGTCTTCCTCCTCTTCCGCCACTTCGTACACCGCCCCGTGGGCCGCCTGCTCGGCACGATGGCGCGCGTCGAGGCGGGCGACCTCTCGGCCGAGGCGCCCGAGGCCGGCCGCGACGAGATAGGCACGCTCACGCGCGAGTTCAACCACATGCTCGCGCGGCTGCGCGAGATGACGGCCGAGCGCGACGCGCAGAACCAGACGCTCGAACGCCGCGTCCGCGAGGCGACCGTCGAGCTTGCCGAGCGCAACGAGCAGCTCGAAGAGCGCAACCGCGAGCTTTACCAGACGACGCGAAGACTGACCGAGCTCGAACGCCTCGCCGCCGCCGGCCAGCTCGCCGCGCAGTTCGCGCACGAGGTCGGCACGCCCCTCAACCTCATCAGCGGCCACGTCCAACTCCTCCTCGCCGGCCCCGCGCGCCACAACGAGGCCGAGCGCTCGCGGCTCGAAATCATCAGCGCGCAGATCGAGCGCATCGAGCGCACCGTGCGCCGCACGCTCGACCGCACGCGCGCCGAGCCGGCCGAGTTCGCGCCGCTCGATTTGAACGCCGTGCTGCGCCGCACCCTCGACGCCACGGGGCCGGCGCTCGACGCCTCGGGCGTCCGCCTCTCGGCCGCACTCGCCGAACGGCTCCCGCACGTCAACGGCGACGCCGACCGCTTGCAGCAGGTCTTCATCAACCTCGTCAACAACGCGCTCGACGCCATGAGCGCGGGCGGCGAGCTTCGCGTCGAGACATCCTTCGAGCCGCAGGACGGGAACGGCTCGGCGGGCGTCGTCCGCGTTGACTTCGCCGACACGGGGACGGGGATGAGCGAGGAGGTGCGCGCGCACATCTTCGACCCGCTCTACACGACGAAGGAGCGCGGGCGCGGGACGGGGCTCGGCCTCGTCATCGTCCGCCAGCTCGTCTCCGAGCACGGCGGGCGCGTCGAGGTCGAGAGCGAACCGGGCCGCGGTTCGCGCTTCCGACTCACCTTCCCCGCGACGGCCGCGGAGGATTTGAAATTGGAAGTTTCAAATTTGAAATCTATATGAAGCGAATACTTGTAGTTGACGACGACAGCGCGTCGTGCGAGTTGCTGCGCGAGATTTTCGCGGCCGAAGGCTGGCGGGCCGAGAGCGCGCTCTCGCCGGAGGAGGCGCTGGCGCTGGCCGCGCGCGAGCCCTTCGATCTGGTCGTGAGCGACATCAATCTGGAATCGGAGAAGACCGGCCTCGACATCCTGCGGAGCCTGCGCGACACGTGCCCCGTCGTGCTCGTCACGGGCTTCGGCACGCTCGACGCGGCGGTCGAGGCTTCGCGCGAGGGCGCTTGGGACTTCGTCTCGAAGCCCTTCAAGGTCGAGGAGGTCGTCGCCACCGCCCGGCGCGCGCTGGAACGCGGGCGCGCGGGCGCCGCGAGTCAGGACGAAGACGGCGCGGACGAAAAGCTCTCGTCGCGCTACGAGCGCGCGGGGCTGGTCGGGCGCGCGCCCGTGATGATTGAACTCTATAAAGAGATCGCGCGCGTCGCGCCTTCGCGCGCGACCGTGCTCGTAGTCGGTGAGTCGGGCACGGGCAAGGAGTTGGTCGCGCGCTCCATACACAAGCACAGCCCGCGCGCCGCGCGCTCCTTCGTCCCCGTCAACTGCGGCGCGTTCACCGAGACGCTTTTGGAGTCGGAACTCTTCGGCTACGTGCGCGGCGCGTTCACCGGCGCGAACTCCGACCGGCGCGGGCTCTGGGAGGAGGCGGACGGCGGCACACTCTTCTTGGACGAGATAGGCGAGACGAGCCCCGCGATGCAGGTGAAGCTTTTGCGCTCGTTGCAGGAGGGAGAGATTCGGCGCGTAGGCTCAACGCGCCCGGTCATCGTTGACGCGCGCGTCGTGGCGGCCACGAACCGCGACCTTGAGAAGGAAGTTAAAGCGGGGCGCTTCCGCGAAGACCTCTTCTACCGGCTCGGCGTCGTGACGCTGCGCGTGCCGCCGTTGCGCGAGCGGCCGGGCGACATCCCGCTTTTAGCCGAGCGCTTCCTACGCACAGCCTCCGACAACGCGGGGCGGGGACGCCTGCGCTTCTCGGAAGAGTCGCTGAACCGTCTGGTCGCCTACGACTGGCCGGGGAACGTCCGCGAGCTTGAGTCGGCCGTCGAGTACGCGGCGCTGCACGCGCGCGGCGCGGAGGTCGCGGCCGAAGACCTGCCGCCGAAGCTACAGACGGCCGAGGTGCGTCAGGCCGCCTCGCGCTCGCCGCTCGCGGCGCTCTACGAAGACCTACCCTCGCTCGACGAGCTTGAGCGCCGCTACCTACAGCACGTCCTCGAAGCGACGGGCGGCAACCGCACGCGCACTGCCGAAATCCTCCGCATAGACCGCCGCACACTCTACCGCATGGCCGAGCGCTTTCAACTCAAACTTGATGAGGACTAGACCTGACAGACGTTCAGAAGTCGAGGCGGTCGAGGTTCTTGTCGAGGGCGATTAGCTGGCGGTGCGCGTCTTCGTAGGCGCCGCGTTCGATGGCGCGCTGTGCGGCGTCGAGCTCGCGCAGGGCCGAGGCGAGCGCGTCGGGGCGAGCGCCTTTGCGCTGGCGCGCTTCGAGTGCGCGGGCGGCGGCGCGGCGTGCGTGCGAGAGGGCGTTGAGCGCGGCGGCGCTCTGCCGCTTCTTCAGGTAGACTTCGGCCTCGGCGATGTGGTCGCCGGCCTGTTCCACGTCGGCGTCGCGCGCGGGGAGCTGCGGCGAGAAGTAGACGGGCGACGGGGCCGGCGCGGGCGTGCGCGCGGCGGTCGTCACCGTCTCGACCACGGGCGCGGGGCGCCGCACGTAGACGAGCCCGGCGGCCGCGAGCGCGCAACCGGCCGC
>DATFHD010000080.1:0-12055 GCA_035248785.1 Pyrinomonadaceae bacterium | reverse complement strand
CCCGTCGGCGCCGCTTCGGCCACGGTGCCCGACGAGGCGAGTCGCGCCGCGGGCGTGACCGGCGTGCGCTCGGCGCGTGCGGGCGGCTCGCGCTTCACAGCTTCGCCGCGCGCGGCCGCGAGCAGGTCTGGAACGGACGCGCGCGCGCCTCCGTCCCCAGACTTGTCCCCAGA
Organism: Pyrinomonadaceae bacterium; assembly: GCA_035248785.1. Taxonomy (GTDB): domain Bacteria; phylum Acidobacteriota; class Blastocatellia; order Pyrinomonadales; family Pyrinomonadaceae; genus QHXN01. The sequence continues at coordinate 11,882 of DATFHD010000080.1, read as the reverse complement.
CTTGCCCCCTTGTTCTTCGCTCTGAGCGCCGGACGCGCCCTCGGCGGGCGGAGTAGGATTGTCGTTCGGATCCACGCCGCGACCTCCCTTCAGGAATCAGCTTTGACTTTAAGAGTCCGTCAACAAGCCGGGGCTTAAAGGAGCAGGCCCGCGCGCCGCACGGTACACAGCGATACCGCGGTAGAGCTTTGGGCTCTACAGTTCAGCGCGTGGATTCAAATGCTTATGCGTGACATGAAGAGCGCCGAGCCAAAATGACCGACTATAAAGGCTTGGCTTCGCCGCCATTTATACCCCTTCCGCCCCCCGCGTGGCAAGATTTATTTTTTACTACGAACTCGGCAAACTCTCTTATAAAAACGTGCTAGACTCCCGCGCCCGAGGCGCGAACGAACCCACGGAGCCGAACCCTCTATGCCGCACATCCCGCATGTCATCTTCTACACCAAACCCGGCTGCCACCTCTGCGAAGAGGCCCGGCGCGAGATCGCCCGCGCGGGCCTCGCCGGCCGCTTCACCTACGAGGAGATAGACATTCTTTCGGACGACGAACTGAAGCGCCGCTACGGCTGGGACATCCCCGTCGTCCTCATCAACGGCACACACGCCTTCAAACACCGCCTCACCGCCGCTGAGTTCAGAACAGCGATTGAACGGGCCGAACAGTACCGCCCTCTTTCTTAAGGCCCGAAGCGCTGGCGGTACTCGGTCGAGTTGATGAACGCCTTGACCATCTCGGCCGCGCGGAAGTCGCCGCCGAACTGGTCGAGTTTCCCGAGCCAGAAGTCGTAGCCCGAGAAGTCCGTGTTCGGCGCGGCGTCCGGGTCTCGGCGCAGGTAGCCGAAGTACTCCATCAGCACAAACGCGCGGTTATTCTCGGCCCGGCGCAGGTCTGCGTCCTCTGCGACCAACAGGAGCGCGGTGGCGCGCGTCTCCCGCCCGTCGGCGACGCGCGCCGCGAGGTCTGCCGCCTCGGCGGACGTGAGCGCGCCGCCCGCGTTCGCGTTGAGCGCGTTGACGTAGTCCGCGGCCGACATGCCCGACGGGTAGCGCGCGACGAAGGCCGGGCGTTGTACGAACGCGTCGGCGTAGGCGCGCTTGTTGCGGTCAAGCAGCGCCTGCCAGTCGCCCTGATTGACTACGACGCCGTCGCCTATCGCGTGCCCGTCCTTGATGAAGTCGTCGAAGCGGATAGGCACGGGCTTGCCCGCGATGTTCCCGAACGCGGTCTTGTGCATACGGTATGCGAGATAGCCCGTCTCCTGAAACTCGATGGAGAGGAAGAACGCCGCGGAGGTGTCAACGCGCTTCACCTCGCGGCATCCGGCGTCTGCGCCGCACGACTCGATGCCGTTGACCCAGAAGGCCAAGCCGTCTGCATCCGCCTCGCGGTTGAGGAAGTCGTGGTAGTGCTGACGTACGAAGAAGTCAGAGCGGTCTATCGGATTGGTAGGGCTCGTCGCCGCGTCGTCGTCCTGAATCGTGATGACGCGCGAGGGCTGCCCCTCAAGCACGCCGCTCGCGCTGACGAGATTGCTGAGCGTGACGGTCAGGTTCTCGTCTCCCTCGCGCGTGTCGTCGTTGGTGAGGAGGACGAGGAAAATCTTCTGCGTCTCGCCGGGCGCGAAGTGGAGCGTGCCGCGCGCGGCCGTGTAGTCGCTGCGCGAAGAGGCGGTGCCGTCCGACGTGGCGTAGTCAACGGACATCTCCACGGTCGTGTCGCCCGAACGCACGACGGGAATCGAGGAGGCGCCGGCCGACTCGGGGATGACGAAGGTCGGCGAACCGAACTTCACTTCCGGCGTCGGCGTCGGGTTCGGCGTCGCGGTGGGCGAAGGCGTCGGCGTCGAAGTGGGTGTCGGCGTGGGCGTCGGGGCGGTGTCGTCGTTGAGGATGGTGCCGACGCCCTGCGTGTCGCCCAGCGTCGCGGGGCCGCCGCTGACGCCGTCGAGGTTGAGCGTGAACGTCTCGTCGGGCTCGACGGCCGTGTCGCCGTTGACCTGCACGGAGACGCCGGCGGAGGTCTGGCCGGGGTTGATGACGACGGACGAGCTTACGGACTGGTAGTCGCCGGGCGCCGCGGCCGTCACGTCTGCCGTGTGGTAGTTGACGGTCACGGCCGAGTCGGGCGAGCGCGAGAGCGTGATGTTGAAGGTGGCGGCGGTCTGCCCGCTGTTCCCTTCCGTCACAGACACGTCGTTGACGGAGACGGACGGCGGGGTGTCAGTAATATTGTAGACCGTACCGGTGCCCAAGTCGGCGACATATAGATTACCCGCCTCGTCCTCGCCGAAGGTTGAGAGAGAAGTAAGCGGTGTGTCGAGCAGCAAGCTGTTGACCCAAGCGCCGCTCCCGTTGCGCTTCGTCCCCCAGATTTCGCCGGTGCAGAGGTCGCCGTAGAAGTAGATGCCCTGCATGCGCGGGAACGCCGCGCCGCGATAGACGTAGCCGCCCGTGATCGCGCACCTGCCCGCAACATGCGTGTACTGGATGACGGGGAAGGTGTAGCCGTTCGTGGTACACGCGGCCGGGCCGAGGCCGGTGCAGCTTGTGCCCTCCCAGACGCGCCAGCCGTAATTCTCACCGCCCGCGTCCGCCGCCGGCTGGAAGTCAACTTCCTCCACCGCCCCCTGCCCGACATCGGCGATGTAGAGGTCGTGCGTCTGCCGGTCGAAGGTAAAGCGCCAAGGGTTGCGAACCCCGTAGGCCCAGATTTCGTGGCGGAAGGTCGTACTGGTGGCGAAAGGGTTACTGGCCGGGATGGTGTAAGTCGTCGGGTTCCCCGTCTCAACGTCGAGGCGAAGAATCTTGCCGAGTAGCACGTTCGGAGTCTGTGCGTTGTTGGGCGGGTCGTTGCCCGCCCCGCCGTCGCCCGTGCCCGCGTAGAGGAAGCCTTCCTGACCGGCCTGCGGGCTGAAGGCGATTTGCCCGCCGTTGTGATTGGAGTTGGTCGGGTGCGGGATGGTGATGACGACCTGCTCGCTGTTTGAGTCGGCCACGTCGGCGCTGCCGGCGCTGACGCGGTAGCGCGCGATGACGATGTCGCCCGAGAGGTTGGTGTAGTAGATGTAGAAGTGCTGCTTGGTGGCGAAGCCCGGCGGGAAGGCGAGGCCGAGCAGTCCGCGCTCGCTGTCGGTCGTGATGCGCGTATGGATGTCGAGGAAGGGCGTTGCGACGACCGCGCCGTTTTTGACGATGCGGATGGCGCCCGTCTTCTCGACGACGAAGAGGCGGTTGCTCCCGTCGCCCGCGTTCACGATGCCGAGTGGCTGCGAGAAGCCGCTTACGGGTGAGGCCAGCGCCAGTTGCGGCGTAGGCTGTGGCAGCGGGCCCGGCCCTTGCGCGCCCGCGGGCGGGACGACCGAGGTTCTGAAATCAACGCAGCAAAGAACGAGCGCGGCCAGAAGCAGGGCCGCGGCGAGGAACTTCCGTTGCATAACTCCCCTCCCCTTTTTCGTAGGACACCACTTCGGCCCGCGCTCAGTCCGGGGAGAAATGAAGCGCGCCGGCCTTCTCTTCGATGACGGCGTAGAGACGTTCGCGCTCGCGCTCGTCCGCCGACTGGCGGTAGGCGAGCAGCACTTCCTTGAGCGCAGCGAGTTCGCGGTACAGTCCCGCGTCCTCGACCGGGGGCGTGAGGTAAGAGACGAGCCCTGCGTAGGAGCGCCGCCGGGCGATGGAACCTTCAGACGGATTGTTGACGCTGTAAATATACACGTGCGGCAGCTCGCCTATCAAACGATCCGGCCAGCACTCTTCGGACAGCCCCGTCTGCTTGCCCGGCATGAACTCAAGCGCCCCGTGCGTCCCAGTGTGGACGACCGCATCGGCTTTGAAGACCTTTTCCAGATACGTGTAGAGCGCCGCGAAGCCGTGGTGCGGGGCGCCGCCGCGCGACATGAGCAGGCGCATCGGGTCGCCCTCGTAGCCGAAGGTCGGCTGCACGGCGACGAAGACGTTTCCCAATTGCACGCCCTGAATCAGAAGCTCGCGGCCGAAGGTGTTGATGCGCCCGGGCGCCGCGCCCCACTCCGCCTCAATCTCTTCGGCGTAAGGGCAGAGGCGCATGTACTCGTCCACGCCCATCCGGTAAGCGACGTTGGCGACGGCACCGAAGTTTTCCGAGTTTCCTTCGAGCAGCGCACGGCGCAGCGCGTTGGCGTCCCGCGGCATCTCGACCGTGTAGCCGTCTGCGCCGAGGCGCGTCAGAATCTCGTAGAGGCTCGGGAACACGTCGAGGTCTGCGGCCGTCCCGATGTTCCCCTTGTTCGGCGGGAAGCAGAACACGACGAGCGCGACCTTCAGCTCTCGGCGCGGAGCGGTCTGCAAACGGTTCCAGCGCCGCAGACGACGTGCGACGCGCGCGCAGCGCTCTTCCAACCCGACCGGCTCGACGCCCTCGGCCGGCATCCCGCCGTAGACGAAAGGCTCGGTCGCGCCGTCAATCTCCGGAATCGCCACCTGCATTCCCGCCTGCACGGGGTTGAGCCCCGTCCACGAATCGCGCCAAGCCTCGACGGTCTGCACATCCAGACTCACGGCCGAACGCAGCGGCACGTTCAAGTCCTTCAGGAACTCAACGGCCGCCTCGCTGTCGTTCATCGCCGGCCCGCCCACGAAGCTGAAGCCCGTCAGCGACACGAGTTGACTGATGCGGGAAGCGTGTTCTTCATCCTCAACAAAAAAACGCGCGCAGGCGTCGCGGTTGTCCATGAAGGTCGAGATGACGGGAAGCACCGCGAGCCCTTCGCGCTCGACGGCGCGGATGAGCGAGTCGTAGTGACGGCGCGTCCCGCTGACGACGTTCGTGCGCATGAGCAGCAGGCCGACGGTCGTCGCCGGTTCGAGCCGCGCCGTCTTCAGACGCCGAGCGCGCGCGTCGTGCCAGCGCCGGTACGCCTCGAAGCTCTCGAAGATCGCGTCCGCGTCGGGGTGGTAGACGCCGACCGCGGGCACGGTCTCGGGCGGCGGCAGCTTCACGGACGCGAGCCGCGCGTCGCCGCCGTAGTGCTTCAGCGCGTAGAGCAGCATCGAGCGGACGTTCGCGGGCGTCGGCTGTAGGAAGTAGCAGAAGAGATACAGGTAGTGCTTCACGTCGCCGAGACGGCCCGCGCCCGGCACGAAGCGCAGCAGCGCCGGCATGCGCTCGACGAGGCGAAGGTACTGCGTGTGCTTCGCCCCGCGGCCTCGGGCGTGCTCTCCCATCCAAGACCCGACGCTCTTCAAGAGACGCCTCGCGCGCGACGCGCCCCGCACGTCTTTCGCGCTGCTCCCCTTCGCGCCGTTCTCGCTCGCGCCCGTCGCTTCGTCGTCTGCGTAAGTCCCGGCACGGCCGCCGAAGCTCAAACGCCCCATGCGCGTCTGCCGCATCAGCTCGGGCATGCAGTTGATGACGACGACCGCGCCCGCGCGCACGTCGCGCCGCCTCAACAGCCTCAAGAGCCGCGCGGCGTTCTCGCCGTCCGTGATGTGTATGACGAAGACTATCACCGACTCCGAAAGGTCGCGCTCGACCGCCGCCCATTCGTCTTCTGCCAGCGGCGCGCCGAGGTTGTGCGCGGCGACGCGCAGCCCCGTGCCGTGGCGGCGGTTAATCTCCTCCTCGGCAAGCCGCAGCGGGCCGAGAAGGCTTGAGCCGACGATGAGTGCGGTGACTTTCATGCGCGGTCTGCTTCTTACTTAACGCGTCTCCGGCGCGGCGGGGCTCACGTCCGCCTCCGCGGCTTAACTTACCTACGCTTCCGCCGCGTCGTTTTGCGAGTGGGGCTCGCGGGCTTCTCCTGTGTCAGAAGCCCCTCGCTCATCATTCTCGTCATCGCGCGCAGGCCCGCGATGCGCCCGCGCTCCGCGCCGAAGGTCTGCGCCTCGCGCATCACCTCGGGGAGCGTCTCGACGACCTTCCGGCCGAGCGGCGTCTCGTAGAAGGCGAGCAGCCCTTTAATCTCCTCGGCCGTGAAGTGCCTGTCGTAGATGGGAACCATGGCCTCGGCCATCTTGTTGTTACCGAACTCCGTCATCAACTCCTCTTCCAGAATCTTCAGGATTCTGTCGCGCTGCGCCTCCGGCAAGGTGGTGCTCTCGCGCAAAGCATCCAGAGACTGCCGGGCCACCTGCAAGCCCATGTCGTTGGCCTTCGTCACCTCCATCAGCCGCCGTATGTCCCGCGCCTTCTCGGCGCTGACGCCGCCCGCCTCCTGCGCGGCGGCGCAGAGCTGGCAGAAAGTCACGAGCAGGAATGCGAGACAGAATCTCTTCATTTTTTAACGCTCCTCTTTGTTCGGCGCGTGCGGCCGGCCCGCTTCAGGCCACGCCCTCTATGCGGTCTTCAAGGTCGGAGAAGATGTCGCGGAGTCTGTCCACGACGGCCTCCTCGGCTTCCCAGAAGCCGCGCCCTTCGGCCTCTAACAATCTGGCGACGAGCGAGCGCGCAGAGTGCGGGTTGAGACTCGACAAACGCCCGAGCATCTCGTCGTCTAAGACGTACGTGCGCGCCACCTCTTCGTAGACCCATCCGTCCACGGCGTCGGCCGTGGCGCTCCAACCGAAGGTGTTCGTGACGTGGCTCTCGATCTCGGCCACGCCGCGGAAGCCGTGCCCGAGCATGCCCTCGTACCACTTCGGATTCAGCGTCTTGGCGCGCGTCTCAAGCCGAACCATCTCGGGCAGCGTACGCACACGCGCCTCGCGGCTCAGAGCGTCGGAGAGGTAGACGGCCGGGCGCTGCCGCGAGTGCTGCTCGACGGCGCGCGAGACGCCGCCGAGATATTCAAAGTAGTGGTCAACGTCCGTGATGCCTATCTCGAACGAGTCAACGTTCTGGTAGGTCGCCTCGACGCGCGAGAGCACACGCGCGAGAGCGCCGCGCGCCTCACGCCCTTCGAGAGCGCGCCCGTCGCGCCCGCGCCCGTAGGCGAAGCACTTGCGCGTGACGAAGAGGTCGCCGAGCGCGTCAGAGTGCTCCCACTGCGAGTCCATCACCATGAAGTTGACGTTGGTGCCGTAGCTGCCCGGCGCGTTCGAGAAGACGCGCAGCGCCGCCTCATCGTAAGAACATCCTTCCGCCTCGACGCGCTCGCGGACGTTCGCGCGCACGGGGTTCCACTCGTCCGGCTCGTCCAGCTCTGCCACGCGGCGCACGGCCTTGTCGAGCAGCAGCATCGTCGCGCCGAACAGGTCGCGGAAGATGCCCGAGACGGTCATCACCACGTCCACGCGCGGACGGCCCAGACGTTCGAGCGGAATCGGCTCCACGTCCGCCACGCGGTTGAGCGAGTCGCGCACGGGCCGCACGCCCAACAGCCACAGAGCCTGCGCCACGCCCTCGCCCTGCGTCTTGATGTTGTCCAAGCCCCACAGCACGAGCGCCATCGTGCGCGGCGCGCGGCCGTGCTCTGCGCGGTGGCGTTCGAGCAGAAGGTTGACGACGCGCTCGGCGCGCGCGTAGGCCGCGTCGGAAGGGACTGCGTAGGGGTTGACGGCGTGCGTGTTCCTGCCCGTCGGGAGAACGGAAGGATTCTGCACCACGTCCGCGCCCGGCCCCGGCTCGACATACTCGCCCCGCAGCGAGCGCGCGAGGCCGTCGAGTTCCGCGCTCGTCTGCAACTGTTCGCTCACGCGCGCGAGCAGCGCGAAGACTCTCCGCGACTCTTCCGAGGGCACGCGCGCCGACGTTTCGAGCTGGCCGCAGGCCGCGTCCGCGCCTTCACTCAGGAAGACGCGAATCGCCTCGCGCACCACTTCGTCCACGCGCGCGCGCACGCGCCAGCCCTCTTCCGTCTTAGACGCGAGCACGCGTTCGTACGCGCCGAGGCCGAGCCCTTCGGAGACGAGGTCGCAGAGTGCGCGCGCGCCGAACTCGGGGCGGTCGTAGGACGCGACCGCGCGCAGCAGGTCTTCCGACTCGCGCCCGTCAGCCGCGCGGCCGAAGACGTGGAGGCCGGTCGGAATCAGACGCTGCTCGACCTCCACGACCTGCTCCCACAGTTCGAGCACGCGCCGGTCTCTCTCCTCGGATTTGTCGTGGGACTGACTACTCATCTTCAACTCACGAACGCACCTTCGTCGAAGACCTGCGGCAGACGCAGGTAGCGGCCGCCGAGCGCGTCAGACAAAAGACGGCCCTCGCCGCCGTCGGTGTACTGTGCCTGCGTGTCTATGACGAGCGACGCGACGCCCTCCTTCAGTAGCGACGCGCCGAGGGCGCGCACTTCGTCGCGTATCTGTTCTTTGAGCGCCGCCTTGTCCGCTGGTGACACCTTGTCGGCGTCGGGTGACACACCGTTAGACCGGAGCGCCGCGCCGTCTGTCTGCGCCTTCCCCGCGAGCGGGACGTTCGCGCGGCCGTCGGTGAAAACGACGAGGCGGAGTTGGCGCGCGCCGTGCGCGGCGGCGCGGCGCGCGACTTCGAGGGTGCGGAGGAGTCCCGCGGCGAGCGGCGTGGCGCCGCCGACGGGCAGCGCGTCGAGCAGAGCGCGCGCACGCGCGGGCGAGGCTGACGGGGCGAGCAGGAGTTCGGCGCCCGACGCGCGGAAGGTGACGAGCGCGACGCGGTCGCGGTTGACGTAAGACCTTCGGAGCAGTTGCGCGAGCGCGCCCTTCGCCTGCGCGATGCGGTTCGCGGCCATGCTGCCCGAAGTGTCCACGAGGAAGATGAAGAGCGCGCCCTCGCGCCCTCGGAAGCGCTTGAAGCGCAGCGCTTCCGGCGCGACACGGAACGCCTGTTGTGGATTTGTAGCCGCGCCGGCCGCGCTCATCCACGCCGCCGCCCGCAGAGTCGCGTCGAGCGCGAGGCTGGACGAATCGCGCTTCGACGCCGACGCGCCGGAGTAGCGCCCGCGCGAGACGCGCGCGGAACTGCGCGTTCCGGCGCGTCGTCGTGTTGACGAGTCCGCGCGCTTTACAAGCTTCGACGCATCCTGCTCGCGCGTTAGAGCGTCCTGCCTGAGTCCGCCTTCGGCGACAGGCATTACCAGTTCGCTTCCGCGCGCGTCCGTTCCCTTTCCGGCGTTGTCCGTTCTTGGGTTGTTTGTTCGGATGCGGTCGTCGCTTCGCTGCGTGCCGTCGGCAGCGTTGGAGCGCTGTGACGCGTCGGGGCGCTGCGGCATGTCGGAACGTCGAGAAGTGTCGGACGACGGTCGGGCGCTTCCTTCGTCGGCAGGGTTTGAATCCGCGTCCGCGCTGCCGAAAATCTCTTCAGCCGTCCTCTCGACGCGCGCGCCGCCGCCGCCATGTTCGAGCGGGTCGCGGCGCAGACGGTGTCGGAGCGCGAGCGGCGCGACGCGGCGCGCGTCTTCATTGGTCACTACGTTCCGGCCTTCGAGCGCGGCGAGTGCGCGGGCGGCGCGTGTGACGGTCAGCTCGCCGCGGTGGCCGTCAACGCCGAGGCGCAGGCAGAGTTCCGCAATCTGGCGGAGCACGCGGCGCGGGACTTTCACGGCCGGATACTTCTCTGCGGCGCGCAGGACGCGGCGGCGCAGACGTAACTGTTCTGACTGACGCGACGAGTTGAAGGCGGCCGGGTCTCGGTCGAAAGCTTCGCGGTTCTCGACGATTCGGATGCGGCTGTCGAGGTCTCTGACCGTCTCCACCTCGACGCAGAGGCCGAAGCGGTCGAGGAGTTGCGGGCGCAGCTCGCCCTCTTCGGGATTCGCGGAGCCGACGAGGACGAAGTGGGCGGGGTGTTCGGCCGAGACGCCTTCGCGCTCGACGCGGTTGCGGCCCGTGGCGGCCACGTCGAGCAGCACGTCAACGAGGTGGTCTTCGAGCAGGTTCACCTCGTCTATGTAGAGGAAGCCGCGGTTGGCGCGCGCGAGCAGCCCCGGCTCGAAAGACTTGACGCCCTCCTTCAGAGCGCGACCCAGATCAATCGTGCCGCACACGCGGTCTTCGGTCGCGCCGAGCGGAAGCTCGACGACGGGCACGGGACGACGCTCGCGCTTTATCACGCTGCCGGCGGCGTACTTCGCCTCGCACTCGTCGCACCACTCGGCGTCGTCCGTCGGGTCGCAGTTGTACTGGCAGCCGCGTATGGACGAGAGCGGCGGCAGGAGGTCTGCGAGCGCGCGGACGGCCGTCGTCTTGCCCGTCCCGCGGTGGCCGCGCACGAGCACGCCGCCCACTGTGGGCGAGACGACGTTGAGCAGCAGCGCGAGCTTCATCTCCTCTTGGCCGACGACGGCCGTGAAGGGGAAGACGGGGCGCGCGGCGGGAGTTTTCCCGAGCTTGTTGTGGCCGGGGCGGACTGTCATGCGGACTGGAATCGTGTAAGAGAACCCGAGGAGCGCCTCGGATTATAAACGGTTCGCGTCGGAACGGAAGAGAAATCTTAAACGTGAGGGCGAGGGGCCGCTGCCTTGACGAACAGTCTACGGCTCGATGGACATCCGCAGCACGTCGAGCATCGGGCGGCGTATGACCTTGCCGTCGCGCAGGAGGACGACGAGCTGGTTGTTCTCGACCGTCACGCGGCGGACGGCGCTCATGTTCTGCTCAAGCGTCTCGCCGTCCTTCGTCACGATGATGAGGCGCTGCGCGGGCGCGGGCGTCGGCTGCGCGGCGGCCGATTCCGTGCCGCTGCCTTCCGTCGTCCGCGGCGTGTTGCTGCCCGCGCGCGCTGTGCCGCGTCGAGTGGGAGTGCGCGTGCCGCGTCGGTGCGTTGTGGTCGGCGCGCGCGTTGTGGTCGGTTCGCGCGCGGCGTCGGCGCCCGGCGTCTCGGGCGTTGGGCGCGGCTCGGCGGCGGTCTCTTCGGGCCGGTTCGTTTCGGAGGTCTCGGGCTTCGTCGTCTCGGGCCGCGCGGTCGCTGTGTCCGTGCGCGGCCGCGCGGGTGTCGTCGTGCGCGCGCCGCGGTTCCTGCGCGAAGCGGCGGTGCCCCTGCGTGTGGAAGCTCTTCCTGTCGGTGTGGGGCGTGGGGTCGGGGCCGCGGCCTCTTCGGGCGTGGGCGCGGCGCGCGGCTCGTCTATGCGCGCGCCGGTCGAGGTGACGCGGCGCGCGTTCGGGTCGCGCGACTCCGGGCCGGAGAGCGTGGGCTCGGGCGGCGCGGAGGTGTTGGCGAGTTCGGCCGGCGCGGGCGCGAACGAGCCGCCGAAGGTGACGCGGTAAGTGCCTTCGGCGTCGCCGACGGCGCGCGCCTCGACGCGCAGGACGAGCGACTGCTCGCCTCGCAAATAGAAACTCTTGGTCAGGCGGCCGCCGTCGCCGAAGAGCGTGAACTTGACGAGCGGCTGAAAGGTCGTCGCCGTGAACACGTCCACGTCGCCGATGAGGTTCGTGGTTTCGAGGTTGACGACGAGGTCGCCCTCCGTCCCGCGGAAGGTGTAGAAGTGGCGCGTCCGTCGCGGGTCGCCCACGTCGCGCGGCGCGATGCGCCCCGTGACTTCGCTCGTGAAGACGGGCGTCGGGTAGTTCGCGTCGTTCGACTGCGCGCAGAGCGGCGCGGCCGCCGTCAACAACAACAGCAACGCGAGCGCGTACGTGTGTGGGCTGAACCTTCGAAGCATCCGAAACTTCCCCGGCGAGCGGGCTGAGTTTATCAGCCCCGGCGGACGGCAACAAACGAAAAAGCCGTGAACGTCGAACCGTTCACGGCCTCTGGCGATGCGGAAGGGGGGACTCGAACCCCCACGAGTTGCCTCACACGCCCCTCAAACGTGCGCGTCTACCAGTTCCGCCACTTCCGCTCGGGGTAGCTTTCAAAAGCAGACTAACAAAAGGCCCGGCCTCGTTCAAGTCGGCCCGTGACGAACGCCGCGGCCGAACTACTTCTTCGCGGGGCCGGAGTTAGACGCGAGGCTCGCCGGATCGGGGGCAAAGAAAAGCCCAGTCTTCCGCCGCTCCAGCTCGCGGTTCAATTCATCGACGCCGATCCCCGGCTCGACGCGGCAACG
>DATFHD010000079.1:0-131423 GCA_035248785.1 Pyrinomonadaceae bacterium | reverse complement strand
TTCGGCAAAAGCAGGCTGACCACGTCGCCACGGCCTACGCCGCGCGCGGCGAGCATGTGCGCGGCGCGGTTCACGGCCGCGTCGAACTCCGCGTAAGTGAAGCGGCGCCCGTCCGCTTCCGAGAAGAGGAAGACCTTCCCGGGCGCGGCGGTCGCGCGCGTCTCCAAAAGCTCTCGAAGGTTCCGGATATTTGTTGTTTCAGGCAGCATTAGTTAAGGGCGGTGAACTCAACCGACGTAACTCCCGGGCTGTGGTGAATACGGCAACGCCGGACATCATAGCGGACGGCGGCAAAAATTGGCCACGCCGCCCCTCTTTTTTCCCGCGCCGGGCGCCCGGCCTGTGGTATATTTCCGCGGTCTCCGGCAGCCGCGCCGCGCCGGCGCGCTTCAATTCATATCGCAATCTTCCAACAGACGACAGCCCCGCGGGCTGTCTCTTTCCAACGGCGGCGCACACGCGGCCGCCGGCGCCGGGTCGTCCGGACTGGGTTCAAATGGAAACTTACCGCAACTTCGTCGGGGGCGAATGGGTCGCGTCCTCCTCTTCCAAAACGACAGATAACATTAACCCCGCGAACACCGACGACATAATCGGCACCGTTCGCCTCTCGACGCGCGACGAGGCGCGGGGCGCGGTCGAGTCGGCGGCCGAAGCCTTCCGCGGCTGGCGCGCGACGCCCGCGCCCGCGCGCGGACGCATCGTCGCGCGCTTCGCGCGCCTGCTCGAACAGGATAAGGAGAATCTGGCGACGCTCCTCACGCGCGAGGAGGGCAAGACGCTCTCCGAGTCGCGCGGAGAGCTTCAGCGCGCCATCAACGTCGCGGAGTTCTGCGCGGGCGAGTCGCGGCGCATGAACGGCGAGACGATTCCCTCGGAGCTTCCCTCGAACTTCGCCTACACCATCCGTCAGCCGCACGGCGTCGTCGCGATTGTGACGCCTTGGAACTTCCCCGTCGCCATCCCCGTCTGGAAGCTCGCGCCCGCGCTCGTCGCAGGCAACACGGTCGTCTTCAAGCCCGCAACGAACACGCCCGCCACGGCCGTGCGGCTCGTCGAGCTCTTCGCCGAAGCCGGACTGCCCGCCGGAGTCCTGAACCTGATTCTCGGCTCCGGCTCCGAGGCCGGCGACGAGATAGTTAGCCACCGCGCCGTGCGCGCAATCTCTTTCACGGGCTCGAACTCGGTCGGCGTCAAGCTCTACGAGCAGGCCGCGCGCCGCGGCGTCCGAGTGCAGTGCGAGATGGGCGGCAAGAACCCCGTCGTCGTCCTCGAAGACGCAGACCTCGGGCTCGCCGTCGAGTCCACGGCGCAGGGCGCCTTCGGCTCGACGGGCCAGCGCTGCACGGCGACGAGCCGCGCGGTCGTCGTCAACTCGGTCGCGGACGAGTTCGTCGCGCGCGTCGCCGAGCGCGCGAAGGCGATGCGCGTCGGCGACGGCATGGACAAGGAGACCGATATCGGCCCCATCGTGGACGCGAGCCAGTTCAAGTCCGTCCTCTCCTACGTGGACGTGGGACGCGAGGACGGCGCGGAGTTGGTCTGCGGCGGCGGCCCCGCCGACGGCTCGGGCCTTCGCAAAGGCTACTTCGTACAGCCGACCGTCTTCGACCGCGTCACGCCCGACATGCGCATCGCGCGCGAGGAGATTTTCGGCCCCGTCCTCTCCGTCCTGCGCGTCGCGGATTTTGAAGAGGCGCTGCGAGTCGCCAACGACAGCGAGTACGGGTTGGCGTCTTCCGTCTTCACCAGCGACGCGGGCGCCGTCTTCCGCTTCGTGGACGAGATCGAGACCGGCATGACGCACATCAACTCGCCGACCACCGGCGGCGAGGCGCACGTCCCCTTCGGCGGCATCAAGTCAACGGGCGTCGGCGCCTTCGAGCAGGGCTCGACCGCGCTCGACTTCTACACCGAGCTGAAGGTCGTCTACGTTGACTACACCGGCCGCAAGCGCGAGGGTAATCTTTACTAACTCTCCGACCGAAGAGATGAGCACCAGCACAACCTCGAAGACTGTCACCGTCAACTGCCCCGCCTGCCAGACCGTGAACCCGGACGCGGGCGTCAACTCGAAGTGTTCCGCCTGCGGCGAGCCGCTGGCCGCGGCCGTCTTTCAGCACAGCATTGACGAGTTGAAGAGACTGAACGAGCGCATGCGGGAGGCGAGCGCGCCGTCCTTCAAGTCGTTCAACGGCTTCGGCACGACGCTGCTCGACTACAGGGACTTGAAGGACGGGACTTGGGAGGCGACGCGCTGGGTCGTCGCAGCGGGGCTGCCCGTAGTTCCGCTCGCCTCGTACCGCATACGGCCGAAGCGTCAGGCGAACAGCTACGGCCGCATGGAGTCCCACTTCGACATCCTCGAACGCGTGCCGCTCTCGGCCCTGCGCGTGCTGCGCGTACACGCCCTCGTGGTCTTGGGGCTCGCGCCGATCGTCCTCGGCTCGCTCAACTCGTCTTGGGTCAACCGCACGCTCGGCGGGCCGCTGGCCGCGCTGGCGATGCTGGCCTCAATCGTGTGGGCCGCCTACGTCATCTTCTTCCTGATTAAGAACGACTCGAAGGCTTACAGGAACGCGACGGCCTGAGCCGTCCTTTACAGTCATCATCCGCGAACGGAGACAAGAAACATGAGCACCGCCGAACCGCAACTGAACGCGAACGAGACCGCGCCGACCCCGTCCGAGACCGTCGAGAAGCACAAGGAGTTTCTCTTCCCGGCGGTCGCGATGTACTACAAGGAGCCCGTCGCGCTCGTGCGCGGCGAGGGCGAGTACGTCTGGGACGATCAGGGCAACAAGTACCTCGACTGCTTCGGCGGCGTGCTCACCGTCAGCGTCGGCCACTGCCACCCGAAAGTGACCGAGGCCGTCGTCAATCAGGCGCGCACCATCCAGCACACCTCCACGCTCTACGCCAACAAGCCGCAGTCAGACCTCGCCGAGAAGCTTTATCAAATCACGCCCGGCCGCCTGAAGAAATCTTTCTTCACCAACAGCGGCACGGAGGCAGACGACACGGCCATCCACGCCGCCAAGACCGCCACGGGCCGCCACGAGATAGTCGTGCTGCGCCACAGCTATTCTGGCCGCTCGGCGACGGCGTTGACTGCCGTCGGCCATTCGACGTGGCGGCCGCTCCCGGCGCAGATAGCCGGCATCGTCCACGCGCGCGCGCCTTACTGCTACCGCTGCCCGTTCAAGCTCTCGCCCGAGAACTGCGGGCTCGCCTGCGCGGAGGACTTGGAAGAGCTCATCATGACGCAGACGACGGGCGAGATCGCGGCCTTCATGGCCGAGCCCATCCTCGGCGTCGGCGGCTTCATCGTCCCGCCGGCGGGCTACTTCGAGCGCGCGGTCGAAATCACGCGCAAGCACGGCGGCCTCTTCATCGCCGACGAGGTGCAGACCGCTTGGGGCCGCACCGGCGACAAGTGGTTCGGCATCGAGCACTGGAACGTCGAGCCCGACATCATCACTTCGGCCAAGGGGCTCGGCAACGGCGTCCCCGTCGGAATCACCGTCGCCACGCCCGAAGTCGCCGACAAGTATCCGGGCCTCACCTTCTCGACCTTCGGCGGCAACCCCGTCTCGATGGCGGCCGCGCTGGCGGTGATTAAGGTCATCGAAGAGGAAGACCTCCGCCGCAACGCCGCGGAGGTCGGCGCGTACTTCCGCCAGCGCCTCGAAGAACTCAAAGACAAGTACGCCGTCATCGGCGACGTGCGCGGCCTCGGCCTCATGCAGGCGATTGAGTTGGTCAAAGACCGCGAGACCAAAGAGCCCGACCCGCAGTCCGTCCTCAAAGTGTTCGAGGAGACCAAGCGCCGCGGCGTCCTCATCGGCAAGGGCGGCCTCTACGGCAACGTCATCCGCACCGGCGTCATGCTCAACTCGACCCGGGACACCATTGACGCACTAATTGACGCGCTGGACGCGAGCTTTGCGACGCTCTGAATGAGATTCTCAGCGTCTGAACTTTCGCGTAATCCTTCCGTCGTCGCCGAGCTTCAACTGGCTTGGCAAGACTCGGAGCCGAACGTTTCAGGCGGACACGAGGAGGGCGGATTTATCGTCGTTGACGATTTCGGAGTTCTGAGCGCCGTCCGTTGGGAGAGAGGAACACAGAATGGGATTATCTTGCCGCCGCACGGAAATTGTTTAGTGGGCGGCAAGGCAATCGTCGCCTCTTTCCACACGCACCCGAACACGGGCGCGGATTTTCAGCAAGAGCCGAGCCTGAACGACATCCGCGCCGTGCGCGACGACCCCGATTTGAAAGGCGAGTTTTATCTTGGCGAGTTCGTCGTCTCGCAGGAGAATGTCTATGTAATCGAGCCTTCGGGACGGGTCGGCGTGATTGGAAAAACGAGCGCAATCTTTCAGGGGCAAAATCTATGACAGTCTTGAGCAACGAAACCCTACAGGACGAGATCGCCGTCTCGGTGGCGCAGGTTTTGGCCTCGGCGAATCGCAAGGCGAAAGAGTTGGGCGTTGACGCGAAAGAGAGCCTGATTACCGTCTCGCAACACCTGTCGAAAGGCGTCTGGCTGTGGCGCGTGCACTACGGCGCGAGGGATTACGTGGGCCGGCGCGGCAGCGATCTGATGATTGACCTCGACCCGGCGAACGCAGACATCAAACAGATTCTGCGCGGACAATAGCCTTGACAATCTAACGTCATCCGCACCGGCGTCATGCTCAACTCGACCCGGGACACCATTGACGCACTGATTGAGGCGCTCGACTTCGCGTTCGGCACACTCTGACAAAGGGGAGAATGGGCGGATGGATAAATTTGTGAAGGCGCTGTCTAAGAGCGCTGAGGAGGCGATCAAGGAGCTGAAGAAGGAGGGGCTGGCGACCTCGGACTGGAAACTCGACCCGGTGGTCTACGAGGAGGGCGTCAGCCCGGACGACTCGGGAGTCAGCGGGGCGCTTCATGTCCGCGCCCGCAGTAAGAAAACGGGGGACACGGTGCTCGAATTCCACATGACGGGGCTGCATCGTGCCCCGGAGACCCCGGACGTGGTGAAGCGCACCATCGTCGAGCAGGCGCGGAAGGTTTTAAAGCAGGGGGCCGGGAATGAGAACCCTAATACGTAACGGCCGCGTCGTCACGGCGGTTGACGACTACAAGGCCGACATCCTGATTGAGGGCGAGACCGTTTCGACCATCGGCGCGAAGCTGGACGTTGAGGCCGACCGTGTGATTGACGCGTCGGGGAAGCTCGTCATCCCGGGCGGGATTGACCCGCACACGCACATGGAGCTGCCGTTCGGGGGGACTGAGGCGTCGGACGACTTCCGCACGGGCACGATCGCGGCGGCGCACGGCGGGACGACGAGCATCATTGATTTCGCGGTGCAGTACAAGGGGCAGTCGCTCGTCGAGGGCGTGGACAACTGGCACAAAAAGGCCGAGGGGAAGTGCGTGATTGATTACGGCTTCCACCTCATCACGACCGAGTTCGAGGACGGCCAGACCGAGGAGATGTACACGGTGATGGACGAGGGCGTGACGAGCTTCAAGCTCTTCATGGCCTACCCGGGCGTCTTCCTCGCCGACGACGCGACCATCTTCCGCGCGATGTCGGCGGCGGGCGAGCGCGGCGGCCTCATCTGCATGCACGCCGAGAACGGCATCGTCATCAACGAGATCATCAAGCGCGCGCTTCAACAAGGCAGAACGGCGCCGAAGTACCACGCGCTCACGCGCCCCACGCGCGCCGAGGCGGAGGGCGTCCACCGCGCCATCGCGATTGCCGAGATGGCCGAGTCGCCCGTCTACATCGTCCACCTCAGTTGCGCCGACGCCTTAGACCAAGTGCGCGAGGCGCGCGACCGCGGCCTTCCCGCCTTCGCAGAGACCTGCCCGCAGTACCTCTTCCTCTCGGTCGAAGACTACGGCGAGGGCTTCGAGGGCGCGAAGTACGTGATGACGCCGCCGCTCCGCGAGAAGTGGAATCAGGACGAGCTTTGGAAGGGCTTGAAGACGGACGACCTCCAAGTCATCTCGACAGACCACTGCCCCTTCTGCATGAAGGAGCAGAAGGAGTTGGGGCGCGACGACTTCTCGAAAATCCCGAACGGCGCGCCCGGCGTCGAGCACCGCATGTCGCTCATCTACGACGGCGGCGTGGTGAAGAGGCGCGTCTCGCTCAACCGCTTCGTCGAACTGACCTCGACGGCCGCCGCCAAGATGTTCGGCCTCTTCCCGCGCAAGGGGACGATCGCGGTCGGCTCCGACGCCGACATCGTCGTCTTCGACCCCGAGCGCGTCCAGACCATCTCGGCCGCGACGCACCACATGAACGTGGACTACTCGGCCTACGAGGGGCGCGAGGTTCAGGGCACGGTCGAGACCGTCCTCTCGCGCGGCGCGGTCGTCGTCGAAAATAACGAATTCAAGGGCAAGGCCGGCGCCGGCCAGTTCCTCAAGCGAGGGACTTGCGTCGCTCTCTGAAGTCACGCCGCGCCCGCCCGCGTCAAGGTAAGGAGTGCGCTATGGACTTTCTCACGATAGTTGCGGTCGGCGCCGTCCTACTGCTCGTCGGCGTTTTCGTCGGGTGGAAACTCAAGCCGCGTAAGTCCCTCGCCGCCGCGGGGCCGCCGCCGTCAATTCTGCCCCCGCCCACGGCGGGCGTTAGGTCGGAGCCGCCGCAGCCGACCCAACCGGCCGTCAGGACAGCAACTCCGCCGGCCGCCAAGACGGCGGCCCCGCCGGCACTCAGGACTTCGCACGCTCCGACGCCGGTGCGGGAGGCCGCGGCCGTCCGCAAACCGCAGCCGCCTGTGACGGCCCCGCCGCCGGCCGCGGCCCCGATTGACCTCGTCGCCGTCGAGGTCAGACAGCTCAAGCTGAAACTGATTAACTGCTTCGGCGGCAACGAGGGCGCTATGACGCGCACGATAACTTACGAGTGGAAGAAGTTCTCGCACCTCTCGGAGGTGGAGCTGCTCAGAAAGATGCTCTACGACTTTGAGCGCGGGCACTGAATAGAGTTAGAAGTAGACTTTGAGCGCGGAGAGGGCTCCCCTCCGGGGGCCTTGTCACCGCGACGGATGAAACCTTTATGGCGACGGACGCGGAAGTGATTCAGCACGATGACGGGCGGGTCGAGTTGAGCAAGGAGGCGCGCGCCGAGATAGGGCGCAGCCCGCTCTACAACGAAGACCTCGCGCCCGTCCCCGTGGAGCGGCGCAACTGGACGACCTACAACTTCGCGGCGCTGTGGGTGAGCATGGCCCACTGCATCCCGACCTACATGATGGCCTCGGGGCTCATCTCGGCGGGAATGAACTGGTGGCAGGCGCTCGTCACCATCCTACTCGGCAACACCATCGTGCTGGCGCCGATACTTTTGAACTCGCACCCCGGCACGAAGTACGGCATCCCCTTCCCCGTCTTCGCGCGCGCCGCCTACGGCACCGCCGGCTCGAACCTGCCGGCCATCATGCGCGCCATCGTCGCGTGCGGCTGGTTCGGCATACAGGCTTGGATCGGCGGGCAGGCCATAGACGTTTTGATGAAGGCAATCGTGCCCGGCTGGCACATGCTGCTCGGCGCCGGCTTCGGCGGGCACACGACGACCGAGTGGCTTTCGTTCCTCGTCTTCTGGGGGATGAACATCTACATCATCTACCGCGGCATGAACCTTCTGCGCCACGTAGAGAACTGGGCCGCGCCGTTCGTGCTGGTGATGACGGCGCTGCTGGTGACGTGGGCCCTGTGGAGGGCGGGCGGACTCGGGCAGTTGCTTTCTCACCCCGGACGCTTCAACAGCCTCGGCGAATTCTGGCCCATCTTCGTGCCGTCTCTGACGGCGATGATCGGCTTCTGGGCGACGCTCTCTCTGAACATGCCCGACTTCACGCGCTTCGGGCGCAGCCAGCGCGAGCAGGCCGTGGGCCAAGTCGTCGCGCTCCCTTCGACGATGACCGTCTTCGCCGCTATGGGCGTGCTGATAACTTCGGCCGCGATGGTCATCTACCCGGACATGGCTGCGGGCGACGTGTGGGATCCCGTGAAACTCGTCGGGCGCTTCGAGCATCCCGTGATCGTCGCCGTCTCGATGTTCACGGTCGTCGTCGCCACTCTGTCGGTGAACATCGCGGCCAACGTCGTCTCGCCCGCGAACGACTTCGCCAACGCCTTCCCGCGCTGGATTTCGTTCCGGCTCGGCGGGCTCATCACGGGCGTCATCGGCATACTGATGCAGCCTTGGCGGCTGCTGGCAGACCCTTCGGGCTACATCTTCTCGTGGCTCTTGGGCTACTCGGGGGGCCTTGGCTCCATCGCGGGCGTGCTCATCGCAGACTACTGGCTCGTGCGCCGCAAGAGCCTCGCGCTCGCAGACCTCTACCGCACGCGCGGCGCCTACACCTACGCCGCCGGCTGGAACTGGCGCGCGGTCGTGGCGACGCTCGCGGGCTGCTTCTTCGCGTGGGTCGGGCTGTTCGTCCCCGCGCTCAGGCCGCTCTACGACTACGCTTGGTTCGTGGGCTTCGGCGTCGCCTTCGCGGCGCACTACGGGCTGACGAAGTTGTCGCCGCCCGCGGCCGAACCAATCCCGGCCGGCACGTCGGCCGGGGTCGCCGTCACGGGCGAGTAGTTTCAACTAACTTCTTGGAGGCGCGACTGTGAGGAGAGGGCTCTGCGTGAAGTGCGGGACGCCGACCGTCTACCGCAAACTCAACGGCATCAGTTACGGCGGGTCAGGCAACGGCGCGGCCTACGTCTACACGTCTTGGTTAACTTCGGCGAGCCCGGTCGAGAGCCTCATCTGCACGCGCTGCGGCTACTTCGAGAACTACGTCGTGGACGAACGGAAGATGTCCGAGGTGGCGAACAACTGGGAGAAGGTCTTGCAGTAATCCTTGACAGCGGAAGAATCATTTTGGAGGTTAGAGATGGCACGAACCGTCAAATGCGGACTCATACAGGCGACCAACGCCGCACCGACCGACGCCTCGATTGAAGAGATAAAGCGGCTCAACATCGAGAAGCACTTGAAGATGATTGAGGACGCGGGCCGGCAGGGCGTCCAGATACTCTGCATGCAGGAGGTCTTCACCACGCCCTACTTCTGCGCCGAGCAGCAGACGCGCTGGTACGAGGCCGTCGAGCGCATCCCCGACGGCCCGACGGTGAAGTTGATGCAGGAAGCGGCGAAGCAGCACGGGATGGTCATCATCGTGCCCATCTACGAGGAGGAGATCGCCGGCGTCTACTACAACACGGCCGCGGTGATTGATGCCGACGGCAAGTACCTCGGCAAGTACCGCAAGAACCACATTCCGCACGTCAACCCCGGCTTCTGGGAGAAGTTCTACTTCCGCCCCGGCAACCTCGGCTACCCCTGCTTCGACACGGCCTACGCGCGCGTCGGCGTCTACATCTGCTACGACCGACACTTCCCCGAGGGCGCGCGCGCGCTCGGCTTGAACGGCGCCGAGATCGTCTTCAACCCCTCGGCGACGGTCGCGGGACTGTCTGAATATCTGTGGAAGCTCGAACAGCCGGCGCACGCCGTCGCCAACGGCTACTTCGTCGGCGCCATCAACCGCGTCGGCCACGAGCAGCCTTGGGACATCGGCGAGTTCTACGGCCAGAGCTACTTCTGCGACCCGCGCGGCCAGATCGTCGCCGAGGCGCCCCGCGACAAGGACGCCCTCGTCGTCGCCGACTTGGACTTGGACAAAATCCGCGAAGTCCGCAACACTTGGCAGTTCTTCCGCGACCGCCGCCCCGACACCTATCAGTCGCTCGTCGCAGACTAAATCGCAAATACCATGACTGAACTTCCGACCTCCACAACGCTGCCGCACGAGCAGATTGAGCAGAACTTCCGCGAGATAGCGCCGCCTTTGACGGACGCCGAGGCGCTGTTCGAG
Source organism: Pyrinomonadaceae bacterium (assembly GCA_035248785.1). GTDB lineage: Bacteria > Acidobacteriota > Blastocatellia > Pyrinomonadales > Pyrinomonadaceae > QHXN01. Next base: position 121,524 of record DATFHD010000079.1, on the reverse strand, counting down.
GCGAACCGTTGCGTCTACTGCTACGACGCGCCGTGCACGCGCGCGTGCCCGACGCACATAGACGTGCCCGCGTTCATCAAGAAGATCGCGAGCGGCAACCTCGTCGGCTCGGCCCGCGTCATCTTCGACGCGAACCCCATCGGGGCGACGTGCGCGCGCGTCTGCCCCGTTGATGTCCTATGCGAGGGCGCGTGCGTCGAGAACACTCTGATGCAGCGGCCGATTGAAATCGGGCGGCTGCAACGCTACGCGACGGACTTCGCGCTCTCGACGGGCCGCGAAGTTTTGAAGGCGGGCGAGCCGAACGGCAAGTCGGTCGGCGTCGTCGGCTCAGGCCCCGCGGGACTCGCGTGCGCGACTTACTTGGCGAGGCTCGGCTACGACGTGACCGTCTACGAGCGCAAAGAGTTGCCGGGCGGGCTCGACACCTACGGCATGGCCGAGTACAAGATGACGCAGCGCGTCTCGACCGAGGAGGCGCAGATGGTCGAACGCCTCGGCGTCAAGTTCCGACTCGGCACGGAGGTCGGGAAAGACATCACGGTCGAAGAGCTCGAGTCGAAGCACGACGGCGTCTTCCTCGGCGTCGGCCTCGGCGAGACGGGAAGGCTCGACATCCCCGGCGAAGAGCTTGAGGGCGTCTACGACGCGCTCTACGTCATCGAGCGCATCAAGTCGCGCCGCTGGCACACGGTTCCTGTGGGCCGCTCGGTGGCGGTCGTCGGCGCGGGCAACACGGCCATTGACGCCGTCACGCAGGCGCGACGCCTCGGCGCCGAGCGCGTCATGCTCGTCTACCGACGCGGCGAGGCAGAGATGCCCGCCTTCGACTACGAGTACACGCTCGCCAAGCAGGACGCCGTCGAGTTCCTATGGCAGACGGCGCCCGTCGAGATTCTTTCCGACGAGTCGGGCAAAAAGGTGGCTGGCCTGCGCTGCGTCCGCACGGAACTGGGCGAGCCGGACGCCTCGGGCCGACGCTCGGTCAGGCCGGTCGAGGGCTCGGACTTCGTCGTCCCCTGCGACACGGTCATCAAGGCGACGGGCCAGCAGAAGATGCGCGAGTTCTTCGCGCACGTCCCCGGCGTCGAAGTTGACAGGGCTGGCCGCGTCGTCGTGGACGCCGAGACGATGCGGACGGGCAACCCGAAGTTCTTCGCCGGGGGCGACTGCGTCAACGGCGGGCGCGAGGCCGTGGACGCCTCGCAGATGGGCAAGCTCGCCGCGAGCGGGATACACCTCGCGCTCACGGGCGAGCGCGTCGAGTTCGCGGGCGCGCGCGTCCCCGTCCACGAGGAGACGCAGGACGTTCACGCTCACTGACGCGCGCCGCCGTGGCCGCGTCGCTCCTCCTTCACAAGGAGTCTGTTTATGATTTTCGAGGCGGACGTAGGCTTCCGCGACCGCGGTTCGGAAGCCAACTTCGAGACCTTGCAGCAGATGCGCGAGCACGGCGAGGTCATAGACGCGGCCGGCGCCAAGTACCTCAAGTGGGCCGTGGGCGAGGGCGTCGAGCTCTGGTCGAACTTCGAGAACGGCAGGCCGGAACTGCTCTTCAGCCCTTACTACGCGGGCGAGGCGCGCATGACCGTCGCGCTCATCGAGAGGTCGCCGCGCACGAAGTCAATGCGCGCCGACGGGGCCTTCTTATGCCGCGGCTGCGCGAGCGCGGGCGCGAACTGGGTCGCCGGGCGCAACCCCTTCGTCTTCGACGCGCTCGGCTTCCACCGCTACGACGGCCTGAGTCTGCCGCGCCTCCACGCCGTGCAGCTCACGGCCTTCGCGTTCCAGATGACGGGCTACGAGGACGAGTCCGAGTACGACGAGGCGAACCCGCCGAACGAGAAGGGCTACGTCTGGAACTACCGACATTTCATCCCGGCGTACCTCATGCGGCAGCGCCGCGAGGACGGCGAGTTGCAGGACGCGTGCGCGCGGGTATCCGGCTTTGTCCGCGATGCGGGGCTCATCACGAACCCCCTGACCGGGGACGACTTCTGCTGGGCGAGGGTGGCGACCATCGGCGGCGAGGTGGACATGGTCTGCTCACCCGACAGGCTGAGTGGCTACCTCGTCAAGGACGGCATAGCCATGGCGAGCTGCTACCTGTTCGGCCGGCTGATTGAAGACGATAGCAACTGAACGACGTACCGAAGGGACTTAAAAGAGATGGCTGACCTGAGCGTTGACTTCGCGGGCATCAAGAGCCCCAACCCCTTCTGGCTGGCCTCGGCGCCGCCGACCAACATGGGCTCGATGGTCGAGCGTGCGTTCGACGCGGGCTGGGGCGGCGCCGTCTGGAAGACTCTGGGCGAGCCCATCCGCAACGTCTGCTCGCGCCTCGCCTCCGTGGACTACGGCCCGCACCGCATGATGGGCCTCAACAACATCGAGCTCATCACCGACCGCCCGCTCGAAGTCAACCTGCGCGAGATACGCGAGTGCAAGCGCAAGTACCCGAAGCACGCCGTCATCGTCTCGCTGATGGTCGAGTCTAAACGCGAGGCGTGGCACGAGATCGTCAAGCGCGCGGAGGACACGGGCTGCGACGGCTTCGAGCTGAACTTCGGCTGCCCGCACGGGATGAGCGAGCGTGGCATGGGCTCGGCGATGGGGCAGGTGCCCGACTACACCTGCATGGTGACGGAGTGGGTGAAGGAGGCGGCGACGATTCCCGTCATCGTCAAGCTCACGCCGAACGTGACGAGCATCACCCCGCCCGGGCGCGCGGCCGTCCGCGGCGGCGCCGACGCGCTCTCGCTCATCAACACCATTAACTCGATGATGGGCGTCAACCTCGACACGCTCGTCCCGCACCCGAACGTCAACGGGCAGGCCGCGCACGGCGGCTACTGCGGCCCCGCCGTCAAGCCCATCGCGCTCAACATGGTCTCGGAACTCGCGCGCGACCCCGAAGTGACCGTGCCCATCTCGGGCATCGGCGGCATCTCGACGTGGCGCGACGCGGCCGAGTTCCTCGCGCTCGGCGCGACGACCGTACAGGTCTGCACGGCCGTCATGCACTACGGCTACCGCATCGTCGAGGACATGATTGACGGCCTCTCAAACTATCTCGACGAGAAGGGCTTCAAGTCGGTGGGCGAGCTCATCGGCGCGAGCGCGCCGCGCGTCACCGACTGGGGCAACCTCGACCTCAACTATAAGACCGTCGCGCGCATTGACCACGCCAAGTGCATCCAGTGCAACCTCTGCCACGTCGCCTGCGAGGACGGCGCGCACCAGTGCATCCCGCTCGTCCAGTTGGAGGCCGGGCGCTTCCCCGTCGTGGACGAGCACGAGTGCGTCGGCTGTAACCTCTGCTACCTCGTCTGCCCCGTGCCCGGCTGCATCTCAATGGTCAGGCTCGACGACGGCTCGCAGCCGCTCACGTGGCGCCAGTTCAGTTCGCGCCAGCCCGAGACGATGACCGCCGACTGAAAACACTACCTTCGTTCCCACACCGCGGAGGCCGAAAGTGATGATGACCGAACAGCCCTCGACGCAGCCGGCGGACGGCCTTGTCGCCAGCGAACCCTTCGTCTCGGCACACGGGCGCGCGATGGTGGTGCTCGCGCTCTTCGGCGCGTACATCGTCATCATGCTCTGCTCCATCGGCCTGAGCCTGATGCGTCTGACGATGGCCCCCGTCGTCCTCGGCGGCGGGGGGCCGGACGAGCAGTTCACGCTCGACGAACTGCTACAGTTTTTCGTGGGGCTCGGGAACGTGCTGGTCTACGTCGCGCTGGTGGTGGCGTTCCTCGTCTGGCTCCACCGCGCGAGCAAGAACGTGCCGGCGCTCGGCAACCAGAAGTCGAAGGTCGAGTTCACGCCGGGGTGGGCCGTCGGCTGGTTCTTCATCCCGCTCGCAAACCTCGTCATGCCCTACCGCGCCGTGCGCGAGGTCTGGGAGAAGAGCGACCCGGCCGTCCGCACCGAGGCCGACCGCCTGTTCACTCCGCCCTCTTCGGGCGGGCTGCTGCTCGCGTGGTGGATATGTTGGATAGCGTCGAACGTCGCCAGCAACATCGCCGTGCGCCTACAGGCCGACGCGCGCACGGCCGACGCTGTGCGCGCGTTGAGCGGCGTGATGATCTTCTCCGACCTGCTCGACATCCTCGCCGCCGTGCTCGCCTTCCTCGTCGTGCGCGGGCTGGATCGAAGGCAGCGGGAGCGCAGCCGCAACGTCACGTACCTGCCGCACAGGCCGCCGCCGCCGCCCGTCTTCACGACGCAGCAGCCGCCGCCCTTCGCGCCGCCCGGCGCCTGAACGCGAAGGAGGGCGCCCGACTCTTACGAATAAAAACGGGCAACGTGCGACGGCGGGCTACAAAGACACGGGGGCACGGCTCTTACCAAGAGCCGTGCCCCCGTGGTGTCTTCGCGGACAGCGCCTGCGCCTTGCGCCCCGGTCAGGGCGTGGGCGCGGTGAGCTGGCCGGCGGCGCCCGACATTCCTACCATGCTGCCGAGGATGATTAGGAGGATGAGGAGAATCGTCCAGATGATCATGAGGTTCCGGATGTTCAGCCGGCCCGCGTTCATCCAGCCCCAGATGAACGTGTAGAGCCCGCAGATGAACCCGAGGATGCCGTGGAGCACGCCCTTCTCTTGGAACAGCTTCACGAGGACGATGATCTGGACGACGATGGCGGCCAGCACTACAAGGTAGTAGAGATAGACCATTTTGTTTTGAGCCTCCGTTTCAATTTGGGAGCGCCCGGCCGCGCGCGGGGCCTCAGCCCCCCGCGACCCGTGCGAGCGCTTCGGGGAAAAAGATCAGGCGCGCCAGCCAGTAGACCAACAGGCCGACCAGCGCGATGGCCGTCACCCCCGTCCGCCGCTCGAACCACTCGACCCTTGAGACGAATGCGAGCCGCGAGCCTTTCGGCAGCAGGAGCGCCAGACCCGTTAGGAACAGCGCGAGGACGAGGAGCGGCGCGTAGGCGTGTAACCTCAGAGACGCGTACGGGTCGCCGCGCAACAGCGCTGCGACAGCGCGCGTCAGCCCGCAGCCCGGGCAGGGGACGCCGGTCGCGGACTTCAAGAGGCACGGCCATCCCGGCAGGCCGGCCAGCACCATCGCGCCCTGCGCCGCCGCGGCCGCGAAAACGGCCCAAGCCAAACCCCTCTCCCGCCACAGGGACGACAGGACGGGCGGAAAGTTTGAAAAGCTGTCTTCCAATTGCTTGGGCAAGTGTCTTTCGGGCCGGACGCCTTTGGAGCCCGGCGCCGGGCGCGTGACGAGTGTAAAACGGGGCGCAGAATACTATAGGCGTTAGACTGAGGCAAGACTTTTATTTCGGCCGCACTGTTATCACACAGTCCGCACTCACGCGCCGCGCGCGGCCGTAACATCTACGAAACCTCTGACTCGAACGGCCGGTCGCCTTCGCCCTCTCGCAGAAGGCACTCAAGCCGTTGGCTCTCGATGCCGTAGAAACTCTTCAGCGCCTCGTACTCGCCGAGCGCCTCGGCGGCGCGGCCCGCGCCCGCGCGCCGGACGGCGGCGATCATCGTGTTCTTGCGCGTGTGCTCGGACGTGACGAACTCGAAGACCTTCACGCGGTAGCCGGCCGACTCAAGAAGGAGCGCGCGCAGGGAGTCGGTCACCGACTCGGCCTCGCGTTCGAGCAGGTGGCCGTGGCGCAGCACGCCGCGCAGGGACTCGGGCGCCTTCATCTGCGGCCTTACCTCTTTGTGGCAGCAGGGCGCGGTGACAATGACCGCGGCCCCGGCCGCCACGCCCTTGTAGATCGCCTCGTCGGTCGCCGTGTCGCACGCGTGGAGCGCGATGAGGAAATCGGTGTGTGAAATCTCAAGGTCTTGGACGAAGCCCGTGCGGAAGCTCAGACGCTCGAAGCCCGCTTCGCGCGCCGCCTCGTTGCAAAGCTTGACGAGTTCGGGCCGCGCCTCGACGCCCGTGACCTCTGCGCGCACGCCCGCGGTGTTGTTGAAGTAGTCGTAGACGGCGAACGTCAGGTAACCCTTGCCCGAGCCCACGTCCACGACCGCCAACTCTTCCCCGCCCGCGAGTTCGGACGAGTCGTAGAGGCCGGCGACTATCTCGACGAAACGATTTATCTGCCGCAGCTTGTCGCCCATCGCCGGGCGCACCTCGCCCGACTCGTTCGTCACGCCGAGCGCGCGGAGGTAGACGCTGCCGGCCGCGTCAATCACGCGCCGCTTCGCACGGTCGTGCGCGGCGTCGGGCGCGTCCCTGAACGTCGGCGCGTGGCGCGCGAGTCGCGGCGATTCGCCTTTGCGGTTGAAGTCGAGCCGCAGGTCTTCCGAAGTGGTGAAGAGGTGCGCGCTCAGGAACTCCGCGCCGAGCAGCGAGCGCAGGAGCCGCGCGCCCTCTTCCGGCGTGTGGTTTTTCGTCTCGTCGCGCGTGCGGAAGCGGTAAAGGAAGGAGAGGCGCCCGCCGCCTTTGAGTTGGACGGGGCGGACGTAGACGTTCTTCAACTCGGACGTGCGCGCGCGCGGTTTGGCGAGCGTGAGTTTGACGAAGCGGCCGGTTGCCAGACTCTCGTCCAGCGCGTTGAAGAAGCTCTCGGCGTCGGCGTCTGCCATGCGCCGATTTTAGAACAGGACGGCGCACGCGCCGAAGAGGGGCGTGCGCCGTCGCAGCGAACAACGCAACTTCCGCGGCCGCCGCGCTAACCGCCGGCCTGCTCCTCCATCTTCTTCCGCAGACTCAGCGGGCGCATGTCCGTCCAGACTTCCTTGATGTAGTCGAGGCATTCCTGCTTCGTGCCGGTCTTGCCGGCGTCGTTCCAGCCGAGCGCGTTCTCGCGGTCGGCCGGCCAGATGGAATATTGCTCCTCGTGGTTGACCACCACCTTATAAATGGTCGTGTCTTCCCTCTCGTCGTCGCGCATGTATTACTTCTCCTTGGCGGGTGATAGAACTGCGGGGCCGTACGGCCGAAGACTTTAAACCAAAGACGGAATTCCCGTCGAGACTTTTCTAAGAGGCGTGAAGGAAGACTAACTATTCGGCGGAAAGCTCCGCCATGAGCGGAGGGATTTCCGCGGGAAGCTCGCGCGCGAGGAAGCCGAGCGGGCCGACCTTTCGCGCGAGGCGTTCGCCCGCGAGCGCGTGCAGGTAGACGCCCCAAGCGGCCGCGCGGAAGGCTTCGGCGCCGCGCGCGACGAGTCCGGCGATGACGCCGGCGAGCACGTCGCCCGAGCCGGAGGTCGCGAGGCCGACGCTGCCGGCCCGGTTGACGTAAGCCGAGCCTCCCGGCTCGACGACGAAGGTCTCGCGCCCCTTCATGACGACCACCGAGCGGAACTCTTCGGCCGCGCGCCGCGCCGCACTGAGCGCTCCTTCCGAGGCGACGACTTCTCCGTAAATTTTACTTAGCTCGTCGGCGTTCGGCGTGACTACTGCGCGGCCGCCGAGGGCGTGTAGAAGCCTGCGGCCGCCCGAGAGGCAGGCGATGGCGCCCGCGTCGAGCACGACGGGCACGTTGCGGCAGAGCCGGAGCGTCCCCTCGACAAAGCGCGCGACCGATTCGTCCTCGATCATCCCCGGCCCGATGCAGACGCACTGTGCTTTGCCGAGGTGCTTCCCCAGAGCGCCGCACGCGGCCTTGGAAAACTTCCCCGCGCGCGTCTCCGGAAGCGCGAAGACTCGCGCCTCGGGCAACGACGACGCGACCAGCGGCGCGTTCGAGGCGCCGGTCGCGACCTGCAACTTGCCCGCGCCCGCGCGCAAAGAGGAAATACCCGCGAGCACCACTGCGCCCGGCGTCTCGCGCCCGCCGCCGACGACGAGCACGCGGCCGCGCTCCTCCTTGTCGCCGCCCTCTTCGGGCAGCGGCAGAGGGATTTGCCGCAGGACTTCGGGCGTGATGAGGGTCGGCTCTTGATTCATCTCCGGCGAAGAGAAAAACGGCGCGTGCGACGATTAAACTGAGCCCGCGAGTTCGTTATTGCGGCGTGCGGCCCACTCCGTCAGCGTCGTGAGGACGGAAGGGGCGAGCGCCGACTCGCTGTCCTTGCCCTTCGCACGCTTGCGGCCGATGCCGCCCGGGGCCGGGAGCAGACGGTTGACGAGCGCGAGCAGTTCCGACGTGGCCTCGGGAAAGAGCGCGCGGAACTTGACGGCCAACTGCGCCTGCGTAGTGATGACCAGCTCGGCCTGCCCGCGTGCGCACGCGCGCACGATCTGAGCGGCGGCGCGCTCGGCGTTGATCGAAGTGATGGGGAGCGAATCGCTGACGGCGAACCAAGCGTACTCCGCGCGGTGACGGCCCTTGAACGTGGCGTTGCGCGGGCTACCCGTACGCATCAGGCCGGGGAAGACGGAAGTGACGACGACGCCGTCCTTCGCGAGCTCAGCGCGCAGTCCGTCACTCAAACCCGCCAGCGCAAACTTGCTCGCGCTGTAGGGGACGAGGTGCGGGACTGAGATTTTCCCGCCGATGGACGAGACGTTGACGATGCGCCCCTCGCCGCGCGCACGCATCTGCGGCAGAACGGCCAGCGTCGTGTAGAGCGGCCCCCAGAAGTGTACGTTCATCGCCTGCTCGAAGTCTTCGAGCGTCATCGTCTCAAGCGGCCCGACCTGTATCACGCCCGCGTTGTTGACGAGCACGTCCACGCGGCCGAAGCGTTTGGTTACAACTTCGACGAGTTCCCTCACCTGCGCGCGTTCGGTCACGTCGCACGGGAAGGCGAAGACCCGCGCGCCGCGCGCAACGAGGTCTCTGCGCGCGCGCTCAAGCTCCTGCGGGTCGCGCGCGCAGATTGCGACGCTCGCGCCCTCCGCGGCGAACTGCCGCGCGAGCACCAGCCCCAGCCCGCGCGAGCCGCCCGTGACGAGAACAGTTTTTCCCTCGAAGTCGTACTCGCTCAGCCGCGCGTAGACGGCGCGCGCAGCGAGCAAAGCACCTGCGCCCGCGGCCGCGTACTTCAAAACTTCCTTCCAGCTTTCGTTCATCTGCTTCCCCTCGTCTCAAGCTTTGGCGAACTCCGCCAGAACGGGCGTGTGGTCGGACGGGCGCTCCCAGCCGCGCGGCTCGCGGTCAATCCACGAGCGCTTGCAGCGCGCGGCCAAGGGCTCAGAGACCCAGACGTGGTCAATGCGCAAACCCTGATTGCGTCGGAACCCGCCCTGCCGGTAATCCCACCACGAAAACTGCCCGCCGCTCTGGTTGTGCAGGCGGAAGGCGTCGGTGAAGCCCCACTCCTTCACGTTTTCTATTGCCTCGCGCTCGGGCTTACTGAAAAGAACCCGGCCGCGCCACAAGTCAGGGTCATGCACGTCCCGGTCTTCGGGCGCGACGTTGAAGTCGCCGCAGAGCAGAACGTCGTCGTCGGCCCAGAACTCTTCGTCGAGGTAAGCGCGCAGGCGCGCGAGCCATTCCAGCTTGAACCTGTACTTGTCCGTCCCGACCGCCTGCCCGTTCGGGACGTAGACGTTGACGACGTTTATGCCCCCGACCGTCGCGGAGATGACGCGCGCGTGCGCGCCCTCTTCGTCGCCGGTCATCCCCTTGCGCACGTCCTCTAGGGGCTCGCGCGCGAGTATCGCCACGCCGTTGTAGGTCGGCTGGCCGTTGACGGCCGAGTTATAGCCGACCTCTTCGAACTCGGCGGCGGGGAAACGCTCGTCGGCGCACTTCACTTCTTGAAGGCAGAGCACGTCCGGGCGCGCTTCGCCCAACCAGCGCAGCACCACGGGAAGCCGCGCGATGATGGAGTTGACGTTCCAAGTCGCGATAATCACGGTGGCGACATGATAGCCAAAAGAGGCGCGGATTTGTAGGGCTTCGGGCGCGGCGTGTTATAAATTCAACACCGGCGGAAAGAGTTCGCGGCCGTTTCCGTCGAGTGGAAAGACTCTGCGGACAGGTTACACGGCGAGTACAGGGTTATGGATGAGATGACGGGCGGGCGGCGCATTCTAATCGTGGAAGACGACGAGGCGCGCTGCTCTTGGTTCCGCGAGCGCCTGAACGGAAGCCTTCTCGACGTGACGTGCGATGTCGCGGTCGCCGTGCGCTGGCTCGCGGAGCGCGACTACCACGCCGTGCTGCTCGACCACGACCTCGCAGACGAGCACTACTTCTCGAACGAGCCGGACGACGAGCGCACCGGCTATGCCGTCGCGCGCTGGCTCGCCGAGCACCCGACCGCGCAGCGCGACGCAATCATCATCGTCCACTCGCTAAACTACACAGGCGCCCAGCGAATGCTCGCCGTCCTCCGCGACGCGGGCCGCGAGGCCGAGCACATTCCCTTCCACTACCTGCAAATGGGCTTGAGGATGTGAGCAGCCGTCCCCGCGGGTTACTGCTCGCGGAGTTTGACGAGCGAAGGGCGTGCGGTCTTCGCTTCCGCGTCGGGTGCGCGCTTCTCCCAGAGCGTTCCGCAGACGCGGCAGCGGTAGACGTTCCGCTTCGACGCGTCGGCCCGCCCCAAATCTTCGAGGAACGCCGAGGCGTAGGCGCCCACGCTCGCGCCCTCGAACCTGTCGAATTTCTCACACGAACACTTCGGCCCGCTCACGACCTGTTCCGCGCCCTCCTCTCTCTGATTTAACTCGTCATCCGGCGTTTGTAACCGTCCAGCGGTCGCCTGCGATTAGAAATCAGTCTTTTCCAATGACTCCTCGACCAATTTTAACGACTGCGCAGATGTTTCCAATGGTTCGTCGGACGATTCTAATCGTTTCCGAGTTATTTCCGACGATCACGCGAACAATTCTAACGACCGCGCAGCCGTTTCTAACGAGTGTGCAGCCGTTTCCGACGACCGAACAGACGTTTCCAACGACTGAACGGGCGTTTCCAACGATAGAACAGACGTTACCAACGACAGAACGGCGCGCAGCAATCGCAAAACAGTACACAGGAATGGCTGAGCGACGCGCAGGAATCGCTCATCTGCTCGCAGGAATCGCTCATCGGCCCGCAGGAATCGTTGTCCGTTTATACAGAATCATTGTCGGATAAATTTTTTTTATAGAACGGCGCGCAGCAACGACAAATCAACGTGAAGCAACGACAGAATTACGTGTCGGAATTACCAAATTGACCGACGTGGTGAGTAATCGGCGGAGAGCGGTTATTAAATTTCTTAGGAAAATGAGGGATTTCATCCGCGGAATTAGTAAGTGAGCGGAATGAACCGCTCATTCCGCTCACTCAACTACTTATTTGATGTGCGGAACCGCTACTGCTTCGGCGGCTGCGGGACGAAGAGCGCGTTGAGGACGCCAGCGAGGCGGTAGCCGGCGAGCGCGAGACGTTTGCGCGAGAGTTGCTGCGCCGCGTCCGTGTAAGCCTGCGTGGGCGTCGAGCCCTCTTTGATGTTTTTGTAGGCGACCTCGCGCGCGAGCGTGTTGCTCTCGATGACCCAAGCCTGCGGGTCGAGGTTCTTCCATTCGGGGACGGAGGTGTCCGGGTACTGCTTCATCACCTCCTGCGCCAAGGCAACCATGCGGTCTTTCCCGGCTTGGTCGAGCGGGCGCTTCGGGCTCGTGAAGCCGAAAGTGCCGGCCGCCGCGTCCCAAAATGCGTGCAGGTTCGAGATATGCGCGTCGGGCGGCATCTGAATCTTGAAGCCGTTGCCGCCCGAGTCGCCGTTCGGGTTGGAAGCGCTGTAACGCGTGGCGGCGTGGAGCGGCTGGTGTACGTCCCCGACCATGTGTATGAGGAAGCCGAGCGTCTCCGCGTCGGTCTTGTTCGAGCCCGTCCCCTTCCTGAGCGTGTTTATCGCCCAGTTGATGCGCGCCAGCACGTTCTCGGGCTCGGGGCCGACGTTCGTGCGCACGGGGATGCCGTCGAATATCGGGTTGAAGTCTATGTAGTGCCAAGGCGCGTAGGGGTCGTTGAGCGAGTCGCCGCGGAAGTCGTCCATCCAGACGGCAATCTGCACGGGGTCGTAGGTCTTTTCGCACGTCTCGGGCGTGTAGTAGCCGGCGCAGAGGAAAATCAGCGGGCGCTTCCCCTGCGGCGTCACGAGCAACGCGTCAACGCGCGCTTTCGCCGCGGGCGTCAGACGCAGATAGGCTACCTGCGCGACGACCATGTGCCCCGTGTCGTGCCACGCCAGCGCGCTCGTGGGAGCGATGAGCAAAGTAAGAATGATGGCGGCCTTACTGATGAAGCGCATGTTTATTCTCCTCCGAAGAATCAGGTCAGAACCGCCCGCGGTAGCGGGCGGGTGCGTGTTACTTAGTAAGACTCTGCCGCGTAAGACCAACCCACCCGCTACCGCGGGCGGTTCTGACCGCTATTTCATTCTTAACGGTAGAGCAGGACGCGCGCGCGTGCGCGCCGGAACTCGGCGAGGCGCGGCTGCCACGAAGCGGCGATTGACTCCGGCTCGTCGGCGCGCTTGATGCGCTCCAAAGCGTCGGCGTTGACGAGCAGGCGCAGGAGCGAGTCAACCTTCCACTCCTGCGGGTAGAGTCGGCGCAGCGCCACGGCCATCTCAAGCCCCGCGCGCACGGCGCGGAAGCGCGCGCGGTCTGTGACGACGAGGTTGACGCCGCCGCACTCCTCGCCCTTGTAGACCGAAGCGCGCGGTGTGAACCGAACGGGCACGAAGCGCACGCCCGCGAGCCTGCGCGAGTTGAGATACGCCGCCAGCTTCGAGCCGTCAATCCAAGGCGCCCCCAAAAGCTCGAACGGCGTGTCCGTCCCGCGTCCGACCGAGAGGTTCGTCGTCTCAAGCAGTCCGACACCCGGATACAGCGTCGCCTCCGTCAGGCTGCGCATGTTGGGCGAAGGGTTGACCCACGTCTGCCCGGTCGCGTCGAGCCACATCCCGCGCCGCCAGCCCTCCATCTTCACGACGCGCAGGTCGCAATCTATCTTGCGCTGCTCCTTAAAAAGCTGCGCCAGCTCGCCCACGGTCATGCCGTGGCGTACGGGGATAGTGTGGTAGGCGACGAAAGAGAGTTTGTCCTCGTCGGCGACCGGGCCTTCGACCTCTGTGCCGCCGATGGGGTTCGGTCGGTCGAGGACGAAGACCGGAAGCTTAGACTTAGCCGCCTCCTCCAACACGTTGCCGAGCGTAGAGATGTAAGTGTAGAAGCGAACGCCCACGTCCTGTATGTCGAAGACGAGCGCGTCGAGGTTTTTCAGTTGCTCGGGCTTCGGACGGCGCGTCTCGCCGTACAGAGAGTAGATGGGAAGTCCCGTCTTCTCGTCCACTGTGTCCGAAACGTTCTCGTCGGCCTGCCCCCGTATGCCGTGCTCGGGCGCGAAGAGCGCGACGAGCTTGACGCCGGGCGCGTCGCGCAGCACGTCAATCGTCTGACGGCCCGCGCGGTCACGCCCGGTGTGATTCGTGACGAGTCCGACGCGCAAGCCCTGTAGCTGTTTGAAGCCGTCGCGCTCTAACACGTCTATGCCGTTGAGTACGTCGGCCTGTTCGGGCGCGAGAACGCCCGCGGCCTCTGCGTCGCGGGCCTCTGCAACCGAGCCGTTGAACTTCGAGAGCCCCGCGAGCATGTCCTGCACGTACTGACTCTGCTCCGTGCGCGCGCGCGCGAACGTCGCGGCGTCCGTGACCGACGCCGCGACGATGTTGGCGACTCGTCCGCGCAAGGGGCCAACGTCTCCCTTGCCGTCGGGGTGTACTCGGTTCGAGAGGAAGACGACGAAGGTCTCGCTGGCCGGGTCAATCCAGATGGAAGTGCCCGTGAAGCCCGTGTGGCCGAAAGAACCGGCGGGGAAAAGGTCTCCGCGGTTGGACGAAAAGCTTGTGTTCACGTCCCAGCCGAGCCCGCGCGCGCCGCCGTCCTCAGTCACCTGCCTCGGGCGAGTCATCTCTGCGACGCCGAGCGGCGAGAGGATACGCGCGCCGTTATATTCGCCGCCGTTAAGAATCATCTGGCAGAAGACGGCGAGGTCGTCGGCCGTCGAGAAGAGTCCCGCGTGGCCCGCGACGCCTCCCATGCGATTCGCGGTCGGGTCGTGAACCTCTCCGCGTAGCATACGCTCGCCTTCACTCCCTTCTGCGCCCGCGCCGCCGAGGTAACTCTGCATCCCGCGCACGTTCTCGGTCGGCGCGACGCGCGGCAGAAGTTCCGCGCGAGGGCGGAAACCCGTGTCGCGCATCCCCAGAGGCTCGTAGATATTCCGCCGCGCGAACTCGTCGAGCGTCAGCCCGGAGGCGCGGCGGACGATCTCGCCCAGAGTGATAAAGTTGATGTCGCTGTAGACGAAGCGCGCGCCCGGCGCATTCCTCAAAGGCTCGGCGTAGAGATGTTTCAGCATCTCGTCATAACCAGACCACTTCTCCGAGAGGTCGAAGTCGGGCGCGTAGCCCGAGCGGTGCGTTAGCAGGTGCTCGACGGTCAGCTTGTCGCGCCCTTCGCCTTTCAGCTCGGGAATGTAGCGAGACACAGGGTCGGCGAGCCTGACCTTGCCGCGCTCGACGAGAATCATGATGCTCGTCGCCGTCGCGACGACTTTAGTTAAACTCGCGAGGTCGAAAATCGTGTCCGCCGTCATCTCCTCGCGGCGTGGGACGAGCGAGCGCGCGCCGTAAGCCTTGCGCCAGACGACGCCGCCGCGTCGCGCGACGAGGACGACCGCGCCCGGTAGCTCTTTCCGCTCGATAGACTCGTTGACCGCCGCGTCAATGAAGGCGAGCCGTTCGGCCGCGACCGAGACCTTCGAGGGCTGGACGACGGGCAGCGTCGCGGCGGCCGAGTTAACGACAAAGGCGAGCGTCAGGATGACAGCCGACGCCGTTCTCTTCAGACTCTTCCTGTTCATTTGTTGGTCGCGGCCGCGGCGGGCGTGGACTGTGCCTTCAACTGTATGCCCGTGCCGCGCGCGTAGAGGCCGGGCAGCGAGATGGGGAGGCGCCCCGTCAAGTCCAACTGGCCGGCGAGCGCGCGCGCGGCGGCGCGTTGCAGGCTCGGCATGTCGCCGTAGGCGACGACGTAGGTCTGTAAGCCGGGGAAGCTTTGCAGCAGGTACGGGTTTCCGAAACTGACGCCGACGACCGGCTGCTTCTTCTCAAGCAGATCCTTAAGGACGCGCGCGAACTGGTCGGGGACGCCCACGCTGTTGGCCGCGCCCGAGCGCACACGGCCGTACATCGAGGCGATGACGACATCCGCCTTCTGCGCGCGTTCGAGGGCGTCTTTCACCTCGTCGTCGGTCGAGCGCGAGTCGAGCACCACCGTATCCACGCGCCGACCGAGCCGCGCCAACTGCGAGACGAACGGGTTCGCGATGAAAGCGCGGTCTTCGCCGTTCGTGACGGCGAGGTTGAAGACGTTCGCGCCCGGTCGGAGTCCCGTCCCGTCGGCGCGTTGCAGGAGTTTCGCGTCGTCGCGGACGAGCGTGACGGCGTGCTCGGCGACTTCGTCCGCGAGCTTGTTCGCTTCAGGGCCGGCGACCGTCTGGTCAATCAGCTCAAGCGGCGTCGTGCGTTGGCGTACGAGCCCGAGGTCGTACTTGGCCGCGAGAAGCTTGCGCGCAGACTCTTCGATACGCTTCTCGGTCAGGCGCCCCGAGCGGACGGCCTCGCGCAGGCCGCGCAGCACTGCGTCCGGGTCGGCGGGCTTGAGCAACATGTCGGCGCCCGCGAGCACGGCGCGCACGGCGGCCTCGTCCTGCTTGAAGTAGATCGTAAGCCCACTCATGTCCAAGGCGTCGGTGACGACGATGCCGTCGAAGCCGAGGTCTTTGCGGAGCATCCCGTTAAGGATCGTCGGTGAAAGCGTGCCGGGCAGGACTGCGTTCTCGGTGAAGACCTCGCGCTCGGCGTAGGTCGGGCGCACGATGGCGTCGCGCGGGAGCGGCTTGACCTCGGTCGGGTCTATCTGCGGCAGGCCGATGTGCGCGGACATGACGGCGCCGACGCCCGCGCCGATAGCCGCGCGGAAAGGGACGAGTTCGACCGAGTCGAGGCGCGCGCGCGCGACGTTGATGACGGGGAGGCCGCGGTGCGAGTCGGTCGCGGTGTCGCCGTGGCCGGGAAAATGTTTGGCCGTGGCGATGACGCCCGCCGATTGCGCGCCCTCGATAAACGCGGCGACGAAGCGCGCGACCTGCTGCGGGTCTTCGCCGTATGAGCGGACGTTGATTACGGGGTTGCCGGCGTTGTTGTTCACGTCGGCGACGGGCGCGAAAACTTGCTGGACGCCGAGCGCACGTGCCTCGCGCGCGGTCAACTCTCCCTGACGGCGCGCGTACTCGGGATTGCCCGTCGCGCCGACCGCCATGTTCCAAGGCAGGTTCGTCGTGTCGTCGAAGCGCATGCCGCTGCCGGCTTCTAGGTCGGCCGAGATGAGCAGCGGCAACTTCGCGAACTGCTGCATGCGGTTGACGAGGTGCGCGGATTCGTAGACGGGGCCGCGGAAGAGGATGATGCCGCCGACGTGGTTCTGCTCGACCTGCCGGCGCAGTTCCTTGAAGTCGTCGCTCTCCTGATTGAGGAAGCGCGCGTTGATGCCGACCGAGATGAGCTGTCCCGCCTTCTCGTCGAGCGACATCTTTTTAAGTTGCTCGTCGGCCCAACGAAGCGCTTCCCTGCTCGCCTGACGTGTGTAGGCGCGCGCGGGCGCGGCGGAGGACTCGGCGTCGGGGGCGGCGCGTCTGGTGTCGGCGCGCGCGTCCCTTTGCGCCTGCGCGCGGGGCGCGAACGCAGCGCCGAGCGTTGACGCGAGCGCGGCGACGAGCAAAAACGCGCGCGCGGTGATTAAAAACTTCTTACGTCCCATCTGAAATCAAATTCCCTTCAGCAAAACTCTCAAATTCAGTCGGCCGCGCCGGGCGCGAGTTCGTCGCGGCGGTCGGCCGGAGCGGGCGCGAAGGCGAAACCCGCGAGCCACGCGACGAGGAAAGTCACGCCGCTCCCGAGCAGCACGTACCAAGTCCACGCCAGCGGCGTGTAGAAGCGCACGTAGAGCATGACGACGATGCTCGCCAGCATGCCCAGAAGCGCGGGCGGCTCGCTCACGCGCCGCAGGAAGGTGCCGACGAGGAAGACGCCGAGCACGGGGCCGTTGATGAGCGACGCGACCGACAGCGCCTTGTCGAGCGCCGAACTCGGGTAGCTCATCGCGACGACGGCAACCAACACCTGCACGACGCCCCAGACGAGCGTCAGCCACTGCGATACGCGCAGGTAGTGTTTATCCGGTCGCTTCGGGCGGAAAGGTTTGTAGAGGTCGTTGACGGCCGTCGCCGCGATGGAGTTGAGCGAGGACGAGAGCGCGGCGGCGAAGATGGCCGCGACGACGAGGCCCGACAATCCGGTCGGCATGTGCTTCGTGATGAAGTCGGGGAAGACACGGTCGCCGCCCGCGAAGGGGAAGGTCGCGCTGACGGTTTTGGCGAACGCCGGGTCTGCGGCGCAGCGCGCGGCCTCGGTCGGGTTCACCTGCGCGCAGGCCGCGGCGAAGTCGCTATAGAGCGGCGAGGCGTGCGGGCCGTAGAAGGCGAAGAGCAGCACGCCGATGAAGAGGAAGCCGACGAACTGCGCGAAGACGACCGCGCCGCTCGAAAGAAGGGCGGCGGCTGCTCGGCGCGGCCTGTCCGTGCAGAGGTAGCGCTGCACGAGATACTGATCCGTGCCGTGCGTGCTCATCGTCAGGAAGCAGCCGCCGACGAGCCCGGCCCAGAACGTGTAGCTCTTCACCAAGTCAAGGGGCAGCGACAGGGTGTAGGTCGCGTCTGTGAAGGGTAACGAAAGCGTGAACGGCGTGGCCCTCAGCCCGAAGTCTATGACGTCGAACTTGCCGAACTGTCGTCCCAATTCTACGGCGCCGCCGAAGCCGCCCTTGACGCCCATCGCTATGACGACGGCCGCGGCGAGCGCGCCGCCGAGGTAGATGCCGAGTTGCACGACCTCGACCCAGATGACCGCCTCCATCCCGCCGTAGTAGGTGAAGATGATCATCACGACGCCGAGCAGGACGATGGAGGCGATGGTAACCGTCGTCACGTTCGCCTGCGGCTGGAAGGCCGTGTAGACGGCCGAGAGCACGATTGCCGTCAGCAAGAGCCTGATGCCGTCGGCGATGTTGCGCATGACGACGAAGAGCGCCGCCGCCAGCATCTTTATGCGCCCGCCGAAGCGTCGTTCGAGCAGTTGGTAGACCGTCAGCAGCTCGCCGCGGAAGTACGAAGGGATGAACAGGAGCGAGATGACTATGCGCCCGAGCATGTAGCCCATCACGAGTTGGAGGAACTGGAAATTCCCCCCGCGCGAGAAGGCGACGCCGGGCACGCTGATGAAGGTGATGGTCGAGGTCTCTGTGGCGACGATTGAAGCGGCGATGGCCCACCACGGCACGCTCCGGTCGCCGACGAAGTAGTCTTCGGTCGTCTCCTGCTTGCCCGCGAACCAGACTCCGAACAGCGTGATGCCGACGAGGTAGCCGAAGACGATTATCAGGTCTAACAGTCCCATGTTTGGTTGGCGGCCTTCAGGGTGTTCGAGCGGGAGTGACGCGTGAATTCTATTTTCAAACCTCCACGGGAAGCAAATCGCCCAAGGAGCGTATGCGCGGGCAGACGCTCTCGGGGTGCAGTCCGAGCGGGTCGAGGAGAATCGCGCGCATCCCGAGGGCGCGCGCTGGCAGCGCGTCGAGCACGTACGAGTCGCCGACGAAGGCCGCGTCCTCCGCCTTCACGTCCAGACGTTCGAGCGCGAGCCGGAAGATGGCCGGGTCGGGCTTCTTGCAGCCGACGAGGTGCGAGTCTATCGTCAAATCAAAAAGTCCGCCGAGCCCCGCCGCCCCGAGGGAGTCGAGCAGCCGGCCGTCCTCCGTGTTCGAGACGACGGCGACGAGCAGACCCGCGCGCTTCAGCCCTTCAACCACGTGCGCCGCGTCCGAGTCAACGCCGCACCAGACGTGGCGCTCGGCGTGCGTCGCGTCAATGCGGCCGACGAGCGCCTCGCAGGCGTCGTCGTCGAGCCCGAGCCCGCCGTACATCGCGCGGAAAGTCCAGTGGCGCCCGGTCTGGTCAATCACGCGCCCGCCCTGCCCGCCGACGCACTTCAACATCTCGCCGAACGCGCGCCGCATCTCTTCGTCCGTGAACTTACTGCCCGACACCTCCTCGGCGAGCGCCGCCAGACGCGGCCAGTCCGGGTGTACGAGCGTCCCGCCCGCGTCGAAGACGCACGCGCGAGCGCCGTTTAAAGATGGATGCAGCATGGCCGGATGATAGCCGACGCGCGCGCGCTTTGCACAAACGCGTCGCAAATTAAATGTTGACACGCGCGACCGACGGGCATAGGATGTGCGCGCTTCGACTCCTCGCTTTTCCTGCTGACGAGAAGTACTTCGCCAGCCTCACGCCAACGCCCAACGGTTGACCGACGCCGGGCCGCTCAAGCCCCGGCCGCGTCATTCCCGTCGCCACTTACGCGCCGAGAGAGCGCGCTCCTTACACGCGGGTCGAACCAGAGGTTGCTAACTAACCGGCGCTCTCTCACCAAGGCGAAACAGCAAGAAAGGAAAAGAGAATGAAGACCCTACAAGTGTACGCGGGTTCGCGTCACCGCACCGCCGTCGCCCTCCTCCTCGCTTCACTCTTCGCCTTCGTCGGCGTCGCCTCCACGGCGACACGGCAGGAGGCACAGGCCATGCAGAAAGAGACACAGACCCCGGAGGAAGAACAGCTCCGCGGCAGAGTCAACGAGGCACTCAACAAAGGTGACACCGCCGCGGCCAACAAGATGCTCTGGGACTTGGCGATGAAAAAGACGGCCGCGGCCGTCGCCGGCCCCGTCAGCGGGTCGGTCTTCTTCGAGGAGATCAGGGCCTGCGGCTTCTACCCGCAGGAGACGCGGCTCGCGTGCGTCATAGACATCAAACAGCCCGGCGGCTACGGCGGGCCGATTGAGAGCTTCGGCTCGACCGAGCACGTCTACTTCTGCGTAGACTGGAACGGCAACGGCGTCTTCGAGCAGACCGAGTCGGTCGGACAGGGCAGCGTCGTGATGCACGACGGGGCGCCCAAGACCAACTACGCCGTCTACCGCGACATCAACATCCCCGGCGGCTTCCGCACACACACGTCGCAGCCGGGCACGGCGCTCACGGAAACCCGCGCGCCCATCCTCAACGCGCAGGCGACCCTGTCTTGGGTGTTGCCGCCGACGGGCTGCAACTTCTCGCCCGTCTGGGGCAACGTCTTCAGGTTCCGCATACGCCTCGACCCGATCCGTTGAGGCCGTGGCGCTTTAACGGAGTGCGCCGGGGTGCAGTCTTGTGAGGCGGCCCCGGCGCGCTCGACATCGAAGGCATGTCTGCCGAACGCTTCAGACGCCCGCCGCGGCGAATCCCGGCGCCTCATCCGGACGAAAGTCGCTCGACCGCTCGCGCGATGACGCCGCCCGATTCTTCGAGCGAACGCGCCGACTCTTCGCGCGTGCGGCCGGTCTTCGACATGACGAGCGCGACGCGCAGGTCGCCGCCCGCCGCTTCGAGCGCTTCGCGTGCGGCTCCTTCATCAAGCTCCGACTCGGCGGCGAGTATGCGTTCGGAGCGCGCGCGCAGCTTGACGTTCGACGGCCGCATGTTCGTCATGCGGTTGCCCGTGACGTAGCCGAGCCGAACCATCGTCGCCGTCGAGAGCATGTTCAAGACCATCTTCTGCGCCGTCCCGGCCTTCAGGCGCGTCGAGCCTGCGACGACCTCCGGCCCGACGACCGGCACGATTGCGACCTCGGCCGCCCGCGTAATCGGCGAGCCGGGCGCACACGTCACGGCCGCCGTGAACGCGCCGAGGCCCCGCGCAAACTCGACCGCGCCGATGGTGTAAGGCGTGCGCCCAGAGGCGGCGATGCCGACGAGCGCGTCCCCGCCCGTCACTCCGCGCGCCGCGGCGTCGCGCGCGCCTGCCTCGCGATCGTCCTCCGAAGCCTCCGTCGCGCGGTGGAGCGCTTCGTAGCCGCCCGCGATGATTCCCTGCACCAGATCCGCCGGCACGCCGAACGTTGGCGGACACTCCGAAGCGTCCAGCACGCCCAGACGCCCCGAAGTGCCCGTGCCCACGTAGAAGAGCCGCCCGCCCGACTTCAGACGCTCGACGACGCCCTCGACCGCGCGCTCAACGTCCGGCAGCACGCGCCCCACGGCCGCCGCCACGCCCGCGTCCTCCTCGTTCATCAGTCGCAGGATTTCCAACGTCGGCAGCTCGCTCAAGCCACGCGTGCGCGGGTTCTCCTGCTCGGTGACGGGCAGTGCTTGTTGAGTGTCAGAGGACATTTAATTTCAAATCTGGAATTTGAAATTTCAAATTCCATGCGTCAGCCGGCGAGCGCGAGCTGCGACTGCTCGCCGGCCATGCGCGCGGCGGCCTCGGCGGGCGCGAGCACGGGCGGGGCGATGAAGGCGCGCGGCGCGACGCGTCTCACCTCCTCGCCGAGCGGTTCCAGAATCATGTCGCCGGCCGCAAAGACGCCGCCGACGTACGCCACGTGGAAGCGCTCGCGCTCCATCTTCAGCTTGCGTATGACGGCGACGGCCGCGCGCGCCAGCTCGCGCCCGGCCCCTTCGACTATCTCGCGCGCCACCACGTCGCGCCTGCGCGCGACCTCGATGACGCGGCGGCCGAAGCCCGCGATGCGCGCGTTCGTCACGTTCGGCGCGTAGACGGCCGTCGAGAGGTCTTCCGCGTTGGCGACGTTGAAATACTCGCACGCGGCCTCGGCCAGAGAGGTCTTGCGCCCGCGGCCGTCGGTCATCCACGCCACGGCCTGCAAAGCCCGCCGCGCGATCCACGAGCCGCTTCCCTCGTCGCCCACCACCGGCCCCCAGCCGCCCGCGCACGCGCGCCGGCCGCGCGCGTTGACGCCGCAGCATATTGAGCCCGTCCCGGCGATGATGACGAGCCCGGGCTTGCCGTCGGTCGCGCCGTAGAGCGCGATGTCCGAGTCTGTGACGACCTCGACGGTCTCGATGCCGAGCCCCGTCAGCGCGGAGCGCATCCGCTCGCGTATGTCGGCGCGGCGCACCCCGGCGAGCCCGACCTCGGCCGCGACCAACTCCATGCGGCGCACGCCCGCCTCGGCGCAGGCGCGGTCTGTGGCCTCGCGCACGGCGACGGCCGCCGCCGAGACGCCCACACGCAAGGGGTTCGAAGGCCCGGCCAGCCCCGCGCCCAGCACCGCGCCCGCGGCGTCGGCGACGACGGCCCGCGTCTTCGAGCCCCCGCCATCCACGCCCAGCACCAGCGTACGTGCGGCGGGCGCGGGTTTGCGTTTTGACTCTATTTTGGACGGTCGGCGCCTTGCTTTCATCAGGGAGACGGGGCACGCGCGGCGCGGGACTTCGCGGCGCCGGAAAAATTTTTCAGCAATCGTAGCTAATCTTCGGATATAATCAAAACTAAAAGATTTTATTTCTACGATAATCCACGCTGATACCGGGGCAAAAGATGGAGATCAGACAGCTCAGGGCCTTTCTGGCTATTGCCGACGCGCGCACGTTCACGGCCGCCGCGCGGCGCATACACTACACGCAGGCCGCACTCAGCATGCAGATCAAGCAGTTGGAGAAGGAGGTCGGCGTGCCGCTCTTTACGCGGATGCCGCGCCGCGTCGTGCTGACCGAGGCCGGCGAGCGCCTGCACGAGCGCGCGCACCTCATCATGCGCGAGCACGACGCAGCGCTCGCTGAGCTGAAGGAGCTGGCCGGCGCCGAGCACGGCCGCCTGCGACTCGGCAGCGCCTCGGGGACGGTGAGCGCGGACGCGCTGCCCTCCATCCTCAAGCGGCTGCGACGCGCGCACGCGCACGCCGAAGTCACGGTCACGTCGGGCACGAGCGAGGAGCTGGTCGGGAAGATTCTGGCGGGCGAGCTGGACGCGGCCTTCGTCTCGCTGCCCGTGCAGGCGCGCAACGTCGAGACAGAGCTGCTCAGTCAGGATCAGCTCGTCGCCATCGCCAGCCCGCGCCACCCGCTCGCCTCGCAGCGCGTCATCTCGGGGTTCGCGCTCGCGGGCGAAAAGCTCATCCTCGGCGAGCGCGGCGGCAACACGCGGCGACTGATAGACGAGTTCTTCGAGGAGGCGGGGCTGAAGCCGACGGTCGCGATGGAGCTGAGCCGTCAGTCGGCCATCAAGAACATGGTGGCGTCGGACATGGGCGTCGGCATCGTGCCGCTGTCGGCGGCGCGCGAGGACGTGGAGCGCGGGCGATTGGTGCGCTGGTGGATAGAGGGCGCGCGCATAAACTGGGAGCTGGGCGTCGCGCGCCTGCACGGCGGCTACGTCTCGCCCGTCACGCAGACCTTCCTAGACCTCTGCCGCGAATACTTCTCTTCGGGGCCGGCATCCGGCGAGAGGAGACAGACGCCGTCGGCCAAGACCCCGAAGCGCGGCACGAAATCCGCGCGCAAGTCCGCGAAGAAAGCTTCCAAGAAGTCGAAGAAGTGAGGACGAAGCGCGGCAGGTTTCAGTCGAGGTATCTGCGCATCAACTCTTCCCAGCGCCCCTGCGCCTTGAGTATCAGCTCGCAGACCTCGCGGACGGCGCCGAAGCCGCCGGGCAGTCGCGTGACGTAGTGCGCGGCGGCGCGCGTCTCGGGCGTGGCGTCGGCGACCGCCAAGGCGAGGCCGCAGCGGCGCATGAGCGGGATGTCAACCACGTCGTCGCCGACGAAGGCCGCGTTGTCCGGACTGACGCCCGCCTCCGCCAACAGACTCTCGAACGCCTCGACCTTGTCGAGCGCGCCCTGCCGCACGAAGGCGATGCCGAGGTCGGCCGCGCGCATCTCGACCAGACGCGAAGTCCGACCCGAGATAATCCCGGAGCGCACGCCGGCGCGGTGGAGCATGACGAGCCCGTGGCCGTCGCGCGTGTGGAAGCTCTTCAGCTCGTCGCCGCCCGGCACGGGCGTGATGCGCCCGTCCGTCAAGACCCCGTCGCAGTCGAGCAGCAGAAGCTGCACGCGCGCCGCGCGCCTTTCGACCTCATCCGGCTCTTCCATAAGTTATCGAACTTCGAGAATCGGAATCTCGGCGAGCCGCCAGCCGGCGGGCGTGCGCGCGAAGACGTAGACGGCCGGGCCGGTCTGGTCGCCGCGCCCGAGCGTGCGGACTGTGAGCATCACGTCGGCCGCGACGCGGTTCGGGTCGAGCTGTTCGGTGCGCAGCACCTGCGTCTGCCAGACTTCGGGCTGCGAGCCGACGATGCCCTTCGAGAAGCCTGAGAGTTCGCCGGGCATGAGCTGCGATTCGACTT
Source organism: Pyrinomonadaceae bacterium (assembly GCA_035248785.1). GTDB lineage: Bacteria > Acidobacteriota > Blastocatellia > Pyrinomonadales > Pyrinomonadaceae > QHXN01. The sequence continues at coordinate 97,344 of DATFHD010000079.1, read as the reverse complement.
CAGCCTTGCGCCCCGTGCGTATCGCCGTGTCGAGCGCGGCGACGGCCGCCTTAATCTGCTCGTCAACGGCCGGCGCGGCGCCCGCCGCCTGCTCGGCCTTGATGCGCGAGGAGCGCGCGGCGAGCGTCGTCGCGTAGTCGGCCTCGGCGTGCGCGGCTGCGTCGAAGAGCTTTGCGGCGTCGGCCGGGCGGTTGCGCTTCAAGGCGATTTCGCCGAGCCCGATGTTACCCCACGCGAGCGTCGCGGGCAGGGGCAGAGGCGAGTCGAGCGCGGCGCGAAACTCGCGCTCGGCGTCGTCGAGCCGCCCCTCTTCGAGCAGCGCGCGTGCGAGCACGACGCGCGCCTCCTCGCTCGAAGGGGCGCGGGCGAGGATTTCACGTGCGAGCGCTTCGGCGCGCGCGGGCTGCTGGCCCAACTGTATGCGTGCCTGCTCGACGGCCTCGGCGAGCCCCGGCCCCTGCGGCACTACGTCGTTGGCGAAGTTCGTCTGCGGGTAAAACTTCTCGGGGTCAACTTCGACGCGGACGATCTTCGAGGCCGTCTTGAACTGCGCCTCGCCGAAGTCCTTCGCGGGGACGTGCGCCGTCGTCGTCACAAGCTCGCCGCGGTCTGTCGTGGCCTGCACGGTCACGTCCACGTCGAACGAGCCGGTGTTGCGCAGGTTCGAGACCCACGCGCCCGCGCGCTGTACGGGCAGGCCGACGAGCAGGTCAGTGTCCGTCGGCAAATCGAAGAGCGATGACATAAGGATGCTGACGCGGTCGCCGCCCGCCTCCGCGAGACGCGCGCGCAACGCGGCGAGCGAGAGCGCGCGGCCTCCCGTGAGTTGTCCGCGCAGGACGCCGAAGAACTGTTCGCGCCCGGCGGCGTTTGCGAGGATGCGCCAGACGAGGGCGCCCTTGTTGGTCGCGGAGTTGAAGTAGGTGTCGAAGGACGGCGTGAGCTTCGCGAGCGGTGCGTCGCGAAGCGCGACGGGCGCGTAGACGAGCGCCATCCTCATCCACTCCGCGTCGGCCGCGGCACGGCCGAACTGCTTCTCGACGAAGAGCGCGGCCAGAAACTTCGGCAGCCCCTCGCGTATCGCACCCGAGCCTTCGCCCTCGATGTTAGCGCCGCCGCCGACCCACAGGCGCGCGACCGCGTCGGCGACCTGCATCGCCGTCACAGAATCAACCTTCTGCCGTCGGAAGACTGCGTGGTTGACGAGCAGCGTGCCCGCCGTCTCGAAGCCGGCGCCGCGGCTTACGCCGACCAGACGTATGGGCACGTCGGGCGCGGGGCCGAGCAGAGACGTGTAGAAGGCGCGCGCCGCGTCGGCGAAGTTGATGAGCGCTTCGGCCTCGCGCCGCTCGTCGGCGGTCGCGCCCTGTCGGAGCATGGCGCTCACGCCGCGCGCGCTGCCCGCGCCCTCGACGGTCTCCCAACGCCCCGTGATGAAGAAGGGCTGCGCGTTGAGCGTCTGCTCGAAGCCGCCCGCGGAAGTGGCCTTGCCCGTGGAGACGACCGCGTCGCCATTAGGAAGACCCGAGAAGGAGAGGCGCACGGGCGCGTAGTCTGCGCCGCGCGGCGCGAGCGGCGTGTTGGGCGTCGGGTACCAGTAGGAGAGCGGGAGGAACTGCAAGCCTGTCGCGCCGACGGAGGCGAGGCCGGAGTTCTCGCCGACGGGCAGGCGGTAGTCGAGCGCGGCCGTGACCGTCCCGCCGGGCGGCACAGGCGCGGGCAGGACGATCTGCGCCGTCTGCAACTGCGCGCGCGTGTCCTTGCCGGGCGTGACTGTGGCCGACTGCCCGCCGACGCTCGCGCCCTCGACCTTCGCCGACTGACTCAGGCGCAGAGTGAGCGTGCGACCGGCGCCGCCGCCGACGTTGCGCGCAGAGATGGTGGCACGCGCGGAGATGGAGCGGTCGGCGGCGCTCGCGCCGTTCACGCTCACGTCGAACTGCGTGACCTGCCACGCCGGCCCGGCATCGGCCGGAGCTTGCGCGCGCGCCGTCAGGAGCGTCAGAGAGAGGATGCAGGGGAGAAGGAGAAGTGTCCGTTTGATGTTCTTCATTTGTCGGTTGGCCGGTGGGCGTTTTCACTTCCGCCCGTACGCGCTCATGGGCTTGTCCACGTTGAAGTAGAGCTTCGATTCGTTGTTCTGCGGGTCTAAGACGCGCATCTCGTCGTAGGAGTGGCCGTCGTTCTGGATGAGCGCCTGCCCGACCGCGCGCAGGCTCATCGAGCGGAAGACGGCGTACTCTTCGCTGGTCGAGATGACGTGCCACGCGGTCGCGGGCGAGCGCCCGTCGCCGCCCGACTTGACCGAGGCGAGCAGGCCGTCGGCCCACTGCCGGTGGAGCTTGGCCTTCTCGGTGTCGCCCTGCTGTCGGTGCGCGATGAAGGCGACCATGTGCGCGTTAATGTCCACGTAGTTCTGCGCGAGCACGGCCTCGGCCTGACGCACGGCCTCGGGCCAGTTCTGCTGCATCACGAGACCCCACAGCCCTCGGTAGGCGAACATGCCGGAGAGCGGGCTGTAGTCCTCCGTCTCGAAGAAGGCTTGACGCAGCGCGCCGTAGTCCACCTCGCCCTCGCCCTTCTTCGCCTTCTCAAGCAGCGCCTCGTACTTCTTCTTCTTCTCTGACGGCGGCTTCTGCGGCTTCGCGGCCGGAGTGGGGCTGGCCTGCGCGGCCGGAGTCTGCGCGGGCGTCGGCGTTGTCGTCGCCGTCTGCGCCGCGGCCTGTGCGGAAGCGCAGAGCGACACGAACAGAATTACTAAAAGTCTATTCTTCATTCTCGCACCTTCATTCAGCTCGCGGCGGCGGCGCGCGCGCCGACGAGTTCGTGTATGTCGCGCAGCGTCTTCAGGAGCGCGGCCATGCGCGCGAGCGGCAGCGCGTTGGGGCCGTCGGAGAGGGCTCGCTCGGGCGCCTCGTGGACTTCCATGAAGACCGCGTCCACGCCGCAGGCGACTCCGGCGCGCGCGAGCGGTTCGATGTATTCGGACTGCCCGCCGGTTGCGCTGCCCAACCCGCCGGGCAGTTGCAGGCTGTGCGTCACGTCGAAGACGACGGGCGCGCCGAGAGAACGCATGATGGGGAACGAGCGCATGTCAACGACGAGGTTGTTGTAGCCGAAGGTGAAGCCGCGCTCGGTCAGGAGCAGACGTTCGCAGCCGGCGGCGCGCGCCTTCTCCACGATGTTCTTGGCGTCGTGTGGGGCGAGGAACTGCCCCTTCTTGACGTTGACGGCGCGGCCCGTCTCGCAGGCCGCGACGACGAGGTCTGTCTGGCGGCAGAGGAAGGCGGGGATTTGCAGCACGTCAGCGACGCGCGCGGCCTCTTCGACCTGAGAGACGGCGTGAACGTCCGTCAGCACGGGAAGGCCGGTCTCCTCCCTGACGGCGCGCAGCGCCTCCAAGCCTTCGTGCATGCCGGGGCCGCGGTAGGAGGTGTGCGAAGAGCGGTTGGCCTTGTCGTAGGAAGCCTTGAAGACGTAGTCGAGGCCCGCATCCTGCGCACGCTTCTGGCACTCGCGCGCCATGAAGAGGACGTGCGCGCGCGACTCGACGACGCACGGGCCGGCGATGAGCGTCAGGCGCCCGTCGCCGAAGGTCGCGTCCCCGACCTTGAAAGGTTTGATGTCCGGCCGTTGCAACTGCTCGCTCACTTTGTTCCCTTCCCCTGTCGCGCGGCCTTGCGGCGCAGGTCGCGCAGAGTGTTCTCGGCGCGGTAGCGGTTCTCGTCGCGCGGCGCCTGTTGGATGTATGTCTCGAACTCGCGTATGGCGTCTTCGGTTCTGTCGGTCTGCTGGTAGAGCAGACCGAGGTTGTAGTGCGCGAAGGCGAAGTCGCCGCCGCGCTGCTCGACCGCCTGTTTGAGTGCAGACTCGGCGCCCGCGTAGTCCTTCTGCTGCGCGAGCGCGACGCCGAGGCGGTAGAAGGCTTCCGGGTCGCGCCCGCCGTTCTGTTCAATCGTACGGCGGAAGGCGTCGGACGACTCGGCCCAGCGCCCCTGCTCGTAGCGAATGACGCCGATTTGATAGAGGGCATCCGAGTAGTTGCCGCCCTTGCTCTTCATTGCGGCGGTGTAGGCTTCGACCGCGTCGTCGCGCTCGCCCTGCTGTTGGAGCGCGAAGCCGAGGTTGTACTGCGCCGTAGGGTAGTTGCCGCCGCGCTGCTCGACCGCCTTGCGGAACTCTTCGGCGGCGTCGCCGAACTGGCCTTTGAAGAGGAGCGCGCGGCCCAGACGGTTGTGCGCCTCTGGGAAGTCGGGCTGCAACTCGACGGCGCGGCGCAGGTCGCGCACGGCCGCGTCGTAGCTGCGTATGGAGAGGAAGTAGGTGCCGTTCTCGTAGAACTCGGCGGCCGTCTGCGGCTGCTGCACGAGCGAGCCGCGCGGCGCGGAGTCGGACTGCGTGAGCGTGCGGCCGGGCGTCTCGTCGCCTTCGTCCGTGCCGCGTGCCGAGGACGTGTCGGCGAGTCCCGCGCGTCGCGCGGGCGAACGGCGCATCAGCACCGCGCCGAAGACGAGCAGCAGCGCGGCCGAGATGACGACGACGAAGACGAGCGGCTGCGTCAACAGCGTCTTCCAGTCGCGCCCGCCCTTCGCGTACGACGCCGAGACCGACGCGCCCGCGACCCGCGTCACCTCCGTCGAACCGCGCGCGCCCTCCGCCGACGCGGAAGCGGCGCCGGGCGGCGTGGCGTTTGGAGAGGCGGACGAAGCGACAGCCGGCGAAGAGTTGTCAGGCGCATTGACTGATGCGTCCGGCGTAGCGATTGACGAAGCGACCGGCGCTGCGCCCGCCGCGTCGGACGAGGCAGCGTCCGACGACAGCGCGGAAGAAGATGAAGACGCTGCCGAAGATGAAGATGACGAAGGCGCCGAAGGAGGTCTGCCGGAGGTGGCGCGCTCTTCGGCTTCGCCCGTCGGCAGGCCGGTCTCGCCGGTCTGCGCGGCGCGGCTGCGGCGCAGGCGCTCGATGTCTATGACGAGGCGGCCCGAAGGCGTCTCGGTTCCCGCGTCGCGCAGCGTCTCGATGGTCGGCGCGCTGAAGCCCGCGGAGTGTTCGAGCCCGAGCCGCTCGGCCACGGCGAACAGTTCGCGCCTGAACTCGCCCGCGTCCGCCGGTCGCTTCTCCGCCGCCTTCTCAAGCGCGTGGAGGACGACCGATTCGAGCGCGGGCGGGATGGTCGGGACGACCTCGCGCAGCGGGCGCGGGTTCTCGGAAGAGTGTTGGAGCGCGAGCGCGAGCGGCGTCGCGCCCGTGAAGGGCGTCTGCCCCGTAAGCATCTCGTAGAGGATGACGCCTAAGCTATACACGTCGGAGGCGGGCGTCAGTTGCGCGCCGTCGCACTGCTCGGGCGACATGTAGCGCGGCGTGCCGATCATGACGCCCGTGCCCGTCAGCGTGTCGTGCAGCGCGAACTCGCCGTCGGCCGAGGCGAGCTTGGCGATGCCGAAGTCGAGCACCTTGACGATGTAGGGCGAGTCGGGGCGCTGCACGAGGAAGATGTTGCCGGGCTTGAGGTCGCGGTGGATGATGCCGGCCTCGTGCGCGGCCTCGACCGCGGCCGAGATTTGCAGCATCAGCGAGACGGCGCGCGCCGGGTCGAGCGGCGCCTCGCGCACGAGCACTTCGCGCAGCGGCCTTCCCTCCAACAACTCCATCACGAGGTAGACGAGCCCCTCGCGCGTCTCGCCGAAGTCAGTCACCGCGACGGCGTTCGTGTGTTGCAGGCGGCCGGCAGCGCGCGCCTCTCGCCGGAAGCGTTCCTTCGCCGTGTCGTCGGCGACGAGCCGCGCGCTCAAGACCTTGACCGCGACGGGCCGCTCAATCAGGAGGTGCGTCGCGCGGTAGACGGTGCCCATGCCGCCCTCGCCGAGGCGCCGGTCGAGGCGGTACTTGTCGTCGAGGACTTGTCCGAGCAGCGGGTCGGCGGGCGCGGCCGTCGCCGCGGGGTCGGCCACGGTCGCGTCGGCCCGGAGCGGCGTCCCGTCGTACGGACAGGCGGTCGCGTCCGAGTCGAACTGCCGGCCACATTTCGGGCACTGAAGCATACGCGTGACGAGAGAGAGTGTTTGTACCTTGCCCGTAGATTTTACCGCAAAGAGCGCGAAGGAGGCGCAAAGAGCGCAAAGTTTTTCTCTGCGTCCTTTGCGTCTTCTTCGCGCCCTTTGCGGTTAAGAGAGTCGCCGCCGACTCACTCGGTGTTCGGCTTGACCTCTCCCTTGACCTCCGCCGGCTCCTCGCGCTCGACGCCGGGCATGGGCGAGCCTTCGGGCGGCTGGCCGTGAATCTTCGTGTTCGGGCTCTCGACCTCGGGCTTCTCGTGCTCGCCCGTCATCGTCCCCAGTCCCAAATCTTCGCTCATAAAAGGGCGCCTCCGGTGAAAGTGTTCTTCAGTCGTCGCCGGCCAGAACCTGCGCGCGCTCGGGCAGGGGCGCTTCGGCCTCGCCCGCCGACTCTACGGCCGTCTCGTCGCGCATGCGGTTACGGTACGCGGCCGCGACGAAAGATGCAAACAGAGGGTGCGGCGCCAAGGGCTTCGACTTGTACTCGGGGTGGAACTGGCACCCGAGGAACCAAGGGTGCGCGTCGCTCGGCAGCTCGACCATCTCGACGAAGCGGCCGTCCTCCGAGATGCCGCTGAAGACGAGCCCGGCCGTTTCCAACTGTTCGCGGAACTCGGGGTTGAACTCGTAGCGGTGGCGGTGTCGCTCGCTCATCTCCGCGCGCCCGCCGTAGACCTCGCGCGCCAGACTCCCGTCCGACAGCATGCACGTCCACGCGCCGAGGCGCATCGTGCCCCCGAGTTCCTCCACGTCCACGAGGTCGCGCAGCTTGAAGATGACGGGGTGCGGCGTCTCCGCGTCGAACTCTGTCGAGTCGGCGCCCGCGAGCCCGCAGACCGCGCGCGCGTACTCGATGACCGCCGTCTGCATGCCGAGGCAGATGCCGAAGTAGGGCGTGCGCGTGCGGCGCGCGTAGTTAATGGCGCGAATCATCCCGGCCACGCCGCGCTTGCCGAAGCCGCCGGGGACGAGGATGGCGTCGTAGTCGCGCAGGCGCTCCTCGTAGTCCTCGTCCATCAAGCCTTCCGACTCGACCCAGCGCACGTCAACGCGCAGGTTGTTCGCCACGCCGCCGTGCGTCAGAGCCTCGCGCAGAGATTTATACGAGTCCTCAAGCTCGACGTACTTGCCGACGATGCCGATGGTGACGCTGCCCTTCGAGGGGTCGCGGATGGTGGCGACCAGCTCGCGCCAGCGCGTGAGGTCTGCGTTCGGCGCGCGGTCTTGCAGGCCGAGCGCCGAGACGATCTGGTCGTCCAAGCCCTGCTCGTGGAAGGCGAGCGGGACTTCGTAAATCGTGTCCACGTCCTGCGCGGCGATGACGGCCTGCTCCTTGACGTTGCAGAAGAGCGCAATCTTCGAGCGTATGTCGCGCGGGAGCGTGCGGTCTGAGCGGCAGAGCAGGATGTCAACGGCGATGCCTATCTCGCGCAGGTCGCGTACGGAGTGCTGCGTCGGCTTCGTCTTCAGTTCCCCGGCGGCGGCGATGAAGGGGACGAGCGTGAGGTGTATGAAGACCGCGCCGTTCTGGCCGTTCTGCCTCTCCTCGTTCCCCATCTGGCGGATGGCTTCGAGGAACGGCAAAGATTCGATGTCGCCCACGGTGCCGCCGATTTCCACTATCACAACGTCGGTCGAATCCTTCTCGGCGACGGCGCGGACGGCGCGCTTGATTTCGTCGGTGATGTGCGGGATGACCTGAATCGTCTTGCCGAGGTAGTCGCCGCGCCGTTCCTTTTCGATGACGGAGAGGTAGATGCGCCCCGTCGTCCAGTTGTTCGAGCGCGACAGGCGCGCGTGCGTGAAGCGCTCGTAGTGGCCTAGGTCGAGGTCTGTCTCGGCGCCGTCGTCGGTGACGAAGACCTCGCCGTGCTGGAACGGCGACATCGTGCCGGGGTCTACGTTGATGTACGGGTCGAGCTTGATGCAGGTGACGCTCAAGCCCCTCGCTTCGAGCAGGCAGCCGATGGAGGAGGCCGCCAGCCCCTTCCCCAGACTCGAAACCACGCCCCCGGTCACGAAAATATATTTAGGCATCCCCTCCCCCTTCTTCTGTCGGCCCCGGACGTTTATCGGCGGCGCCGGGCTCGTCGCCCTCGCCCTTCGTCTGCTCGTCGTTGTAGTAACCCGCCTGCAAGTCCTTCTGCTTCTCGACGGCCTCGACGGCCTTCGGGTTAATCATCTTGTTGAGCGCGTTCATCCCGGCCAGCGCCGCGGCGCGCGTCGTGCCCTTCGCGTCCGCCACGCGCTGCTCGTACTCGTCCTCGGTCAGCGGCTTCCGCGTCTTCCCCAAGTAAGAGAGGCCGACGAGCGCGCCGACAACGACGAGTACGAAGAGGCCGAGTCCGATCCAGTCGCCCATAGGCTTTAACTCAACGTTCCAACATCTCGCGGACGCGGCGCAGGTCGTCCGGGGTGTCCACGCCGATTGACGGGGACGCCGCTTCGACCACACGTATCTGATACCCGCGTTCGAGCACGCGCAGTTGTTCGAGCGATTCGGCGCGTTCGAGCGCCGTCTGTGGCCAACGCGCGTATTCTAACAAAAAGGCCCGGCGGTAAACATAAAGCCCCGTGTGCTTGCGGAAGGTCGCGAGCAGGCGCGGCTCGACTTCGAGCGCCGCCGCCAGCGAGCCGTACAGACGCGCCTTCTCCCGTGGGAAAGGCACGGGCGAGCGCGAGAAGTAGAGCGCCCGTCCGCGCTCGTCCACGACGACCTTGACGACATCGCTGCTCAGAACGTCGTGCGCGCTCTCGATGGGCTCGGAAGTGGTCGCGACAGCGGCGCCTTCATCTTCCAAGAGCGCGCCGACGGCCGTCTCAATCGTCGCGGGCGCAATCAGAGGCTCGTCGCCCTGCACGTTGACGACCACGTCGCACTCAATCTTCTCCGCCGCCTCTGCCAGACGGTCGCTGCCCGAGGCGTGCTCGGCGCTCGTCATCAGGGCTTCGTGGCCCGCGGCGCTGACGGCTTCAAAAATCCGCTCGTCGTCCGTCGCCACGACCGCGCGCGCGACGCAACGCGCCTCAAGCGCTCGCTCGACGACGTGGACGACCATCGGGCGCCCTCCGATCTCAAGCAGAGGTTTTCCGGGGAGCCGGCTCGAAGAGTATCGTGCGGGAATGATTGCGACGACCGTGGGACTGGGAACAGGTGAGCCCGTGTGATTCACGGGATTACAAGATAACCCAACGGGCGGCCGCTGACAAGGGTGAAGTAGACTTGTCACCCGTCGCCGCGCTGGGCTACCATCGGGGCCGTTCCACTTTCATGGTCACGCCGTCAGAGACAAGGAGTGCCGACAGAGACTCGACGCCGCTCGGGGCCGTCGAGAGCATCCTTGAGCTTGTGGGCCGCACGCCTTTGCTGCGCCTGTCGAGGTTCGCGCCGCCGCCCGCGGCCGAACTCTTCGCCAAGCTCGAATACATGAACCCGGGCGGCTCCGTGAAAGACCGCGCGGCGCTCGGGATGATTCTCGACGCCGAGCGGCGCGGCGTCCTGAAGCCCGGCGCGACGATTGTCGAGCCGACGGCGGGCAACACGGGCATCGGGCTCGCGCTCGTCGGCGTCGCGCGCGGCTATCGCGTCGTGCTCTGCGTGCCCGAAGGTTATTCGCGCGAGAAGATGAAGATCATGGAGGCGCTCGGCGGGCGCATCGAGTACGTCCCGGCCGAGGAGGGCATGGAGGGTGCCGTGCGCCGCGCGCGCGAGCTGGCCGCGGAGACGCCCGGCAGCTTCATCCCGCAGCAGTTCGAGAACCCGGCCAACCCTCGCTTCCACGAGGAGACGACCGCGCGCGAGATTATCGAGCAGACCGGGGGACGCATTGACGCGCTCGTCTTGGGCTGCGGCTCGGCCGGCACGTTCACCGGCATCGCGCACGCCGTCAAGAAGATTAACCCGGCTGTCTACTGCGCGCTCGTCGAGCCCAAAGGCTCGATACTCGGCGGCGGACACCCCGGCCCCTACAGGCTCGAAGGCATCGGCCAGCGCGAGTTCATCCCGCCGAACCTCGACCGTGATGCGGCCGACGAAGTCATCGCCGTCTCGGACGCCGAAGCCTTCGCCACCGTCCGCGAGCTGGCACGCACCGAAGGCGTACTCGGCGGCGGCTCGACCGGCGCCGCGGCCGCGGCCGCGAGGAAAGTCGCCGAACGTCTCGGCACCGGCAAGCGCGTCGTCACGCTCTTCCCCGACGGCGCCGAGCGTTACATGAGTCAGGGAATTTTCGACTAACTCTCAACTATGGGCTTTTCAACTACAGCGATACACGCGGGCAACGAGCCCGACCCGACCACGGGCGCGGTTACGGTGCCGATCTACCAGACCTCGACTTACCAGCAGGAGGGGTTAGGAAAGCCGCGTGGCGGTTACGAGTACGCGCGGACGCAGAACCCGACGCGGCTCGCCGTGGAGAAGAACATCGCGGCGCTCGAAGGCGCGCGCTTCGGCTACGCGTTCGCTTCGGGGATGGCGGCGATTGACGCGACGCTGAGGTTGATAAAGTCAGGCGAGCACGTCGTCGTCTCGGACAACACGTACGGCGGGACGTTCCGTCTGTTCAGCCGCGTGCTGGCGAACTACGGCATCGAGTTCTCTTTTGTGGACACGACCGAGGCGCTCAACGTCGAGGCGGCGATTAAAGAGAACACGCGGATGGTCTTCGTCGAGACGCCGACGAACCCCGTGATGATGGTGACGGATTTGAAGGCCGTCTCAGACATCGCGCACGGGGCGGGCGCGCGCGTGGTGTGCGACAACACCTTCATGTCGCCGTACCTACAGCGCCCGATAGAGTTCGGCGTGGACATCGTCGTCCACTCGACGACGAAGTACCTCAACGGCCACTCGGACAGCGTGGGCGGCGTCGTCGTCCTCAACGATGAGAAGGACGCGGAGTGGCTCGCCTTCATCCAGAACGCGGTCGGCGCCATCCTGTCGCCGTTCGACTCTTGGCTCACTCTGCGCGGGACGAAGACGCTGGCCGTGCGCATGGAGCAGCACGACGCGACGGGGCGCGCGGTCGCGGCCTTCCTCGAAGAGCACCCGAAAGTTCAGAAGCTCTACTACCCCGGCTCGCTCTCACACAAGCAGCACGATTTGGCGAAGCGGCAGCAGAGGGGCTTCGGCGGGATGGTCGCCTTCGACGTGGGCTCGCTGGAAAACGCCCGCACTGTGCTAGAATCCGTCCGCCTTTGCGCGCTGGCCGAGAGCCTCGGCGGGGTCGAGACGCTGATTTCGCACCCGGCGACGATGACCCACGCCTCCGTGCTCCCCGAGACGCGCGCGCGCCTCGGCATCACCGACGGGCTCGTCCGAATCTCGGTCGGCCTCGAAGAGGCGGAGGACATCATCGCTGATTTGGATCAGGCGCTTGCGAAGATTTAGTGATGAGTGATGAGTGATGAGTGATAAGAGAAGACGACGGCGCTTCTCTTTCTTATCACTCATCACTCATCACTCATCACTCACCACATATGTTCGTAGAGCTATACGCCAAGACCAACATCGGCCGCGTCCGCTCGGGCAACGAGGACAACTTCCTCGTGCTCGACCTGAGCGGGCAGAACGCGTGGACGGGCTCGGACGGCGAGGAGCCGCCCGACGGGCTGCGCCGCTTCGAGGTCGGGCCGAAGGGCGTCGTGCTCGTCGTCTCGGACGGGATGGGCGGCGCGCTCGCGGGCGACGTGGCGAGCCGCATGGCGGTCGAGACCGTGCGCGACATGCTCTCGGGCGTCGAGGAGGGCGATGACGGCGAAGGCGTCTGCGACCCCGACGCGCCGCTCGTCGAGTGCCTGAAGAACGCGACCGACTACGCCAACTTCGCCATCCACCGCAAGAGTCAGGAAGACCCGCGCTGCTCCGGCATGGGCGCGACGCTCACCGCCGCGGCCGTCACCAGCGACGGCGTCAGCCTCCTACAGGTCGGCGACAGCCGCGGCTACGTCATACGCGGCGGCCGCATCAAGCTCGCCACCAAAGACCAGTCGCTCGTCCAGCAGCTCGTGGACGTGGGCCAGATTAGCGAGCAGGAGGCCGAGACGCACATGTTCCGTAACGTCATCCTGCAAGCGCTCGGCGCGCAGCCAGAGCTTCAGCCCGTGACGGGGAACGTGCGCGTCTTCCGCGGCGACGTGCTGCTGCTGTGCAGCGACGGCCTGTCGGGGAAGCTGCGCGGCGAAGACATGCTGCGCATCGTCACCCAGTCGGACGGCGACCTCGCGCGCGCCTGCGAGGCTCTGGTTGACGAGGCCAACGAGCGCGGCGGCGAGGACAACATCACGGTCGTCCTCGCCCGCCTCGAAGGCGAAGACCTCCCCAAGCCCGACACCGACCGCATCACCGTCGAACTCCCCGGCCCCGAAAACGACGACACCATCGGCCACGGCGACGACACGACCGAGCGCCTGTGACGCCAAGCCCGGCAGCCTCACTCTCAAGTTTTTTATCGGAAGTTAAATCGGCGTAGAAGATTTGAAGGCGGGGGCCGTAAGCCCTCAGCCTTTGCCCTCGCCGTCTTCGAGTTCGTGCGCGCGCCACTCGGGGAGCGTCCCGGCGCGGCGGACGTAGATGGAGGCGCCTTGCAGGCGTTCGACGACGACGCGGTCGCCGGCTTCGAGCGGCGGCTCGCCCTCAGCCGGGTAGGCCGTCCAGATTGAGCCGAAGACTTTGACCGCGCCCTCGTTGAGCGCGCCCTGACTCGAACTGACGACCGTCCCGACCTGCCCCGGCAGCTTGGCCGCGCCGACCTTCAAGCCGTCGGGCTCGTCCGGGCGTGTGAAGTAGTTGACGAAGATCGTGCGCGAGAGCGCCGTGAGCAGCGACGAGAGTGAGATGAAGATCAGGAACTGCGCCGCGAGCCCCGCGCCGAGGACGCTGGCGAGCGCGGCGACGAGGGCGCCGACGCCGAACCAGAGCAGCACGAAGCCGGGCGTGAAGACTTCGGCGATGATGAGGATCACGCCGAGTATCGTCCACAGAATCCAGACCCAGTCTTCGTTCATCTCGGTCGGGCTCTAACCCTTCAGAAAGTTCTTCATCACGAACCAGACGTTGGCCGGCCGCTCGGCCAGCCGCCGCATGAAGTACGGGTACCAAGTCTTCCCGTACGGCACGTAGACGCGCACGTTGTAGCCCTCGCGCGCCAGCTTCTCCTGTAGGTCGCGCCGGATGCCGTAGAGCATCTGGAACTCAAACTTATCTTTCCCGATGCCCTCGCTGTCGGCGAACTCCCTCGTCGCCCGAATCATGTTCTCGTCGTGCGTCGCGATGCCGTGGTAGACGCCGCTCGCCAGCAGCAGCTTCATGCAGCTCACGTAGTTCGCGTCCACGTCCTTTTTGTCGGGGAACGCGACCGTCGCCGGCTCGTTGTAGGCGCCCTTGCAGAGGCGCACGCGCGCGGGTATCGAGAGCACGTCGCGCACGTCCTGCTCGGTGCGGCGCAGGTAGGACTGTAGGACGATGCCGACGGTGTTGAGGTCGAACTCCGAGCGCAGGCGTCGGAAGATGTCGAGCGTGACCTGCGTGACCTGCGAGTCCTCCATGTCTATGCGGACGAAGTTGCCGCGGCGCGCGGCCTCCTCGACGACGGCGCGCGCGTTGCGGTAGGTCAGCTCCGGGTCGAAGGCCAGTCCGAACTGCGTCAGCTTGATCGAGACGTTCGAGCGGATGCCGGTCTCGTCTATGGCGGCGAGGATGCGCTTGTACTCGCGCACCTCGCCCTCGGTCTCGGCCGGGTTGGTGACGCCCTCGTTGAGGTGGTCGAAGGTGGCGGTGCAGCCGAGGTTGTTCAGCTCGCGTATGGCGGGGACGGTGGACTCGATGTCCTCGCCCGCGATGAAGCGCGCCGTTAACTTCCGGAAAGGTTTGAAGCGCGTGGCGAAGTCTTTCAAGCCCTCCTGCCGCGCGAGGTAAAGTAGTGCGCTTCTGGCGACCATCGTTTGAGTCCCGCTGGATTAAGTACGTATAAATTTTGGGGCCGGCGGCGGCGGCGCGTGTGGTATGCTTCCACGCGTTTTCCCGCTCTCGCGTTTCACCCGAAGACAGACGGAGTCCCGACGAAGTTTGCGCTGGAAGCTGCTCATCGCCGCCTCGCTGCTGGCCGCCGCCGCGGGCTCAGGCGTCTGCTACGCCCTCGCCTACTTCCTCGCCGCGCGCCCCGACGCGCTGCCGGTCTGGGCCGCGGCCGCGTCACTGCTCGCGCCGCTCGCCGCGATAACTTACGCCGCGATCTTCGTCTACCGCCACACCTCTCGGCGGCGCAAGCTACAGGCCGCCGCGACGGCGCTGCTGGCTTCGCTCCTGACGCTGGCGGCGCTCACGCTCGGCTCCGCGCTCCGCGCGCGCACGGGGCCGGAGTACTCCCACGCCCCGCCCCCGAAAACGACCTGACGGCTTAACCGTCAGCATATCACTTATTCCCCCTTCAACCCGATCTTCTCCTGCACGGGCTTGAGGGCTTCGATTACGAAGCGGACGTGCTCGTCGAGTTCGACGCCCAACTCTTCGACGCCCTGCCGTATGTCGTCGCGGTTGACGGTGCGCGCGAACGCCTTGTCCTTCAGTTTCTTTTTTACCGACGAGACTTCGAGGTCGTCCAGACTCTTCGACGGGCGCACGAGCGCGCAGGCGACGAGGAAGCCGCACAGCTCGTCCGTCGCGAACAGCGCGCGCGCCATCGGCGTGTCGCGCGGGACGCCCGTGTAGGTGGCGTGCCCCATGATGGCGCGGATGATTCTGTCAGGGTAGCCGCGCCCGCAGAGGATATTGGCTCCCTTAAAAGGATGCTCCTCGGCACTGGGAAACATTTCATAATCGAAGTCGTGCAGCATCCCCGTGATGCCCCACTCGTCAACGTCGGCGTCGGGGCCGCCGTAGCGCCCGGCGGCCGCGCGCATCGCCGCCTCGACGGCCAGCGCGTGCTGCCGCAGGCTCTTGCCCTTCGTGTACTCGCAGAGCAACTCCCAAGCTTCTTCGCGTGTCGGCATCGGGGTTGCGCCTTCCGGGTTTGACATCAACTGAACTTATAACACGCCGTCCGGCCCCCCGCGCAAACGCCGCACGCGGCGCCGCCGAGGGGTGTTGCTTGCCGCCCCGCGGCGCTTCCAATTACAATGGCGCGTGCGTCCCACGCCCCGCACGTTTTCGCGATGAAACCTTTTCTCTACGCGGCTCTGGCCGGTTACGTCATCGCCGCCATCCACGCCCTGCTGGCCTTCGTCAACAAGCGGCGCTCGGCCGAGCGCCTGACGTTCTACGCGGCCGTCTTCGGGTTTGCGGCGCACACCGGCTCGATAATTGTTGACTGGGCGCGCGACGGGCGCTACCCGCTCTTCAGCACGCCCGAGGCGCTCTCGTTCCTCGCGTGGACGCTCGTCGTCGCCTTCTGGCTGGTGACGTACCGCTACCCCCTGCGCGCGCTCGGCGCGTTCCTTTTGCCGGTAGTCTCGCTGCTCGTCTTCGCGACGCAGTTCGTCCACGCGGCGGCGAACAAAGACCCTTCGAGCGTCACCGACGGCAGCGGCTCGTGGCTCTTCCCCGTCCACGTCACGCTGCTCCTGTTCGGCTACGCCTCGTTCTTCGTGGCCTTCTCGGCGAGCGTGATGTACCTGTGGCAGGAGCGAGAGCTGCGGCTGAAGAAGTTCAGCGCCGTCTTCCACCGCCTGCCCTCGTTGACGACCGTGGATGACGTGGCCTCGACGGCCGCGAGCGTCGGCTTCACGCTGCTCACGCTCGGCATCGTCACCGGCGTCATCTGGTCGCGCGCGCGCAGCGTGCGCCTCTTCCACAACGACCCGACCGAGTTCTTCGCGCTGCTGACGTGGATCGTCTACCTCGCCCTGCTTCACTACCGCGTCCAGTGGCGCGGGCGCAAGGCCGCGTGGCTCGGCGTCGGCGGCTTCACACTCGTCCTCTGCACCTTCGCTGGCGCCGTCGCCCTCGGCGGCTTCCACGTCTTCCGTTAAAGCCCTATGCGCATGCCCCTGAACGCTGCCCGTTCCGTCAACCAGAAAGGAGAATGAGAAAATGACCGGTGATGAACTAGAACGGGCGATTGATTTTATTCTGAAGAGTCAGACTCGCGCCGACGCAAGGAGTGAGCGCAACGAAGAGCAACTCTCGCGGCTCGCCGATCAGGTGGAGCAACTGAGACAACAGGGTGCGGACTCTCAAAAGCGTCACGAGGCGATGGAGGACGCACACACAAACTTCGTGCGCGCGATGACGCAATACCTTGAGACACAAGACCAGATCAACAAGTCGCTCCGCGAAACCGATGTAAGACAGGCCCGCTTCAGTGCCTCTCTGGCTGAGTCGTTCCGCACGTCGGACGAGTCCCTGCGTGAGGCGATGGCCGCACTGGCAACAAGGCAAGAAAGAACTGAAGCCACGGTGGACAGGATGTCCCAGAAGGTTGAGGCATTGGTCAAGGTCGTGGAGGAGGGGCGCGGCGGGCAGTAAGCGATGGCAATCGTTCTCGTCGGACTCAACCACAAGACCGCGCCCGTGGAGGTGCGCGAGCGCCTCGCGTTCAGCGACGAGGCGTGCGCCGCCTCTCTGCGCGCGCTCGTGGACGGCGAGGTCGTGCGCGAGGGTCTGATCGTCTCGACCTGCAACCGCGTCGAGATTCTGGCCGCGTCGCCCGCGCAGAAGGGCGCGGACGCCGTCGGGCGCCTGAGCGATTTTTTGAGCCGCGCGCGCGCCGTCCCCGTCGAACTCTTCAGCGGCCACCTCTACACGCACGCCGACGAGGCCGCCGTGCGCCACGTCTTCCGCGTCGCCTCCTCGCTCGACTCGATGGTCGTCGGCGAGCCGCAGGTTCTAGGGCAGGTGCGTCACGCATACTCGCTCGCGGTCGAGGCCGGAACCGCCGGCCGCGTCCTGCACAAGCTCGTCCACAGCGCCCTGCGAGTCGCCAAGCGCGTGCGCAGCGAGACGGGCATCGCCGCCTCGGCCGTCTCGGTCAGCTACACGGCGGTCGAGTTGGGGCGGAAAATTTTCGGCTCGCTCAAGGGCGCGACCGTCCTGCTCGTCGGCGCGGGCGAGATGGCGGAACTCGCCGCGCAGCACCTCTCGGGCGCGGGCGCCGCGCGCGTACTCGTCGCCAACCGAACCTACGAGACCGCGCAGAAGCTCGCCGTGAAGTTCGGCGGCGTGGCCGTCGAGTTCGCGGCGCTCGAAGAGGCTCTGGCGCAGGCCGACGTGGTCATCTGCTCGACGGGCGCGCCCGACTACGTCATCACGTCCTCGATGGCCGAGCGCGCCCGCGCGTCGCGCCGCAACCGCCCGGCCTTCTTCATAGACATCAGCGTCCCGCGCAACGTTGACCCGGCCGTGGGCAAGCTCTCGAACATCTTCGTCTTCGACGTGGACGACCTCGAAGCCGTCGTCGCCTCGAACATACGCGAGCGCGAGCACGAGGCCGAGCGGGCGGAACTCATCGTCGAGTCGGAGGTGACGCAGTTCCAGCAGGCTCTGCGCGACCTCGACATCGGCCCGACGGTCGGCGCGCTCAAGGAGAAGCTGCGCCGCATCGCGCACGACGAGTTCGAGCGCCAGCGCTCGCGCCTCGGCCCGCTCACGCCCGAGCAGGAGCAGGCCATCGAAGCGATGCTCATGTCCGCCGTCAACAAGATTTCGCACCCCGTCATCCACCGCATGCGTCGCTCCTACGACACAGGCGAGGACAACGAGGTGCAGGCGTGGCGCGAGGTCTTCGGGCTTGAGGAGAATGACAGAGGCTAGAGGCTAGAGGTTAGAGGTTAGTAGAGGCTTCACAATCGAAGCCTCCGGCTGACCGCGACGGACGCGTCCAAACTAACCTCTAACCTCTAACCTCTAACCTCTGACTTATGGAACTAATCATCGGTTCGCGCGGGTCGAAGCTCGCGCTGTGGCAGTCGGAGTGGGTGAAGGCGCGTCTGGAAGCGCTCGACGCGGGGCTCTCCGTCCGCATCGAGATCATCAAGACGCAGGGTGACGTGCGGACGGACGTGCCGCTCTCGACCATCGGCGGGCAGGGCGCGTTCACGAAGGAGCTTGAGGTCGCGCTGCTCGACCGCCGTGTGGACGTAGCCGTCCACTCGCTCAAAGACCTGCCGACCATCGTGCCCGAAGGGCTGGCGATTACGGCCACGCCCGAACGCGAGGACGCGCGCGACGCGCTGGTGCTGAGGGCGGACGCAGACGCACAGGGCGCGTCTCTTAAGAATCTCGCGGCGGGCGCCGTCGTCGGCACTTCTTCCTTGCGGCGCATCGCGCAGCTCAAGCACCTGCGGCCCGACGTGCGAATCAAAGACCTGCGCGGGAACGTGGACACGCGGCTGCGGAAGCTGGACGAGGGCGAGTACGACGCTTTGATTCTGGCGTCGGCGGGACTCAGGCGGCTCGGCTTCGGCGCGCGCATCAGCGCGGCCATCGGCGCGGACGAGATGCTGCCCGCGGTCGGTCAGGGCTCGCTCGGCATCGAGACGCGAGCGGACGACGAGCAGACGAACGCGCTCGTCTCGCGCCTCGACGTTCCCGCGACGCGCGCGGCCGTCGTCGCAGAGCGCGCGCTGCTTCGTTCTTTAGGCGGCGGCTGTCAGGTGCCCATCGCGGCGCACGCGACGGTCACAGATGGCCGCGTCCACCTCGACGGCCTCGTCGCCTCGCTCGACGGCGCGTACGTCATACGCGACACGCTCGAAGGCACAACCGGAGAGGCCGACGCGCTCGGCGAAGCCCTCGCGGCCCGGCTCAGAGAGCGCGGCGCCGACGACCTCCTCGCAGAGATGCCCGTACAGATTCAACGCGACGAGATATGACGGGTGAAGGCGGGAAACCCTTGGACGGGCGGACGGTGATGATTACGCGCGCGCGGGAGCAGGCGGCAGAGTTCGCGGCCGAGCTTGAGTCTTACGGCGCGCGCGTCGTCGCGTGCCCGACGATTGAAATTGTTCCGCCCGAGTCTTACGCGCAGTTGGACGAGGCGATTGACAACCTCTTCGGCTACGACTGGCTCGTCCTGACGAGCGCGAACGCCGTCGAGCACTTCCTCGCGCGGCTCGAAGCGCTCGGCAAAGACGTGTCCGAGCTCGACTCCTTACGCGTCTGCGCCATCGGCGAGGCGACGGCCGAGCGGCTCGTCGCGGCGCACGTACACGTTGACGTGGTGCCGGAGAAGTCGCGCGCCGAGGGCGTCTTCGAGGCGCTCGAAATCTTTCTCGGCGGGCGCGGCGAGTTCGAGGGCTTGAACTTCCTGATGCCGCGTGCGGCGGTCGCGCGCGACTTCCTGCCGCGCGCCTTGGAAGCTGCCGGCGCGCGCGTGGACGTGGTGACGGCCTACAGGACGGTGCGCCCCGAGACGACCGACCGCGCGCGCACAGAGGCGCTGCTCGTCGGCGGCGGCGTGGACTGCGTCACCTTCACAAGCTCTTCGACCGTGCATAACTTCGCGCAGCTCTTCGACACGCGCGACCTGCGGCCACTGCTCGCGGGCGTGCGCGTCGCCTGCATCGGTGGGGTGACTGCCCAGACCGCCGCCGAGTACGGCCTCGGCGCGGACATCGTGCCGGCCGAGTCGAACGCGCGCTCGCTCGCGCGGGCCGTCGCGGAGTTCTTCGCGCCGGGCGCGTTGTGACGCGGACGTTAATTCACGCCCGACGCGTTTCTACTATCGCTACCCGTAGACGAAGGCGCCCCTGTCCCCGAACACTTCTTCCTTTCGGCTTAACTTGCTACACTCCACTGCATGCCTAAGCGGCGCATCCTCATCGTAGACGACGAGCCCGTGATCGCGGATTCCCTCAGCGAGATGCTTGAGGGCTGGGGTTACGAGACCGCCGTCGCGTCCGACGGCCGGGCCGGCCTCGCGTTGGTCGAAGAGTACCTGCCGACGGTCGTCGTCTCCGACGTGTACATGCCGAACCTCGACGGCTTCGGGCTGCTGCGCGAGATGCGGCAGTTGCACCCGGAGACGGCCGTCATCCTCCTGACCGGTCAGGGCACAGTCGAGATGGCCCTGCGCGCGATACAGGAGGAGGGCGCGTTCCACTACCTCGAAAAGCCGATTGATTTCGCAAAGCTGCGTCTGGTGGTCGAGCGCGCGGTCGAGTTCTCCGAGGCGCGGCGCGAGAACCAGACGCTCCGCCGGCAGCTACGCGACCGCGGCGCCTTCGGCGAACTGGTCGGCGTGAGCGAGCCGATGCGCCAGATTTACGCGCTCATCGAGCAGGTCGCGCCCTCGTCGGCCTCCGTGCTGATTACGGGTGAGTCGGGCACGGGCAAAGAACTCGTCGCGCGCACGATTCACAACCTGAGCCCGCGCAAGGGCGGCTCGTTCGTCGCCATCAACTGCTCTGCCATCCCCGAGACGTTGATGGAGTCGGAGCTGTTCGGGCACGAGCGCGGCGCGTTCACGGGCGCGGCCGGGCGGCGTCTGGGCTGCTTCGAGCTGGCGAACGCCGGGACGCTCTTGCTCGACGAAATCTCGGAGATGCCCGTCTCGCTTCAGGCGAAGCTGCTGCGCGTGCTCGAAGACCGCACCATCCGGCGGCTCGGCGGCTCGCAGGAGATTCCGGTGGACGTGCGCGTGCTGGCAGCGACGAACCGCGACCCGGCCGAGGCCGTCCACCGCGGCACCTTCCGCGAAGACCTTCTCTACCGCCTCAACGTCATCACCATCGAGCTGCCGCCGCTCCGGAAGCGCAAGGAGGACATCCCGCTCCTCGCGCAGCACCTCGTCGCCAACCTCGCCGAGCGCCACGGGCGCCCCGCGCGTCTGCTGAGCCCTGCGGCCGTCGAGGCTTTACAGTCGCACTCTTGGCCCGGCAACGTGCGGGAGCTTCGCAACGTCATCGAGCGCGCCGTCATAATCTGCTCATCCGAAGTCATCGAACGCCATCACCTCGCGCCCTACCCTTTGGAGCAACGCGCGCAGAGCCGCGGCGAGGACACCATCACGCTGCCCGTCGGCACGCCCATCGAGGAGGTCGAGCGGCGCATGATTCTGCGCACGCTACAGAAGACCGACAACAACAAGACGCGCGCCGCCGAGCTCCTACAGATAAGCCTCAAGACGCTGCACAACAAGCTGCGCCACTACCGCGAGCAGGGCTTGCTGCCCGACGGCGACGGCGTCGGCGCGGCGCGGCGCCGCCCGCTCGTTGACGAAGAGGACGCCCTCAGCGGCAACCGCCGCGGTTAGCCCACGCCCTCCGCGCCACGCGGCCGTCTCCCCTCCGCCTTTTCGGCCCCGACGCGCGGCGCGCGCCCGCGGCCGGTTACGACACGGCCCATTTCCGTGACGAGCCGGATGAAACTTCCGCGCCGCCGCCGCGTAGCAACGAATTGTTATTGTCATTAAGCCGGCGCTGCTCTAGTATCGGGCTTCGCCCTTTAGCTCGCTCACTTCTGTAACACACACTCTCAGGAGAAGACCATGCGTAGAATCGTAACGGCGTGCGCCGCGGCGCTCCTGCTCTCCGCGACGGCCACGGCTCAGACCGCCGACGAGATCGTCGCCAAGTTCATCAAGACCGTCGGCGGCATGGAGCGCATTCAGGCCGTCAAATCTCTGCGCCGCACGGGCAAGTTCAACGGCGGCGGCGGCTTCGAGGCCGTCATCGTTGGTGAGAACAAGCGCCCCAACCTCGTCCGGGAGGAGTTCATCGTTCAGGGCATGACGGGCGTCACCGCTTACGACGGCCGCACGGGCTGGAAGATCGAGCCGTGGAACGGCAAGAAGGACGCGGAGCCTCTGGGCGAGGAGGAGTTGAGGGGCATCGTCGAGGACTCAGACCTCGACGGCCCGCTCGTCAACTACCAGCAGAAGGGCGTGAAGGTCGAGTACGTCGGCATGGACGAAGTCGAGGGCACCGACACCTACAAGCTCAAGGCGACGATGCCGAACGGCGACGTGCGCGTCTACTACATGGACACCGACTACTTCGTCCCCATCAAGATGGACACGAAGCGCATGATCCGCGGCGCCGAGCGTGAGTACGAGACCATCCTCGGCGACTACAAGGAGGTCAACGGCTGGTACCTGCCCTTCTCCGTCGAGAGCGGCCCGAAGGGCAGCCCCTTCCGCACGAAGGTCACCTACGAGAAGATCGAGGCCAACGTCGCGATAGACGACGCGCGCTTCCGCCAGCCGGCCGTCAAGTCCGAACCCGCGGCGGCGCCCGACGCATCCACGACCAGCCCGAAGAGGCCCGAGGAGGCGAAGCCCGCAGGCGCCAAGCCGCCCGCCGCGACCCAAGGGAACAAGGGCGAAGGCAAGCCGCCCGCCGAGGTGAAGAACTGAACCCCCACGAGAGAAGGACTCGCGAGACGATGAAAACAAACTTTACGAACTGGCTCACGTCCCTCTTGTTCGCCTCCGCCCTCGCCTGCACGGCGGCGCTCGCGCAGACGCCGCAGCCCGCGGGCGCGCAGTCGAACACCGTGAAGGTGGACTCGGAAACCGTCTCCGGCCTCGGCGCGCGCAACATCGGCTCGGCGCAGATGTCGGGACGCATCGCCGCCGTTGACGCCGTGCGCGAGGACAAGCGCCTCACAGTCTACGTCGGCTCGGCCTCGGGCGGCGTCTGGAAGTCGGTCAACGGCGGCACGACCTTCAAGCCCGTCTTCGACAAGCAGCCCGTGCAGTCCATCGGCGCCGTCACCATTGACCCGAAGAACCCGAAGGTCATCTGGGTCGGGACGGGCGAGGCTTGGACGCGCAACTCGGTCTCGGTCGGCGACGGCGTCTACAAGTCAACGGACGGCGGCGACAACTGGACGAACGTCGGGCTGAAAGACTCGGAGCGCATAGCGAAGATTCTGGTTGACCCGTCGAACACCGACACGGTTTACGTCTGCGCGCCCGGCAAGCTGTGGAGCGACTCGGACGAGCGCGGCGTCTACAAGACGACCGACGGCGGGAAGACTTGGGCGAAGATTCTGAAGGGCGCCAACCTCTCCACCGGCTGCTCGATGATGACGATGGACGCGTCGAACCCGAAGACTCTGTTCGCGGGCATGTGGGACTTCCGACGCAAGGGCTGGACGTTCCGCTCGGGCGGCGACGGCCCCGAGAGCCCGAGCGCGAGCGGCCTGTTCAAGTCAACGGACGGCGGCGCGACTTGGACGGAGCTTGACGAGAAGAGCGCCCAAGGGCTGCCGCCGAAGCCTTGGGGGCGCGTGGCCGTGACGGTCGCGCCGTCGAAGCCGAACGTCGTCTACGCCTTCGTCGAGGCGGTCACGCCGCGCGACGGTCTCTACCGCTCGGACGACGGCGGGAAGACTTGGGCCGCGCTCGACCGCAGCCAGAACATGATCTGGCGCCCCTTCTACTTCGCCAACCTGATTGTTGACCCGAAGGACGAGAACAAAATCTACAAGCCCGACCTCTCGCTCATCGCGAGCAACGACGGCGGCAAGAGTTTTTCAAACATCTCGGGCGGCGCGCACGGCGACTTCCACACCGTCTGGGTTGACCCCGAGAACACGGATCACCTCATCGTCGGCGACGACGGCGGGCTCTGGTACTCGTACGACGGCGGCAACCGCTGGTGGAAGGCGCAGAACCTCCCCGTCTCGCAGTTCTACCACGTGAGCCTCGACGACGAGCGCCCCTACCGCGTCTACGGCGGCCTTCAGGACAACTCCTCTTGGGTCGGCGACTCGCAGTACCCGGGCGGCATCACCAACAGCCGTTGGGAGAACATGTACGGCGGCGACGGCTTCTGGATGTTCGCTGACCCCGCAGACCCCGACTACATCTACGCCGAGTATCAGGGCGGCCACATCGCGCGCGTCAACCGACGTACGCACGAGACGCGCGACATACAGCCGCTCCCGCAGTACAAGGAGGGCAAGCTCCGCTACAACTGGAACACGCCCATCCACGTCAGCCCGACGCAGAAGGGGACGATCTACATCGGCTCGCAGTTCCTCTTCCGCTCGCGCGACCACGGGCAGACGTGGGAGCGCATCTCGCCCGACCTGACGACGAACGACCCCGAGAAGCAGAAGCAGGAGGAGTCGGGCGGCGTCACGGTGGACAACTCTGCGGCCGAGATGCACACGACCATCTACGCCATCGCCGAGTCGCCCAAGAACCCGAACGTCGTCTGGGCCGGCACCGACGACGGCAACGTGCAGTTGACGCGCGACGGCGGGAAGACTTGGACGAACGTCGTCGGCAACGTCCGCGGCGTCCCGAAGAACGCGTGGGTCTCCTACATTGACGCCGGCCACTTCGACGAGGGCACGGCCTACGTCACCTTCGACGCGCACACCTTCGGCGACATGAAGCCCTACGTCTACAAGACGACCGACTTCGGCAAGACGTGGACTTCGGTCGTCGCCGACGGAAGCCCGATGCGCGGCTACGCGCACGTCGTCCGCGAAGACTTGGTCAACCGCGACCTGCTCTTCGTCGGCACCGAGTTCGGCCTCTGGGTCTCGCTCGACGGCGGCGCGCGGTGGGCGCAGTACAAGGGCGGCGAGATGCCGAGCGTGGCGGTGCGCGACATCGCCATCCACCCGCGCGACAAAGACCTCGTCGTCGCCACGCACGGCCGCGGCATCTGGATCGTAGACGACATCACGCCGCTGCGCGCGCTCACCCCGGGCGCGCTCGCGAAGGAAGCCTTCTTCATCGAGGCGCGCCCCGCCATGCAGTCCATCTCGGGCTTCGGCGGCTGGTCAATCGGCGACGCCGAGTTCGTCGGCGACAACCCGACCGACGAGGCCGTCGTCACCTACTACCAGCGCCGCCGCCACATCTTCGGCGACCTGAAGATCGAAGTCTTCGACTCGGCGGGGAAACTCCTCGGCACGATCCCTTCGAGCAAGCGGCGCGGCCTGAGCCGCGTGACGTGGCCGATGCGGCTCGACCCGCCGAAGGTTCCGCCCGCGGCGAGCGCGGCCTTCGGCGCGGCCGTCGGCCCGCGCGTGCTGCCCGGCACCTACACGGTGAAGATGACGAAGGACAAGCAGGTCTACACGACGCAGCTTCAGGTCGTCGCCGACCCGCGCTCGACCCACACGGCCGAAGACCGGCGGCAGCAGTACGAGCTGGCGCTGAAGCTCCACAGGCAGCTCGGCGACATGTCCTTCGCCGTCGAACGCATCAACGGCCTGCGCCTCGCGCTCGACGACCGCGCCTCGAAGCTCGCCGCGGACGACCCGCTGCGCAAGCGTCTGCAAGACGCCTCGGCGCAGGTGGACGAGCTGCGCAAGAAGATCGTCGCCACCAAGGAGGGCGGCGCCATCACGGGCGAGGAGCGCCTGCGCGAGTACATGACGGAACTCTACGCCAACGTCATCGGCTACGAGGGGCGGCCGTCTCAGACGCAGGCCGAACGCACCGACGTGCTCGCGCGCGAGCTGGCCGACGTGGTCACCTCCTTCGACGCGTGGGCCTCGAAAGAGCTGTCGGGCCTGAACGCGGAACTCTCGAAGAAACACCTTGAGCCGCTCAAGACGCTCACGCGCGAGGAGTGGGAGAAGGTCGGCAGCCGGCCCACCTCGTCGCCGTCGCCCTCCGCGATGAGGTGGGAGCGCGACGAG
Organism: Pyrinomonadaceae bacterium; assembly: GCA_035248785.1. Classification (GTDB taxonomy): domain Bacteria; phylum Acidobacteriota; class Blastocatellia; order Pyrinomonadales; family Pyrinomonadaceae; genus QHXN01. The sequence goes on along the minus strand of DATFHD010000079.1, from coordinate 71,742 downwards.
TTTTAACGGACATCCCCGAAGGGGATAGAGACAATAGCCGGGGGTAAGCTAGGGAGCGTAGCGACCGAAGCGCCACCCCCGGTAGAAGCAACAAAATAATTCCGACCCTGAAGGGGTCGCACAGCGTTGCAAGTGCGACCCCTTCAGGGTCGGAACGTTTTTATCATCGCTTACCGGGGGCGGCGCTTCACTCGCTCGCCTTCGGCTCGCTCCGTTCGCTCTGCCCCCGGCTATTATCTCCATCCCCTTCGGGAATAAATCCGTCCGACTGCGAATGGTTCCCTAACCTGTCCCCTCCCCTTCACCTCTGTCTTAACAACTCGCGCACGGCGGCGTCGAGCTGCGAGTCCTTGCCGGTGTAGCTTTCGCCGACGGGGCGCTCGACGTTTACGTCCACGGGGCGCGGGTTGCGCTCCATGTTGATGCCCTCGGCCGTCTCGATGCGCGTGAAGGGGATGCGGAAGACCGTGCCGTCCATCAGCGGCAGGTTGGACGTGAAGATGATCCAGCCCGCGGTCGGCTCGCCCACGACCTTGCCGAGACGAAGGCTCCGGTAGCCTTCGGTGAAGTCCTCCGCGTCCGAGAGCGAATATTGATCCGTGACGAGTACGGTCGGCAACTCCAAAGCGCGCTGGCCGAGCACCGTGCGCGCGGGCGAGGCGTCGAAGCCGCGAGGCGTCATGCGCAGGTAGCTCCTGCGCGCGATGACGTCTATGGCGTAGACGTTGACGAAGCCGCCCTCGTTGTGGCGTACGTCGAAGACGACGCCCTCGCGCGACTGGTTCTCGGCGTCGAGGTCTACGTACAACTGCGCGAGCGACGCGGGGCTCATGTCGTACATGTGGACGTAGCCGAGCCGTCCGTTGCTCACGCGCTCGACGTAAGCGCGCCGCTCGTCAACCCACTTGCGATAGCGCAAGCCTTTCTCCGTCGCCGTGCTCACGGGCCGCACGTCCAAGTCCTTCCTGTCCGCGCCCTCCGCGGAAGACGCGACGGTGAGTGTGACGCGCCGCCCCGTCTTGTAGTTCAGCAGCTCGTCTATGTTCGTGCGCGCGTCGAGACGTTGGCCGTCTATGGCGACGACGTACTCGCCGGCCTTTACGGGGCGCGTGCGGTCGGGCGCCGCCGAGTCGCGCGCGAGCGCGGCGGGGCCGAGCGGGATGACTTCGCTCACGCGCAGGCCGCCCGTGCGCTCGTACTCGTCGCGGTCGAAGTCGAGCCCGAGCCGCCCCGTGTTCGTCACCGCAGAGCCGAAGGGGCCGGACACGCCGAGGTGCGAGGCGTTCAGCTCGCCGACCATCAGGCGCATCAGCCGTCGCACCTCGTCGGGCGTGCGCGCGCCCGCGACGTAAGGAAGCAGTTCGGCGCGGACGGCCTGCCAGTCGGCGCCGCTGAACTTCGGGTCGTAGAAGTTGTCGCGCATCCACTCCCAGCCCTGCTCGAAGACTTCCATCTTCTCGCGCGCGAAGTCAACGTCCATCTCTGCGGCGACGGCGAGCGTGCGCGGCGGCTGGCGCGGGTCGAGCGCGGCGACCTGTATGCGGCCGCCCTCGATGTAGAAGACCTCCTTGGAGTCGGGCGAGAACTGCGCGTCCGACTTGCCGCCCGGCGTCGAAGTCAGTTGGCGCGTCACGGCCGGCTCGCGCTGTAGCTCGTCGAGCGGGTAGACGTAGAGGTTCGTCTGGCCGACGGCGCCCGCGATCATCAGCACGTATTTTCCGTCGGGGCTGAGCGTGTGGTAGTACACGTCCACGCCCACGGGCAGCAGGCTCAGGCGGCGGCGTATGCCGTCGAAGACGACCTCGACCGGCTTGTTCTTCTCCGCGCCACGTCCCGCGCCTGCCTGACTCGCTGGCGAAGAGGTTGGTGAAGGCGTCGGCGTCTGCCCGGGCGTGGGCGTCGTTCCCGGCTCTGCGGGTGAAGGCGAAGGCTGCGGAGTGGGCGACGGCGAAGGCGTCGGGTTGTTCGGCGGCACCTGCGTGGGCGGGACAGGGCTCTGCGGGTTGTTCTCCTGACGGCGGAGCGTGGGCGAGACGTTCTTCGGCGTCTCCTCTTTGAAGAGGTCGCGGAACTGGTCTTCGCGGAAGCGCGGCGTGCGCGGGATGAGGTCAACGCGCGCGAGCTGGCCCGTCTCCGTCCGCTGCCCCGTGTCGAAGAGGATGAAGGTGCCGTCCGTGCTCCATGACACGGTGTTGCTGCCGGCGTTGGCGATGAAGCTGACGGGGCGCCCCGTCCCGTCGCCATCGAGCGCGGCGACGTAGACGTTGCGGAAGAGCTTCTGGCCGACGGGCATGTAAGCAATCCATTTACTGTCGGGCGACCAGACGTACGGACGGTCGGCCATGAGCGGCGGCCGTTGAAGTCTTCCCGTCGCGACGAGTCGCTCCTGCTTCGTCTCGACGTTGAGCGCGCGTATCTCGCGGCCTGCGCGCTCGAACGCCAGCCACTTGCCGTCGGGCGAGAAGCGCGGCGTGTCGTCCGGCTCTGTTGATGAGGTCAACTGCGTCTCGGCGTTCGTCGCGAAGTCGTAGAGGAAGAGCTGGCCGTGGCCGTTGCGCTCGGAGACGTACGCGAGTCTTCGGCTGTCGGGCGCCCAAGCGGGCTGCGACTCGGGCGCGCTGGAAGTCGTCACGCGCTGCGCGTCGCCGCCGTCCGACGCGGACGCCGCGAAGATTTCGCCGCGCGCGACGAAGGCGACCTTCTTTCCGTCGGGCGAGAGCGCGAGGTCTTGAAACTGTTCGGTCTGCCGCACGCGCTCGACCGCGGGGCCGGCGGGCGCGCCGCGCCGTGTGATGCGCACTTCCGTCGCGCGCCCCGAGTCTGTGTCGAGACGCCAGACGCCGTAGCCGCGCTCGAAGACGATCGTGCGCCCGTCGTACGAAATGCTCGGCCAGAGCACGCGGCCGTCGGTGAACTTCGTCACCTGCGCGGGGCGTCCGCCGAGAGGGAGCTTCCAGATGTTCTCGGCGCCGCCGCGGTCGGACATGAAGTAGAGGCTCTTACCATTCTCGCCCCACATCGGCCAGACCTCCTTCGCGCCGCCCGCCGTCAACGGCTCATAGCTCGCGGTCGAGTTGCCGCGCATCAGCATGATGACCGACTCGTCTATGTGCGCGTGGCCGTGGCGCCACCACTGCGAGTAGCCGCGCCCGACGAACGCCAGCGCCGCGCCGTCGGGCGAAGGCGCGGCCGACCACTCGTTCGTGTAGCGGTCGGCCGAGACCTGCATGGGCGTGCCGCCCGCCGCCGCGACGCGGTACACGTCGTTGCTCGAAGCGATGTCGCGCGCCGTCGAGGAGAAGTAGAGCCAGCGGCCGTCGTAAGACCACGCGTCGAGTTGTTCGAGGCCGTCATCGGCCGTGACGCGGCGCACGTCGCCCGACGCGAAGTCGAGCACGTAGATGTCGCCGTTGCCCGTGCGCGTCGAGACGAAGGCGAGCGAGCGGCCGTCGGGCGAGTAGAGCGGGCGCGACTCGGTCGCGGGGTGCGAGACGAGCAGACGCGCCTCGCCGCCCTCGGCCGGAACAGTCCAGATGTCGCCGCCCGAGACGAAGGCGATCTCTTTGCGGTCGGGCGAGATGGCGGGCTCGTAAAAGTAGGGCCGCGGCTCGACGGCCGGCGGGGCGGCCGGCGTCTGCGCGCGCGAGACTCTGAAGCACGGGAGCACGAGCAGCGCGACGAGCACGCACACGAGGGTTCTCTTAGCAGCGAACATTCTTCCTCCGAAGTTTTGCGCGATAGACCGAAATGATGGACGCGTAGACTACCGACTGGCGTTGAATATACGTTCTTTCCGAGTTCGAGTTCAAAAGCGCCCGGTTCTCAATTTGAAATTTCAACTTTGAAATTTGAAATCCCTGCTTGCCTCGCGCCCGACGCGGGTGCTACTTATCCTGACGGATGTCGCTTCTGCTCATCTTCGTGGACGGCCTCGGCATCGGCACGCGCGGGCCGCACAACCCGCTCGACCTGTTGGGCGACGCGGCCGAGCCGCTCGCGGTCTTCGTCGGCGAGGAGCCGCGGCTGCCCTTCGACGGACTGCTCGCGCGCACGGACGCGCGGCTCGGCGTCGAGGGCCGGCCGCAGAGCGCTTCGGGGCAGACGACGATACTCACGGGCGTCAACGTCCCCGCGCAGCTCGGCTACCACAAGCAGGGTTTTCCCAACGAGCAGATGCGCGCGATACTGCGCGAACATTCACTGTTCTTGAAACTGGCGAGACTCGGCGTCGGCCCCGTCGTCTTCGCCAACGCGTACGCGCCGCAGTTCTTCGCCAAGCGCCCGCGCTGGGTCGCCGCCACCACGGTCGCCGTCGAGGCCGCGGGACTCCCCTTCCGCACCATCGCCGATTTGAAGGCCGGGCGCGCCGTCTGCCACGACTTCACCAACCGCTTCCTCGTCGAGCGCGGAGCGGACGTGAGCGAGCGCACGCCGGAGGAGGCCGCGGACGTGCTGGCGAATCTGACGGCCGGACACCGCTTCACGCTCTTCGAGCACTTCATCGCCGACCGCGCCGGGCACGAGCAGGACGAGATGGAAGCCCGCCGTGTGTTAAGTGAACTCGCGCACTTCGTCCGCGCCGTGCTCGCGCGCGTTGACCTCGCGCGCACGACCGTCGTGCTGACGAGCGACCACGGCAACGTCGAAGACCTCTCGACGCGCAACCACACTCTGAACGAAGTGCCCACACTCGCGTGGGGGCCTGCGCGCCACTCGGTCGCGCGCCGCGTCCGCACGCTCGCAGACATCACGCCCGCGTTCGTGGAAATCCTGACATCGGGAGCCGCCGCCGCTTGAGCAAAGAGAACACTTCCCCCGCGGCGCACGCCGCCATCCCGCGCTATTCGGTCTACGCGCTGGTCGTCCTCTCGCTGGTCAACTTCCTGAACTACATTGACCGGCAGGTCTTGCCCGCCGTCGCGCCGAGCCTGCTCGCAGACCCAGAGCTGAAGCTGACCGACGCCGACATCGGCTTCATGGAGATGTCTCTGCTGCTCTCGTTCACGGTGCTCGCCCCGATTTTCGGCCGGCTCGGCGACCGACACCCGCGCGCGAAGCTGATGGCCGTCGCCGCCGTGCTGTGGAGCATCGCGACGGGGCTGACGGGCGTCGTAGACCGATTGCCCTTCGCCCCGCCCGCCTTCAGTCTTCACTTGCCGGTCGTCAACGCGACGCTCGCGCTCTCGGGCATTGCACTCTTGTTCTGCGCCGTGCGCGCGTTCGTGGGCGTGGGCGAGTCGGCCTACTCGACCATCACGCCGAGCCTCATCGCCGACTACTTCCCGCCGCACAGGCGCGCGACGGCGCTCGGCGCCTTTCAGGCCGCGATCCCGATGGGCTTCGCGCTCGGCTTCGTCATCGGCGGCGTGCTCGCGCACTTCTTCGGCTGGCGCGCGGCCTTCATGATCGTGGGCGTGCCGGGACTGATGACGGCCGCGGTCGTCTGGCGCCTGCGCGAGCCCGTGCGGGGCGTGACCGAGGTGCCGCACGGCGCGACGGCGCTCGAAGAAACGGCGGCGGCCGAGGTCGAGGCCGCGCGCGGCATGGCGCAGGCGGGAGACAGTTTGGCCGAGGCGAGCAGCGGTGAGTCTGCTGCGGGCGGCGGTAAGTCTGAAGAAGCGGGCGGCAAGTCTGCTGCGGGTGTAGACAGGACTGCGGTGGGCGGCGGCGAGTCGGTGCTGCGCACTGTTCTGCGCATACTGCGCTCGCGCGACTGGCTCATCTCGACTGCGGGCTACACGGCGCTGACGGCCGCGCTCGGCGCGTTCGCGACGTGGGCCGTCGTTGTGCTCGTGCGCGACAAGGGGATGACCCAGACGGGCGCGGGCGTCACGCTCGGCGTCGTGACGCTGCTCGCCGGCGCGGCCGGCACGTTCGGCGGCGGCTGGCTGGCCGACCGCGTCGCCGCGCGCCGACACAACGCGTACTTCCTCGTCTGCGCCGTCAGCACGCTGCTCGGCGTCGTGCCGACGCTGCTCGTGCTCGTCGCGGACGACCCGCGCGTCTACCTCCCCTGCACCTTCTTCGCAGTCGCGCTGCTCTTCGTCAGCAACGCGCCCTTCCACGCGATACTGCTCGGAAGCGTCCCCGTCGGCGTGCGCGCGATGGCGGTCGCGCTCAACATCGTCGTCATACACGCATGCGGCGACGCCATCTCGCGCGCCGTCGTCGGCGTGCTCTCAGACACCTTGAAGGAGGGCGGGCTCGCGCCTCTCTCGGCGCTCGGCGCGGCGCTCGGCATTGACCGCGCGCAACACCTGACGACGGCGCTGCTCGTCGCGCCGGCCTGCCTCGTCGTCTCGACCGCGCTCTTCTTCCTCGGCGCGAAGTTGCAGAGGCGCGCGGCGCCGGAGTAAGACCGCACGCGCTCGCTGTTCTGTTATGAAGCGGATTTGCGCGCCGCGCGCGGCGAGTCGGCGGCGCGTTCGAGGCAGGCGTGCGAGCAGTAGGTCGAGCCTGCGCGCAGAGAGACGGCGCGCGAGGCCGGGAGCCAAGTGCCGCAGGCGTCGCAGCGGACGAGACGCTCGGCCGAGGATGTCTCGCGTCTTGATTGGCGCGGGAGGTCTGACTGAGCGGCCGACGTGCGGACGCGGTTCACCTCGCGCACGACGCCGAGGAAGCGGCGCGCGGCGCGTATGTAGGGGCGCAGGCGCCAGTAGATAAGGAAGGCGACGAGCGCGAAGAGGAGCAGGACGAAGAGGTATTTCACTTCTGCCCCTCCTTCGCAGCGTTGCGCTTCTGTTCGAGGTGCGCGCGGAGGTTCGGAAGGTCTTTGTTCGACGGGTTCAGCTTCTCAAGCTCGTCGAGTCGCTTCGACGCTTCGTCGAAGGCGCCGGTCTCGACCAGCGCGGCGGCTAGGCTCTGAAGCGGCATCTCCTGCTTCGGGTCTGTCTGAAGCGCGCGGCGGTACTCGCGTATGGCGCGCTGCGGGTCGGAGGGGCTGTCGTAGAAGTACGTGAGGCCGAGGCTCGTCCGCACGACCGCGTCGTCGGGCTTCGCGGCGAGCGCCGACTCGTAGAGCTTGCGCGCTTCGGCGAGCGGCTTCGGGTCGTTGCCGCTGCGCGCGATGAGGAACTGCGCGTCGGCGGCCATGACGGTCGTCTTGTAGTCCTTCGGGTCAAGCTCGTGCGCGCGCTTCAGTATGCGCGCCACGTCAGGAAGTATCGAAGCGTTGCCCGTCTGCCAAGCGTAGACGTAGAGTCCCTGCCCGACCTTTCGCTGAAGCTCCGCGTCCGAGGGCGCGGCGTCGGCCTTCGTGACGGCGTTCGCCAGTTGCTCGTCGGTCAACTGCGGGAGAGAGTCTTCGCCCGCCGTCTGCGTCTGCTGCCCGCGGCCGGCCGGCTGCGCGTTGTTATTGGCATTGGCCGTCGGGCCGCCGGCCTTCAGGCTGGTGACTTCGGCGCGTAGCCTGTCCTGCTCCTGCCGGTTGAGGCCGTTGGCGAGGAAGAAGCCGGCGACGAAGCCCAGTATCAGGCACGCCGCGCCGGCGATGAAGAGTTTGCTGTTGGGAGATGAGCTTTCGGGCATCGCTTCTGAACGTCACCGCTTAACGGTGCGAGTATACCACCCCGAAAGACAGAAGCCCCCGGGCCGCCCTTCAAGTCGGAGCGGCCCCGGGGGCAAATGCTTTCGACGCGGCCTGCGGCGGCTCACTCCTCGCCGCGGTTTCCCTGCGGGCCGCGGTATGGGAGGTCGTCGCGGCGGCGGCGCGGGAGCGGGTCGCTGTCGCGGCGGCGCGGGAGTTGGCCCGGCGCGCGGCGCTCGACGAAGTTCGGCGGCAGCCGCGGCCCCTTGACGGCCTCTTCGAGGATGCGCGTAATCTCCTGCGAGAGCGTGCGGTGCTCGCTCGTGGCGCGCTGCTGTAGCGCGCGCTTCAGTTCCGCGGGAACGTAGGCGCCGATGAAGACGCCTTTGCGGTTCGCCATGCTCGGCTTCTCCTGCTGTGTTTGAGACTGTCTGTCACGTGAGGCGTGCTCGCTGTCCGGGGTGAAAGAGCTTTAAGTGCCGCGCATCCGTGGGCGTGTCTGTAAGCCGAATTCTGTCCCCCGACTGTGAAAGCCGGGGCGGCGATCATTCCTCTAGGCCGTACGTTGCCGCACGGCTCAAGCGACCTACCCGGAGGCGTGGCGCACTCCCTTTCGAGAGCGCGCTTTCGGACGGGCCGCCCTTTGCCCGCCTCCCTATTTGGTCTTGCACCGCGAGGAGTTTGCCCAGCCGCGCCTGTCACCAGACGCGCCGGTGCGCTCTTACTTTAAGCCCCGAGGGGCCGCACCGTTTCACCCATCACCCGCTGCCTTACGCCGAAACGCAAGGCCCGCTGGCTGGTCTGTTCTCTGTTGCACTTGTCGTCGCACGGACGGCTTCAAAACTGCTCTCGCAGCCTTCAAACGCCCGGCGCCCCGCCGTTAGCGGGCTCGCTGCCCTTCGGTGTTCGGACTTTCCTCCCCCGCGCGAGAAGCGCGGCGGCGACCGCCCGACACGTCCACGGATGCACGGCGCGCGGATTATAGCAAAGCACCGTTGAACAGGTACAGTCTAAATGTGTCCGCGTTCAACCTTTGATGAATTTAGACGGAAAATTACTGCACCCCGCCCGGGAAACGCCTTTTCAGCCAAAAAATTTGTAGCCGACGCGCAGGTTGTGAAGCGCCGCGGGCGGGACTGAGGAGATGAGCACCCACGTCATCAAGCCGTGACTGATGCCGACGGCGAGCAGGTTTGGCGCGCGCTGGTAGACCCACGACCAGAGCAGCCCGCCCGCGAAGGTCGCCAGCATCAGCCAAGGGTTCGGCAGGTGAAAGAGCGCGAAGAGGAGCGCCGTCAAAAGCACGCTCGCGCTCCCCTTCCCGAAGACGATTTGCGCGCGGCGGTTGATGAAGCCTTGCAGCGCGTACTGCTGCAAAGGCCCCCAGAGGAGGCTGAGCACGGGCGAGCCGAGGATGGACTGACCGCCCTCCCAACGCCTGAAGTCGAGCGTCGAGTTGTACCAACCGGCCGCGACGAGCGCCGCCGTGACGGCGAGCATCACGGGCGCGAGCAGCCGCGCCGCTTCAGTGAAGTTGTCCAGCCGCCAGCCCACGTCGCGCAGCGTCTCGCCGCGCGCCCGGTGCGAGACGAGCATAAACACGACGGCCGTCAACACCGGGAACATCAACGCGAGCGCGCCCCCGCCCGCGAGCGCGTAGACGCACCACTCCGCGATCAGCGCCGACGTGCCCGCGGCCACAATCTCCCACGCCGCGAGCCAGCGACCTTCAGCCACGTTGTTGTCGAAGTCTGCCCTGTCCATTGCCTTCAGCAAACCCTCGCTCACTGCACGACGAACCGGAGCGGGCCGCCTAACTGTCGGAGCGTGCGGCGCGTCCCGCCGCGGCTCGCGCTGACGGCGTAGACGCGCGCCTCGTGTTCGCCCGGCGGCAGCGGCCCGAAGCTCAACTCGAAGCCGAGGCGTCCGTCCGTCGCGGCGCCGGGCGCGTGGCGGCTCGCCGAGCGGCCCGCGGCGGCGAAGCGCCCGTCAACGTAAAGTTGAAGCTCGACCGAGTCGCTCGTGCTCCCGCCCGAGTCCCTGACCCAGCCTCGCGCGGCGCGGCCGTCGGCGTATTCGAGCGCGCCTTCGAAGTCCGCGCGCAACGAGACGGCCTGCGTGTAGACGGCGAGCGCGCAGACGAAGAGCAGGTCGAGCGCGAGTTTTATCGTGATGGCGGCGACGAGCGTTTTGCGGGCGGCCGTCGCGCGGCGCGCGGAAGAGTTCGCGTGTGCGTGTGAAGAGTCATGCGCGGACGACGAATCGTCCTCGGAAAAAGGAACACGGAGACCGTGCCCTCCGGCGTCGGTCTCCGTGTCCGTCTGCTCGCGCGAGGCGGCGTCGCTCATTGCCCGCGGTAGGCGTTCGAGTTCGAGTCCTGATAGGTCAGCGTGTGGCGCGGCGTGATGACGGCGTCGGCCGCGAGGTTCGTCCTCAGACGCACCGTCACCTGCAAGACCTGCGTGTCGCCCGGCGCGAGTTCCGGCACGCGCCAGACGAAGCCGCGCCCGCCGCCCGGCACGTCCTGAAGCTGTAGCTCGGGCGAGGACGAGACGAACTCCAAAGCGTCCGGCAGGTACTCGGTCACGTTCAGGTTGCGCGCCAAGCCGCCGCCGTCGTTGACGAGCACGAGGCGGTAGAAGAGCGTGTCGCCCGGCTTCACCTCCGAGTTCGGAAGTTCGGGCCGCAGGCGCACGCGCGGCGTCGCGACCGTCAGCACCGTCGAGTCCTCGCCCGCGATGCGCCCTGTGGCGCCGACGGCGCGCGTCACGAGGTTGTAGGCGAACTGCGTGCGGTCTGGGGTCGAGCGCGGGATGTCTACGCCGAGCAAGACGGGGTACTGCCCGCCGCGCGGGTCGAGCGTGGCGGTCTGCGTTACGGCCGGCTCGTTCTCCTGATGGCGCCCGTCGCCGTTGGTGTCGGCGTAGACGGTCGCCTGCGGCGCGCCCGGCGCGACGATTCGAAGCTCGAAGCTCTCGGGGTAGTTCGAGGGGTTGCGCACGATGAAGGGCACGTACATCGTGTCGCCCGGCGTCGCCGTCAGGCCCTTCGAGACAGCGTCCACGCGCGCGCCCGGGATGCGCCCGACCGTGATGGCCGGGCCGTCGAAGTTCGAAGGGATGAAGAGGCTCGCCGTGCGCATCGTCCCGCGCCCGACGGCCTTGTTCGCGCCGGCCAGCGCCTCTGGTACCGCGCGCAGCGTGACAGTTATCTCGCGGTTGTCACGCGACTCAAGGTCGCCGAGCAGCCAGATGGCAGTGCGCGACGGGCGGTCGTACTGTAGCGGCGCGGGCGTCGCGTTCACGAGTTCGAAGTCGGGGTTGAAGACGAAGTCGGCGCGCGTCTGTCGCGCGGCGGCGCTGCCCGCGTTGCGCACGCTGATGCGCTGCGTGAAGGTGTCGCCGGGCTGCACCGTCTCCTGAAGCGCGTTCGACGCGGCGGCGAGCGCGGCGGCGACGACCGTCAGCGAGGCGTCCTGAAGCTTGGTCACGGTCGCGTCGGCCTGCGAGGCGGCGCGGACGATGAAGCGCTGCTGCTGGTTGTCGGGCGCGTTCTCGGGCACGCGCGCGTTGAGCACGACTTCGAGCGTCGAGTTGCGCGCCATCTGCGGCGTGACGAAGACAGGCAGGCCCGCCTCCGTCCCGCTCTGGCTGAAGCTCGGCTGGTACTCGGCCGGCAGGTCTGTCTCAAGGCGGAACTGGTCTTCCTTGTTGCCTGTGTTCGTGATGGTCAGCGGGAGTTGAATCTGCTGGCCGGGCTGCGCGGCGAGCGCGGCGCGGCGCAGCGCGAGTTCGAGGTTCGGAACCTGCCTGACTGTGATGCTGAAGCCGCCCTGCCCTTCGGTCGCGCTCGGCGCCGGCGTCGTGTCGGAAACGCGCGCGGGCGCGGGCGTCGCCACGGGCTGCGGCGTGCGGCTCGCCTCGGCCGTCTCGGTCGGGCGCGTCGTCGGCTCGGTTCTACGCGGCGGGACGCTGACGGGCGTCGGCTGCGGCGTCGGCGTCACCGTGGGCGCGGCGCCGTTGCCCCTGTTCGCGTTGTTGGTGCGCGTGCGGTTGCGGCGCGACTCGGCGGCCGTGCGCGGGCGCTCGGCGTTGCCTTCGCCGCGGACGGCGAGTTCGGGCGTGGACGCGCGCGAAGGCACCGAAGCCACTTCGGTCGGAGTCGGAGTCGGGGTTGCGCGCGGCGTCGGGCGCCGGCGCTCGGGCGTAGGCGCGGGCGTAGGCGTGGGCGTCGGGCGCGTGGCGGCGACCTGCGTCGGAGTCGCTTGCGCGCGCGGCGTCGGCGTCGTGACGGGCGCGGCCGGGCGCGTGCCCGCTTCGGCGCGAGCGGTCTGAAGCTCCGTGTCGTAGATGTCGGAAAAGGGCGTGTCCTTAATCGTGCGCAGGCGCTCGGCGACCTGCTGGGCCTCGGGGAACTTGCCGAGCTCGATGTAGGAGCGGCCGAGCCAGAGCAGCATCAGGTCTGCGATGAAGCTGTCGGGGTGACCTTTGAGAAAGTCGCTGAAGACCTTCGCGGCCTGCTCGTACTGGCCCTTGGCGAAGAGCGCGCGGCCGCGGTTGAAGGTCTCCTGTTCGGCCTGTGAGGGCGCTTCGTCCTGCTGCGCGCCGCGCGTGGCGGCGGACGCCGCGGCGGCGTTGGCGAAGGGGGCGAGGCAGAGCGCGGCGGCGAGCGCGGCCGCGCCGATTCGATTCCACTTACTCAAAATTTTGTTCCTCCGACGGGCAGGTGCGAATCCTAACGGGTTAAAGATTTCGGCGCGTTCGCTGAAGAGACACGCGTGCGTCGCGCTCTATGGTGAAACTTTTGTTCGGCCGCGCAGGATAATACAGCCTCACGTCGGCGCGGACAAGGCTCTCGACAGTGAAGGCCGCGCCCGCTTTCGTACGGTTGCCGTCACTTGCGCCGGGAGACTTCGATGCGGTCGCCCGGCTGTAGAGCCGGGTCGGGAACCTGTCCGGCCTCGATCTGCGTCATGTTGTACTCGGTCGAGACGAGGCGGCCGTCCGCGCCCTGCCGCGCGACGCGCACGCGGTCGCCCGCGAGCCGCGTCACGCCGCCCGAGGCGAGCAGAGCCTGCGTCAGCGTCAGGCCGGTGTGGAAGTCCTTCTGGCCGGGCGCGGCGATCTCGCCGCCGACGTAGAAGAACTCGGGCGGGCGCACCGTCAGCGTCACCACGTCGCCCGACTGGACGAGCGTGTTCAGCCCGGCCGCGTCGTTGAGGTCAACGTTGATGACCTTTCCGGACGCGCGCGAGACGATAACGGCGCGGCCGGCCTCGGGCTTGGCCTGCGCCCCCGCGATGAGCACGTAGAGCGGGATGGCCTCGCGCTGAATAATCTTGGTGCCGGGGTCGTTGACGAGCCCGCTGACGAGCACGGCGTGGCTCGCGTACTCGCGCACGCTGACGCGCACCTGCGGGTGCTGCTGTATGCTCCGGTGGCGCAGTTCTGCGATGAGTTGCGCGGCAAGCTCTTCGGTCGTCATCCCCGCGACCGTGAGCGGGTCGCGCAGCAGCGGGTAGTCGAGCACGCCGCCCGCGAGTATTGGGTAGAGCGTTGACTGCCGCGGGTCTTGACCGTTGAGCAGGCGTATGTCGAGCACGTCGCCGGTGCCGATGCGGTAGACATCGGCGGGCGAGACGGGCGGCGCGGCGGGCGCGGGCGTTGGCCGCGCGGGCAGGCCGTAAGTCTTCGGGTCAACGGGCTCGGAGGCGTTCGGGTCGCCGCCGGCCGGAGTTGAGTTCGGAGTCGAAGACGCGGGAGTCGTCGCAGGCTTGTTCGAGTCAGACTTGTTCGCGTCCGACTTGTTTGAATCCGATCTGTTTGAGTCGGGCTTGTTCGACTCGGGCGCGCTCTCGGCGCCGCTGGCGGTCTTGACGGGGGCGCCGACGGGGACGGTCTTGTCCGGGCCGGTCTTGGGCGGCGCGTCGCTGGTGGCGGAAGGGTCGCTCTTGACGGCGGGCGCGAGCGCGTTGGCGGTCGAGTTCGGGAGTTGGGAGGACTTGCCCGACTTCGAGTTCTTCTTCGGCTTCGAGTCGCCGCGATTGTTCGCGCCGGCCTCTGCGGCGTGCGGCTGCTCGGCGGCGGCCTGCGCGTCGGACGCGGGCGTCTGCTTCTTCGCATCCGTCCCCGTCTTCTTCTCTTCGCCCGAAGGCTGCGGCGCGGCCGCCTCGTCCGCCGCCGGGCCCACGCGCACGGCGCCCGTCTGGAAGTGCGCGGCGCGCGCTGACGGCGCGCACGACAGCGCGAGCGCGACGGCCGCCGAGTAAAAGAACTTCTTCATACGAGCACTCTTTCTTAACCTGCCGCCCGCGCCGTGGGGCGACCTCGAAGCTTCCCCCGTGTTCGTCCGGGTCTGATGGCGACGGCCTTCGGGCAATGAACGCCGTGCGCCCTACGGACTTGTATAAATTTCTAAACGCGGCCGATTCTCAAAGCGCGGCGCGCTTTCCGGCGTTTGTCGTGCGAACTCCCCTCGTCAGACGCCTCTCGGATTGTCGTGGCTTTCGGTTTGCGCGGGCGGTCTTTTTCAGCGCCGTGTCGGGGGAGCGGGAGCCGGTCAAAGAAGTCGGAGGGCGCGCGTGGGCGGCCCTCGTCCCGTCGCTTCGATTCTAACCTTTGCTTTTCGGGGGTGGCAAGATTTCAGGCGGAAAAAGATTCGGCCACCGCCCGCCTAGACGCAAACGTACAATCTCTTCAACCTCGTCGGCCGAAGCACATTCGAGGCACTCGGCCGCAATCGCCGCGGCCTCCGTTTGCTCCAAACCCTTAATGACCCGTCGCACTCGCGGAATCGCGGGCGGCGCCATGCTCAGCTCGCGCGCGCCCAAGCCCAAGAGCACCGCGGCGTATGTGGGCGACGCCGCCATCTCGCCGCAGACTACGACAGGGATGCCGGCCGCGTCGGCGGCTTCGAGCACGCGGCGGACGCTCAGAAGGACTGCGGGATGGAGCGAGCGGAACCAATCGGCTACCTCGTCGTTGCCGCGGTCAACGGCGAGCGTGTACTGCACGAGGTCGTTCGTGCCGAGGCTGAAGAAGTCCACCTCGCGCGCCAGCCTCTCGGCGACGAGCACGGCCGAAGGGACTTCGATCATCGCCCCGACGCGCACCGGCCCCGCCTCCCTGCCTTCGGAAGTCAGGCGGGCGCGTTCTTCGTCAAACACGGCGCGCGCGCGGCGCACGTCCGTCACGTCCGAGACCATCGGGAGCACGAGGTCTATCTGCCCGCGCGCGGCCGCGCGCAGGACGGCGCGCGCCTGCGTCCGCAGGACTTCGGGGCGCGAGAGGCAGAAGCGTATTGCGCGAAGGCCCAAGGCGGGATTTCGCTCCTCCGCCCCTTCGGCGCGTGAGACGGGCAGCTTGTCGCCGCCGAGGTCGAAGAGGCGGACGGTCACGCCGTCTGCGCCCGCGACGCGCGCCAGCTCTTCGTAGGCCGCGCGCTGCTCCTCCTCGTCGGGCATCGCGCCGCGGTGAGAGAGCAGGAACTCCGAGCGGAAGAGCCCGATGCCGCGCGCGCCGTAGCGGTTGACCCACTCGTACTCGACCGGCAGCTCGACGTTCGCGCGCAAAGTCACCTCGACGCCGTCGCGCGTCAGCAACGGCGCGCGCAAATCTTCCGAGGCGGCCGCGCGCGCGGCGCGCTCGTTCGTTTCGTGCCTCTCGGCGCGGAACTGTTCGAGCGCCGCGGGCGTCGGATGCAACAGGACTTCGCCGCGCGCCGCGTCAATCATCACGCTGTCGCCCGTGCGCGCCGCGCGGTAGAAGTCGCGCAGGCCGACGACGGCCGGGATACCCAAGCCCCGCGCGATGATGGCCGTGTGCGAAGTCCAGCCGCCCACGTCGGTCGCCAGCGCCTTGATGTGCGTGAAGTCGAGCTCGGCGAGCGTCGAGGGCATCAGCTCTTCGGCGACGACGACCGCGTCTTCCGTCAGGCGACGCCCGCGCATGCTCTCGCCCGAGAGCGCGACGAGGAGGCGGCGCGTCACGTCCTCGATGTCGGAGCTTCGCTCGCGCAGGTAGTCGTCCTTTATCTCTTCGTAGACGGCGAGCAGGCGGTCGGTGACGACCTTGACGGCCCACTCGCTGTTGACCGACTCGTCGCGGATGACGGCCACCACGTCCTCGTCGAGCTTGCTGTCTTCGAGCATGAGGAGGTGCGCGTCGAAGATGTAGGCGTGCTCCTCGCCGAGCGTGCGCGCGGCGCGCTTCTTCAGCGCGAGCAGTTGACGGCGCGCGAGTCGGACGGCCGCGCGGTAGCGACGGACTTCGCGTTCGACTTCGGAAGTGTCGAGCGAGACGCGGTAGATGCTGTGGCGGCCGCCGCTGTGTATGCGCAGCACGCGGCCAGAGGCCGCACCGTCCGAGACGGAGATGCCGTGCCAGCGCCGCTCGCGCCTGTCCCTGCGCTTACTCACTCTTCACCTTCCCCGAACCCGCCGCCGATGAGGCCGCAAAGGGCGTCGAGCGCCGTCGCCTCGTCCGGCCCTTCGGCCGTAATCAACAACTCGGTGCCGCGCGCGGCGGCGAGCATCAGCACGCTCAGGATGGACTTGGCGTCGGCCGCCGTCGAGCGGTCGAGGCGCATGAGCCTGACGGTCGAGCGGAACGCCGTCGCTGCGCGCACGAGCTTCGCCGCCGCGCGCGCGTGCAGCCCCAGACGGTTGACTATCTTGACGCGGCACTCGACCACGACGTCTGTCTACTCCTTGACTCGCGCTCGGCCTCTCACCTGACTCGCACTCAGGCTTTACGACCGCCGCCCGAGAGCAGTTCGCCCGCGAGGTAGATTCCCTGCCGGCCCTGCTCGCGGACGAGACGCGCCACGTCTTCGAGCGCCGCGCCCGGCGCTTGGCTCGCGAGCTTGATGACCATCGGCAGGTTTACGCCCGTGACGACTTCGACCTCGCCGTGTTGCAGGAACATCGAGGCGATGTTGGTCGGCGTGCCGCCGAACATGTCGGTCATCAGGAGGACGCCGCCGCCTTCGTTGACGCGCTCGATGGCGCGGCGTATCTCGTTCTTGGCGGCCTCCACGTCGTCGTGCCAGCCGATGGAGACGGCCGTGATGTGCTTGAAGTTGCCGATGATGGTCTCGGCCGCCGCCAGCAGCTCGGTCGCCACCTGCCCGTGGGTGACGATCACGCCGGCCACGCGCCGCGCCTCGCCGTCCTTCGCGTTGTCAGGCATCGGTCGGTTCTTCCCCTCTCGTCGTCAGGGTTTCACTCCTCGGCCCGCCTTGTCCTTTTTACTCTCTGTCTTCCGCCTCTTCGTCTTGGCAACGTCCCGGTGCGCGGCGGCGGCCTCGTACCCCTCGCGGCGCAGGTGGCGCGCGATGGCGTTGGCCACCATCACGGAGCGGTGGCGGCCGCCCGTGCAGCCGATGCCGATGGTGACGTAGGACTTGCCCTCTCTTCTGTAAAGCGGAAGAAGATAATCAATCAACTCGGTGAAGCGACGCAGGGTCTCGCGCACCTCGTCGCTGGCGCGCAGGTAGCGGACGACGCGCGGGTCGTGGCCCGAGAGGTCGCGCAGCTCCGGTACGAAGTGCGGGTTCGGCAGGTGTCGCACGTCGAAGAGGAGGTCAACGTCGTGCGGGCTGCCGTGCTTGTAGCCGAAGCTCGAAACCTGCACGCGCATGCGCGCGCCTTCGGGCGAGCCGCCGAAGCGCTCGACGAGCAGGCGGCGCAGCGTGTGGACGTTGTGCTCCGAGGTGTCTATGACCTGATCGGCCAGCGCGCGTATCTCGGACATCGCGGCGCGCTCGCTGCGGATGGCTTCGAGCAGGCCGTCGCCACCGTCGGCCGGGTGCGGCCGGCGCGACTCGCTGTAGCGGCGCACGAGCGCGTTGTCCGAAGCCTCGAAGAAGAGGACGAAGACGCGCAGGCCCGAAGCCCTCAGCTCCCTGAGCCGTTCGGGGAACTCGCTCAGGAAGTGGCCCTCGCGGATGTCTATGACGAGCGCGGCGCGCGCGATGTGCGGCCGGTTGTCCTCCTCCGGCCCGACGAGCCGCGCGAAGGTCGGGAGCAGAGTCAGCGGCAGGTTGTCCACGCAGAAGTAGCCGAGGTCTTCAAACGCGTTCGTCGCCGAAGACATCCCCGACCCGCTCAAGCCCGTGATGATGAAGACGTCCGGCGCGCCCGCGCCGTCCGGCCATTCCTTATCTGCCATCAGCCGACCCGCCGCCCTCCCACGCGTCCTTCTCTTCGCGGCGCAGCAGCCCGCGGTGGCGCTCGACCAAACGCTCGGCCGCATTGTAACCGCGCAGGCGCAGGAGGTGAACGCGGACGGCCGTCTCGACGAGGGTGGCGAGGTTGCGCCCCGGACTGACGGGCAGGACGAAGTAGGGCACGGCGACGCCGAGGATGTCCACCGTCCGCTCTTCGAGCCCGAGCCGGTCAACCTCGGACGCCTTCTCCCAGCGTTCGAGGCGGATGTTCAAGCCTATCTGCTTCGGCCCGCTGACGGCCGAGACACCGAACAGCTCGCGTATGTTGAGGATGCCCAAGCCGCGTATCTCCATGTGCTCGCGCAGGAGGTCGGGCGTGCTGCCGACGAGTTGGCGGGGGAGGCGGCGGACTTCGACTAAATCATCCGCGACGAGCTGGTGCCCGCGCATGATGAGGTCGAGCGCGCACTCCGATTTGCCGACGCCCGACTCGCCCTCGATGAGCACGCCGAGCCCGTAGAGGTCGAGCAGAACGCCGTGGCGCGTGTCGCGCGGCGCGAGCGCCTCTTCCAGATATTCGGTGACGGCGCCTATGGCGGCCGAGCTGACGAGCGGCGTGCTGATGAGCGGAAGCTGTGCGGCCTCACAGGCTTCGACGATCTCGGCGGGCGGCGCGAGTCCCTTCGTGACGAGGACGCAGGAGATTTTTTCGAGTTCGAGGCGCGAGACCGCCGCGCGGCGCTCTTCCGGAGAGAGCTGGCCGAGGAACTGCAACTCGCTCGCCCCGATGATCTGCACGCGCCCCTCGTGGACGTAGTGCGGGAAGCCCGCGAGCGCGAGTCCGAGCTTCTGTATGCGCGGCGTGCGCAGCCAGCGCCGCTCGGCGCCGCGCGCGCCCGCCACGATAGAGAGCGCGAGGTGCGCCGGCGCGCCCGCGACGAACGCGCCGATGGTTATCGAAGGGCTCTCGAAGTTTTGAGGGATGTCGGACATCAAATAGAACACGGAAGCCCGACCGTGATGAGGGGCGTCCCGACTCCCGTCGGACGTATCGCGGGAGACCTACGCCCTCCCTCACGGTCGGGCTTCCGCCCTTATGGCCGCACGTTCAGGGCTGGATGAGCCCGTAGTTGCCGTCCTTGCGCTTGTAGAGCACGCTCAGGCGATCCGTGTCCGAGTCGCGGAAGACGACGAACTGGTCTCCGTCCTCGGCGAGCGTCATCACGGCCTCCTCGGCCGTCATCGGCTTCACCTTGTAGCGGCGGGCGGCGATGATGCGCGGCTGCCGTTCGAGTGCCGGGGCCGCGGCCGCGCCCGCACCCGTCCCCGTGTCGGCCGGCGAGGTGTCGGGCGCGACGGCCGAGAGCGGGACGGCGTCCTGCTTGCGCTCGATGATCTTCTTCTTGAGCTTGACGGCCTGCTTCTCGATCTTGTCTATGCAGCGCGTCAAAGCCTGATACATGTCGGCGTTGGTGTCCTTGGCGGTGAGCGTGTGCTCGCGCCAGTGGAGAAGGATTTCGGCGATGTGGCGGTTCTTGACTACGTCTATGATGACGTGGGCGCGCGCGGTGCTGGCGTTCCCGAACAGGTGCTCGACCTTGCCGAAGTGCTCCTCGACGTGCGCGCGCAGCGCGGGCGTGACGTCTATGTGGCGCCCCGTGTACTCGAAGTCCATACGTACCCTTTCCGCCCGCGCGGGAGCAGTGGGGCGGACGGGGGCTTGCGTCATTCCCGCCCCGGCCGCGCGGACATCCTTTGTTGTGTACTGCTGAAAACCCTCCGCGCCGAAGCGCGAGGCGTCAACGGCCGGATGTTAGCGGACATCTTTCACCAACATCTAACGGCCGGCGCCCAACATCTTCACACCACGGCCTTGCGCTCGCGCGAGCCGGGGATTGACATCTGGTCGCGGTACTTCGCGACGGTGCGGCGCGACAGCTTGATGCCCTCCTTGGCGAGAATCTTGACGACCTGATCGTCGGTGATGGGGTTGCGCGAGTCCTCTTCCTCAATCAGCTTCTTAATCCGGAGCTTGATGATGCGGGTCGAGACCTCCTCGCCCTCCTCGTTCAGCATGCCCTCGGTGAAGAAGCGGCGCAGCTCGATGACGCCCTGCGGCGTGTGCGCGTACTTGCGGTTGACGACGCGCGAGATGGTCGAGAGGTGCATCCCCGTGTCCTCGGCCACGTCCTTGAGCATCATCGGCTTGATGAACTGCACGCCCTTGTCGAGGAACTGCTGCTGGCGCCGGACGATGCACTCGACGACGCGGTAGATGGTCTGCCGCCGGTGCTCGATGTTGCGCAAAAGGTCAACGGCCGAGCGCATCTTCTCCTTGATGAAGTCCTTCGTCTCTTTGGTCGTCCCCTCGCGGCTGAGCATGTGCTGCATGTCGCGGCTGATGCGCAGGCGCGGGCCGCCGTCGTCGGCGAAGTAGATTTCGTAAACGTCGTCCACCTTCTCGATGAAGACCTCGGGGACGATGAGGATCGGCTCGTCCGAAGAGTAGCGGCGGCCCGGGTACGGGTCGAGCTTGCGTATGTGCTGAAGCTCCTCGACCAAGTCCATCACCTCGACGCCCATCTGCTTGGCGAGGTTCGGCAGCTTGTGCTGCTGAAGCTCCGAGAGTGGATGCTCGCCGATGAGCCGCGCCGCGAGACACCTCTCCGCGCCGCGCGGGCAGGCTTCGTCGCCCAGCGCTTTGAGTTGAACCAGCAGACACTCGCGGGCGTCGCGCGCGCCGCAGCCCACGGGGTCGAGATGCATGACGACCTGCCGCGCCTCTTCGACGCGCTCGGGGCTACAGCCCGACAACTCCGCGACCTCCTCGTTCGTCGCGTTCAGGCGGCCGTCGCCGTCGAGGTTGCCGATGACGCACTCGCAGACGGCGACGAGGTCTTCGGCGACCTGCGTCATGTGCAACTGCCATTCGAGGTGTTCGGCGAGCGAGGGCGCGCGCGTCAAAAACTGCTCGAAGGTCGGCGCGTCCTCCTTGTACTCGTACTCCTGCGTCTTGTAGCCGGGGTCGAGGTAGTCCTGAAACTCGCGGCCGAAGTCTATCTCCTCGAAGGAGTCGCCCGACGCCTCGGCGGGGTCGTGTACGTCGCCGAACTCGTCCGTGCGCTCGGGCGTCGCCTCGCCGGCCTCGAACGTCTCGGGCGCGTCGAAGCCCTCGGCGACCGCGGCGTCGCCCGCGCCGTTCGTGGCGGCGGCGCCGTTCGCCGAGTCGGGCGCGACGGCCTCCACGGGCGGCGCGTCGTCTATCGAGCCGGCGAGCTGATCGAGTATCTCCTTCTCGATCTCGCGCTTCTCGTCCTGCGACTGCACCTCTTCGAGGACGGGGTTTTCGAGTAGCTGCTGCTGTATCAGGTCGCCCAGTTCGAGCGAGGTCATTTGCAGCATCTCGATGCGCTGGCGCAACTGCGGCGTCAGGACGAGTCGCTGCGATAGGCTTGTTGTGAGCTTGACCGACATAGTCTGCTTAAAAAGTGCTTCTTAAATTATCGGGTATTGGCTTTCAAGAAACCGTCACGCGGTTCGGGAGAGAGTATAGCAGAAATCGGTAGACAGTAGTCAGTAGTCAGTAGTGAGTAGAAACTCCGGCCGTTTGCTGTCATCCAAAACGACCGCGAGGCCGAGCCCTACTGACTACTGTCTACTGTCTACTTCCCTACTCACAAACGGAACTTCTCGCCGAGGTAGAGGCGGCGGACTTCTGGGTCTTCGGTCAGCTCAAGCGGTGCGCCAGCGCGGAAGATGCGGCCGTCGGCCATGATGTAGGCGCGGTCGGTGACGCCGAGCGTCTCGCGGACGTTGTGGTCGGTGATGAGGATGCCTATGCCGCGCCCGCGGAGGTAGAGGATCATCTGCTGGATGTCGTCCACGGCCTTCGGGTCTATGCCGGCGAAGGGCTCGTCGAGGAGTATGAACTGCGGCTCGGTCGCCAGCGCCCGCGCGATCTCGGTGCGGCGGCGCTCGCCGCCCGACAGCGCGTCCGCGCGCGTGTTGCGCACGTGCTGGATGCCGAACTCGGTCAGCAGCTCTTCCAGACGCTTCAGGCGCTCCGAGCGGCGCAGCCCCATCGTCTCAAGCACGGCGAGGATGTTCTCGCCGGCCGTCATCCTCCGAAAGACCGAAGGCTCCTGCGGGAGATACCCGACGCCGAGCCGCGCGCGCAGGTACATCGGCAGCTTCGTGATGTCTCGGCCCGCGAGCCTGATGCGCCCCGCGTTCGGGCGTTCGAGCCCGATGATCATGTAGAAGGTCGTCGTCTTCCCCGCCCCGTTCGCGCCCAAAAGCCCGACGACCTCGCCCGGCTCGACGTGCAGGCTCACGCCGTCCACCACGCGCCGCCGCCCGTAGTTCTTCACGAGGTCTGACGCCGCCAGCGCGCGCGCCGAAGGCTCGCGCCGCCCCCGCGCCACACGCGCCGTCGCCTCGCCCACAGTCTCGATGACCTGCTCCGTTGCCATCGTCACTGCTTTTTAATCTTGTGCGTCGTGCGGACGCGGCCGGCGTTGGGCTGCTGGGGGTTGCCGCCGCCGTCGCTGACAACGCGGTTCTCGCGCAGGTAGACGGTCATGCGGTTGCTCTCGGACGTGCCCTTCTCGGCGTCCTCGACGCGCGCGGGGCTGCCCGTCAGCACGACCGTCTCGTCGGCAGCGGTGTACTCGCCGCGGTCGCCCGTGCCGCGCCGGCCGGGCTGTGTGACGACGACGTTGCGCTGCGAGACCGAGCGCTCGACCTCGTAAGAGTCCTTCAGGAGGTAGATGTCCGAGACCTCGCTCGTGATGCGCTCGGTGCCCTGACGTATGTCCACGTCGCCCTCGTAGTGAATCAGCCGCTCCGCGTCGGAGTAGGTCATCGAGCGCGAGGTGGCGAAGACGGGGACGACGACGCGCTCGCCGCTGGCCTCCTTCCGCCGCGCCTGATAGAGCGCGCTCTGGACTGAGCCGTAAGCCTCCATACGCTTCTGCTGGTTGCGCAGCACGAGCCGGTCGGCCTTGACGAAGTTGTCGTCCTGCCAAGCGCGCGCGTTGCCGGTGTAGACGCCGACGCCCGCCTCGTGCTGGAACTCGGCCGCCGCCGACACGACGTAGACCGGACTCTTCACGTTCTTGAAGGGCGCCGCGCCGCCGGTCTGCTCCTGACTGTAGTAGGTCGTCTGCACCTTGCCGCGCGCGTTCGTGACCTTGTTGGCCGTGTCGGAATCAATCTCGGCCGCCTTCAGTCGCGCGCGCGAGTCCCAGACGACGGGCTCGCCGCCGCGCAGGCGGATGGTCGAATCATCGGCCGTGTAGACCATCGTCGCCGACTGCCCGTTGCGGTCGGCCTCGACGAACTTGGCGTCGCCGTCGGCGTTGACCTTCTCTAAAGCAGAGGTGGCGGGCGAGAAGTTCGCCGACATGCGCTGCGACGTGAGCACGCGCTCGCGCTCCTGAAAGCGCGCGCCGCCGACAGCGTCGAAGCGCTCCACGTCCTGCGTCTCGCGGACGAAGACGGCGACCATCTCGGGCGCCGTCAGCGTGCGCGTCGCGCGCTTCTCTGTCTCCTGCAAGGGCTCGACGACGGCCTTCGCGTCGCCCGCGGCCTCGAAGTTCTTCGCAAGGTTGCCGGCCTCGTAGAACTGGCACTTGACCTGCGAGGCGTAGAGCTTCTTGCGGTCGGCCGCAGGGTTCGGCTGCGCGGGCTCGACCAGAATCTCGACGCTGCCGTTGGCCTCGGCGCGTTCGAGGTCGCGCCCCGTCTCGCGCCAGTAGAGGCGCACGGCGTCGGCCGTCAGGCGCTTGCTCGCGGCCTTCGGGTCTGCTGCCTTCGACTTGGGTGCGGCCAGAGTCAGGACGGGACGCCCGCCCGCGCGCATCTCTTTGAGGAGGCTGCGGTCGCCCTGCACCGTAAAGTCGAGGTCGGCCGAAGCGCCCGCGACGAGTTCGGCGTCCGAGTCGGCGTCAATCGTTTTGGCGCGGACGTTATTGATGGCGTGCGCCGAGACGAGCTTCTGGTTCTCGTCGAAGTAGAAGTCCAACTGGTCGCCGAAGACTTCGGCCGCGTGCCCCTCGTTCATCGAGCGCAGGTAGGCGCTCTTCTTCGCCGAGATGTACTTGACGCGCTTCTGCTCGTTGAGCTGGCCCGTGAGCGTCTCGCCGCTGAACACGTCGCGCCCCTGCTCGGCCACGGCGCCGCCGCCGAAAGATATCTGCATCGCGCCCTGATCGAAGACGGCCTGCTGCGACTTCACCGTCACGGGCTGCCCGCGCAGGTTCATCTTCGGCAAAGCGTTGTTGGAAGCCTCGGCCGCCTGCGCGCCCGCGTCGGGGCGGACTGTGATTTCGACTGCGCCCTTCAAATCGAGCTTCTTGGCCTTCGCGTCGAGGTTGGCCGAGTCGGCGCGGCCCGAGATGTTCTCGCGCTCGAACTGGACGGGCGTGGTGATGTTGCCGGCCTCTGTCTTGGCGTCGTACTCGACCGTCTCGGCCTTCGCCGTCAACTTGTCGCGCGTCTCGATGACGACGTTGCCGGTGAAGAGGAACTGCGTGTTGTCCTCGTTCGTCAAAGTCTGCCGCGCGCTTATCTTGTCGGGCACGTCGCCCTGATCGGGGTAGACTTCGAGGTAGACGTTCTCAAGCTGGTGGTGGCCGTCCGAGTACTGCACGTCGCGGTCGGCCTTGAGCTTCACCCACAGCCGGTCGCCCTTCATCTCTGTGTGTTCGAGGTGCTCGATGACGCCGACGACCTCGTTCGAGAGCTTGGCCACCCCCGGCCGCAGGCGGAACGCCGTCCGGTCTTTCAGACGCCAGTAAGAGATGGCGACGGCCGCCACCGCGCACACCAACAGCAGGAGCGCCAGCACGCGCCCCAGCTTCGGCGCCGCTATCCGCAGCCCGAGCCCCGCCACCTTCCTGCGTCGAATCTCTTGCATGTATAGCTACGACCTGCCGACTTCCCTTAAGTCCTCTACCACCAGTTGGAGACGCGTGTTGCCGTTCCAGCAGTTGGCCTCGACCGAGTAGGCCAGTTCGATGCTCTGGCCGGGGCGGGGCGTTGCAGTTTCGCGCTCGGCCCAGCCCCACCAGATGGCGTCGTGTATGCGCCCGCCCGCGTGGACGCCGAACTTGAGGTGCCGCTCCTTCAAGACGCGCGGCTCGCCTACGACTCTCAGGCCGCGCGTGACGAAGACGGGCCGCGGCCAGCCCGCGCCGAAAGGCTCAAGCGCCTCAAGCTCCGAACAGAGTTCGAGCGAGAGCGCGTCGGCCGGAAGCTCCGCGTCGTATTCGAGGCACGGGCCGCCGCCGTCTTCACACGGCAGCCGCGCCGCGTGCTCGTTCAGCCGTCGGCGCAACTCGGCGACGTTCTCGCGCCGGACGGAGAGGCCGGCGGCATGTGCGTGGCCGCCGAAAGCTTCCAGCAGGTCGGCGCATTCCGTGAGCGCGTCGAGCATGTGGAAGTTGTCGCCGCTGCGGGCGGAGCCGTGCCCCGTCCCGTCCTCGTCGAGCGAGATGACGACGGCCGGGCGCTGCAAGCGCTCGGCAATCTTCGACGCCGCGAGCCCGATGACGCCGCGGTGCCAGCCCTGACCCGCGACGACCACGACGCGCGTGTTGTCGTCGCCGCTCTCTTCAAGCTCCGCGACGGCGCGCTCGGTCACGCGCTGCTGCACTTCGCGCCGCTCGCGGTTGCGAGCGTCCAAATGTTCGGCGAGCACGCGCGCCTCATCCAGACTCTTCGACTCGAACAGCTCGACGACCGCGCGCGCCGCGTCCATTCTTCCGGCGGCGTTGATGCGCGGGCCGAGGCGGAAGCCGAGGTCGAAGGCGCGCACGCCGGTTCCGTCGCCGCACCCGGCGACCTCCATCAAGGCGCGCAGGCCCGGGTTCGTCGCCTTGTGCAGATCCGCCAGCCCGAGCGAGACGATGGCGCGGTTCTCGCCCGTCAACTGCGCCACGTCGGCGACAGTCCCGATGGCGACGACCTTGAGGAAGCCCGGCACCTGACTCTCGCGCCCGCGTTCGCGGAAGAGCGCGTGCGCGAGCTTGAAGGCGACGCCCACGCCCGCGAGGTTCTTGTCCGGGTACGCGCAACCCCTCTGGTTCGGATTCAGGACTGCGAACGCTGGCGGCGCTCCTTCGTTATCATCCGGCAAGTGGTGGTCTGTGATGATGACATCCAGCCCGGCACCCCGCGCCCACTCCAAAGGCTCGAAGGCGCGTATGCCGCAGTCAACGCTGATGACGAGCGTGTAGCCCTCCGCCTTCGCGCGTTCCAGAACGTCGCGGCGGATGCCGTAGCCTTCGGTGAAGCGGTGCGGGACGTGGTAGCCGGTCTTGGCGCCGAGCACGCCGAGCGCGCGGCGCAGGACGGCCGTGCCCGTCGTCCCGTCCACGTCGTAGTCGCCGTAGACGAGTATGCGCTCGCCCGCGTCCAACGCGCGCAGGACGCGCTCGACCGCCTCGCGCATGCCGAGCATCAGGTACGGGTCGTGAAGCTGTTCAAGCGTCGGGTTGAGGAGTGCGTGGGCGTCCTCTTCCGTCTCGACGCCGCGCGCCGAGAGGACGGAGGCGACCACTTCGGAGACGCCGGCCGCGCGTGCGAGGGCGCGGGCGTCGCCCGTAGTCTCGCGGCGCGGGAGCCAGCGCCTTACGGCTGGCGCGGCCCTGCGGCTCTCGGTCTGCGTCATTCGGCGAACCACCCGTTCGGGTCGAGGAGGCGGACGCCGATGTGCTGCCGGCCGTCGGCGTCGTCCGTCCAGACGCCGTTGACCTCGGCGTCGAGCGCGCGGCCGAAGGGGGGAGTCAGTCGCACCCGTAGGCCGACGCGCGCCTCTATATCGCTGACGAGCGTGGCGCCGCCGCGGCTGACGCGCACGGCCTCGGCCGTGACGCGGAAGGGCTTGCCGTCGGTGCCCGTGCCCTCCAGCTCGACCGCGAAGTTTACGGGGACGCGCGGGGCGCGCGGGCGCTGCGAAGGCGGCACGGCGTCCGTCTTGGTTGAATCGCTCATCGGGAATATCTGCCCTCCGTACGTTGGGGGAGTAACCGTACTCGACGGCTGGGGCAGGACAAGTTTATCTTAACCGGCCGCGCGGCGCGAGCCTTCATTACAGCGGGCTCACCCAACCGAGGAAGAGCAGCGCGAGGATGAGCGCGCCGACGACGAGGCGGTAGCCGATGAAGACGCCGGTCGAGTGCGTCCGCAGGAAGCGCAGAAGGAACCAGATGGAGGCGTAGCCGACGAAGCCCGAGACGACCGTGGCGACGGCGAGCGGCACGGCGCTGCCCGGCGGCAGGCGGTGGACGGCCTCTTTCAGTTCGAGCAGGCCGCTCGCCGTTATCGCGGGAATCGAGAGCAGGAACGAGAAGCGCGCGGCCGTCTCGCGCTTCTCGCCCGCGAAGAGGCCGCCCATGATGGTCGAGCCCGAACGACTCGCGCCCGGAATCAGCGCGAGCACCTGCGCGAAGCCGACCGCCAAAGCGTCGCCGAGCCCCAAGTCCTCCATCCCGCGCCGACGCGTCCCGACTTTCTCGGCTATGAGCAGGAGTATCGCGACGACGATCATCATCGTCGCGATGACCCAGAGGTTCTTCGTGAACGTCCCCTCAATCACCTTCTTCAGCGCCAGCCCGAGCACGCCGATGGGGAGCGAGCCGATGAAGATGAGCCAGCCGAGCTTCGCGTCGGGCGAGAGGCGGCTGCCGAGCAGGCCGCTCCCCTCGACGCCCGGCGGCGTCCGCCCGCGCAGCAGCAGCAGGTGGTCGCGCACGAAGGCGACGCAGATGTTCAGGATGTCGCGCGCGAAGTAGACGAAGACGGCGGCGAGCGTGCCCAACTGTATGACGGCGATGGTCGCCGTCACCTGCTCGGGGCTGTGCGTCTGCGACATTCCCGTCAGACGCGTCGCGAAGATAAGGTGCGCCGTCGAGCTGACGGGTATGAATTCCGTAAGCCCCTGCACGATGCCAAGGATGATGGCCTGAATGATGTTCATCTGTAGCTGTCAGCTTTACTCGCGGAAGTTGGAGTTGGAGGCGAGCCGGTCGTAGAGCGCGCCGGGCATGTGCCTGATGACGCGGACGAGCGAGGCGAGCTGCCAAGGGAAGGCGTAGGTGCGCGCGCGCCGCTCGACGGCCTTGATGATGCGGCAGGCGGCGTCGTCAGCTTCCAGCAGGAACGGCAGCTTCTTCTTCCGCCCCTCAGTCATCGGCGTGCGTATGAAGCCGGGGTGGATGACGGTCACGTCAATCCCGCTCTTGCGCAGGTCTACGCGCAGCGACTCGAAGAAGGTCGAGACGGCGGCCTTCGACGCGCTGTAGGCGCTCGACTTCGGCATGCCGCGGTAAGACGCGAGGCTTGAGATGGCGACGAGGTGGCCGGAACCTCTCTTCAGCATGTCGGGCAAAACGGCCGCCACGCTGTTGACGACGCCGAGCACGTTGATTGAGATCACGTCGCCGGCCTCGGCCGCGTCCAGCTTCGTCGCCGAGGTCGTCGTGCTCATCCCTGCGTTCGCGACGAGCACGTCAACTCGGCCCCACTTCTCGCGCACGCGCGTGGCCGCCGACTTGATCGCCTCGGGGTCGCGCACGTCTGCGGGGAGCGCCAGCGCCTCGCCGCCCGCGCGCACGACCTCCTCCGCGACGCCCAGAAGCTCCGCCTCGCGCCGCGCCGTCAGCCCCAGACGCGCCCCGCGCTTCCCCAGTTCCAACGCCAGCGCGCGCCCGATGCCGGACGACGCGCCGGTGATGAGGACGACTTTTTGAGTCCAGTCGTATTTCATCGCGGCGTCAACACAACTCGGCGACGTGCTCGCCGAGGGCGCGCAGGGCACGGCCCAAGTCGTCCTGTTTGATGAGCAGGTGGTCGCGCGTGTAGGCGGAGAGCGCGCCGACGGCGACGCCGGCCGCGGCCAGAATCGCCGTGACGTGCGCGAGGAAGCCGACCACGTCCCAGCCGAGCTCGACGCCGAGCGTCAACAGCCGGAAGCCCGACTCGACGCGCGCGTCGCGCGTCGCGTGGCGCATCGCGCGCCAGTCCGACTCTTCCAACAGCAGCGTCACCTCGAAGGGGTCGCGCAGTAGCATGAAGTTCGACTCGGCGCGCGGGCTCAGCTCGGGATTCTCCAACAGCCGCCGCCAGTCGTCGTGGCGCATCCCGACGAGCACGAACGTCTCGGGCGCGACCTCGACCTTTGCTGTGCGAAGAAGCTCGGCGGCGTCGGGCATAAAGAAGTAGTCAGTAGTCAGTAGATAGTAGACAGTAGAAATACCTTCGTTAACGAACTCTCCGAGTTCCAGAGTCAGCGCCGGCAGAGCGGAGCCTACTGACTACTGACTACTGTCTACTGTCTACTCTCCTCTCAGACCTGAACCACGACGGGCAGGATGACGGGGCGCGCGCCGGTCTGCTTCTGTATGAAGCGCTTGAGTTCGAGGCGGACGCGCTCCCTGAGGATGGCGGCGTCGCGGCGCTCGTCGCGCGTGGCGGACTCGACGGTCTGTGCGACGACGCGGCGCATGTCGCCGAGCAGGCCGTCGCCGTTGCCGCCCAGACCGAGCACGCCGCGGGCGACGACTTCGGGCTCGCCCTCCATCTCGCCCGACTCCTCGTCAATGGTAACGACCGGCGTCACCACGCCGTCGTAGGCGAGCTGGCGTCGCTCGCGCACGACCTCGCCGTCAATCTCCTCAAAGCCCGAGTCGTCAATGAAGGTGCGGCCGACCTCGCGCTTCTCGACGACGACCGCGCGCTCGGGTGAAAGCTCAAGCACGTCGCCGTTCTCGACGAGGATGATGTTCTCTTCGGGGAAGTTGCAGTGGTTCTTCAGAAACTCCTTGTGACGATAAAGCATCCGGTACTCGCCGTGGACGGGGACGACGAACTTCGGCCGGACGGCCTCGGTCATAATCCGTATGTCCTCCTGCGAGGCGTGGCCGGAGACGTGTATCAGCCGCCGCTTCTCGTCAATGATGGCGGCGCCGCGCTTGTAAATCTCGCCGATGAGCCGCGAGATGGAGCGCTCGTTGCCGGGGATGATGCGCGCGGAGAGGACGACCGTGTCGCCCTCCTCAATCGTCAGGCCCTTGTAGGACTGCGTGGAGAGTTGCGAGAGCGCGGCGCGCGCCTCGCCCTGCGAGCCTGTGACGAGGTAGACGATCTCGTCGTCGTGCAGCTTCTTCGCCTGCTGCAAAGAGACGAGCATGCCTTCGTGCAAATCGAGATAGCCGAGCCGCTCGGCGATCTCGACGTTCTTTATCATCGAGCGGCCGAGCACGCAGACCTTGCGGTCGAACTGCTGCGCCACGTCTATGACGATTTGCAGGCGGTGAATCGAAGACGCGAAGGTGGCGACGAAGATGCGCCCCTCGGCCCCGCCGAAAATCTCCTCGAAGTCGGGGATGACGGCGCGCTCCGAAGGCGTGCGGCCCGGCACGGTCGCGTTCGTCGAGTCGGAAGTTAACGCGAGCACGCCTTCTTGTCCGTAGCGCCGCAGCGTCCGCAGGTCAATCGGCTCGCCGATGACGGGCGTCTCGTCCACCTTGTAGTCGCCCGTGTGGATGATGGTGCCGACGGGCGTGTTGATGGCGAGGGCGAAGCAGTCCACGAGCGAGTGCGAGACGCGTATGAACTCGACCTCGAACTCTCCGATCTCGACCTTGTCGCGCGGCTCGACGCGGTGTAGAAGAACGTCGCTCAGGAGTTCGTGCTCTTCCAGCTTCGACTCGATGAGCCCCATCGTGAAGTGCGAGGCGTAGACGGGGACGTTGAACTTCTTCAGCACGTAGGGGAGCGCGCCGATGTGGTCTTCGTGGCCGTGCGTGATGACGACGGCGATGATGTTGTCTCGGTACTCTTCGAGGAAGTCGAAGTCGGGGACTTCCACGTCCACGCCGTAGGCGGTCTCTGCGGGGAAGCCCATCCCTACGTCCACGAGGATCATGTCCTCGCCGTAGCGGACGGCCATGCAGTTGCTCCCGAACTCGCCGACTCCGCCGAGGGGGATCACTTCGATTACGTTGCTCACTTGCTACACTTCTCTCTACAAAGGCGTCGGCCCGGCCGCCGCCGCGAAAAAGTTAAAAGGGGGCGGAAGGGCCGAGTATAACACAACGGCCGCCCGCGCCGCGGCGCGCTACCGCCCGCTTCGCATTAAAGTCTTTGTCAGGGCGGCCCATTCGTCGAGCGTCAGCGCCTCGGCGCGGCGTTGGGGTTCGATGCCGGCGGCTTCGAGCAGCGGCGCGGCGCCGCCCGACGCCTCGACGAGCGCGCGCAGGTCTCCGGGCGCCGAGCGCAGGTTGTTGAGAATGGTCTTGCGCTTCTGCGAGAAGCCCGCGCCGACGACGCGCAGGAAAAGTCGTTCGTCCAAACCTTCGACGACCGACTCGCGCACGCGCAGGCGCGCGACCGTGCTCCAAACCTTCGGCACGGGGCGGAAGGCGCCGGGCGGCACGTCGAAGAGTGAACGGGCTTCGCAGAAGGCTTCGACCAGCACGGTCAGGTAGCCGCGCTCGGCCGAGCCGGGCGGCGCCGTGATGCGCTCGACCACCTCGCGCTGAAGCATCAAGACCATCTCGGGGACGCAGCGGCGTTGCTCGATGAGCCTTTGCAGGATGGCGGTCGAGATGTTGTAAGGCAGGTTGGCGACGACGCGCGCGCCGTGCGCCGGTTCTACGGCCGAACAGAAATCAACTCCGAGCGCGTCGGCCTCAATCAGCGCGAAGTTCTCGCGGCCGCGGAAGCGTTCGCGCAGCAGCGGCGCCAGTTCCCTGTCGAACTCGACGGCGACGACGCGGCCCGCGCCTTCCAGAAGCAGCGCGGTCAGGGCGCCGCGGCCCGGCCCGATCTCGACGACGGTCTCGTCCCCGCGCGGCCCGAGCGCGCCGACGATGCGCCTCGCGTACGACTCGTCCACGAGGAAATTCTGCCCGAGCCTCTTCTTCGCGCGCGGGACGTTCATCACAGGTAGCCGGTCACTTCCACGTCGTCGCCGTGGCGGCGCGTCTCCACGTCGCGCAGGCGCGCGGCGTCGGCGACGTTGAGCGGGCCGGCGCCGCCGATGGCGCCGAGCGCGTCGGCGCCGAGGATGAGCGGCGCGATGAAGAAGCTCGCCTTGTCCACGAGCCCCGCGCGCAGGAACGCGCCCGCGACGCCCGAGCCGCCTTCGACTATCAGACCTTGAACTTCGCGCCGCGCAAGCTCCGCCAGCACCGACGCGAGGTCGCGCCCGCCCGACGCCGCGCGGACTACTTCGACGCCCTGAGCTTCGAGAGCCGCGGCGCGTTCCTTATCTGAAGTTTCTGAAGTGAAGACGAGGACGGGCGCCTCGCGCGCCGTCTTCGCGAGGTTGGAGTCGGGGCCGAGGCGCAGGTGCTCGTCTAGCACAACACGAAGCAGCGGGCGGCGGCGCGCGAGGCCGCTCCGGTCTGTGAGCAGCGGGTCGTCAACGGTCGCCGTGCCCGCGCCAACGAGGATGGCGTCCGACTCGTGGCGCATCCGGTGCGCCTGCGCGCGCGACTCGGCGGAGCTTATCCAGCGCGCGTGGCCTGTGCTGGTGGCGATGCGCCCGTCGAGCGAGCAGGCGAGCTTGAGGTGTACGAACGGGCGGCCGGTCTTGAGGGCGTGGATGTACTTCTCGTTCTGACGCGCCGCCTCGCGCGCGAGCACGCCGACGGTGACGGCGACGCCCGCACGTCTTAACTCTTCAAACCCGCGACCGGCGACCAGCGGGTTCGGGTCTTCGACGGGCGCGACGACGCGCGCGACGCCCGCGCGGATGAGCGCTTCGGTGCAGGGCGGCGTGCGGCCCGTGTGCGCGTGCGGTTCGAGCGTGACGTAGGCGGTCGCGCCGCGCGCGCGCGCGCCGGCCTCTTCGAGCGCCAAAGTCTCGGCGTGCTTCAGGCCCTCGTAGAGGTAGAAGCCCTCGCCCACGACCTCGCCGTTCGCGTCCACAACGACGCAGCCGACGAGCGGGCTCGGGCTCACCTGCCCCGCCCCGCGCGCGGCGAGTTCGAGCGCGCGCGCCATCATGCGCGAGTCTGGTTCGTCGCGCGCGCCGGGCGTCTCTGGTTTCGCGTTTGAAAGGGATTCAGTCAAAGGTAACTGCGGTCAGCCGTCCCGCCCGCCTTCTTCCTCGCCTAACCGTTCCAAGACGCCCGGCTGCTGGCCCTCGAATTCGAGGAACTGCTGAAGCTCGTCTTCGCTAAACTCGACGGCGAGTTGCAGGTGGCCGCAGCGCGCGCAGCCGTACCCGCGCACGGGACGCGAACCGATGCCGAACATCGTCTTCAGGAAAGTTTGTTCGCCGGGTGTGAAACGCAATTCGTCGGCCCCCCGTCCGTAGGCCACGCGTCCCTCGACGAGTCCCTCGTTTCCGCAGGCCACACATCTCATCACACACACCTCAAGCTCAAGTGTTCGCGCGGAAGCCGTCCGCGCGTGCGGCGCTCACGCGAAGAGGCCGTTGACGTACTGCTCGGGGTCGAAGACGACGAGGTCGTCCACCTTCTCGCCGATGCCTGCGTAGCGTATGGGCAGGCCCAACTCCTTCGAGATGGCAACGGCGATGCCGCCCTTGGCCGTGCCGTCGAGTTTCGTGAGCACGATGCCGGTGACGCCCGCGGTCTTCAAAAACTGCCGCGCCTGCTCCAACCCGTTCTGGCCCGTGACGGCGTCCACGACGAGCAGAGTCTCGTGCGGCGCGCCCTCGACCTCGCGCCCCGCGACGCGCTTCATCTTTTCGAGTTCGGCCATCAGGTTAGACTTGTTGTGCAGGCGCCCGGCGGTGTCCACGATGAGCACGTCGGAGCGGCGTGCCTTCGCGGCCTTGAGCGCGTCGAAGAGGACGGCCGCGGGGTCTGTGCCCGACTTCTGCTGGATGAGCGGGACGCCTGTGCGCTCGGCCCAGATGGCGAGCTGGTCTGAGGCGGCGGCGCGGAAGGTGTCTGCGGCGCAGATGAGCACGTCGTTTCCTTCGGCCTTGATGCGCTGCGCGAGCTTGCCGATGGTCGTCGTCTTCCCGACGCCGTTGACGCCGACGACCATGATGACGTACGGCGTTATCGCCTCGTCCACGCTCTCCTCGGTCGCGACGCCCTTGCGCTCTGAGTCGCGGAGGATGTTGAGAAGCTCGCTCTTGAGCGCGTGTTTGAGCGCGGCGATGTCGCCGATCTCCTTGCGCGAGATGCCGCGGCGAACCTTGTCGAGGATTTCGAGCGTGGTGTTGACGCCGAGGTCTGCGGCGATGAGCGCCTCTTCCAGTTCGTCGAGGAGTTGGGCGTCAATCTGCTTGCGGTTCTCGAAGACGGCGTCAATCTTCTCCGACAGAGACTCGCGCGTGGCCGCGATGGCGCGCGTGAAGCGCGCGGCGTAGGTCTGCTCAAGAGCCTCAATCTCGGCCTGTAGCTCTTCGTCAGTGCGGTTGAGCCCGAGGATTGAAGACGAGGAGAACGCCGACGGCGCTCGCGTCGGCGCGGGCCTCTGCGGCGGGCGCTCCGGAGTCTGCGGCGGACGTTCCGAGACTGTTTGAGCCGGACGTTCGGCGGCCGTTTGCGGCGCGCGCGCGGCGGTCTGCTGCTCGCGTTGACCGGCGGCGAGCGCGTCCGCCTCGGCATGCGCGGGGCGCGGGCTCTCGACCACTTCCGCCTTGTGCGTGTCGGTCAGGCCGGACTCGGCCGCGGGCGCTGGTGTAGGCGGCGCGCCGGTCGGGACTGGCTCGACCGCGGGCGGGACGGCGACAGGCACGGGGCTCGGAGTCTCGACGGCCGCGGGCGGTTCCAGCCTACTCTCGGTCTTGGCCGGGACCGCGGGCTCGTTCAGGCCGAGCGTGACGAAGCGGTCTTCTTTTTTGCGTCTCCAGAATGGCATCGTGTCGGATGATTACCTTGTCGAAAAAATTTCGGACTTTTGAAAAGGGGCATTATAAACGTAACGGCCGCGGGGCGACAAAAGCACCCCGCGGCCGTCGTGCTGAATTTAATTTGTGTCAGACCGTCGCCGGCTGCTTTTCGCGTTGGGCGAGGGCCGCGGGCTTGGTGTAGGTAGCGCCGGCCATGAGGCGCTTGGTGCGCTCGGAGAGTTTGACGCGGCCGGCGGATATCTGCCCCGACTCGCAGGCTTCGACGAGTGCCTGCACGACCGCGCCGTCGTAGCGCGTGCCGACGAAGGTCTTGATGCGCGCGAGCGCGTCCTCGACGCTCATGCCCTTCTGGTACGGGCGGTCGGTCGTCATCGCGTCGAAGGTGTCTGCGACCGAGACGATGCGCGCCTGCATCGGTATCTGCTCGCCCTTCAAGCCCTGCGGGTAGCCGCGGCCGTCCATCATCTCGTGGTGCATGTACATGCCGGGCAGGAAGTCCTTCATCGCGGGAATCTGAGACATGATCTTGTACCCTTTTTGTGGGTGCTCCTTCATGATCTGGAACTCCTCGTCGGTGAGTGCGGCGGGCTTCTTCAGGATGTTGTCCTCGATGGCGATCTTGCCCACGTCGTGGAGCAGGGCGCTGATGCGAAGCTTCTCCATCTCGTCGTCGGGGAGATGTAGGTGATCCGCGATGGCGAGCGAGAAGCGCGAGACGCGCTCCGAGTGGCCGCGCGTGTACGGGTCTTTGCCGTCAATGGCGGCGGCGAGCGCCTTGACCGTGCCGATGAAGAGCTGGCGGTTCTCCTCGGCCGCGGTGCGCAGGTCTTCGATGTAGTGTTCGAGCTGGTCGGTCATCTGGTTGAAAGACTCGCCCAGCTCGCCCAGCTCCGTCTTGCTCCGAACGTCAATGCGCTGCGAGAAGTCGCCGCCCGCGATGCGGTGCGCGCCGGCCGCGAGTTCGCGCACGGGCTGCGTCAGGCGGCGCGCGAAGACGAAGCCGATGACGAGCGCGAAGGTCGCCGCGAGCAGGCTGATGTAGAGCGTCTGCCGGCGCATGTCCGCGACCGACTGCAAGGCGGCGTGCTCGTCCTGTATGGCGATGACGCCGAGGGGCGAGCGCTCGTCGAGGCGCGCGGTGGCGTAGGCGCCGAGCATGCGCACCTCTTCGCCGTCGCGCTCGACGTTGAAGGGCGCGAGTGCCGATTTAACTTGTCGGCCGGTGGCGCTCCAATCCTGCACGACCTTCAAGTCCATCATCGAACGTTCAGCCAGCGCGACGCGCGCGTCAGGGTGCGCGACCGCGCGGCCGTCCGAGTTGACGACGAAGATGACGGGCATGCCGCGCTCAAGCAGCTCGCGCTCGCTCATCGGCGTCTGCTGCTGGACGGAGGCGAACACGTCGCGGAAGGAGACGACCGCGACGACGGCCGCGATGACTTCGTTCGACTCCGGGCCGCCCATCACGGGCGCGGCGATGGTCAGGGCCATCTCCTGACTCGAACGTATGAGGTGCGGGCCGCTGATGCGCACGCCCGCGTCGGCCATGTCGGCGAGCGAGACGTTGACGCGCGCGTTGACCTCGTCGCGCGTGATGGCGTCGGGCTTGTAGGCGACGTGCGGCGCGCCCGCGACGGGCATGATGGCGAGCGCGTCGAGGTTGCGGTCGGCCTCGACGGCTTTTTGCAGACGCTCGTCGCTGCCGGCCTGACCCAGAACGCCGACGCCGCCCGTCAACTCGAAGGCGCGCGCGAGGCCCGTGACGACTTCGCGGTAGCGCTGGCCGTAAAGCTCAATCTGCCGCGCCTTGTCCTGCACGAGCTGCGCCTGATAGCGCCCTTCGATCTGGCGCAGCTCGGTCGCGCTGCGGCCGGAAAGCATCCAGCCGGCCATCCCGAGCGGGAGGAGCCCGACGACGAGCAGCGTCCCCAGAACGATGTAGAGCAGCCTGACGCGGCGCAGTTTATCCAGCATCGAAGGAGAAAGTTTGTAAGCGAAGGCTTTGAATCAGGCGGGCACGGACGGCCTAAAAGTTTGGGCGGTCGCGCGCGCCGCGGCCGCCGTATTCAAGTTAACGAACCGGCGGCGCTGTTGTCAACATTTGGCCGCAGTTTAACAGGGCGCGTATTTCATCTTCTTCCAGCCCTTATTTCATGCACTTTTGCAGACTTTCGGCGGCCCGCGTGCGTCAAAAGGGTTGAGCGCGCCGGCCGGGCGCCGGGGAGTCTGAGGCTCGTGTCTGATTGTTAAGGTGACTTTGACGACCGACGAGCAGTTGGTGGAACGTGCGCTGGCGGGCGACGGCGACGCCTTCGGCGAGGTCGTGCGCCGTTGGGAGCGCAAGATTTACGCGCTGGCCTACGGCATCACGGGCAGCGTCGAGGAGGCGCGCGACGCCGCGCAGGAGACCTTCATCTCGGCCTACCGCAACCTGCAAGGGTTCCGCGGCGAGGCGAAAGTCTCCTCTTGGCTCCACCGCATCGCAGTCAACCAGTGCATCTCTCGCCAGCGCCGCGCGCGCGTGCGGGCCGAGACGGGGATTGAAGACGAAGAGAAGGCGCCGGCCCTGCGCCTCGTCGCGAAGGGCGCGTTGGGCTCGCCCGCGCACGCGGCCGAGTCGAAGCAGCGCGCCGAGGCCGTGCGGCGTGCCGTCGCGGCGCTCCCGCGCGAGTTGCGCGAGGTGGTTCTGCTGAAGGAGTTCGAGGAACTGACGTTTCAGGAGATAGCCGACGCGCTCGGCATCCCTCTGAGCACGGTCAAGGGGCGCCTCTACACGGCGCTCAGGCAGTTGCGTCTGCGGCTCGAAAGGTTTGAGACGGAGGTAGCCCCGGAATGAACGAGGAGACGAACACGCACCGAGACGAGGGCGCGGAGCCGCGCGGCTGCGGCCGCTCGGAAGAGCTGGTCGCATATCTTTACGGCGAGGCGTCGCCCGTCAAGGCGGAACTCTTCCGGCGACACTTGGACGCCTGCGCCGCGTGCCGCGAAGAGCTCGCGGCCTTCGGCGGCGTGCGCGATAGCTTAGGCGAGTGGCGCGCGCAAGTGCTCGGCTCAATCCCCGCGCTCGACCTCCACGAAGCCTTCACGAACGCGGCGCCACCTCGCGTCGAACGCGTGCGCTCGGCCGCGTCGGCGCTGCGCGAGTTCTTCGCGCTCTCGCCGCTCTGGCTGCGCGCGGGCGCGGCGGCCGCGTTGCTCGCCGTCTGCGCGCTGGCCGCGTTGACTGTGGCGCGGACGGAGGTACGCTGGGACGCGGACGGCCTCGCCTTCCGCACGGGCGTCCCCGAGAGGGTCGTGACCGAGCGCGTGATCGAGACGGTCGTGGAGCCCGCGCGCGGCTACACGGACGAGCAGGTCGCGGCCATCGTGGCAGGGCGTCTGAAGGAGGCGAAGGCCGAGTGGCAGGCGGCGCAGACGCGAGAGCAACAGTCGCAGCAGACGCAGGAAGAGGTCGTCAGCTACACCGCCGGGCAGCAGCCGAAGAGGAAGGCCGAGCAGCGCGCGGCGTCGAAGCAGAACGCGGCGCGGCCCGCGCGCACCGGCCCGCGCGCGGCGGGGCGCGACGAAGAGACGGCCGACCTGCCGCGCCTTTCAGACCTTCTGAACGACGGCAGTTATTGATTCTTCTTTCACGTTTGCCGACTCTTCTTGAAGAGGAAGTTGATGAAGGTGTCGCTCACAAAAATTGAACGCGGGCGTCGGGCGCCGTTCGCTTCGGCGCTGGCGGTTCTCGCACTCCTGCTCGTCCTTCAAGTTTCACAGGCGCGCGCTCAGTCCGCGCAGCAGCCGGTTCAGCCGGACGCGCCGCAGGCAGTTCAGCAGGAGGGCGCACGGCAGCACGGCGCGGGCAACGCGCTGATGAAGCGGCTGAACCTGACGCCGGAGCAGCGCGAGCGTCTGCGCGAGATTCGCCGGCAGCGCGAGACGGAGGCGCGCGAGCTGACGCGGCGCGTGCGTCTCGCGCGGCGCGCGCTCGACGAGGCGATCTACGCCGACACGGTTGACGAGGCTCTGGTCGAGCAGCGCACGCGCGCCCTTTCGGAGGCGCAGGCCGCGGCGCTCCGGCTCCGCGCCTCGACCGAGTTGCAGGTTCGCAGCGTGCTGACGCCCGAGCAGCTCCGCACGTTCCGACAGCTTCGCCGTCAGGCCCAACGCCAGCAGCTATTGCGCAGGCGCCTGCGCGGCGAACAGCCCCCGCCGCCCGACGAGAACTAACCGAATTTCAAATCTGAAATTCTCAAACTCTTCACCGCGCCGGGCGAAAGGCGCTTTAACGCTTGACGCACCCGCCGGTTTCTGCACATCATAAGCCCGCTCGCTACAGGCCGACCGTCAACAGTTTCGTTCGAGTCCGCTGCGCGTTGACGACGCACCGACACATCGGCGTCCGTGCGCGCGGCGCAAAGGGTCGGCACATCTCCTGCGCGAAGGTTACCCGGCTCCTTTTGCACGCATGAATTTCGCCCTGCGCGCTCTGCTTGAGGTTCAAGAGACCACCTTGCTCGCGGCGCGCGCCGCGCGGAGGCTCTTCCGCCGCCCGGCCTACGTCCCCGAGATGGTCGCGCAGATGGACGTGATCGGCGTCGGCTCGCTGACCATCATCCTCCTCACGGGCTTCTTCACCGGCGGCGTGCTCGCGCTGCAAACCTATCCCACGCTAAAATACTACGGCGCGCAGGATCAGACCGGACGACTCGTGGCGACGGCGCTCGTGCGCGAGCTGGGGCCGGTGCTCTCGGGGCTGATGGTGGCTGGGCGCGTCGCCTCTGCCATCGCGGCCGAACTCGGCTCGATGGTCGTCTCGCAGCAGATAGACGCGATGCGCGCGCTCGGGACAGACCCCGTGCGCAAGCTCGTGGCGCCGCGGCTGGTGGCGCTGATTATCACGCTGCCGCTGCTGACGCTCATCGCCGACGGCGTCGGCATCGGCGGCGGCTGGGTCGTCTCGACGCAGTTCTTCGGGCTCGGCTCAAGCTCTTTCATGGCGGCGGTCTGGGACGGTTTGACGACCGACGACATCGTCGGCGGCTTCGTCAAGACCGTGGCCTTCGCGCTCATCATCGGGACGGTCGCGTGCCAGAAGGGGCTGAGCACGGAGGGCGGCACGGTGGGCGTCGGGCGCTCGACGACGACGGCCGTCGTCGCCACGTCCATCCTGATTATCGTCGCAGACTACTTCATCACGCGCGCGCTACAGCTCGTCTTCGGCCTGCCGACGGGCTGAGATAGGACGCCGGGAGTTCAGATGTCTTCAGCGGAAGTCGAAGAGCGGGAGCGGGAGCCGACGGGGGCGGCGCACGGCGGCGTGAGCGAGGCCGCGGCCGAATCAACCTTCCACGAGGTTGACGACCGCGAGCGCATCACGCCGGCCATCGAGTTCCGCAACGTCACGCTCGCCTTCGACGAGCAGGTCATCCTCAACGACCTCAGCTTCAGGGTGCAGAAGGGCGAGACGAAGATCATCCTCGGCGGCTCGGGCGGCGGGAAGTCAACGACCATCAAGCTCATCCTCGGCCTCCTGAAGCCCGACTCGGGGCGCATCATCGTGGACGGCGAGGACATCACCGACTACACGGAGGCGCAGATGATGTCCGTGCGCAAGAAGATCGGGATGGTCTTTCAGGAGGGCGCGCTCTTCGACTCGCTCTCGGTCTACGACAACGTCGCCTACCGCCTGCACGAGCAGAACGTGCCGGAGGAGGAGGTCGAGCAGGAGGTTCGGCGCATGCTCCGCTTCGTCAACCTCGAAGACGCGATAGACAAGATGCCGATCGAGCTCTCGGGCGGCATGCGACGACGCGTCGGCATCGCCCGCGCGCTCGTCGGCGGCCCGAAGATCGTCATGTTCGACGAGCCCACGGCCGGGCTAGACCCTCCGACCGCGCGCACCATCTGCGAGCTGGCCATCAAGCTGCGCGACCTCGAAGACGTGTCTTCCATCTTCGTCACGCACGAGATGAACAACGTCAAGTACCTGACCTCGGAGTACGCCGTGGTGAACGACGACGGCGAGATCGTCTTCGAGGAAGAAGGCCAGCGCCTCTGCCTGACCAACACCAAGGTCTTGATGCTGCGCGGCGGCAAAATCATCTTCGAGGGCACCGACGAGTCGCTCCACAAGAATCAGGACGCCTACATCCAGCGGTTCATCCGCGGACACTGAAGGAAGAACGCCATGCCTGCTGCGAAGAAGCGAGTCGGAATCCGCGAGGTGCGCGTCGGCCTGCTGGTCGTCGTGGCCATCGGCGTGCTCATCTTCATGATCCTCAACGCGTCGGGCGACATCTCGCCCTTCTCGCGCAAGCTGCACCTGCGGACGCGCTTCTCGAACGGCGACGGGCTCAGGCGCGGCTCCGAGGTGAGGCTCGCCGGCGTCCGCATCGGCAAGGTGGACGACGTGCGCCTGCTGCCGCCCTCCGAGAACCCGACCGAGAAGGTCGAGGCCAGCTTCTCCATAGACAGCGAGATTGACGAGCGGCCGGCCACAGACCTCATCCGCGACAACTCGCGCGCCCTCCTTTCGTCGCCCTCCATCCTCGGCGCAGAGAAGGTCATCAACCTCACGCCCGGCACAGACCTCGGCCGCCCCGTCAAGGACGGCGACCTCATCCTTGCCGGCGAGGAGGGCGGGACGGTGCAGGCGCTCACCGCCTCGGGCAACGATCTCATGCAGCAGCTCAACAAGCTCTCGGCGCAATTCACCGACATCGCCGGCAAGATCAATCAGGGTCAGGGCACCATCGGCCGCTTCGTCAACGACGAGGCGTTCTACAACAACCTCAACTCGACCATGCGCGACCTGAACGACGTGATACGGCAGGTGCAGGCGGGGAACGGGTCGGCCGGCAAGTTCGTCAACGACCCCGCGCTCTACAACAACCT
Organism: Pyrinomonadaceae bacterium; assembly: GCA_035248785.1. Lineage (GTDB taxonomy): Bacteria > Acidobacteriota > Blastocatellia > Pyrinomonadales > Pyrinomonadaceae > QHXN01. The sequence continues at coordinate 30,322 of DATFHD010000079.1, read as the reverse complement.
CAACGGCGTCAGCCAGTCGCTCCAATCAATCGCCGACGACCTGCGCCGCGGCCGCGGCACCGCCGGCCGCCTCCTCACCGACGAAGCCCTCTACAACGACGCGCGCGTCGCCATCGCGCGCCTTAACCGCTCGGTGGACAACATCAACCTCATCGTCGAAGACCTCCGGCAGGGGCGCGGCACGGCCGGCAAGCTCCTCACCGACGAGGCCATCTACAACGACGCGCGCTCTGCAATCGCGCGCTTCAACACCGCCGCCGAGCGCATTGACAACGTCGTCGCCGGCGTCCAGCGCGGCGAAGGCACCGCCGGCAAACTCCTCACCGACGAGCAGCTTTACAACAACGTCAACCAGCTCTCCTCCGAGACCGTCAAACTAATCTACGACTTCCGCCAGAACCCGAAAAAGTACCTGACGATTAAATTCGAACTCTTCTAGGCACGCCGTTTTTGTTTGTGAACAATAAAGTTCTTACCTAAACAGGTAGGGACTCTCTGCCCATCACAAAAACGAATACTGTCAGTGAAAAATTGAGTTCTTCACTGAGCAATGATATTTCGATGAGCTTGAAGCACTAAAAGGTCAGAAGAGAAGGGATTAGCTTGCCATCTCTACAGCAAAATATTTAGCGTAGACTCACCCACGCTGGGGCTTGGTTTTGGTGCTGCGTTCTTCCCGCCTAGAACCTTTCGATTCTTGAGCCGCTTTGGGAGCTAGTTGCTCAGGCACTTCAAAGGCCGCATCAATCAAGACTTCCACTGAAGATACCTGCCGCCCTTGCGTAAGCTAACAGTATCAACGGCGGTGGCTCACGCAGGCCCTGCTCAAATCTTGATATATTGCCAAGGTATAGTTCGCGGGCGCGGGGCTCGCCGACGACTTCGCCTTCCTTACCATCGGAGCAGAGGGAACTTTGCCGAAGCCCGTCCCATTGGCACCCTCCCCCCGGACGCGCCGCACATCGCCGTCATTGGTTATCCCGCGCAGGACTCGCGCGTCGGGGCCGCGCTCTTGTACTCGGTCTATGGTGACAGCTATAACCAACTCTGTATCGCGCCCGGTCGCGCTACGTACGCCGGCCCGGAGCACTCACTGATGCACGACTGCGGCACCGTAGGCGACTGGGCCGGGTCACTCGTCATCAATCTCGCCGAAGGGACTGCGGCCGGCATGCACGTGGCCGGGTTCCTCGACCGTGTGTGCTTCGGCGTCAGTTCGGCCGCGCTACTGAAGGCGATGGGGGTGCTTGGGCTTACCACCGCGCTCCCGCCCCAGCCGGAGGCGGACGAGGACGACGACGGCTTCGAGGCCCGCCGGCGCAGGCCGGAGGATTACGCCGACCGGCAGCCGGTCAGCTACCGGGAGGATTTTTTAGGCGTCCCGGTCCCGCTGCCGACTCTTGAAGAGTCAATCAGAGAGGACGTGGTGACTTATGAGGGCCCCGACGGCGTCAAGACAAACGTCCTGCCCTGCACGCACTTCTCGATGATGATGAGCCGTTCGCGGAAGATGTGCTTCTACACCGCCTGCAATCTTCACGGCGAAGAGCTCATCCACATCGTACGCGGCGGTGATACCTAGCGCCTCGACCCGCGCATCGAGAAGAGCCTCCAAGCGGGCAAGCGGCTCTCGTCCGCAGGCAGTACGCGCAGGCGCTGATCGACCAAGGGTTGCTCACCGCGCCCGAGTTCCTACTGAACTCCATCGTTCAAGACTCGCCAAGCACGTTCGAAGAGACGGAGGCCCGCGGCCTCATGGGCCGCATCTACAAGCAGCTCTACGTCAACATCGGCGACGGCAAAAGCCAGCGCAACCGCCTCAACATCTCCCGGGCCTTGAACGAATACATGTACGTCTACCGCCTCGACCCGTTGGAGAACGTCTGGCACGGCATCAACGTCGTCGCCTTGTTGCACCGCGCGCGGCGCGACGGCGTCACGCTCCCCGGACTGCCGAACGCGGACGAACTGGCCGAGGCCGTGCTGGCGGCCATGCCTGCGCGCTGGCGGAACGATATAGAGCGGGCGAGGGAAAAGAATGAGCCGACGCCCGCGCACATGCCCGCGTTCGATGTGGCCACGGCGCTCGAAGCGCTCATCGCGTTGGGCCGCTACCCCGAGGCACAGGCCGCCGCGGTCGAGTACGCGGGCCTGCCCGACGCGGACGAGTTCGAGTTCGCCAGCACGCTCAGACAGATGGAAGAGGTCTGGCAGTTCGACGAAAAGTCGGAGCCGGGCTCATGGCTTCTGCCAATCCTGCGCGCTGCGCGCCTCCGCCGGAAGGGCTCTTTCCTAGACCTTCAGTTGGACACCGTCAGGACTGACCTCGCTTCGATCCAGAGGTTCGTGCGAGACTTCGATCCGGACCGGGTCGGGACGCTGTCGTGGTAGGCCGAAGGGCGCGAGGCACAGGTGTCCGCCGCGCGCGCCGCGGGCACCGAAGAGAAGTTCAGGGTAATGGGCTACGAGAAAAAGTTCATCAGGGACGGCACCGTTTCCATCAAGTGGATGGAGATGGGGCACATGCGGGGCAGGTCGGTCGCGCGCGTTGACGACGCCGACGAGAAGGGGCACGGAACGGCTTGGCTCGTCAAAGCCTCTGACTTCTGCCCCGGCCGCGAGGGCTTGTTGGTGCTCACCAACGCGCACATCGTCAGTCAGAAAAAGGTGCTCGACTCGATGAGGCCCGCGCAGGCGAGCGCCTCTACATCATCGGCTATCCCGAGGGGGGCGACACCGAATACTCGGTGTACGACAACCACTTGGTCGCGTGTAAAGATCACCTCATCCACTACAGAACGCCGACCGAACGCGGCAGTTCCGGCAGCCCCGCCTTCGGCCCCACCGGCTGGAGCGTCGTGGCACTGCACCACCGCGGCAAGGATAAGATGGAACCGCTTCACGGCGAGTCCGACCCCTACGAGGCCAACGAGGGCATCTCGATACTGGCCATACAGGAAGCCTCGTGTCGCTCCTAGCGTCGCTCCTAGCTCTCGCGCCAGACGAAGCCCCCGCCGATTAAACGAGGTGGTGCACATTGTCTAAGTCTAAGTTTGTGGCAGATGAGACCGTAGGAAGCTTAACAAATCGCGTGAGCTACATCTGAGCAGACCTTCGACGGCGGGGATGACCTCCTCGGAGGAATAATAGGTTGCGTCTGCCACGCCAATCGCCAAGGCACCTGCCTCTCCACACTTCGCCGCAAACTCTCTGAACTCGCTTTCCCGATTATGTGGCCCGTGAAGACAGAGGCAGACGGCAGAGTACCCTTTAAAGTCAGCACCCCACCAACCGACTTCGCCCACTTCAAACTCCTCGCCGTTCGAGTCGTCACCTCCCGCCTCCCTATCCCATCTGAGCGGCAGGTATCCTAAAGCATCTCGGGAAGCGTGGTCGTATAGAACCAGTATCTTCGGCTTCAATCTGTCGTTAGCCATGACAACACCCCTTTCAGGAACTCGGCATTTCCGTGTTCGCGCTGGTCAACGAATTTATCGAGGAACACTTCCCAAGAACCGACTACGGCAACCTTCCCGCCGCCTACTCTGGCCCTCGCCGCCGTCGGGAATGGGCCGGTGGCTGTGGCCTCGTACTTACGGACGATTCTTCGCTCCTCCAGTCGGACAGTCTCAGACCTCGCGTCGCCACTGCTCATCAGGATGGGCTCGGCTTGGGCACCCAGTTCCAGCGTACAGCATAAGGGAACGTCTACAGGTTTGTCGGTTAGCTCCGGCACGGTGCAGGCGCACAAAGGGATGTACTCGTTGCCGCTATAATTCAGCGGGTCGGATAGCCTGTCATCGTTGAGTTTAATTCCGAACGCAGCGGTCAATTCTCCGATGTTCGTATCGTGATCCGATTTCCACCAGTAATAAGCTAAGACGAGTATGCTGCCCCCGGAACGGATGAATTGAACCAGATGATCAATCTCGGCCTTAGTGTAATGACAATCTTTGGGGCATACGATGATTATGTGCTTGGCCCTCTGTAGATTATTCGACGAAAAGTCACCAAGATTTCTTTCGACTAACGCGTAGCCTTTCTGTGACGCAGTTTCGCGGAGTATCTTGAAATCAACATGCAGCCGCGGCAAAAACCCCCGGTCCCATTTTTCTAAATTGTGCCCACTATCCAAAACCATATATGCCCGTGACTGACTGCGTACCGGGTCGCCGTGGAGCGCGGCTTCGATAGCCTCAGTTAACTTAACAAAGACGTTCTCCTGACTGCTGCGGGACATGTTGCTCAAGGGTTTGTGGGGAGGGTTTTCCTTCAAAGTTTGAAACCGAGATAATTCCGGCGTTTGCTCGAAACGTGATGGGCTCACGATTACCGGTATTATCACAGCGCCGTCTTCATCCGCCGCCGCCATCAGGGGCGGCAGTTCATTCGTCATGATGAAATCGGAGGCAAGGAAGTCTGCGCTGACAAATAGCACTGCCACCTTTGCCGCTTCGATGCCTTTTCTGATTTCGTCTCGCCACTTCAAGCCGGGTTTGAGCATCGCGTCATCCCAACGCTCCACTGCGCCCTCGCGTTCTAACGGTTTCAGATGCACGCGAAACCGCTCCACCCATTTCGCATCCTTATGGCTGTAACTGATGAAGACTTTTGTGCGAGGTTGCATAGGGGAAGTCATTTAATCAACCCTCTCAGGCCAAATACTAAAGGGACATATATCAAGTAATTTAACTAGTGTAAATGCCAAGACTCTTCAGTCGGCGAGAAGATCATGTCACTATCCGCGAGGCAAAATGTGGGGCATTTTCTAACAGCGGACTCCCCATAGGCGTATCAAATAGTTTGATTTTCGAGTATTGACTTTCGAACTTCCCCAGTAATACTTTCTCTTCGTCCTACGGCCATCTGATTCCGCTGACGGGGTAAAGCCTCGGCAGCCTCACCAGATGTTGACCCTTTCGTCTCCGAAGCCCGAAGGAGTGTATGCAATGGGACTGCCTTCAGAATGGCTACAGTTCGCGCCGAAACCCCGCGGGTTGTCCGACGGCGAGAAGTGGAACGTCTTCCTTTCTTACCGTTCGGTCAGCCGGACGTGGGTGTTGAACTTGTACGACGTGTTACGTGAGCTGGGGCACAAGGTATTTATCGATCAATGCGTCCTCAAGGTCGGAGACCCGCTCATCAAGGGACTTCAGAGCGCGCTCAATACCCGCCAGGCCGGGGTGCTCATCTGGTCGAGTGCGACGGGCGATTCCGAGTGGGTCGAGCGTGAATACGAGGTGCTAGAAAAGCTGTCCATGGAGAAGCCGGGCTTTCAATTCGTGCCGGTCAAACTCGACGCGTCTAAGCTCCCGGCTTTCGCCGAGAGGCGGATATTTCTTGACTTCAGTTCATACCCTGACGGGCCTAACGGGGGCGAGCTTTTGAGACTGCTGCACGCAATCGTGGGCGCTCCTCCGCGCGATCACTACGCGGAGGCGTTCGAGGCGGCGCAGGACGATTACTACACGGGCATCAACGCCGCCGCGAAGAGCGTCTTCCTCGGGACTGACGAAGACCTCCGCAGGGCCGCGAGCTATGCGGAGCGGGTGCAGGCAATCGTCGGAACCTCCGCCCACCGCGAGGACTACTGGAAGACGGCCACCGCCGCCGAGGCGCTACTGATTCAGAAGAGATATGAGGAGGCAGCGCGGCTTTACGAGACGGCGGTTAGTGCCGCGAGGTCTGAAACCGGCTCCCACAAGACTACTTGGAAGCAGGCTTGCCGCTTGATGGAAAAGTTGCACCCGACAGCCGAAGAGCGCGCCCTCATTCGCAAACCGTTCGAGCACCTCCCAGACTGCGACTATATTTAAAGTGGGTTTGACCTAATGCGGAGGCGACAGTTATGACTCTCCAGTCAGGCAACGCTTCAATTCAGGGCGAGGTGTCACAGGCGAACTTCAAATATGATGCCTTCGTCAGCTACCACTCAGGCACCGACTACTCGTTAGCGAGGAAGCTCGAATCCTTTCTGGAATCATTCCATAAGTCCACGGGCGCGGCGTCCACTCCTGTAAGACATTTACAGATCTGCCGTGACGGGAGCGATTTCACTCTCCCGAGAACTAAAGAGCGTGAGGTCATCAACGACGAGCAGGCCGATGGTCTGACGGAACACGAGCGCAACGTTTGGAGAATCATCCGGGCAGAGCTTGCGGTGTCACGTTACCTCATCGTCCTTTGCTCCCCCGGCGCGGTGAATTCGAGGTATGTTAACAGGGAGATAAGATGGTTCATTGAGCATCGAGGGGCCGAGTTTGTGCTCCCGGTTGTGACGAACGCTCTGAACCCAAAAGACAATCCTCAAGAATGTTTCCCACAAAGCATCATCGCCGAAGGCTTAAATCAATCCAGAATCTGGTATGACCTGAGGGGACACCGAGCGGCCGGTAAAGATCCTCACGTCCGTGACCATGAAGACGAGCAGGTGCGGTTGGCCGGCGACCTACTCGAATGGGACGCGGCTAAGAACGGCCCTCTGTCCACCATCTGGCAGCGAGAGCAATCAAGGAAGCGGCGGCGTCAGGCGGTATACGTGTTGATAGCCGCAGCGCTTTTCCTTTCACTCGGAGCTTTCGCGTTGGTCAACGCGGCGCAAAGGCAGCGTGCCGTCGCCGACAGGGACAGCGCACTAAATCAAAGGGACCAAGAAATAGTCAAGGCCGCACAGGCTCTTAAGGTGAGAGACGACGCCGTCGCCCAGCGCGAAAAGGCATTGGAGAGTGAAAAGCGGGCCATGGCGGAAAGAGGCGAGGCGCTCGCCAAAGAAAAAATCGCCGCCGACAAAGCCATCAAGGCGGCGGAGCAGGAGAGGAAGGCCCGTCTGGTGGCCGACGAAAGACGCCGCGAAGCCGAACGGCAGGGGCAGATTGCTTTGACCCGGCAACTCTCGGCCCAGTCCCAACTGCTCCTCGACCAGCCCGGGACGTTTCAGGAGCTCGGCACCCTCCTCGCCGTCGAGTCCGCGAAAAGACAGAAGGAGTTGGGCGTCAACGGCGTCGAAACCGATCAGACCCTGCGGTACGCTTTAAGTCAGCGGCTGCAACCCGTGTACGAGGTCAGGCACCCGGACGGCGTGCGCCACGCCGCCGTGAGCCCCGACGGCCAATACCTCGTCTCTTACAGCGCAGGCAACACCACTGACGACAAAAACAGGTCAGAGGGTTTGGTGATCGTCACCGAACTCAAGACCGGCCGCGAGGTCAACCGCAAGACCCTGAAGCATATCTCCGCCGATATAGGGCGTCTCAGTTTCCCCCCCGGCAGTAAGTACATTGCCGTTGACTTCTTGGGCGACGAAGTCTGGCTCTGGGACTGGAAGACGGAGGCGGAACCTCTGTACTTATCGCCGGGATTTATGTTCTCGTTTTTCGCCCAAGCCAGCTACAGTTACGACGGCCAGTATGCCGCCTGGCAAGAGAAGATTACCGAGCCCACCGGGCCCGCGCCGCCGGGCGCTCCTCCGGTCAATGATTCCGACGAGAGAATGATTAAGATTTTCAACACGCGCGACGGGAAGCAGGTTACCGGCCTGCGAAACGCCGAGCAGATCTCAAACGCCATCTTCAGCCCGTCCGCGCCGCTCGTTGCCACGGTGGGGAAGGCGGAGGTGAAACTGTGGGCGTTCGACAAGTCCGGTTTTACCGATGTCGGCTCACTCAAGTCCGACCGGCTGGACAAGCAAGGCGGCGCCGCGAAAGACTCACCGACCTGCCTGTTCAGCGGGAAGGGTTCGCTCTTCCTGTGCAGCACCCCGGACGGCGAGGTCGTCATCTGGCGCGTCGCCGACCGCCAGCAGGTCGCGAACTTCCGCTCCGACTCGCCCCTCAGCAACTTTACGTTCGACGCGGGCGAGACGAGGCTCGCCGCCACCGGCGCGGACGGCGTGTTGCGCATCCGCGGGATCGACAACGGGCAGGAAGTGTTGCGCAGGTACGTCGGGGGCGAGGTTCATCAACTGGCGTTCACGGCCGACGGAGAATGCCTCGCGCTGGTGCAGGACGGCGAGCGCGTGAAGCTGTGGCATTCCGCCTCTGGGACTTATGAGGTGGTAGAGCACGACCAACGTGTGACTGATTCGATGCTCGCCCCAGACCTGCGCTCTCTCGTGACGAGCAGCACCGACGGGACGGCTCGCGTGTGGCAGGTGAGACCTCCGCTCCTCGCGGAACAGGTCATCAGGAAGGACGAGTTTCAGTTAGGCGAGATGGGGAACTTCTTGGCCTTCAACGACAACCCCAAAGACGGGGGCGCCGGGACATCGCACCTCTGGGACGTGGCGGGCCGGAAAGGGGTGGCCCGAATCAACCTCGGCAGCAAGGCCGCGGCCGCGGCGTTCAGCGACGACGGGAGGTATTTCGCGGCCGCCGAGGAGGACGGCGGCAGGGTCGTCTTGAAGGACTCGGCCCGGGACGTGGAACTGATGCGGGCTACTCACCCGACGTACCACTTGGAGACCATCTCTAGGTCGGAGTCGGGGTTTCAAGTCGGCTGGAAGTTGAATTGGTCGCCGACGGACTCGTCGGGCCAGACGGTTTTGGGGGCCGATGAATTCAGCAAGGCGGTGCCGGTCACATATTTCGACCACACCGCGAAAGGTCTATACGGGGGCACGATTCGCCCCGACACCGTGACCCGCACCGTCTCGCTGAGTGGCGAGCCGCCGAGTAAGGCAATCGTCATCTCCAGCGAGGGGTCGGGCGGGCCGCTGGACCCGCCCAAGATGGCGTTCAGCCACGACGGGAAAATACTCGCGACTTCGGTTCTGGACCAGATATGGTTGTGGGACACTTCAACCGGCAGGTGGCTGGCACATATGGAGCAGGGGTACGAAGTCCTGACGGGCGACCATGACGACAGGTTGACACTCGACTTGGCCTCGGTCGGGTTCTTGGGGTTCAGCCCGAACGATAGGTATCTCATCTCTACCTCGACCCACGGCGGCATCAGACTTTGGGAACTGGCCGACCAGCCTCAGCGACACCCTCGCATACTTCCCTTGCCCGCCCCCACGTTCCTTTCTGTCGTTTTCAGCCCTCCCACCTTTAGCCCCGACAGCGAGTATGTGACCTATGCCGGCGTGGACTTACAGCTGCACGTGCTACGCCTGCGCGACCTCAGTGCGGCGGCCGTGTTGCCGGCGGGAGCCGGCTTCAACTTGTCGCCTAGGTTCAGCCCTAACGGCCGCTATCTCGCCAGCAGCACCGTAAAGGTTGGTTTCAAGGATATTTTTAACAGGGGCAGCAGCATCGTGCGCATCTGGGACGCCCGTTCGTGGAAACTGCTCCGCACGATAGACTATTATGGCGATATCGGTAGCGTGTCGTTCGACCCCGGCGAAAATTATCTCGCCACCGGCGACAGTGACCGGGCGGTGCGAATATGGGACATCGCCAGCGGGCATGAGGTCTCGCGGGTAAGATATCCGGACGCCGTCCAGAGCGTTCAGTTCGGCGATAAAGGCCACTCACTGCTCGTTCATACCGACTCTGGCCTGACCATATCCCCTTGGCAGGTCGGCGACCTGATAACCGAGGCGTGTCATCGGCTGACGCGTAACCTTTCGGAGAGCGAATGGCGCGATTATATCGGCAACCGGAACGGCCCGCCGACATGCGTCAAGTTAGCTTGGTGAAAGACGGGTAATACCGGTCAGTGAAATTACAGGCGACCTGTGATTCTGGGATGCCAGCTAGGTGACAGGCTGGGGTATGGTAAGCCGACAGCTAAGTTTAACTGTGGGTGCGGATTTGCATACGTCCGCACCGGCCCCGATTCCTCACCGGAAGATAGGTTCCGCATCGGCAGGATAATCTCGTTCGGGCAGGCGTGGGAGGCTAAGCTGAAGCAATCATGGCGGGCCTCATCGCTGAGCATCAGTGAGATCGCTAGGAGGCTCGGCGTTGATCCGCTGACTGTCCGAAGGCATGCCGCCCGCATGGAGCTATCACTTTCCCGCTCTGGCAAGAGGTTGAAGCCTCTAGCCCGCGCCACTCAGCTTAAAGGGAATGATGTATCAGTCGCGCGGGAAAAAAGCGATGCGAATACCGCTCTAAATGGATATCTGCAATGAAGTTGGGGCGGGAGATTATGCTGAAGGCTTTGAGACGTAAACTTCCGCGAGAATACACATGGCTACGAATGCCTCTGACGACACAGGTATTGGCTGGCGTGGTAGAGACTCGAGAGCAGTACGCGGTGCGCCGCGTCTGGTGGGCTGCTGACCTGTTCTTCCAAGAAGACTCACTGCAGCAGGAATGGCAGCTCGCGATGAGAGCAAATGTGTATAGCCTTAGAGGCAACTCAGCAGTAACATGCGCGGTCGAGGGCGCGATGAGCATGTTGAGATCAAAGGTATCACAGAGCCAACGGCACGGGCAGGCTCATAGAAACGCGCACTGTCATAGTGCCGGCTCTTAGAGGCAATCCTTAACTTGATACGACATTAGTCTTCGTTCAATTCTCCCAACGGCTTCTGCAATATTCAACAGCTTCTTTTGTTGAGAGCAATCTAGTGGAGTTGCCCGCTCGAATGTATAAATGTGTGGCTTTGTCTTCGGAAACGTATACGGGTTTCGGAGAAGGCTTCACCGCAATGCGACAAACGTCTTTATTCTGAATTTGATGGAAAGTGATTTGGATAAATAAGATTGAATCCTTGCCGGTGGCATTTAGCAGGATGTCAATCAGAAAACTTTCGTATCCGTCGCGATTCTTTTTTGCAATGGAATCGTAGTCCTGCTGAAGGCCAACCACTTGCCCACTATCATCAACCCCAATAAGTAAGACTCCGCCTTTTTTCGAATTCAGAAATGCGGCGATAGTTTTAACTATCACTTTTTCCAAAACCTTATTCACTCTATTTTCGCGATAATCCCAACGAGCGGAGGATTTGAACTCCAACTCTTCGCTTTCGCCTTTGGAAACTAAATCCAAAATCTCGGTGTCTACATCCAGAATTTCTCTGACGCGCTCTCTCAATTCAGTGAAGAGATTATCGGAGCCTTTTTTTAGATAATCGAGAAAGCCCATCCTGAAAGTTTTTACCGCATCATCCACGTCCGGGAAGCCTGTTAAAATAATCGCGCGCAGATCGGGGGTGATCTTCCTCATCTGCCTGAACACATCCAGACCTTGCGTGCCGTCCGGAAATTTCATGTCGAGAATGACAAGTGAGACTGGGGCCTCTTTAAGAGAGTCGAGTGCGTCCGCGGGATTGGTCTCAAGGGTTAGGGTGTAATCCGATTGCAGAACATTCTTGATAGTTATGAGCCAGTTCGGTTCATCATCAACTACTAAGATCCGCTTTTTTGCTTCGAGCGCCATGCAACTATTAAATAAGCATCTTAACTAGTTTGGCAAATCCGCCTTTTTCAAAGTAGTTTACGTATTGAAATTGCCAGAATTCTTCTGGAATTTCGCAATCCGTTAATTTTACAGGGATGATAAAGACCTCTCCTATAAATAATTCCTCCTGAATTTTAAGGGCAAGTTTAAGCTCTTTTCTAAAGACGCTTTGTTTCTTTCTTAGAGAACCGGGAGAAAAACATGCAAGAAAAAAATCAGACTCTCCAATAGCTTTCTGCCCCTGAGGCTCCCATTTCCCTTTCGCCGCGCTGTACACATCCATCCACGGGATGAACCCTTTTGCGGTCAATTTATGAAAAAGGTCTTCGACTCGTTTTCTGTCCTCATTCTGATATGCTAGAAAAATACGAACGTTCTTTTTCTCTTCGCCCTGCTGGATTTTGTTCTTCTTCTCTTTGCCCTGCTCGATCGAGCGCTCGATTGAGTTGATTAATTTTGCCTTGAGATCATTCGACCCCTTTTTGATGTAATCGAGCGCCCCGGCGTGGAAGCTCTCACTGATATCATCGTCGTCGGGGAAAGCGGTCAAAATTATCGCTCGCAGGCTGGGCGAATCTTTGCGCAAGGTGCCCAAGACTTGTATCCCTGTTATCCCCGTTCTTTTTTTAGATAGCTTCTGGTCGAGGATAGCCAACGCGATACTATTATCTTTGACGTGTTTTCTGGCCTGAGCAACGCTAGTGGTCAGAATTAGGTTGTAGTTGTCCTTCAACAGGTTATTGATCGTCTTGAGCCATTTTTTTTCGTTGTCTAATACTAAAATGGTTTCTTTACCGCTCATTCATCGCCCTCTCCATACTCAGACGTCGCTGGAGCTAGATTACTAATATAACCCTTCTCCCCCACTATAAGATCGCTTCCCTAAACTTATTTCTGAATTCAAGCAAGTTTATATCCTTCTTGTTCTGAAAATGGAACACGCCCAACCGTTCCGCTTCAACTTTGGTATTCTCCTCGGGGTAACCCGTTAAGAGGAATATTTTGCCCACGGCTTTATTCATCTTTCTTACTTGTTTGATGATTTCTATGCCGTCGGCTTTCGGAAGTTTATTGTCGAAGAAAACCACGTTGAAGTATTCTTCGGAAATTTTCTCGAACGCGCCCTCCCCCGTTTCCACTTCAGTAATAGTGCAGTCAAAAACGGAGAGGATGTTCCTCAGAGTAATCCGCGCATTGCGGTTGTCATCGGCAATCAAAACCTTAATCTGTTGGCTCATGATGCTCCTCAGGTAACGTCCGCTTCGCTTACGGGTATCTCAATTGTAAATGTTGTTCCTTTGTTCACGACGCTATCAACTTTTATCTCCGCCTCGATGCTATTCAGGTGAGTCCTCGCAAGCCAGAGCCCTATCCCGGTACCCTTACCTTCTTTAGTTGTGAACTCCGGGTTGAATATTTTTTCTAGGATTTCACTCTCGATTCCATGCCCCGTATCGGTGAAGTCTATCTTCACCAAATTGTTTTTCTCATCCTTGTAGCTGGTTATCGTAAGAAGTTTTTCCTTACTTTCCTCCATCGCTTGATAAGCGTTGAGAACGATATTTTGAATGACTTGGATGAAGGGGGTTTCATACACTGAGCATGTCGGAAGGTCACTCGCTAGGTTTGGTTCCAGCTTGACTAATTGATATTTTTTATCGCGTTCAAAACCCGCCGCCAATTGCTGGATGGCCTTATTGATTATTGCATTTATATCTTGGGCCTCCCTTTCTCCTAGCTTGCTGGAAGAAAATGCCTGAATACTGTTTGCGAATTTTACAGCTTGCTTGGCGGAGTCTTCGATGACATCGATCATTTCCTTGATGTCATAATTCGAGTTGGACATCCGGTCTCTTATTATCTCAACATTTATGGGAATCAGCGCTTTAGTGTTATTGATTTCGTGCACCACCGCGCGCACGAGGTGAGACAGCGCGACGTTTTTCGCGGCGATTGTCAGTTCCTCATTCGTCAGTTTATACCGCTGGGCATTTTCAATTGCGATACCGACGTAGTTGGCGAAGGTTTCAAAGAAACTCAAGTCCTCCTGATTGTACTGGTCAACGTCTCCCTTCTTGTTTATGGCCTTAATGACGCCGATCACTTCATCCTTGGCTTTGATGGGAACTACCATCAGGGATTCGATGGCTTTGCCTTTACCATAGATTTGCCGCAGATGATCTACTATCTGGTCGTCATAATTGCCCGAGGGGATGTCTGCTTTTTTCAGTACGGATTTTCCCGTTTTCGCGACGCCACCCGTTAGCCCTTGGCCGATTGCATAGTGTGCGTCCTTATTGTTTGCGTCTCTGAGATGCTCTTTCGGAATCCCGTAGGACTGCTCCAAGACAACGTGCGTCTTGCCTTCGTTCAACAAAAACAGCAGGCAGATTTCCGCCTGTATGTCATTCGCGGCCTCTTCAATAATCTTGTCTAACAACTCGTCAAGCGGCATCTCGGAGCTCGTGTATCGCCCGACGTCTTTGAGCGTGTCCAGTTGACGAATCTTTCTATTTCGCTCCTCTATCAACTCCGCGTTCTTGATAGCGACTGCCAGATAACTCGCGGCTATCCCCATGACGCCTTCGCAGTCGTCGCTGAAGCCGCGCTCTAAGAGCCAGCACTGCTTATTTTCAATTCTCCCGTGGTAATCGGATTTTTTGTTGAGCAGCTGAATCACGCCGATGATCTCGCCGCCTATTTGCATAGGGATGCCGAGGTAGTGCTTTGCTCGTTTGCTGGGGACGTCCGGGAGGTAGCTCTTTTCGAGAACTTCGCTGTAACTTGGATATTCCTGTGGGCTGCGCCGGTCATTACTTTGCAGGTTCGGGATGCGGAGCGGCTTACCTTCGTTGAATACGTATCCCGTCAAACCTATGTTGGTCGGGTGCCCCTCCGACCTCGGAGTCACTCTTCTGTTGCCCACAAATTCGGCCTTGTTATCTAAAAGGTTTGTATCTTTGTTGTGCAAAAAAATGACGATGGTTTCCGGCCTGACGATTTCCGCTATGCCATTAATTACAATGTCATATATCTCCTCTTTGCTGTTCTCCTCGCTAAGCGTCTTGCTGATTTTTTCCAGAACTTTGCTTATATTTTGGTAGTCCTGATGCGTCTCGGTTTTTCTCTGCTTCTGCCAAGCCTTGGTGATAGCGATGGTCGCCTGAGTAACGAATTCGTTGATGACCTTCTGCTTTTCCTCGGAGAAGAAGTCAATGGAATCTGCGCCGATGTTGAATATGGCGTCGGTTTCATCGGCAAACATGTTGGTCGTGATGGGGGCAATGTATGCCTCCTTGATTGCGTAGAGGTAGGTTCTTGCCTCTTCGGAAAGTGTGGGCCTTTTCAGTAACCCTTCTCGGAAATCTTTGAAGCCTTTGTAATCTTGTAAATTTTTAAAAAGGCGCGGCCTTTTTGTCACCGCCGCCTTGCACGAGAATAGGTCGCCCTTTCTTTTTGGACTATTTAAAACGCTTCTTATCCCTTCGGAGGGGCCCGCGAAGGCGGCCAAGTCGAAATCGCCCGTTTTCAGATTGTAGACGCGTATGTGACAGGTGTAGGCCCCGACCAGCTTTCGTAGTGAGTCGCAGATGAGAGATAAAATTTCATTGAGGGGCTCGTCGGAATTTATCTTCAACTGAATTGCGAGCAGGTCTTCCGTCTTTTTAAATATGAACTCATTTTCTCGCGTCAACCTCTCTCGCTCTTCTTCCAGCAGTTCTTTTTCGATATCTTTAAACGCCTGCTCAACTGAGAACCTTATTGATTGAGTGAAAGCCCTCGTGGCTTTAGGCAGGTAAGTGAAGACTCCGAACTCCCTTGCCTGCTCCGCCACGAGCTTTTCTTCGTGCTCGGTAAGAATAATTATCCTGTACTGGGAAGCGCGTTCTCTTATCTGCTCTAAAAACCCTCTGCCAGTCTCCTTTTCCCCCAGAGACAGGTCGAGGAGGATAACTCGAATGTCGGGATGCTCATCGAGCTCGCTGATGCCCTCGGAAACGGAGCCCGCCTCGAAGAAGGTGTAGCCGCTGTTATGTAAGGCAAATTTGATGGCCTTACGGTAGGGCGGCTCGTCCTCGATTATCAGTATTTCCTTGCTTCTCATGGGCATCTCCCTTCAAGCTCCCAGTATCCCGATCAACTGATCTTCGGGAATCGGCTTGTGAAGTAGCGGGACTTTCAGCTTCTGTGCTTCCTTCCACTGGTCGCTGTCAGAATAAGCAGACATTATGACTATTCGTATTTCGCTGCCCATTTTTTTTAGCTCATGATACACGTCAATCCCGGTCATCCCCGGCATCATAATGTCTGTAAAAACGAAGTCATAAGAATTTCCGCCCCTGAGCTTTTCCATTCCCGCCTCGCCCGAATTAACGTCCTCGACTTGGGCGTTGTATTTCCGTTTGAGGTTAAAGCAGAACGCCTTTCGGAATTTGTCCTTGTCGTCGATGACCAGTATTTTGTACTTACGCCCTCGTATCTCATCTATTTTTGAAGCCTCGGCGCTGCCCAAGCTGTCGCCCGAGCCCATCGCCAACAGAGAAAACTTCACGATGAAATATTTCAACAGGTAGCCGCGCGCTGTTTGACTCGGTGGTCTTCTTGTCGTCACCTGTGAGGCGTCTCCTTAGGTTATTTGTTCTCTCCGTGGTTTGACCTCTTGTGAAGGGGGAGCTTTATCATAAACCTCGTCCATTTCCCTTCCTCCGATTCGACCGATATGTTGCCGCCGTGATTTTCGATGATGCCTCTAATTATGAACAGGCCCAAACCCGTGCCCGACTGCTTGGTCGTGGTAAACGGCGTGAATAGCCTTGGAAGGATTTTCGCCGGGATGCCACAGCCGTTATCTTGCCAGATGATATGCAGGTCTCCGTTGCTGGCCTGAGTCGTCAGCTCTATTCGGCCCTTATTGCCCGCCGATTTTTTCGCGGTTATGGCGTCGATCGAATTGTCGAACAGGTTGGACACGACTTGCTTCAACTGCTCGACATCTGCTTCCAGCTCATAGGCGTCGGGGGAATTTATTGTGAACTCGACCTTCTTGGAATGAGCCCTCCGGCGTAACGCCACGGCAACTCTGTTGTAGATATCATCTTGATTGATCAATCTTCTTTCGGGAGGTTTGGGCCTCCCTATCATGAGCATGTTTTGAAACTTATCTACGGCTTCGTGAAGGGTATCTTGAATGTCCCGGTATATCTCCGATAATTCCTCGTCGTCACATTCATACGCCAGAGTGTCAATGTAGCTCAGACCGGTGGCTATATCGTGTTTGATTTCATGTCCGATCGTGTGGGCGAGCCTCCCCAGCGTGGCTAACTTCTCGGCGTTGGTTATCTCTTGTTGCAGCCTGATGGTGTCTCTTAAGTCTTTGAAGACTCCTATGCTACCAATTTTATTGCCCTGATTATTATAGAGAAGAGAGGCTGAGAGGTGGATCGGTATAACCTCCCCGTCACGATGCTTGATTCTCGCCTGATAGTCCCTTATTCGATGATTCGCCTTCGTCCCTAACAGCTTGCCTATTTCTCTCGCATGTTTTTCGGACTCGTAGTAGTTCGTTACGAGTTTGCCGTTGACCTCGTCTGCACTGAACCCCCAGATTTTCTCGCAGGCTTTGTTGAATATTTTGACCCTGCCTTTTTCGTCAAGCACGATGATCGGGTCGGGTGAGTTTTCCACTAACTCCTGATGGTAGCGCTGAACCTCTATGAAACTGGCGCTACGAATTGCCGACGCCACCTGACTGGCGATGGTCTGTAGTAACTCGACATCCTCTTCGTTGAATCCGTTGTCCGAGAGCTTAAAGCTATCGTTCTCCGTCGAGTAAGTTGCAGCCCTTTTGTTTATCACCCTGATTACCCCAAGAACCTCTTTCCCTATGACCAAAGGCACGCCGATGTAGTGGCGCACTTTACCGGAAGGGAGGGTCTTTGAGTATTCATCCTGATAAATTACGCTTAAAGGAACATGATTTTCATGTTTGTACTTTCTGCTCTGAAAAATCTCTCCCACCCAACTTTCGCCCGGCTCGTATGGCCGCTCTATGTCCCGCAGCTTTTCAGTAATTTCTTCATTGGGGCCTCTCACGGCCACCTTCCTTATTAAACCCCTGTTCTCCTTCTCGGCTATGAATAAAGCGGCCTCCTCGGAATCGAGTTGGTTGTACATCACTTCAACCACCTTCTCGAATAAATTTTCCAATCCCTCTTCTACTTTTAAATGCTCGCCAATCTCATACAGCATTTTAAGACGCGCTTGTTTCTCGTGATCCGAATCAACTATCTCCTGATACATTTCGTCATTCTTACGCACTATGCCCAGAAGCTGCGCGAAGCTCCCCAGCTTTACCGCCTCGATCCGCGAATAATGAAGTCTATAGCCAGAGTACAGCGCAATGATCGCTATCACCTCGTCGTTCAGGATGAGTGGGACGAACAGCGAGGATGTCGGCACTCCCTCCCTAGCCACTAGCCTGCGGACGGCAGAATACTTCTTAGACTTAATTGCTTTTTCAGCATGCCGCTCGAACAACGCGGTCACGTCCCAGACGTGCTGAAAATGCTCGCTCTGACAGGTGAGGGTGTATGTAGAGCTTCCCTTGATGTTCAGGAGTTTCATCTGCGCCATGTCCGATCTGGTTAATTCCAACGCCTTTCTCAGGATGAGCCTGAGCACATTGTTGGTCGCGGAATTATCCAGAATCGCGTTATCAACCTCCTTGAAAATCTCCAGCAGACTCTCCTCTTTGTGCCGCGTCAGATTACCAGCCACCAGAGCAATCCCAAGAAGCACCATGCACTTTAGAGCTAATGAATAGTAATCTACGCTTGGCGTGGAAATGTAAGTCGCGAGTATGTAAGCCACCGCTGTCAGAGCCCATAAGGTAAGACTCCCCTCATAGCTCAGGTATCGCGACACGGAGATTATCGGGAAGACGTAGAGCAGAAACCAAGGACTAGTCTGCCCGCCCGTGAAGCAGATGAGGGACGAGACGAAGACCACGTCAAGCAACGCTGGAATAGCCCGAATCTTCTTGAGACGAAGTTTGTTTGAATCCCATAAGCCCAGCAGAAAGTTTATGCCGGCATATAACACAGTCGAAGCAACGATATTTTTTAGGCTTGCGGCGGACGTGAGCCAAGAAAAACCTAAGATGACCAGACACAAAACGAATCTGGTTTCTACGATTGCAAACCAAGATTCCGAAAAGGATTTTTTCCTATTCCTGAATATCTTCTTTAGCGAATACCTCATAACAATACCTCAGAAAGAATCCTTCTGAACCGTGACATGACACGGGCGCGCCGCAAGGCATGTGACGTTGCGGTCGGTAGCTCTCAATTCACATAATGAATGTCGCCTCGTGATGGCTTCTCAGGAAGACTCTCAACTCTTCAAAAGCCGCCTTCTCCATCTCAATTATAATCTGCAATTTTCTGCGTGGAGACTCCGCGGTGCGGAACGCCTGTTTTAGGCCGCTGACCACGGCATGATACTCCTCATACCGCTCGATCTCGCGTGTTAGCGCGAAGCCCTCGGAGAGCGTCTTGACCGCGACCGCCAGAAGCGCCGCCCACACTATTGCCACATGCACCCACGCCCCCTCCAACAGGTGCCACCCTCCGATGTGAGACGTGAGGATACTCACGTGCAGCAGAACAAGCGCCGTGAGCGTTACGACCCACAATGCGGACAGCACTCTACGTTTTGACCCAAGTGGCTGACTGACGCCCGGGTACCACAGCCAATTGGTCGGCCCCGGGCGCGCGCCCGCGTTGCTCCTAGGCTCGGGTCTGTTGGTTAACCGCAGCATGTACTCCGTATAGCCTTGTTGTTCCTCGAAACGGAAGACCTCGTACGACCGAAATACGTCGTTCAAATTAACCCCCGTCGCATCCGGCACGACTATCTCATCACTGTCCGAGGCATTAGGGTGAAGCCAGATCGTGGGCACTGCCGTCGGGCTCAGTAGAGCCGACATCCGTGCGTCGCTTTTCCCCTTAAGCTCGCCCTCGAATATCTTGAACCATTGGTCACGCTTCGCGCGGTATTCGTCGCGTGAATTATCGCCGTGTCGCAACGACTCGACGATCTCCGGCAGCCTCCAAATGAACGTCTGGAAGTGGAACTGTCGAAGCTGCTCGGTGTAGAGCCGCGCGTGCAGCCAAGACGATTTTCGCCTCCCGTACATCAGCCCAGCCGCGCTGACTAAGAGCGACACCAACCCGAGTGCCGCCGACACCGCGGCGATTATTCGCGGCCACGGCGCAACAAGGTGTCCCCACAGCGGCTCGCCGGATGCGCCTGCCAGCGCTATCAGCGCCGCCAACACGGCCCAAAATCCCGCCACGTGCGACTGTCGTTTCGCACGATTCGCCGCGTCGTTCTCTCGTCTGAACGCTTCCCGTAATTGCTCATGATCCAGCACGTGAAACACGGTCGCGTGCTGTTGTTGCGCTCGCTCCCTCGCCTCCTTTGATAACAGAAGGTCGTCGTTGTAGCGGTGTCCACCCGCGCCGTAGTCTGTCTCGCCGCTCATTACCAACTCTTTCGTCGCCATTTTTATTACGTGCCCTTCTAGTTAGTGTCGCGAAAACAACTACAGGCACTAACGCTCATGCAGCGATACGAAAATCTTTTCACCACTTCAATCTTCATTCTTCTAATCCTTAATCGTCTAGCTTCCTACCAACTTCGGAATGTAGGTACTGTGTCACGCCTTATGATCCCCTCACTTTCTCCGTCATAATTAATGACGATGCTCGTGGGCTTAATACCGCTGGTGACGCGAACGTTTAACTGTTCTGTTCACCCAATCAAAAGGCCCAAGTAAGTGTGATGGTGGCGCTGCTCACCGGGCCTTATGTTCAAAGGGTTTGGTTACGACACGACGACCAAACGAGGCGTGTAAGGTGTGTTCGGCCAAACACAAAGCGCCGCCATCGTCGTTGCTAAAGATGAGATAGTGAGAAAGGGCCTGACCGATCATCAATCGGCTCCTGCCATTTCAGAGGATGAGAATAAAGCCTGTCGCACCAGCATTAGAATGCCGGTTTTAGTATTAGACCCGCGTCCTATCGAAACCTGATTTAATTTTGCTATAAGGATGCTTTTATTGCAATATTTATGGCTCAGTCAGGGAAGAACTTTATTGTTCGTGAACATTTACCGTGCATCGAAAACTTACGTCCGCGGGCGGTACATTTGAGCGGTCGTTCTGCTCGGTGGCCGATACAACTTCGTGACAGGCTCAGTAATCTAATGTTCCGGTTGACGAGATGGACGCATGAGGCGGACAATCGTCGGCGACGGAAGAGGCGGCGCGGAAGCGGGCCTCGGCCGGGCGAGTTGAAATCCCCTTCTCGATTCAAACGAAAACTGGTTTCCGGCTCTAGAACCTTCGGAGGGTTTAATGAAGAACTTTCGCAATAATCCCCTGCGCGCCGTCGTCACCTCACTGTTCGCCGTCATGTTGCTGTCGGCCGCGGCCTACGCGAAGGGCGCGTCGAACTCGGCCTTCCCCAACGTCCACATCAAGAACTTCGGCCAGATGGACGAGCGCTTCTACCGCGGCGCCGAGCCGAAGGACATCGAAGACATTCAGGCGCTGAAGGAGCTGGGCATCAAAACGGTCATAGACCTTCAGGAGAAGCCCGAGAGGGACGAGCGCGGGATGGTCGAGTCGCTCGGCATGCGCTACGTTAACATCCCGATGGTGGACAAGGCGTACCCGAAGCCGGAGTGGGTCGCGCAGTTCCTGAAGACGGTTGACGACCCCGCAACGGGCAAGTTCTTCGTCCACTGCGCGGGCGGGCGCCACCGCACGGGCTCGATGGGCGCGGTCTACCGCTTCGAGAAGTACGGCTGGACGTACGACCAAGTCTACGCCGAGATGAAGCAGTACGACTTCTACACCTCTTGGGGCCACGGCGACTTCAAGACCTTCGTCGAGGACTACGCCCGCCAGATGCAGGCGCGCCACAACGCGCAGCCCGCGGCGACGGCGGTCAGGACGGTCGCCGCGCACGCCTCGTCGGCCGAGAGCATCTTCGCCGGCAAGAACTGAGGGAAGTAGTCAGTAGTCAGTAGTCAGTAGAAAACTTAAGCGGCGCGTCCGGCCCGAAGGCTGAGACGCGCCGCTCGTTTTTCTACTGACTACTGTCTACTGTCTACTGTTTTACTGATAGAAGTACGATGTGTTCTTCTGCTGCGCCCACTCGACGCTGTCTATGTTGCGCGGGTCGGTGGCGAGCAGTTCTTCGCTCAGGCGGTCGGTGCTGACCTGCGGGCTGATGTCCACGTAGTAGACGACGCACCCCGTGGCGTCGCCGTCGTCGGGGCGGTCTATGGCGCGCATCTCTGCGGGGAAGTCGTACTTGCGGAAGATGCCGAGCAGCGCGTCCTGCGTCGTCCCGATGTTGCGCGTCTTGACGGTCAGCTCCATCGCGCGCGTCACCATCTCCGGCTCGCGGTACTCTAAACCCCACAGCAGCAGCAGCACGAAGAAGGTGAACACGAGCCCCAACTCCCAGCGCCCGACGCCGGTCGAGAGGCCGATGGCCATGCTGAGGAGCAGGACGGTGATCTCCTTCGGGTCTTTGATGTTCGTGCGGAAGCGGACGAGCGAGGCCGCGCCGAAGATGCCGAAGGCGCGCGCCGCGCTGTCGCCGACGATCATCATCAAAGCCGAGGCGACGACCGCCATCAGTATCTGCGTCTGCGCGACGTAAGGGTTGCGCTTGACCGAGCCCGCGTAGCGCCGCGGGCGAAACGCCAGCAGCGCCGCGAGCAGCGCCGCCAGCGTCAGGCGCACGGCGGCGCTCGCGGCCGTCGTCAGCCAGTCGCGCCGCTCGCCCGACTGCGGCGGCGTCCCCTCCCCGAGAATTTTCGAGAGCGAGGATTCGTCGCGCGTCGGCGCAGGGCTCGGCGCAAGGCTCGGCGTCGGGCGCGCGTCCGTATCCGCGACCGACGCGCGCCCCGCCTCCCGCCCCTGTTCCGCGGCGGCGGCGATGGCCGCGCTGTTCGAACTGTTCGCGGCGTTCGTGTTCGTGTCGTGCGCGCCCGAGCCGTAGCCGCGCATCAGCGCCGCGACCAAGAGGAAGCCCGCGACGAGCGCCACGGCCACCACCGCGACGGCGAACCCCCTGCCCCTCTGCCTGCCGTTCGTCATCCCTTAAACGCCGTCTCCGCGCGGCTCACTGCTGCGGCTGCCCTGTCGTGGCGGCCGCCGCAGGCGCGCCGAGCGTGTGGAGCGAGTTGATGCGCGCGAGCACTTCCTGCGTCAGACCCTCCACGTCCTCCGGCGAGTAGTTGGCCGCGCGGAACGCGTCCTTGACCTGCTCCTCAGAAAGCTGCGAGAGCAGGTCGCCGATCCACTTCGCCTGCTCGACCGTGATGTTGTCGAAGAGCGAGCCCTTCTTGCCGTTGTAGTCGAACTTGACGCGGTCGCCCTCGACCTTCTCGACGAACTTGGTCTTGATGTACTTCTCGGGCTCGTTGCGGCTGTGCGTGATGAAGTTGCCGGTCTTGCCGAAGGTCGCGCCGAGGTCGCTGACGACGTAGCGCAGCTCGCCGCCCGACGCGCCCGGCACGTAGACGATTTTGTTGTTCGTGTCCTTCAAGTCCCAGTTGTTCACCAGCGCCATCAGCACGACGAGCCCCGCGAACTCCTTCGACCCCGCGAACTGGTTCTTGTCCCAGCTCCAATTATCCAGACGCTTCTGGTCGTCGGGCCGCGCCTCGAAGCGGACGTTGGCGAAGCCGTTTCCCTCGCACCGCTTGACGCTCTTGTCCTTGGGCGGCTTCGGCGCGTTCTCGATCTTGACGCAGGGCGCGAGGTAGGTGACCTCGACGGGGTAGCCCGCCGCCCAGACGAGGCGCGTCGCGGCCGTCTCGGGCTGTGCCTCGTTGCCGAGCTTCGCCACCCAAGTCTTCCCCGCACCGTCGCGCACGCGCCACTTCACCGAGTAGCCGCCCTCGGGCGGCGCCTCGACGAACGTGACGTGGCTGAAGTCGGGCTTCATCGCGTCGCCGCCGGGGCCGAGCAGGAGGTTGCGCGAGGCGATGTCGGTCGGCTCCTGCCAGATGACGGGCGTGCCCTGCTGCATCGCCTCCTGCTTCGCCTCCTTCTTCTCTTCCTTCTTCTCTTCCTTGCTCTCGTCCTTCTTTTCTTCCTGCTTCTCTACCTTCTTCTCTTCCTGCACCGCCGGCTTATCTTCCTGCGTCGCCGGCTTCACGTCCTGCGCCGCGAGCGCCGGAGCGAAGACGAGCGCGAGCGCGAACAACATGATCATCAATACCGCCGAATTACGAAACAGCTTGGTTAACATCTTCGAGACTCCTCGTGTCAACAACGTACGTTCACAGGGGCTCGGGGGCGTCCATGAAAAAGGTCTGACTGTTGAAGCGCTCGGCGCCGGGCTCCGTCTCGACGGGGCGGTAGACGCCCTCGGGGGTGAGCACGCGCGCCTTCACGTTGTCGCGCAGGTATGCGTCGAGCAGCACGTCCTTCATGTACTTCTTCAGGCGCTCGTCGCGGACGGGCGCGACCGTCTCGACGCGCCGGTCGAAGTTGCGCGGCATCCAGTCGGCGCTGCCCGTGTACATCTCCTCTTCGCCGCCGTTTTGGAAGTAGTAGGCGCGGCTGTGTTCGAGGAAGCGGCCGACGACGCTGCGCACCGTGATGGTCTCCGACAATCCGGGCACGCCGGGCTTGAGCATGCAGATGCCGCGCACTATCAGGTCAATGGGGACGCCGGCCTGCGAAGCCTCGTAGAGCGCGCCGATGACGCGCGTGTCGGCGAGGCGGTTGATCTTGACGATGATGCGCGCGGGGCGCCCGGCCGCCGCGTGCTCGGCCTCGCGGCGGATGAGCTTGACGGTCTGGTCGCGCAGCGCCGTCGGCGAGACGAGCAGTCGCCGGTAATCCTTCTGGCGCGAGAAGCCCGTCAGGAAGTTGAAGAGGTCTGTGGCGTCCGCGCCTATCTCGTCGTCGGCGGTGAAGTAGCTGAGGTCTGTGTAGAAGTTCGACGTGACGGGGTTGTAGTTGCCCGTGGCGATGTGCGCGTAACGACGCAGGTGCTCGCCCTCGCGGCGCACGACGAGCGCGACCTTGCAGTGCGTCTTCAGCCCGACGAGGCCGTAGACGACGTGGACGCCCGACTCTTCCAAGCGCTTCGCCCACTCGATGTTGTTCTCCTCGTCGAAGCGCGCCTTCAGTTCGACGAGCGCTGTCGCCTGCTTGCCCTCCTCGACAGCCCTGATGAGCGACTGCGGGATGGGCGACTGCGAGCCGGTGCGGTAGAGACAAATCTTGATGGCGACCACGTCGGGGTCGCGCGCCGCGCGGTCAACGAACTCGGTCACGGCCTCGAAGGATTGATAGGGGTGGTGCAGCAGCACGTCGCGCTCGCGTATGACGGCGAAGTAGTCTTCGGCCTTGCGGAAGCGCTTCGAGGGCTTCGGCTTGTACGGCTTGTCCTTGAGGTCGGGCCGTTCGAGCTTGTAGAGCTGCATCAGGTCGCGCGCGTTGAGCGGCGCGGCGACCGAATACACGTCCTCCTCGCCGAGTTCCAACTCGTTCGTCAGGTACTCGCGCATCTCGGCCGGCATCTCGGCCGCGACTTCGAGCCGGACGGCCGTGCCGAAGCGGCGCTGGCGCAGCGACTTCTCCATCATCGAGATGAGGTCGTTGGCCTCGTCCTCGCGCACCTCCACATCGGCGTCGCGCGTGACGCGGAAGGCGTGGCACTGGCTGACGCGCATGCGCGGGAAGAGCGCTTCGAGGTTGGCCGCGATCACGTCTTCGAGCAGCACGAACTTCGCGCCGGAGTCGCCGACGCGGACGAGGCGCGGGACGTGCTGCGGCACCTTCACGCGCGCGAAGCGCGGGTCGCTGCTGCCCGTCAGCGAGCGCGTGATGCCGTGCTCGGGCAGAGGCTCGACCATCAGCGCGAGGTTCAGGCTGAGGTTCGAGATGTAAGGGAACGGGTGGCCCTGATCCACCGCCTGCGGCGTGAGCACGGGGTGAACCTGACTCTTGTAGAACTCGCGCAAGTGCTGGCGCTCGGGCAGCGAGAGCGTGTTGTACTGGACGACCGCGACGCCCTTCTCAGCAAGCGCGGGCAGGATGTCTTCGCGCAGACAGCGCGAGTGCTCTGTGACGAGCGGCAGCAGGCGCGAGCGTATCTCCCTCAGTTGCGACAACTGCTCCATGCCGTCGGGCGAGAGCTCGACGACGTTGCCGGCCAGCGTCTCCTGCAAGCCCGAGACGCGGATCATGAAGAACTCGTCCAGATTCTCGGAGAAGATGGAGAGGAACTTGAGCCGTTCGAGCAGAGGCTCGGACGCGTCCGTCGCCTCTTCGAGCACGCGGCGGTAGAACTCGATCTGGCTCAGCTCGCGGTTGAAGAGCGGGAGCCCCGTGCGCCGCGCCCACATCCCGCCGGTCTCCGGCTCCTTCTCCGGCTCGTCGCCCGAAGGCTGTGTGTTTGTCAGTCTGGTCATTCGCCTCTGCGCGCCCGCTGGCCCCTCGTCGGCCCGGCGCGCCGTAAATCAGAAACGGAAAGTCACGAGTGAATTTGAACGTCCCCTTTGGGATGCTCGCCGGAGCCCCGGCGTTAGCCGGCCCGAAATTACTTCCCGGCGGAGCCCCGTGACAGTCCCTCTCGCAAAGCCTGCGCTCGCGCCGCGAAAAGGCACACGGGCAGGAAGAGAACAGCGAAACTAGTGGGGACTACAGCAAGCACCGTTCCTTCGCGACGGACTTCGGGGGAATATTCAGTTGAAGTTATTGTACTTCAATATTTACCCCGCGCAACCCCGTCGCCCGCGCCGCGGCCGTCTCTGTACGGTTTCATTCCTCCGCCGCCGCGCTCTGGCCTCATTTATGAAAGACGACCTAACCACTTGAACGGTCACTTCAACGTTCACTTCAAAGTCAGCGCCTTCGCCTCGACGGCCGCGTCGAGCAGGTGCGCCACGTCTTCGAGCGTGACCGTGCCGTAATACCAACTGCCGCCCGCGGCCGCCTCTGCGTAGACGGCCTTGTAGATGTCGTAGTAGCTGCGCCGCCCGTCCACGAAGTTCCAGACCTCCGAGCGCATCAAGCCGTGCAGGTGTCCGCCCGCCTCGCCCGGCACCTTCCCACGGTTCTCGAAATACTCTTCGAGCGAGGCGACGTTGGCCGGAACTTTCTTACTAGCGGCCTGCTCGGCATCCGTCAGTGTGACTTTCGCGGGCGGCTCCGTCCGGTACAACTGCCGGTAGAAGTTCGAGAGCTGCGCGGCGGCCGTCCTGTCGGTCGAGACGCCGCGCGACATCTCTTCGATCATGCGTGCGGCGTCGCGGTTCTGAGCGACGAAGGAGTTGATTGACGCGAGGGCGCGCGACTCGCGCTCGATTCCCTGCTCGACGATGATCGAGGCGCGCTTCCAGCCGTGGTCTGACTCGCCGTTTGAGTCGCGCAGGACGCCGAGCGCCGCCTGTAGGTCGTTCGCCATGCGCTTCTGCCCCTGCGCATAAACTTCGGCGACGAGGAGTGGCACGCGCCTGTCGTCGGCGTTGGCGAGGAAGTATGCGACGGCGCCGATGAGGAAGTTGTTGCGGCGGAGCTGCGTCTGGTCTATTTGATAAAGGTCGTCGTCCGAGGAATGTATGTAGGGGTCGTCCCAGTTGATGAGCGCGACGGCGGGGACGCCTATCGCGCCTTCGAGGAAGACGAGGTGGTCGGACGAGTCGAAGTAGGGCACGAAGCGCGCGTTGTACCCTTGGCGCGTCCCGCGCGTCGCGTAGAGCGGGCGCGTGAACGGGCGCGGCAGTCCGCCTTGACGGCTCGCGGCGAGGAAGGCGTTGTTGGTGTTGATGACGTACGTGCCGACGCTCTCGAAGATCGCGTCCAAGTACGACGTGCGCGAGTGCGGCGCAAATATAAGGTGTTGGACGCGGCTGCCCATCGCCTGATTCGCGCCCGTCATGTCCTGATGGACGTTCGCCAGAATCTTCTTCACCTCCTCGGGGTGCTTGCCGAAGAACTGATACTCGGAAGCGATCTCGTCCGTCCACCAGAAGCGCAGGTCGCGCTGCGGCCTCTTAATCTTTCCCTCCCTGATGAGCTTCGTGAAGGTGCGCGCGAGTTCCAGCAGGTTGGCGCAACCGCTCCCGTCGTCGTTGGCCGAAGACTGCTCTTCCTGCAAGTGCGCGGTCAGGACTATCTGCTGCGCGTCGGGGCGCGTGCCGCGTATGACGGCCTCGACGAAGCCCGTCCTGCCCGGCACCTCGCCCATGTCTGTGTCCACCTTCGCCTTGACGACGACGCGCCCGCCCTTCGTCATCCGTCCCGTCGCGAAGAAGTCCTGCATCGCTTCGGTGTGAAGAACCCGCCGCAGCGTGTCGCCTTTGCGCGGCGGCAGCACAAAGGCGAAGGTGCCTTTCGAGCCGGCGGGCGGCTGCGGGTCAATGCGCGACCATGCTATCTGGTCGGGGAAGTCCATCGGGCTGCGGTTCTCGGAGGTCTGGTAGGTGACGACGCCGACGGCGCCGCGCTTGCCGACGGCCGTTTCGACGGCGCGCTGCGGCGGCCCGTTCGTGAGGACGATCTTGCCCTTCACGTCCAAGCCCTTCAGAGCCTCTTCGGTGCCGTCACCGATGTCCACTAGCTCGGCCGTCACGTCGGCGTCGCGGCTCATGTCGGCGAGGTAGACGGCATGCTCGCCTATGTCTGCGAGCTTCAACTCGACGGGCTCGACCATCCACAGCTCGCCGACGCGCGCCGTGTAGTTCGGCCTGTCGAGCGTCTGCTCGACGAAGCGCACCTCTTCGAGCCCCGCGTCGCGCGCCGCCTGCATCACGTAGTCGCGCGCCTTGAAGAAGCCCTCCATGCCGGAGTCTCGGTGCCAGTGCGAGAGCCAGCGTATGTGTTCGAAGGCGCGGTCGCCCGAGATTTCGTTCGAGAGCGTCCGAATCTCTTCGTCCGAGAGGAAGGGCGTCGTCTGCGCGCAGACTTTGAAGGACGGGAGCAGAGCGAGGCTGAGGACGAGAAGCAACGCGGGCGCAAGAGTCCTTTTCATCGTCGGTCTCCTGTGGCGTGGCGGAAAAATTTGAAGGGTAGAGCGCGGCGAGTTTATCAGGAAACCGCCGGCAGAGACAGACGCAAAGGCTAGCCCTTCTTTTGTATGAGCACCTGAAAGTGTGAGGCCATGCCGCCGGGCAGAATCATCTCGCGGGCTTCGAGGCGGAGGGCGGCCGTCTCGGCGTCGCCCGAGGTGCGTGCGCTCTCGCGCTCCAACTGTTCGAGCAGTCCGGCGCGCAAGAGGAAGGCGTCGAGCCGTTCGAGGGAGACGGTTGTTAACCCCGCGGCCTCGCTCGCCGACGCGACGTGCGTCCAGTTGACGGTGGTCGTGAGGTCTTGAAGGCCGGGGTCGGCCAAAACGTCGGCGGCGAACTCGTGGCCGCGGAAGGCGCGGAGCGTCCCTTCGAGCCTGCGCGGGTCGCCGTAGAGCCCCGCCGCCTCGTCGCCGTAGTCTACCGTGACGAGAAAGCCGCGCCCGACGAGTCGCGCGGCGCGGGTCATCCAGTCGGCGGCTTCGAGGTTGACTTCCGCGGCCTGACCTTCGGCGAGCGTGAGGCCCGCGCGTTGGAAGTGTTCGGCGAGGAGCGGCGTCGAGGGCTCGCGGGCGATGAAGATGAAGGCGCCGCTCAAGTCCGTCGCGACGTACTCCTCACGTAGTTCTCCCCCGCGCAGGCGTACGCGGTGGACGGGCAGCGCGTCGAGCAGTTCGTTGGAGAAGACGATGGCGTGGTCGAGCGGGCGTTCGAAGTCGCCGATGCTTTTGAACTCGACTCGGTCTGCGAACTCGGAGAGGAGCGCGGCGGCGAGCGCGCGCGAGTCGGGGCTCGACTCGTCGAAGACGTAGCGCAGTGCGTCGAAGAGTCGCGGCTCGTCGCGCCGCAGGGTTTCGAGGACGACGCGGGCGAAGCTGCCCGCGCCGCCGCCCGCTTCGATTAAGTGGAGGACGGGCGGGCTGCCCAACTCTTCGTACAGCCGCGCGAAGTGGCGCGCGAAGGTGGCGGCGAAGAGGCGTGTGCGCTCGGGCGCGGTTCGGTAGTCGCCCGCGCGGCCCCAGCGTTCGAGGTCGCGGCGGCGGTAGTAGCCTCCGCGCTCGTCGTAGAGCGCCGCCGCCATCCAGTCGCGGAACGTGAGCGGCCCTTCGCGCGCTATGCGCTCGCGCAGACGCGCGGCGAGCGAGTCGTCAGGCGGCGCCGCGTCGCTTTCGTCAGCGGCCCTCTCGTCGCTACTGTCGCGGCGGCTCATCGGGCTGCTTGTCGAGCAGGCGCGTGGGCTCTTCGGGTTGTTTGTCGAGCAGGCGTGTGGTGTGGTCTGTGACGCTCGCCCTCGGCGGCTCGGCCAGCTCGCCCGTGTTGTAGCGTTGCGGAGGACGTTGGTATGCGGCCGGGGCGTGTGCGCTCTGCTGCGGCGGCAGCGCCGAGGGAGCTTGCTGTCCGCCGAAGTAGTTCGGCGCGTAGGCGGGCGGGACGTACGTTTGCGCGGGCGGCGCGTCCGCGGGCAAGTTCGACTCGAAGAAGAGCGCGTAGAGCATTCGCATCAGCCCGCCCATCACGCAGATGACCGCCGTCAACGGTATCAGTTCGCCGGGCAATCCTATCAGCGCGACGCCGAGGAAGATGACGACGGGCACGACGACCAGAGTGCTCAGCATGAGGAACGCGCCCTGCCTGATGCCGCGCGTGCGCGGCGTAGGCTGAAGTGAGACTTGTGCAGGCGGGCGCCAAGGCAGTTGGCCGCGGTTCGCCAGCAGTTCCCCGACCACGTTGAGCGGGAAGCCGCAGGCGGCGCAGAAGCGCGCGTCGTTGGAAGTTTGTCGCTGGCCGCAGTTGGGGCAGAACATTTTCAGACTCCGGAGTGCGGACTGACTCAGCGCGGGCGCTCGTCGCGCTCGTCGCCGAGCAG